>CALWDE010000005.1 GCA_944376605.1 uncultured Bacilli bacterium
CGAATTGGCACTCCATCAAAAATATGTAGCTTCACCAATCGCAGCTTTTCTTCTAGAGTTAACTTCATAAAAAAATCCTCCATTTCATCTTACCCAATTTGGGCAAAATTATGGGGGAAATTTCACAAGTAATGGGGCGGACGACGAGAGTCGAACCCGCGTATCACCGGTTCACAGCCGGTTGTGTTAACCCCTTCACCACGTCCGCCAGCGGGAGAAAGTATAGAAGAATTCTCTTAATAGAGCAAGAAAAATTGCAAGATAAGAAAAGGGAAGGTAATCCCTTCCCTTATCAGTTATCTTTATCTTTTACTTTAGCAATTAGATGCTTCTTCTTTTACGATAGAAGTAATAACCACCGCCCAGTAAAGCACAAGAAGCAAGAACAGCAACAGCAATAATCCACCATGTTTCGTTTTGATTCATGGCAAAGGGCATATAAGCTTGAACTTGTCCTTCTGCATAAGGAAGTTCTCCTAAATAGGTAGCCCATGCTTCATAACGAGTAACTGCATCCATATGAGAAGCAAAAGCAGTTCTTCCTTCTTCGTTCATTAAGTTCAAATAAGCATCTTTAGCTACTGGGAACTTAGTGACACATTGATATTCAGTGTCTGCTTCCATGAGATAGCGGTCTAATTCAGCAGCTTGATCTTCACCAGTAGAAGAACGCACATAAAGTTTGGCTGCTATATCTTTGTACTTATTATCTGTTAATTGATAATTTCTAAAATATTCAGGGTCACCAGTACCTAAAGTAATACCTCTATTTTCGTTGTTGTTTCCCCATAAACCATAGCCATAATCACCACCTATGTCTTTGAGAGTTAAATAAACACCAGATGAGAAAGCACTACTGGTGCTTAAATCAGTCCCATCTTTAGAAGCATCAACATAATATTCTTCTTCCGCGTTGTATAGAGCAATTACTTTGTTACCGTCTTCATCTGTAACATCAGCAATGCGAACTTCAAACTCCAAAGGTCTTACACTAGCATCAGTGGAATCAAAGGCAATCAATCCATCGCCACCATTTGCCATAAAACTTTCGCTTGTGACATCAAATCTTGTTTTGCCACTCTCAGCGTAAGACGATGCATAATAATCAATGTCATTTGCTGTAACGCCAAGTAACACCTTAGATCCAATAACTAAATCGCTTGGAGATTCTAATAATGTATAGCGAATTGCCTCTGGAGCATCAGCAACAGAGTAAGTCCATGTTGTTTCTGGCTCTAAAAAGTTTTCGCCATACGACAACACAAACTCAGCGCCTTCTGTCTTATGTTCTTCCGTTAAAACTGTTCCAGGGTCGATACCAAATACGAAGTTTTCACTATCTTCTCCCTGCCAGTCTAATAATTTTGAATTTCCTTCTGCGTCATAGCCGTAAACCGTTAGACCATCAAGGCTAAAAGTATCACCGACATAATAATCTACCTTGGTGGGAGGAGTTCTTACTTCGATTCTGGTAATTTCTCCCATAGGAGCGGACGCACCCTCATAAAATGTTATTACGCATTTGTTTAGACGGGTATATCCAGACTCAACATGGAAAACAACACCATAGTAGGCTGTAGGAATAGCCGCAAATTCTAACGTCATCGTACTATTGGCATTCAATGTTGATCCAGATGCAGCAATCTTAGTCCATTCACTTCCGTCTGCACTTGAAGCAACATAAACCTTTGGTTTTGTACCAGAAATACCATTAACCACCACATCGATTTTGGCAACATTATTAATTTCAGATTCTGTTTTAACAAAATACCAACCTTTATTTCCAACAATCGCACTTGAATCAATCGCTTGGGCAAGCGATAAATCTTCATTAATAATTCCTACATCATTGGCTGCCTCATTAATACCCGTATACTCCTTTTGACCTAAAGATAGTGTAAACTTAGTATCACCCACATTGCCTGCAATATGTTCCCATCTTTTGTAACCAGTAGAACTTATATTGGCGTCTGAATACTGCGCAACAATATCTCCTTCTGCAGCGTCCGCTACAAGAGGAGTCTCTCCTCCAAATGCTAAAAAGGATGCTCCACCAAGGGCGATTACTGCGCCAAGAAGCACCGTCTTTGCTTTACTCCAAATTCCCATAAACATGAATCCTTTCTTGTTTTATTCCGTTTTTGAGGAAGTAACTAGGGATAATCGAAGCGATAATTAGAAAAAAGTGGATAAAAGGCCTACTGAGGAACGCCTTATAACCAATACTTTCTTTTCATCACGCCTATAATGTAACAAAAGGCAAGAGGATAAGCAATCTCTAGAAAGTTGGCTTGCTTTGAAAACGGTTTCTTTGGACATGGAGCACAAGAAAAAAACTAATTATCTTCCTTAAATAGTTCTAAAAAGGGCAGCTCTCTTCTTTTTACCAAAAAAGGCACACGGGCATTCGCATTTTCTTTCATCTTTTCATATGCCTCTTTCTTTGTAAGCCAAAGGGTATTGGCAATTAAAGAGTCCCCACGTGACACTTTTTGCGGAATGGCATTCTTCTTTAACACTTTTGCGTAGAAATAATGCGTAATATTTTTCCTTCCAATTAAGCGATATTCATCTTCTACAGAACCTAGGTAGATTTGGGGAGAAACAAGCATTCCTAGCTCCTCTTCGCATTCGCGGATTAAAGCTTCTTCTAACCTTTCTCCCCACTTAATTCCCCCGCCTGGCGTTTCTACATACTGATCTTTCCCAAAGATGTCATCTCTTACCACTTCATGTAAGGCAATTTTCTCATCTTCTCTTTCTACGATAGCGCGCGCAATAACACGTGGTTTTGCTTCCCATCCTTCCTTTCTTAAAGGATACTCTTCATCCGAATATTTGATTCGGTACTTCCCCAAATAGGAAGAAAAGTATTCCTTTTTAGAAAGAGAATATAGATTCCCCATCCGAAAACCATATCGATAATTCTTCACAAGAATCTTTTTTGCAAAATGAAAACCAAAAGAAGTAATTAATGCGTTTGAAACAGTATTCTCTTCATCCGCGCGCATCAGGCAGTAGTCATACCCTTTTTCAAAAAAGAGATAAAAGAGGCTGCGGCTAAAAGCTTCTCGCATCACTCCTTTTCGCCAATAAGATGGAGATAAAACATAACCAATCTGGATGCCATGAGGATAGTAAGCGACCACATCAATCGAGCCAATAAGACGCCCGCTTTCTTTTTCGCGAATCCCCATGACATATTCCCCTTTTTTCTCTCTTTCTATTTGAGAAAGAAGAAAATCTCTTCCCTCTTCTTTTGCAGAATAAGGTGCCCAGGTCAAGTAACGCGTTACCTCTTCATACCTAGCATAAGAAAGATACATATCTTCTAAATCTTCTTCTTTTAAGGGAGAAAGAAGAAAACGTGGGGTTTCTAATTTAGACATATTTCTATTATAGTGAGGGAGTGAATTACTACGATAAGAAAAGCAAGATTACCTACGCCTTAGGCTTAACTGTGGTCATTGAGGCGCTTAAAAGAAGGATAAAAGAGGCGAGAAAACTCTATTTATCTCCGTCTTTAAAAGAAGGAGAAGGCAAAAGAGAAGTGCTCTCTCTTGCGCGAAGCGCGAATATTCCAGTCATTCAAAATAATACGAAAATCTTTTCTTTAAGCGAGAAAGAAGCATGTTATGCGATTTTAGAATGCGAAAAAAGAGAAGAAGACTTATCTTTATTAAAGAGTCATATCTTACTTGTTGAGCCTTCTAATCAAGGCAATGTTGGCACCATTATGCGGGCGATGGCCTCTTTCTCTATTCATGATTTAGCGATCATTATTCCCGCGGCGGACGTCCACTCCCCTAAAACAATTCGCAGCAGTATGGGCGCTTATTTCTCTCTTCGCATCTCACTTTTCCAAGATTTTTCTTCTTACGCGAAGCAGTTTCCTAATCATCACTACTACCCTTTTATGCTGGACGCAGATACTTCACTTTCTTCTCTCAGCTTTATAAAGCCATCCACGCTTATTTTTGGTAACGAAGCAAGAGGTCTCCCTTCTTCCTATCACGATATTGGCACATCGGTCCGTATCGAAATGGAAAAAGAAGTCGATTCTTTAAATTTAGATAATGCCGCTTCGATTGCGCTTTATCATCTCTATACAAAGAGTTAATCACGCCAAGCGTGAATAAAAGAAACAATATCTTGTATTTCTCCTGTTCTTACCTTTCTTAAAGAAGGGAATAGTCTTTCTGTGACAGAAGAGAAGATAGATAAACAGTAATCAAGTAAAGATAACGATATAGGGCTTTCTTCACAAAAAGGTAAGATGATACGGTAGGCAAATAAAGAAGCGTCTTCTTTATAAGTTACCTTCCCAAGTGCGTAGCCACTATTGCTAACTGCCAAAGCAGAAAATAATAAAGGAGAAAGAGAAGATAACTCTTCTTCTTTATGCATCATATAAAAAACAACGCCTCTTCTTCCTTTTTCTTCAAATAAGGCCGCGCTCATGGGATAAGTGCCTTTTAAAAAGAAAGAATAGCCAAGTTCACTTGAAGAATAAGGATAAGAATGAGCAGAAAAATACTGCTCCATTCTTCGGCGTGTCTCTTCAAAAGAGAAAGAAGCAGAGTAATGTTTTGCCGCGTTTTCTTCATCTCTTTCTAGGTGTCCTTCTAGCAAAGAAGATAAAAAGGAGGGAGAAAAAGAAAATAAATTACGGTTCTCTTCTTCCTTTTTCATGGCAGGTAAAAGGTAGTCCCCTACATCTTTTGCATTATCAAGCGCAGCAAGAAAAGTATTTTTCGAAAGAGGTTCTTCTAAGAAAGATACATGCGGTACTTCAAAGGTTAAATAAATGCTGCTTCCCTTTTTGGAAAAACGAAATCTTCCCCAGCCACAAGAAGCGTTCATCTCATTTAAGAAACGAGTTAATTCACTGGAAGGAGGATTTTTTAATTCGATTTCTTTTTTAATCGATAAAAGCAAATAGTGATGAACCTCTTTCATAAAAAGAGAAAAAGTTCTCTTTTGATAAGTAATCTGTAAATGCTTTTCATCAATGGGGCGATAAGAAAGATCCAGCGAAGAGAGCAATTTCTTAACTTGTTCTACCGTGTAAGAAGAAAACGTAAACTCCCTCATATCATCCATATCGTAACTTAATGATACGCTTAATCTTTTCCTTCCTCTTTTTCTTTTGCTTTCTTTTTATAGATTTTTTCGACGTTATGAAAGGCCTCGTAATGAAAAGTCACCTCTTCCGCGAAGTCTTCTAAATAAGTAGATAAGGCTTTGGAAGGATCTTTTAAATCGAGCAAAGGAAGGCAAAGTCCATAGCTAACCTTCCCTTCTTCATCCACAAAAAAGGAACCTTCCATTTGGCTTTTATTCCATTCATTTATGCTGTAAAGAAAAGAGTATCGCATTAAAAGAGAAAAGTCCCCATTTCTCTCTTTTTTATAAAGAAGAATCGAACCTTCCGGATGAGAAGGGAAACGCACAAAAGCGTGCACTTTCCCGTACTTAGAAAGATAAGAAAAAGAAAGAATACGGTTTTTCTTTTCCGTATAGGTAATTTTCTTTTCTTCTAATAAGCTTTTAAAAAGCAAATAAGTCGGCATTACTGGGGAGAGCATTCTTCCTTTACCTCATGACGAATCGCTTCTACATAAAAAGCAATTTTATCTTTTAACTGCATGTATTTCTCCGCGTAAGAATAAATAACTTTACTTAAAAGAGAAGAAGTAAGCTGCGCGACAGGAAGAGAATAAGAAAGAGATAAATGAAACGAGGTAGCAGGATCAAGAAGAGAGGCTACTCCGTAGGGCACATACTCTTCTAAAGCCTGATTCCAAATCAGTAATCTTTCAAAAGGAGATAAAGTCTTTTCTTCTTGGATTAAGGAGTTGAGAGAAAAGCATAAGAAAATTTCTTCTTCCTTCTCTTCTAACGTTAAATCCACACAAAAGTTTGGCTCTTTAGAAGAAGCATCATAATGAAAAGGAATCACGAGAACTTCCTCCTCATAAAAGAAGGAAATTTCTTCCTTTTCGAGCATTTCCTCTATCTTTTTCCAAATCTCAATTTTATTAATGAGCATCTTTTTCCATCGCCATTACGGCAGAGATTGCCCCTTCAATCGTCTTTTCTTTGGATTCGTGGCCGTATTTATCAACGCTTGCAGCGTCTCTTACTTCATGTGTTAAGCAGCATGGCCCTCCAATGCAGCCTCCTGTGCAAGCCATCCCTTCGATAAAGTTAAAGGAAGGATTGCCGCGCTTTAACTGCATTAAAGCAGTTTTGCACTGCTCTAAACCGCTGCAAATAATGGGTTTTGCTTCAAAAGAGCTTCCTTGCTCGGTTAACGCTTCTTTCACAGCTTCAGTAAGGCCGCCACTTCTAGCGAAAATTCTGCCAAAGAAGGAAGCATTATCTAATGGTCTTTCTTCAAGACTCTTTAAATCAATATCTTTCGCGTCAATTAAAGCCTGTAACTCTTCAAAAGTAATCACGCAGTCCACATAAGGACGGGACTTTTCGTCAAACATCTCCATCTTTTTGGCAATACAGGGCCCGCAGAAGACAATCTTTGCTTTGGGATCGGTCTTTTTCACATAGCGGGCAATCATTGCCATAGGAGAAAGATTATGAGAAATCTTATCGCTGAGCTCAGGGAAGGCTGTTTTAATGTAGCGAACAAAAGCAGGGCAGCAAGAAGAGGTAAGAATGCCTTTTTCTTCGAGTTCTTTCGCCTCTTCATAAGCGACCATATCCGCGCCTAAAGCCGCTTCAATCACGTTTTGGAAACCAAGAAGTTCAATTCCTTTGATAACCTGTCCAAGTTTCGCGTAATGGAACTGAGAAGAAACGCTAGGGGCAACAATCATATAAGCGGTGCTTTCCCCTTTTTCTGCCTCTTTTAAAATATCGATACATTTTAAGATATAACTCTTATCCATAATTGCCCCGAAAGGACACATATAAGAGCAAGCACCACATCTTGTGCATTTCTCTTCAATAATCGAAGTAATGCCGTCTTCCCTCATCTTAATCGCATTACATTTACACGCCGCTTCACATGGTCTTTTGTGATTTAAAATCGCTCCAAAAGGACATGCTTTCATACATAATCCGCAGTTCACGCAGCGCGTTTTATCAATTCTTGCTCTTAAATCAGGACCAAAACTAATGCAGTTGAGGCGGCAAGCAGAAGCGCAGCGATGCGCTAAGCAGCCTCTACAAGCATCCGTAACAGTCATTCCGCCGATAGGACACTGGTCACAAGCTGCCTCAATGACTTCTAAAATATTGGGGTTATCTTCATGCCCCCCAATGGCGAGTTTCACTCTTTCGGAAGCGATTGCTCTTTCTTTATAAATGCAGCAACGCATCGTAGGCTTTGGGCCAGGAACAATCTTTTTAGGAATATCGGGAATATCTTCTTGTAAAGTCCCTTTCATATAAGAAATCGCGACCTCTTTTAAGACGCGGTACTTTAACTCTTGTACTTGGGTATCAAACTTATTCATATTCTCTCTCCTTCCTAAAAATACGCTACACGGATGTGTTTTCCCATCTTCTTTAATTGCTCGGTTAAATTTTCTACGAGTTGCATCTTAGTAGAAATGCTAATGCCTAGCTTGGGATCTTGATGAGCAGGATTCACTGCGCAGCCAACAAAGAAGCTGATATCGCTTGCTTCTTCAAAGAGGGCTTTTGCGAGTAAAGAGGCTCCATCTTGCTTATAAGACCAGTCAAAATACTTTTCATTTTTCCCTAAATAGTCTTCTGCAAGTTTCACGAGTGCATTGAGTGTAATCACTCCTTCTGTTACTAAATCCACTCCTTCAATGTGCGAGATAGGAGGGATATTAGGCTCGATATAATCGAGAGAAGTTTCCACCTTCTCCCCTAAATATCTTGCTGCTACTTTTGCTGTTGTTCCTCCTGATACAAGATGCTTCCCTTCTTTCGAAAAGAATAAAGACATCATTTTGGTATCATCCTCTGCATTCGTAGCAGGGCCTACTAAGAGATTAACATTCACTCTCTTTCTTCTTTTTAAAACCAGAGAAGTCGTGTCATCTCCCGGGCGAGAATTATATAAGACTCGGCAGTGGTCTACGAGTAAGGTAGCAAGATTTTTTGCGGAAATAGAAGGGTCATATAAAGCGGACATATATTCCCCGATTTCTTTTCTTGTCCAGCCAAAGTTAAGCGTTTCCCCTACTCCTGCATAAACCGCACCATCTGACACCATAATTAAAACGTCATTGGGGGCAAGTCTACCTCTTGCGCGGTGAATGGTTTTTCCTCCTACTTCTAACTCATCATAAATAAGAGGAGTTTCTTTGCCGTAATGTAAGAAGATAGGTTCTGGGTTATCGTAGTTATAAATGGTAAAACTCCAGTCAGGCTTTACTTTGGTAATGGTGAACGTGCTATAGGCAACATTCCCTCTATTTTTGGCAATCGGTAAGGTGCGGATAAGGCAGTCTACCGCTTCTCTTACCTCCACCCCGCCTTCAATCATTTTGGAAAGCATTTCTGCAGTAAGGGTAGATAAAATATTCGCCTGAACGCCAGAACCAAGGCCATCTGCTAAAACAAGAGTAGCTTCTTTGGGCTTTGCTTTTACCACGCGAACACTATCTCCGCAAAGCTCCTCTCCTTTTTTATTTAAAGAAAGAGTGCCCCACTCTAATTCTGTATCCTCACCGATCATTGTCTTCGCCTGGTAAGGCCTCCTTTAATTTATTTAAAGCGAGCTTTGTTTCCGCCGCGCTTTCCCCAAGCAAAGAAGCAATCTCTTGCACGGTGCGCATATGTTTTTCTACTACCGCATTAACAGTCTCCGCGGTGTTTCTTGCTCTCTCTTGTGCTTCATTCCGCGCTTTCTCTTCTCGCGTCACATCACGGAAAACGCCGATTAGTACATGGAATTTCTCTTCATAAGTAATCGTAGAAATTAAATATTTGTCATACTCTGCCAAATATATTTTTCGATCTTTTAATGGTTGCCCACCAAGAGCAAGCGCGAAAGGTTCCGGGTCCATAATGGCGTTAATCCCCTTCCCTTTTAAATCACTAGCAGAAGCAGCACCAACTAGACGTGCCATTTCAGGATTAGCAAGTTCCACTTCTAATGATTCATTGCATACTAAAATGGCGTTTTCACTTTCTTCAACAATCGTGTCGGAGAAGTTTTGTGCTTTTTCCATAAGGTAGGGTAAACACATTTCTAAAGAAGCTTTTCCTTCTAGCACGGCGACTGCTTTCGCGCGACAAGTAGGATAGCCGCATGAAGAACAGTTTAATTCATCTTTCTTAGAACGCTTGCCAATTTGGGTAAGCACTTTTTCAATCTCTTGAGGCGAGAAATGATGTTCTGCCTTCGGATTTTTCGTAAATAAACGCGTAAAAGAAGCGTCGCTTTGAATAGTGAAATCTTCTTTTCCCGCTGCTTCGCGAATCGAAATTAAGCCACTATAAGGCGCGTTATGTTTTTTACGCGGAATAGGGCCATTAATGCAAGAGCCAGGGCAGGCCGACATCTCAATAAAAGTATGATGGAATTTGCCTTGCCGTACCTCTTCTAAAGCTTCCATTGCCTCTTCCATCCCGCCTACCGCGATATATTGCCAGGCCTCATTCTTATCCATCGTATCAAGAATTCCACCTTCCACCGGGAAAAGTCTTGCTCTACTATGAGCTTTCTTTTCCTCAATGTTTCGCGTCTTTTTTAAGGTGATTCCCTTCTCTTGAAGCATTTCATCTAGTTCAGCAAAAGTTAAGACAACATCGACATAACTAGGATTACGGTCAATCTCATCTTTTTTGGAAATGCAAGGACCAATAAAGATAACTTTTGCCTCTTTATGTTCCTTTTTTATCACCTCAGCATGGGCAAGCATAGGGCTTAAAACAGGAGCAAGATTTTCTGTTAAATCAGGATAATAACGTTCCACAAGAAGGTTAATAGAATGGCAACAAGTGGAAATATAAACTTCCTTTTTCCCTTCTTTGAGTAACTCTTCATAACGTCTTTTAATAAGCGTAGCGCCTAAGGCAGTTTCTTCTACCCCCTTGAAACCAAGAGAAAGCAAAGCTTCCTTTAAATCCGCAAAAGAAGAACCTTCATAATAGGCGTAAAAGGAAGGCGCCAAAGAAGCGTACACTTCCTTTTTCTCCTCCAAAAGAGAATAGGCTTTCGCCTTATCATCACGGATGATTTTGCACTCCTGGGGGCACACCAAATAACAGTTCCCACATAAAACGCATTCACTCGTAATGATCTTGGCTTGTCCATTTTGAAAAGAAATACTCTTTGTTGGGCAAGCCCGGATGCATTTATAACAACTTCGACAGTCGTTTTCTTTGCTTACTAAGGCGTGAGGCATATTCTCCTCCTTTCAAAGAAAGAGATGCCCCTAAAGCAGGGGCATCACCTTTTCATCAAATAAAGTTGCAACATTTTCCGCGCGAAGTCCAGGGATAATTTCATCCTCAATCTTCACCGCGACTCCGTCATGTCCGCATTGACCAAGGCAGAAGGCGGCTTTGAGTTCCACCTTCCCCTCGAGTCCGCGCTTCTTCACCTCGTTCCGAAAGGCCTCAATGACCTCATAAGAACCTTTTAAATGGCAAGAAGAACCAACACAAATGCTAACATTCACCATACTAGTTCCCCTTATAAGCCTTGCGCATAAGGTCCATCATTTCCGTGACAAGAGGCATACGTGGGTTACAAGGAGTGCATTGATCTTCATAAGCAAGATAGGCAATAGTCTCTAAATTCTTCTCCCAAGTATCTTCATCTGGAACAAGGGAGTTGAAATTCATATCAATGCCAATCTCTTTCCCAAGATTCATCACCGCTTCTGCAAGCTTTTCTGTGGCATCTTCTGGCGAAGAGGTAGGAATATCTAAGACCTTACAAATCTCTTGATACTTCCGGTCACATTGATACTCTTCATATTTTGGCCAAACAGAGAGTTTTGTCGGCATTGTTCCGTTATAACGAATCACGTGAGGAAGAAGAATGGCACAGGTGCGTCCATGGACTAAGTGATACTCCGCGCCAATTTTGTGAGCCAAAGAGTGCGTAATGCCAAGGAAGGCATTGGCGAAAGCCATACCTGCAATCGTTGCAGCGTTATGCATCTTTTCTCTTGCTACTAAGTCATGTTTCCCATCTTTTACCGCTCTTGGTAAATAGGTAAAGACAAGACGAATGGCATTTAAAGCAAGACCGTCTGTAAAGTCACTTGCCATAACCGAAGTGTACGATTCAATGGCGTGAGTTAAGACGTCCATACCGGTTTCTGCGGTAGATTTTGCTGGTAAATTTGTTGTAAATTCTGGGTCAACAATCGCGATAGTTGGCGTTAAAGAGTAGTCAGTTAAAGGATATTTCTTTAAATTTGCTTTATCCGAGATAACCGCGAATGGAGTGACCTCACTTCCTGTACCAGAAGTGGTAGGAATGCAGATGAGTTTGCTCTTTCTACCAAGTTCAGGATATTTGAAGGCTCTCTTACGAATATCCATGAATTTTTGCTTTAAATCATCGAAGTTAACTTCTGGATGCTCATAGAAAATCCACATACCCTTTGCAGCATCCATTGGTGAACCACCACCAAGGGCAATAATGGTGTCTGGTTCGAACTGTTTCATCAAAGCAACACCTCTGCGGATCGTGCTGATATCTGGATCAGGTTCTACTTCACTAAAGAGCTGATAAGTAACCTTATTTCTTCTTAAGTTAATTTGCTCAATGATACGGTTTAAGAAGCCAAGCTCAACCATGCTGCGGTCGGTAACAATGAACACCTTGTTCATGTCTTTACAAGACTTCAAATATTGAATGCTATTTCTTTCAAAATATATCTTTTGCGGTACTTTGAACCATTGCATGGTGTTTCTCCTTTTCCCAACCTTCTTAATGTTTAATAAGTTAAATGCCGAAACGTTACCGGCCACTGAGTTATGACCATAAGAGCCACAACCAAGCGTTAAAGAAGGAATAAAGGAGTTATAAACATTACCGATTCCGCCAAAAGTAGAAGGTGAATTCCAAATGACACGAATTGCTAAGACACGGTCACCAAAAGTATCGGCCATTTCTTGGCTCTTGCAGTGGATGGCAGCAGAGTGACCAAGTCCGCCAAATTCAAGCATCTTTTGGCAAAGCTTGGTGCCTTCATCAAAGCCGTTAACCTTATAAACGCCAAGAACAGGAGAAAGTTTTTCTCTGGATAAAGGTTCTTCCGGACCAACTTGATCAAGTTCTACACAAATAATCGAGGTATCTTCTGGGATATCAATGCCGGCATTTTTGGCAAGAACAGAAGACTTCATACCTGCAATAGCAGAATTTAAACGAGCATTCTCGACACCTGCTTCACCCTTGACGACTCCAAACATGTATTTTTCGAGTTTTCTTGTCTCTTCAGGGGTCGCAAAATAGGCGCGATATTTCTTTAATAAAGCTTTGGTTTGCTCATAGACAGGTTCATCAACAAAGATGGCAGATTCAGAAGCGCAAATCATGCCGTTATCAAAGTTTTTCGATAAAACAACATCATTTACGGTTTGCTCTAAATCGGCAGAACGGTCAATGTAGCAAGGAACGTTTCCTGCTCCAACACCTAAAGCAGGTTTCCCGCACGAATAAGCAGCTTTCACCATGGAGTTGCCGCCTGTTGCTAAGATCGTAGCAACCCCGCTATGCTGCATAAGTGCAGAAGTAGCATCCATTGAAGGATGCTCAATCCACTGGATGCAGTTAGCAGGCGCGCCAGCAGCAACAGCAGCATCACGCATCACAATTGCGGCTTGTTTGGAAGATTGTTGGGCACCTGGATGGAAAGCGAAAATAATAGGATTTCTCGTCTTCATGCAAATTAAAGACTTGAAAATAACAGTCGAAGTTGGGTTTGTAACAGGAGTAATACCGGCAACCACGCCAACAGGTTCTGCAATCTCTGTAATACCAGTAATGGGGTTTTCCGAAATTACACCAACCGACTTCATGTGGCGCATGTTGTTCACAACATATTCACAGGCAAAAAGGTTTTTGGTTGCCTTATCTTCAAAAACACCACGATGAGTTTCATCAATCGCTGCGCGCGCTAATGTGCCGTGGTGATCTAAACCAGCGACCGACATTTTTGCGACGATATAATCGATCTTTTCTTGATCATAAATAGGGTTTTGTGAAAACTCTTCTAAGGCTTTTTGTGCTTTTTTAACCAAAGCATCTACTTCTTTTTCAGCAGCCTTCTTTGCTTCTTCGGGGTTAACAGGTTTTGTTTCCTTTTTCTCTGGCATATGACTTTCCTCCTTTTAATGACGGGAATCCAGGCGATGAGATAAAACCGCAAGGGAGCTAGCAAGATTCACCTCTTCTAGCACAACAGAATCGGGTAAAGAAAGATGAACAGGAGCAAAGTTCCAAATTCCTCGGCAGCCCGCTTTGATAGCAAGTTCTGCAACATTTTGTGCTGCAGAAGCGGGAGTAGTAATAATGGCTATGCGCGCGCGAAGTCCTGGAACTAAACGTTCCATATCCGATAAAGGATAAACGTGAACTTCTCCAACCTCTTCTCCAACTTTTTTAGGATCAACATCAAAGGCAGCTTTGATATATAGCCCCATGTCGGCAAAGGAAGGATAGCGTAGCAAAGCACTCCCCAAATGTCCTGCGCCAATTAAAATGGCAGGATCAGCTTCGCGGTAACCAAGAAAAGATTCTAAACTTTCAATTAGTTTAGCTACAGAACGACCTTTTTTTGGTCTCCCAGCCTCATCAGAAATCGCCTGCAAATCTTTCCGGACTTGCTCTTGGCTATATCCAAGCTCTTCCCCGATAAGAGGAGAAGAAACATACTCAATTCCCTGCTCTTGTAAGGCAGTAAGGAATTTGAGATAGACGGGGTAGCGTCGTAATTGATTTTTCGAGAACTTTTCTTCCTTCATACTTTATCCGGCAAAAATATAGTAGGCAAAAACAGAAAAAACAACAATTCAGTTTATTTTTACCGATATAACGATACCAATAAATGGCACTTTTCACCCATTTTCTTCTACAAATAGAGTTGGAAAGGCAATATCGGTATTTTTATATCGGTATAAACTATCCTAAAGCAAGGTCTAACACCATCATCAAAGCAAAGCCAAAACAGAACGCTAAAACTAAGGCGTTAGAGTGTTTTTCTTCTTTGGCAGGCATCAAATCTTCAATAACAGCATAAATCATCGCTCCTGCTGCAAAAGATAAAGCGTAAGGCAAAATCGGTTCCACATAAGGGGCAATTAATAAGGCAATCACAGCGGCAAGCGGCTCAACTATTCCAGAAAGTAATCCAAGCAGTACCGCTTTCCCTTTTCCTTCGCTTTCTCTTAAAGGCAAGGAAGCGATAAGTCCTTCTGGGAAGTTTTGAATCGCAATACCCACGCTAAGCATTAAAGCGGACATCATACCAATGCTGTTATCGTATAAATAAGGAGAAAGACCTACTCCCACAGCAAGTCCTTCTGGAATGTTATGAATGGTTAAAGCTAAGAAAAGCATCCATTCTCGCGACATCACACTTTTCTTACCTTCTGCTTGGTTGTCTTTCGGATGTAAATGAGGAACAAGTTTATCGATGCCGAAAAGAAGAGCAACTCCAAAAACAAAGCCAACAAGCACAGGAACCCAGCCAAACCCAGGTAAATCAGCATTTCCTTCTTCCACTGCAGGAGAAAGAAGAGAAAAGAAGCTTGCCGCGACCATCACTCCCCCAGCAAAGCCGTATAAAATCTTCTCCCATAAGGCGGATAAAGGCTTTTTTAATAAAAAGGCCCCCATTGCCCCTAATGCCGAGCCGACAAAGGGCACAAGAACAATAATCGCTGCTTCCCACATATCTCTATTTAACGCGCAGTAAGAGAAAGAAAGCAACAAAAAAAGCCCTGCAAGAGGGCCTTTTGAGAGAAAAGAAACTTATTCCGCGCTATAGCCTTCTTCCGTAATGGCAGCAATTAAAGTTTCGCGTTTTAAGTCTTCCCCTTCCACTTCCGCTTTCTCTTCTTCTAGAGAAACGTGTGCTTCTTTTACGCCATTTACTCTAAGTAAAGCATTCGTTACGTGTTTCACACACATAGGGCAAGTCATTCCTTTGACTTTTAAAGTAATTTTATCCATTCTCTTTTCACCTCCTTCCTCTATAAAAGCAATTGGGCAGGCAGTTTCCTTTGGATAAGAAACTGGCTTCCAAAAGTTGATGGTAAGAGCGTTTAACACAACAAAGACAGAACTGCAGCTCATTGCAATTGCCCCAATCATTGGAGTAAGAGCAACGCCTCCTAAATAATAGAAAGCACCTGTTGCCAGCACTACACCAACTAAGTTATAGATAAATGCCCAAAATAAACCAAGCTTAATGGTAGTAAGGGTTCGTTTGGATAAAGAGATAGCGTTATAAACATCAAGTAGTTCATTCCGTAACAAGACAATATCCGCGGATTCTTTTGCAATATCGGATCCTGCACCAATAGCAATGCCTAAATCGCTAGAAGTTAAAGCAATTGCATCATTCACTCCGTCACCTACCATCGCCACTAAATGATGGTCATCTTGATGTAAACTTTTGACAATAGATGCTTTCTCTTCTGGTAAAACCTCTGCAATAACGCGGTCAATTCCTACTTCTTTCGCAATAGAGCTTGCCGTAAGCTTGTTATCTCCTGTGAGCATAATCGTCGTAATTCCCGCCTCTTTTAATAAAGATATGGCCTCTTTCGCGTGTGGTTTGCATTCATCTTTTAGTGCAATTAAAGCCTTATTTTCATGATCAATGCGGACAAACAATACTGTTTTTCCTTCTTTTTCCATGAGATTTGCAAGCTTATTGAGGTCTTCTGGTACATTATCTTCAAATAAGCGGCGGTTTCCTACCTCCACAAAGTGGCCATTTACAACCCCCTCTAGTCCTACTCCGCTACGCGATGTAAAAGAGGTAACGGGATATGATTCTTTCTTTTGGCGGTAGCTAGTAATAGCGGAAGCTAGAGGATGCTCAGAACGTTCTTCTAAAGCAGCGACATAAGGATAGGAGTTCTCCCCTTCCTTTAACTCTTTATAGTCGGTAACTTTCATTTTTCCTTCCGTCAAAGTTCCTGTTTTATCTAAGACTACAGTTTTCACAAAATGAGCTTTTTCTAAGATTTCCGCATTGGAGATTAATAAGCCAGATTGCGCCCCTTTCCCGCTGGAAACCATAATAGCAACCGGCGTAGCAAGTCCTAGTGCGCAAGGACAAGCAATCACCAAGACGGAAACAGCAAAATTAAAAGCCATTTCAAAGCTAACTCCCGAAGAAAGCCAGCCAATAAAAGTAGCAAGAGCAATGAGCAAAATCGTAGGAACAAAATAAAGAGAAATCTTATCTACAAGTTTAGAAATCGGTGCTTTGCTATCCGCGGCCTCTTTGACTAAGCGAATAATGGTTTGAATAGAAGTATCTTGGCCTACCTTTTCTGCTCTCATATGGATATAGCCAGAATCTAAAATCGTAGAGCTATAAATTTTTGCCTCTTTCTCTTTATAAACAGGTAATGCCTCTCCTGTAATATTTGCTTCCATAAAGGAACCTTGTCCTTCCACAATCACGCCATCAACTGGTACAAGCATCCCTTTTTTCACAATTAAGATATCGCCTACATGAACCTCTTCTACTGGGATTTCTTTTTCCGTGTCTTTGAAAAGTAATAGAGCCTTTTTGGGCGCTAAATCCATTAAATCTTCAATGGCTTTTGTTGTTTTCTTTTTAGAGAGTCCTTCTAGATATTTCCCCAAAGAAACTAACGTTAAAATCATGGCAGCACTATCAAAATAAAGATTATGTTGATAATGCTCTAGAGTAGCAAAATCTTGCTGTCCTAAAGCATAAGCCATCATATAAATGGCAAAAATGCCGTATATAAGAGAAGCAGAAGCACCAAGAGCTATCAAAGAGTCCATATTCGGCTCTAGATGAAATAAGCGCTTAAAGCCACTTACAAAATAATGGCCAAAGAAAATAAGGGAAGGGAAGGTTAAAAGAAGTTGAGTAAAGGCGTTTACTAAGGCGTTTTCTCTTCCCTCTAAAAAAGAAGGTAAGGGAATTCCAATCATCTGCCCCATAGAAACGTACATTAATAAAATTAAGAGTAAGACTGCTACTACTAAAATCCAGAAATCTTTTTCTTCGTAAAATCTTTTTCGCTTTTTTGGCGCCTCTTTTGCAGGGATTTTACCTCTTTCCTCCTCTAAAATCGCGTGATATCCGCCTTTTTCTACTGCAGCAATGATTTGGTTAGTTCCAACCTCTTTTTCTGCAAATTCTACTTCCATGGAATTAGTAAGAAGAGAGACGCTACAACTTTTAACTCCTTTTAATTTACTTACGGCGCGTTCCACGTGTGCTTGGCAGCTTGCGCATGTCATTCCCGTAACAGCAAAACGTTTTTTCATTTTGCCCACCTCCGAATAAGTTCATAAGCTTCTTCCATAGCATGATCCCCGTCTTCTTGAACCTCTTTAACCACACAAGTTCTTAGATGACGTTCAAGCATATCTCCACTTAAAGAATGGATAGCTTTTTCTACCGCAGTTAATTGATTAACAATATCCGCGCAGTAACACTCTTCCTCCACCATTTTGGAAATTCCCCGTAATTGGCCTTCCATTCTGGCAAGGCGGTGTAAGATTTTTTTCTTTTCTTCTTCACTTCTTTTGGTATGTCTTTCTGTGCATTTCATGCGCAAAAGATATACCCTCGGGGGGTATATTGCAAGGAAGATGATTTATTCTTCTAAAGGAACTCCGTGTAAGTGAGGCAAATGAAGCGCTTTTTCTTCCACTTCAATGACTCCATCATATAAATCTTCCACCTTATGAAGATATAAAGGTAAGCACGCTAAAGCGTAAACAGGTAAAGAAACAAGAACAGCAAGAAGCGCGCTTAAGGCGTCTCCGCTCATCGCAAATAAAGAAGAGGCAAGTAAGGTTGAAGCAGTAAGAGGAATTTTATTTAAGACCGCTAAAAAGAAACACGCGGCATATACCGTCCAGAAAGCGGAAGAAGAGGAATCCATTCCCCAATAAGATTCCCCAATTAAAGTAAAAATACGGCCAATAAGAGCGCCCATTGCTAAAGAAGGAATTACAATTCCACCACTTGCCCCGGCATTCCCGCCTATTAAAGTAATCACAAAACGAATTACTAGATAAGAAAGAACAAGATACCATACCTTTTCTTCCATCATTCCTTCTACTAAGCCATGCCCGCTTCCAATCACGGATTCATAAGGGAAAAAGAAGGCAAATATCATGACCACGACAAAGAATAAAAGCATTCGGAATCTAGCATATTTCCCGTCTCTTCTCATCCGCACATAAGCATTTAGTTTGATAAATAAATAGGAAAAAAGATATACCACAAGCGGTACCGCGATAAATAAACAAGGAAGAAGGATAAAACTAAACCAAGAAGGGAAGATAAGTCCTTCAATGGCAAAAATCATTTTCATTCCTGCCGTAATATCAATGGCGTAAGCGACTAAGAAAGCAGATAAACACATGATGGCACCTTTCCACAAAAGACGCCAAGAGAAGTGATGCCAGCCTTCTTCAAAGCCATAAAATAGTCCCGCAAGAGGAGATAAAAATGCGGCAGCAAATCCTGCGGATAAACCCATCGCAATCTCTCCCCGGTTCCCTACGTTATGATGATCCATTCTTTGCCCAAGCACTACAATTTGGGCAGAAATAAGCCCGCCTACTCCTTCAGGTCCTAAAGGAATTGCCGTAATCGCGGTAACAAAACTGGAAGAGATGACCGCGACAAGACGATGAAGTCCCCCGATTTTTTCTTCTCCTCTGATGGCCATTAAAGCGTGAGGAACCTCAATCCCTTCCGCGATAGGTTCCGCGCGGATGATGCGATATGCCAAAAGAGCAGCAACAACGGTAATGACAACTTCTGCTCCAATGACAAGAGGGTCACGCGAAGCATGCATTCCTAACGATAATTCACTAAGAAGAGTGAAAAGAAGACTATAAGCAGAAATAGCAAGACCAATAAATACTCCAAGAAATAAAACGTGAAGAATATCAAGGAAAACCGCGGTCAACTTATTCATCGTGCATTAGATTACCTTCTTTCTTCTTTACCTTCTAGCAGGAGTGTTGAAAAGACATCCTCGAAATACAAATAGTTTGGTAAACTACCCTCATGGCCATCTTATCTACGGACAATTTACGAAAAACATTCTCCCTGCCAAAAGAAAAGGGTGAACCTCTTTTTGCTAAAAGAAAACGCCTTGTTGCGGTGAATCAGCTTTCTCTTTCTTTTGAGGAGGGAGAAATTTATGGTCTTTTAGGTCCAAATGGAGCAGGAAAAACTACTGCTTTACGGATGATTGCTTCTTTAATTAAGCCAGAAGAGGGCAAAATCTTTTATCAAGGAGAAGATATTGAGAAAAATCTTACTGCTTATCGAAAAGAAATAGGTTTTTTAACTTCTGAACTCAAACTTGATGGGTTTTTTACGCCTAATCAAACATTTGATTATTTTGCGCGTTTATACGCGATGGACGAGAAAGAGGCGAAAGAAGAAAAAGAAATCTTATTTGAACGTTTTCATATTAGTGAATATCGAAATAAAAAAATTGATGAACTTTCTACTGGCATGAAACAAAAGTGTTCTTTGGCTTTATCTCTAGCGCATAAACCGAAAATTGTCATTTTTGATGAGCCTACCAACGGACTCGATATTGTAGCTTCGCAAGAAGTAGAACAGTTTTTACTCGATTTAAAGAAAAGTAATCATTTGGTGCTTCTCTCCACACACATTTTTTCTTTGGCAGAAAAGTTATGTGACCGAATTGGCATACTTTTGCATGGAGAACTGAAAAAAGAAGATACCAAAGAAAAATATAAGGAAGAAGGCGGATTAGAAAAAGTCTTCTTCGCTTTATATGAAAAAGAGGGAGGAGACAATCTATGAAAGGTCTTGCTACCATCTTTAAAAAGGAATGTCTCCGTTATTTTACCGATTACCGGATGCTAATTGCCCTCTTCTTACCTGGTATTTTGATTTTTGTTCTCTATATGTCGATGGGAAACATTATGACAAATATTGTTTCTACCCCGGCAATAGAAAATACTGTTTTCCATATTGCCTATACCGACGATTTTGGAGAAGGGGAATATCCTAAATTAGTTTCTTTATTAGAAGCAACTTTCACTTCCGGAGGAAGGGGCAATACTTTAAAAACTTATCCTCTTTCGGAAGAGGAATCTCTTTCTGCAAAAGAAGAAGTGAAAAAGGGCACTTATGATGTCTATTTGGACTACTCCCCTTCTTTTGAAGACGAGTTATTAGGCGAAAAGGTTCAAACACTTAATATTTACTATAATGGCGCATCGGAAAAGGCTACTTATTTGTACGAATTAACTTCTAGTCTCGTATCTTTTGCCTATAACGGTTATTTGTTAAATCAAGAAAACGGGTTCCCTATCGACAGCAATGTTGCCGAAGAAAATTTCCGCATGGATCAAGTGGCAAGCTTCTTAATTCCTTTATTAACTACAACCTTCCTTTTCTCTCCGATTATTTCTTTAGCGCCAGAATCTATCGCTGGTGAAAAAGAAAGAGGGACTTTAGCAACTTTACTGATAACTCCTGTATCTAGAAGCGCGATTTCTTGGGGAAAAATACTGGCAATTTCTCTTGCCTCGCTTGCCTCTGCCCTTGTGAGCTTTTTAGGAGTATTCTTCTCCATTCCTTCGATATTACCTGGGTTCCAGTTATCTTTTGATAGCGCCTTCCCAATCTTAATCCTCTTCTTGTTAAGTGATATTTTGTTTGTAGGAATTGGTATTGCGATTAGTGCCTTTGCTAAAAGTATTAAAGAAGCGAACTCTTATTTGGGAGGATTACTCACTTTAATGATGGTCGTTTCTCTTCTTTCAAGTATTCTTGATTTTAGCGCTTTACCCTTCGCTTTTATTCCTGTCTTTAATATTTCTTCTTGTATGTCTCTTATTTTAAAATCTTCTACTTTCCCGTGGCTTTATATGACAATTACGATTGTAGTTACCGCTTTAGCAGCAAGTCTTGTCGTCTTTTTTTCCAATCGTCTTTTCCGCTCTGAAAAGATTATGTTTCGAAAATAAGCAGTAAATTTTAACAATTTTTTCTTGATATTTTCCTTATCACCTCTAAAAAAGAGGCAAAGAAAAGGAGATTTTCTTATGAAACACAAAGCATTCTCCCTTTCCTTACTTGCTGCAGTCTTAGCGCTAGCTGGATGCGGCGGTGATGGAATCTCTTCTTCTACTTCAGAGCCAAGCTCCTCTGATCTCACCTCATCCCTTCCACCTGATACCAGTAGTAATTCGTCCGCTACAAGTTCCACTCCTATTGAGGAAACTTGGGATGAACTCTTCCTGACCGAGATGCGTCTTGCCTTATGCGGTTACACTTTGCCTTATATCGATTTATCCGGATATACATGGGATTTTATCGAATATTCTGGTGGTTTATATTCGCTTGAAGTAGAAAACGCTCCCTTCTCTTTGGTAGAAGAATATGCCGCAATTCTTGCTGAGAGCGGGCTAGAAAGATTAGAAGGCACAGAAAGCTACGAATATAACTATGAGTTTATGTATGAAGGCGCGCACCTTTATCTTCAACTCTATCTCGCAGATGAAACCTACAACACCATTGGAGAAGGAACTGGCGTTATGTGCGTGGACGCTATGGCAAGAGAAGCAGTCACCGAATACCCTGCCGATACAATTGCTGCCCTTGTTGCAGCTTTAGCAGGGGATGCAGAAGTGAACTTCCCTGACTTATCTGCCTATCCAAGTGGCGACTACTACATTTATGATGGCACATCAACAGAAGGACTATTCCAAATTCAGTGGACTGGCATAGAAGATACGGTTACCCCAGCTGATCTTGCCCCTGCCTTTACTGCCGCAGGTTGGACTCTCAGTGATGATTCCACTTATCTTGATCCTACTGGCACTTTAATTGCCATCATTGCCCAAGATATTGATGACGGGACGACCTTTGTTCATGTTGAGCTTGCACCTTTAACTTCTGTGCCAAACGATGAGTTAAGTGAGTACTTTGGTCTTACCATCGACTTACCAGATTATCCAGGTGATGCAACCTATGAAATCGTAGATTATTCCATCTTTGGTATTTATTATCTTTCGGTTGTACCAGTAGAAACTGCCTCTTTAGATGCATGGATTGCCGTATTTGTTGCTGAAGGATGGACAGAAAATGGTGCGGCTTCTGATGGATCTCCTTATTTATTAAGCCCAGACGCTACCTATCAAGTTTCCTTAACTCTAGATACTAGTTATGGCGAAATTATCGTGCAGTTCCTTCAACCACAAATTAATTATGATGCGTATCCAGCTGCCGAAGTAGCTGAGCTTGTCACTGCTTTAGGAGCAACAGGAGTCACTCTTCCTGATTTAAGCTCTGTTACAACAGAAGGCGGAATTGTCATCGCGGATATGATCGATGAGGGAGGCTATTTCCAACTCATTTGGTCTGCGCTTGATGGCGATAAAACAGAAGAAATTGCTGCTATTTATGAAGAAGCAGGATGGACTTATCGCGCGACAGAAGGAGCTTATGTAGATCCTACTGGCACCGTTTCTGTGATTCCTGCCTATGTTATGGATAGCAACTATGACTATGTAACCTTAATTCAAGTTTCTCTTGCTGGCGAAGCGCCTAGCGCTGCATGGCCAGAAGACGGCTTTGCAGAAGAAATTGCAAGCCTTGGATTAAGCGGCTCTTTACCTGCTATAGAAGGAGCAAGTATTAACGAAGTCTCTGCAGAAGTAGATGATTACAACGGCACTTTATCCATTGCGGTTGCTACTGTTACGGAAGAAGAGGTTGCTGCCTATGCTAGTGTCTTACTAGAAGCTGGATTTGAAGCAATTACGCTTGGAAGTAGCAGTTTAAGCAATGTCTTCACCGTTTATGGCGATACTGAAAATAATCTTGGTGTAGAACTTATTTATCAAGACGGCGTGCTTTATATCAGCGTTTTGGATTTAGCTTGGAACTTACTTTATGATGCAGATTATCTCTCTACCATCATCGAATACATGGGCGCTACTGTAACGCTTCCTTCTACCTCTTTAGAAGGCACTTACTGCTATATTGATACCAGCATGCTTGATTATGGCTATGCTATGGCCATTATGACGATTGCTGGAGGAGACTATACCGAAGCAGTTACTACCGAATTAACAGCAAATGGATGGGTAGTAGATCCAACCAGCTTCGAAGGCTCTACTAGCTTACTTTATGGCACAACGGAAGAGTACACCTGTGTCTTCTCTCTTAGCTATGACGCGACCAATAACATTACGGAAATCTTAATTCAGGTTCCGGGTGCTTATTAATCCATTCTACTTTGCTTCTAACCCCCTTCTTGGGGGTTTTCTTTTTCTTTCTTGATGTTCGAAACAAGAAACGATAAAAAGTAGATGTAGAAAAGGAGACTTTCTTATGAAAATCAAAGCCTTCTCGATTTCTCTACTTGCTCTCATCCTTACTTTCACAAGTTGTGGAGGAGAGGCTTCCTCTTCTTCCTCTTCTTCCCTTACAGGAACCTCTTCTTCTTTTTCTTCTGGCTCTCTTATAGAGGAGGAAGGCTGGGATGATCTAGTTACTTCAAAAATGAAAAGCGCCTTATTTGGCTATGTTCTTCCTTATATTGATTTATCTTCTTATTCATGGGATTTTCAAATTTATGAAGGATATTCTTCTTTAGAAATTGAAGGGGCTTCTTATTCTTTATTA
This sequence comes from uncultured Bacilli bacterium, assembly GCA_944376605.1. Classification (GTDB taxonomy): domain Bacteria; phylum Bacillota_I; class Bacilli_A; order RFN20; family CAG-826; genus UBA4951. Next base: position 23,826 of record CALWDE010000005.1, read on the forward strand.
GAAGAGTACTCCACCATTTTAGAAGAAGAAAACTTTGAAGTGATTCATAAAGATTTAGCAAGTGTATCTTCCTATGAATATATGTATGAAGGGGCACATTTGTTCTTTCAACTCTATCTAGATGATGAAAAAGGTGACTTAGAAGAAGAGAATGTTTTCCGAATGATTCTTTCTTATGATGAGAAAAATATGATTACCCAAATTCGTTATTCCTTTTAAAAAATATAAAAATATCCCTCTTTTGCGGAGATATTACGTCAATCTCCTTATATAAGATACCGTGTTTTCTCTATGCATAAAAAGTGATAGAGATATCTAACTATGTTAGAATGAATCTAGAAAGGATATTTATGAATAAAAACAAATATCAATGGGATTTATCTTTCCTTTATCAAAATGAGGAAGAGTTTGAAAAAGACTGTGAAAAATTAAAAGAAGCAACCAAAAAGGCTGCCTCGTATCAAGGAAAACTGCACGAGGAAAATGCTTTATGCGAATATTTGCGCTTAGAAAAAGAAATTGAAGTTACCTTAAATAAAGTTTATTCCTACGCGAGCGGGATTGCTGACTTAGATAGAAGAAAGGTTGAAAGCAATGCACGTGAAGCGAAAGTGGAAGCGATTTTGCAAGATTTAATCCGCGCGACATCTTTTGCTGATCCAGAATATCTCAAACTTGGAAAAGAGTATTTGGATGGAGTAATAAAGCGTCATAGTGAACTGCAAGAATTTGATTTCGCTTTCCAAAAATTATTTGATGGTGCTTCCCATGTTTTAAGCGCGGATAAAGAAGCAATCTTGGCAAACTACTCCCCTTTATCTAGCGTCGGAGGGGATCTTTATAGCACCTTATCAGTATCTGATTACTTACCAAAAACATGCACTTTATCAGACGGAAAAGAGGTTACTGTTACAGTAAGTAACTGGACCACTTTAATGCGCAGCTTAGAAAAAGCCGAAGACCGTAAACTTGTTTTTGAGACGTTATATCGCTTCTTTGATGAAAGAAAAAATACGTACGCGGCAATGTATAAAGCCTCGCTAGACGCGCAGCTTGCGACAATGAGAAACCGTGGATATTCTTCCATTTTAGAAGAACATCTCGATGGAAATAAAATTCCTACAAGCGTTTATGAATCTTTGGTGAAAGCTGCGCATGAAGGCAGTGCTCCTTTAAAGGAATATTATGAAGTTCGTAGAAAAGCGCTTGGACTTACAAAGCACCGCAGCTATGACCGCTTCTTAGAACTCGCTAAAACCAATAAAGAGTTGACTTATGAAGAAGCAAAGGAACTTTTCTATCATTCGATTGAACGATTTGATGAAGATTTCCAAAAGAAAGCACATCAAGCAACTGAAGAGGGAAAGGTCGATGTTTATCCTGCTGAAGGAAAGCGAAGCGGCGCTTACTCTTCAGGGGGCGGAGGAATTGCGCCTCATATTCTTTTAAATTTCCAAGGTACTTTAGAAGACGCCTTCACTCTTGCTCATGAAGCAGGGCATAGCACTCACACCTTGTACGCCATGGAAGCACAGCCCATCTTAAAGCAAAATTACACTATTTTTGTGGCAGAAATTGCTTCTACCTTTAATGAGCACAATTTACTTGACTACTTACTAAAATCAGGCACCTTATCGAAAGAAGACAAGATTGCGCTTCTACAAAAAGAATGTGATGAGATTGCCGCTACCTTCTATCGCCAAACCCTATTTGCAGAATATGAATGGAGAGCGGCACAACTTGCCGAAAAAGGAGAGCCAATTAACTATGAAGTTCTCTCTTCTATCATGAAAGAACTTTATCGAGATTACTATGGCATCGATATCGAAGAAGAAGTGTATAAGCCGCTTGTCTGGTGCTATATCCCCCACCTTTTCTACACTCCCTTCTATGTGTATCAATACGCGACAAGTTTTGCGACAAGTTTAGAGCTTTATCGCCGCGTAAAGGAAGGGGTACCTAACTCCTTTGAAAAATATAAAGGTTTATTAAAAAGTGGCGGGTCCGCTTATCCAATCGAGCAGGTTAAAAATGCCGGAGTTGATTTAACAAGCAAAGAGCCATTTGAAGCAGTAACTAAGAGAATGGCTGAACTTGTTGCAGAGTTAAAAGAACTCCTATAATTTTATTTCTCATCTTAGCCCCTTTATGGGGCTTTTTTCTTGCAAAAAGCCATTCTTTTTATCAAAAAAGAGGGCGAACCCTCTTTTGTGATTTGGAACGTGAAAACAATTACATCGCCCCTGCGCCGCCATCTACTGCATAAATAGAACCAGTAACGTAACTAGCATCTTTACTTGCTAAGAAGAGAGCAACATTAGCGACTTCAAACGCTTCTCCCATCCGCTTCATGGGGATAATTGAAGTAATGCCATCTTTATGCTTTTTAGCATCTTCCGCGTTTAAATCTGTAACATTCCAAATATTCGTCTCAATTGCGCCAGGCGCAATTGCGTTCACTCTTACAGGTATATGCGCCAAATCTAAGGCCCATGCTTTGGTTAGATTTTCCACAGCAGCTTTTGCGACGACATAAAAAGACAAGTTTTTTCCTGCATGAGAGGCTCCAAGACTAGATAAGTTGATGATGTTCCCTTTCGCGTTCACAAGAAGGGGCAACACTTTTATAGTGAGCGCTAGTAAACTTCTTACATCTAGTGAGAAAGCTTTATCAAAATCCGCAATCGTACTTTCTAAAATAGACTGAAGGGGCCTATTCTTTCTCTTGCTTTTACTTCGCACTTTTTTGAAAATGAAAGCAAAGAGGAAGAAAGAGATGTTAAAGCGATATAAAGATACCATTGTCTTTGAATATAAAGGAGAAAAAGTTAAGTTATACGCGGTAAAAGAAGGAGTGATCCGTGTACAGGCAGCTTGGAAAGAAGAAATAACTAAGGACAATAAAAATCTCCTCTTTTCAAGACCAGTCACCTCTAAAATTAGCAAAGAAGAAAAAGGCTATTCTCTTCAAACAGGCAGTTTAACTGCCTTTATTTCAGAGATGGGCGAAATTAGTTTTTATCGCGACTCCACTCTCCTTTTAAAAGAAAAGTACCGCTCTTTTGACTATGAATCTCCTCATTCTCATCCTTTAAAAGAAACTGCTAGAAGTTATGCCGCCAAAGCCTACCCTTATGCAGTAAAGGTAAGTTTTGAAGAAAACGAAAATGAGGCAATATACGGTATGGGTGTTTACCAAATGCCTTATCTCAATTTAAAGGGATGTTCTCTCCCTTTAATCCAGAAAAACACACAAATTACTATCCCCTTTTATCTATCTAGTCTCCATTATGGTTTTTTATGGAATAACTCATCGCTTGGAGAAGCTTCCTTCTTAAAAAATGGTACCACTTTTACTTCCAATACTTACTCACAAATTGACTATGTCATCGTGGGAGGAGATAGTTACAAAAGTATTATCGATAGTTATACTTCTCTAGTGGGTAAAGCGCCAAAGATGGATCCTTCTTATCTAGGATTATGGCAGTCGAAACTCCGTTATCGAACGCCAAAAGAAGTGCTCGACGTTGTAAAAGAATATGAAGAAAGAGGAATCTCTTTATCCGTAATCGTCATTGACTATTTTCATTGGACTAGACAAGGAGAATGGAAATTTGATGACACATATTGGAGTGAATTAGAAAAGATGTGTTCTCTTCTCCATAAAAAAGGAATTAAGGTTGTTGCCTCCATATGGCCTACTGTGGATAAGAAGAGTGTTTATTATCCTTATTTTGAGAAAAACGGATATCTGATTACTCCTTTAAAGGGAACGCAGTGTTACGACTTCCAGGGTGACTGTCTAATCGCTGATTTTACGAATCCAAAAGCAGCTAAATTTATCGAAAAAATCGTTCATAAAAATTATCAAGAAAGAGGGATAGATTCCTTATGGTTAGATCAAGCAGAACCAGAATTTACCTCTTATGATATAGATAATTATTTGTATTACATAGGAAAAGGAAGCGACGTCTCAAATTCTTATCCCTATTATTATCTAAAAGCTTTCTCTGACTTAAAAAATCCATTTCTTATTCGTTCTGCCTGGCTAGGAAGTCAAAAATTAGGCGCACTTTTATGGTCTGGTGATGTGGAAGGAACCTTCGCTTCCATGAAAGATCAATTCGCATCTGCGTTAAATGCAGGAATAGCAGGTATCGCCTGGTATACAAATGATATAGGAGGATTTAACGGAGATATTCGTGATCCTCAATGGCGCGAACTACTTGTGCGCTGGTTCCAATGGATGGTCTTCTCTCCTATTTTAAGAATGCACGGAGACCGTTTACCTCACTCAATTCCTTCTTTAGATAAGAAAGAATCAGGGGGAGGATTTACCCATACTGGGCAGCCAAACGAAATCTATTCTTTTGGTGAAGAAATTTATGAAATCTTGAAAAAATATGTGGGATTAAGAGAAGAGTTAAAACCCTACATCGAGCACCTATATGAGGAAGCTTCTTCTAATGGTTCTCCCCTTATGCGAACCATGTTCTATGAATTTGAAGATGACCCTATTTGTTATCAAGTAGAAGACCAATATATGTTTGGAGAAAAGTACCTTGTCGCGCCTATTTTTCATTATGGAGAAAGAAAGAGAAATGTCTATTTGCCAAAAGGAGAATGGAAGCATCTTCCTTCTCAAAACATATGGAATGGCGGGACGTTTATCGAGGTTGATGCACCTTTAGAAGAAATCCCTGTCTTTGAAAAAGTTGCATAATAACTCTGCAAAAATAATATATTTTTTCTATTTTTTAGAAGATATTGTCAAAGAGAGAGTTCTTTCCTTTTTGCAAAATAAGAAAATAAATAAAAGAAAATTCGAATATCCCGTACCCTGTGGCTCTCGAATTCTTGAGTACCATTTTGGTAACGGCAGCCTTTAAAATAGACTCTTGTGCTCCCATGCCAATTCCCCACATTGCAATGTCTATGAAAAGCATCAACAATCATGGTTGCACTATAAATTAAAGGTAATGTTTCTGCGGTAATAAAACTGTTTGCTTCACTAACAAAAGTATTACTAATATGCATCCCCAAGTTGGAATAGCCGATAAAACCAAAAGCAAAAAGATTGTTGCTTTAGAAAAATATATTTCTTTCATGGAGTCTATTCGTTATTTTTGATTTCCTCTGCAATATGAGGAAAACCAGCTTTACTCTCGTTTTTAGAGAGCAGATAAATTCGTGAAAGTAGAGAAGAAAATATTTCTTTCTCGCCTTCATTAAAAGCAGAAAACAAATACTCGTAATAAAGGTTTTCTACCCCTCTTTTGGAAAGTTTTAACTCTTCCGCTTTTGGGGTGGCGAAAAGAAGAGAAGCGCGAAGATCTTTCTCGCTTTTTTCTTTTCTAATATATCCTTTTTTCTCTAGGCGCTGCGCAATACGGGTTGAAGCGGCCTTATCGATACCAAGTATTTTGCAAATATCGCTTTGTCTAATACCTTTATACTTTCTTACCACATGAAGAAAATCAAATTCAGAGGTTCCAATTCCTTCCTCTTTCAGGGTTCGCGCAGCAAGTTTATTGGCTTCTCTAGCAATTTTACTAATGAAAAATCCTGGCTCTGACATTATTCTTTTTGAACCTCTTTCTTCTCTTTTTTCTTCATATAAAAGATAAGAAGGAATGTAATAAAGAAACCGACAATAAATAAAGGAATTCCTACGCCTAAATCAAGCGTTAAATTTCCTGTACCATTTTGATAAGACTGATAAACAGTAATAATTTCGGTGTTCATAAACATGGCAACAATCGAGCCATAGGTTAGGCCTGTTAATAGATGGAAAGTAGAAAAACGCTTCTTACTTAAGAAATGATTCATACCTTTAGAAAAGAAGAAGAGTCCAATTAAAAAACCAATCGCTAAGCAAACATAAACAAGGAACCACATCGGATTTTCGCCCCAAATAGTTAAGCTAACCGAATTCATAATCGGTGTGAAAATTCCAAAACACATCAGAAGCGCTGTAGCGGATAAGCCTGGAACAATTTGTGTTAAAGAAATTACCGCTCCTAAAAGCAGAGCAATCAAATAGGTATACCAAGGGAAACTGTTCCCGCTAAATAAAGCAGTCAGTGAAAATACTTCTTGTCCGTAATAAAAAACTAAACCAATAGCAATTGGAAAAAGGAAACCGATACCTAAAAGAAGGTAATCGTACCATTTTCGTTCACTGCCTTTTTCTTTTCTAATCTCATCATGCACTTCACTAGCTCCCCCAAGCATTAAGCCTGCAAAAAGAGAAACACAAATGAAAGTATAAGAATCTACAAAACTTTGAACTGCAAAAAATCCGCCAACAAAGCCGATAATTGCGCCGATAACGATCGGTAATAAGAATAAAATAGATTTTTTAAAACGCTTAAAGATTTTCGCAATTGCATCCATCATCTTGTCATAAAGTTTGAAGATCATGGAAATGGTGGAACCAGATACACCTGGAACAATAATTGCTAATCCAACAAAAAAGCCGTTAATAAGTGCAAGAAGACGTTCTTTGTTATTTTGATAAGCTGGTACTTCTACTTCAGTTACCTCATTCTTTTGCTCGTCCATTCGATTCTCCTGCCTAATTTTAGTTGATATATCAACCTTACAAATAATAGGCTGGCATAGTAAACATGCAAGTAGTTTTCAGCAAAACACATTTTTCAGAAAGCATCTAAACCATGATCTGTTTTGTATTTATGGCACAGGGATATACAAGTTAGCAAAAAGGTCACCGCCATTAAAAAGTTGTGAGTTAGTGTACAAAAAATGCCGCCATAAGGGCGGCATTGTGGTTTGGAACTAAAGCAATAACTCTGCAAAAGTGGTATGAAATGATAGAAAACTGCTATTCTACCCAAATTTCAATGTGGTCGCCGTCTTTATCATTCACTTCAAGTAACTTACCAAATGCGCCAGATTCTGCAGCCTCAAAAAGTAAATCAAAATCGATATCCTTAAGTTTATCGCTGACGCCACTTCCTAGATGAAGACCTGTTTTACTAAAACCTTTTACAAGAAGATAAGGCAGATTTAAATTGACATCATCGCCATCACTAGAGCTCACTTTGATGTTTACCTTTTTCGGCTTTCTCTTCTCTTGATACCCAACATCTTCAATGCCTAATAACTCATTCACAGTGCAGGATAAAGCGTCCGCTAACGGGATTAAGCAATCGATATCAGGATGCGCCTCATCTCTTTCATACTTGGAAATGCTTTGGGGCGTGAGAGAGAGTTTATTTGCGAGTTCTTCTTGCGTTAAACCTGCTTTCTTTCGAAGAGCAATAAGATTTTCACTAAATTTGGGCATAAGTTGTTCCTCCTAGCTATATTGAAAGGCAAAACGAGGAAGAAAGAGATGACGCAAAGAGGAAATTGCTACACCTTTTGTTGATTCCTCTCAACTACTAGTTGAATTTTTAGGCGAAATAAAATCTTTTAATGCTTTGCCATCATTTTCTTCGCCATCATCAAAATGAGGCGGTTTGTAGCAGGAACTTTCTCAATATCTTTCTTAAGTTTTAACTCTTTTAAAGCGTTATCTGCGAAGTCCACGCACAAATCAACACCAGATATAAAAGATGCCATTTCGGAATTTAAGAAGACGATAGGGGAAGCCATTTCTTCGCTTCTTGCAAGACGAAGGGCAAGACCAGCTTCCTTCAATAACGCCTCTGCTCCCCCGGCCATTTTTTCAAATTCATCTTTCATACCAGTATCGGTTGAGCCAGGCATCACATTATTGACGCGGATGCCTTTCTTACCAAGTTTACAAGCAAGTTCTGCGCTATATTGCGAAAGGCAACGTTTCGAATAAATATAAGCAAAAGTCGAGGGGGAAGCTTTTACAAGTCCGTCGATAAGGCGATTCACCTCATCCCAGTTAGAAGCATGAACAACTTTGTTTTGTTCTTTCATATATGTTTTCCAGTGTAAACCTGCTGTGCTAGAGACAAAGACAACGCTTCCGCCGCTCTCCATTCTCTTCTCCAAATACTCTTCTGTGAGATATTTATTCGCTGTGAAGTTGCAGTTAAAAGTCGTGCGGTAATCTGTTTTGGAACCGGATAATCCTGCAATTCCAAAGAAGCAGTCAATATGAGAAGGAACCTTCTTCATTGCTTCATCAATATTCTCTTTCTTCGATAAATCACAAGTTATGAACTCCGTTATCCCCTCAACTGGGCAAGGATTTAAATCAAAAGCGTAAACTTTCGCCCCAAGATCAACAAGCATTTCAACGGTTGCTTTTCCCATTCCGCTTGAAGCACCAGTCACAAGACAAACTTTATCTTGATATCCAAAATAATCTTTCATAAAACTCTCCCTTTTGCTAAGAAAGTTATATCACGTTTTCTTTTATCCAAAAAGTTAAGAAATAGACAAGATACCATGTGTTTTTGGAATGATTTATTTATATTTATCATTTCTCTGCCGGGCAATTTGGAAACGATATCCCCCTCTTCGCTCTTTTCGCCAGTCATGAGAGAGTGGGGCAGGTTCCTCAAGCGTTTTCTCTTCTTCTGCGCTTTTTACTGGAGGCTCTTCTGGTACAGGTAACACAGGTAAAGAAAACATCGTTTCTTCCTTTTTCTTTTTACCGCTTTCTAAAGCCTCTTTTGAGATAGCTCCACTTTTTACTAACGCAGTTTTTGCTAAAACTGGCCCGATCATTTCATAAAGGACGGAAGAACAAAGAATAATGGATAAAAAGGTATCGCCAATAGAAGAAGGAAGCATTCTTTGCCCCATAAAGGCTAGTCCAATGGCTACACCCGCTTGAGGAGCTAAAGCGAAACCTAAATAAATTCTTGTTTTCTTCTCACTTTTTGTAATTAACGCACCAAAATAAGCGCCAAAATATTTACCAATCAGACGAACAGCGAAATAAATCACACCCACTAAACCAATTGTCATGAAAGAAGAAAAGTCCATATTCATTCCACTCATCACAAAGAAAAGCAACATGATTGGTGGACTAAAATGATCCACATAGCGGAATATTTTCTCGTCTTTTGCAAAATTGACATAACTAGCGCCAAACACCATGCAGGAGAGTAAAGGAGAAATGTTTAATAAAATACAAGCGCCGCTAATAAGAGAAATAAAAGCTACTGCAAGAATAAGACGAGAGTTTGGAGAACGTCCTTTCATGAGAACTTTTAATAGAAGCCCTGCTAAAAATCCGATCACCAAGAACAAAAGGTTATAGCCAATCGGAAGTAAAATCTCACTAATATTGACGCTTCCCTTTTCTAGTGCTTCTACTAAAGAAGAAGCGAAAGTAAAAGCTAATAGACATACCACATCATCAAGAGCAACAACAGAGAGAAGTGTTTCTACGAACTCCCCTTTCGCATTGAACTCTTTAATTGTCATAAGTGTAGAAGCTGGCGCGGTCGCCGTAGCTATCGCCCCAAGAAGCAAAGCAAAATTCCACCCTAGAGAAGGAAAGCATACCCCTATAACAACCGTAACAAGGATGCCAGCGAGCAAGGCTTCCATTAAAGTAATAAGGATTACCCGTCCTCCTGTCGCTTTGATGACTTCTTTTTTAAAGAATTTCCCCACGCCAAAAGCAATAAAGCCAAGCGCTAAATCGCTAAGAAAAGACATATTAGAAAGAATGGTTGGTGAAACAAGATCTAAAACAAAAGGACCAATAAGGATTCCGCTTAAAATATATCCAGTTACATTTGGTAACTTCAGTAATTTTGTAATACGAGAAAAAAGGAAGCCTGCAAGAAACATAATCGCAATCGCAATTAAGATGGTTGCCCCACCAAGCCCCTCATAATATTCATATAGTTTTAAGGACATAGATTTCTCCTTTCGCTCTTTCTTTTTGAAAATTGCTTCCCTATCATAGAGATATAAGTAATAAGGAAACTTAATCTTTCTATATGGATATATAAAGGTTTCTTATGTTGGAGGGTATTTATGATTGATGCAAAACTACTAACTGTACTTAAAGTAAACGATCTTGGTAGTTATACAGAGGCTGCCAAAGAGCTAAATCTTACCCAGCCTGCTGTAAGTCTTCATTTAAAAAGCCTAGAAAAAGAACTCGGAATTAAAATATTTAACCGAACCGCAACTGGGATAAAACCCACAAAAGACGGGGAAATTCTTATCAAATATGCAAAAAGAATTGCCTCCATGTATAAAGAGTTAGACTTAAAACTAAAAGATCGAGAAACGAATAAAAGAAGTTATTTAATCGGAATTACTCATACTTCAGAGAGTAACTTAATTATCGAAGTACTCTCTACTTATGCCTATCATCACCCAGAAGTGAAAATAAAAATTAAAACAGATTCCATAAAAAAACTTTATGAGAAACTCTCTTCTTATGAGATTGATTTAGCTTTTATTGATGGTAAAGCAAGTAAAAAATATTCTTCTATTCTCCTAGATACGGATACTTTAGTTGCTGTGCTTAACAAAAATCATCCTTTAGCAAAAAATGGTATTATTCAAATTGAAGAGTTAAAAAGAGAAAAAATGATTCTTCGTTCTTCCTCAAGTGAGACAAGAACCCTTTTCCAAAGCGCAATTAATAATGAAGGATTGTCACTCGATGATTTCAATGTCATTATGGAAATCGATAATATCGCCACAATTAAAGACCTTATTTCCGAAAATCCTTTTGTTTCTGTTTTGCCTAAAAGTGCTTGTTACCTCCACGCGAAAGATTTGGCAATTGTCCCAATTGAAAACCTCCATATGAGCAGAGAAATTAATATTGTCTTCCCAAAAGACTTCTCTGACCGTGCTTTTTTAGAAGAGATTACTTCTTCCTATCAAAAGAAAATCGAACGGTAGTTTTTGCATTTTCAAGAATTTCGTACGCGTTTTGCCAAGATATTCAAACTTTTGTCCCTCAAAAGTTCCAAAATCGCAATACTTCTAACCTTAAAAAGTTCCAAAATCGCAACACTCTTATCTGCAAAAAGTTCCAAAATCGCAATACTAGGCTTAATCTCTATCCCAAAAATGAAGGAAAAATAGTTATTGATATGTTTGTTCTTATAAAAAAATTAAATGAATTAACAAATGTTTTCGGCAATTTGGCGAAAAACCAACCGGCAATTTGGCAAAGTATCCTACCTATAAAATATATGTTTTTTATCTCTATTCTCTGCAACAAAGAGTCCTAGAAACCTTCCTTTCCGCAAAAAGATATAGAAATTAAAGTTTTTTTAAAAAACAAATTAGTTATCTAGGTTCTTTTTTCTATAGTGATTTCGACTGTTTTTCCAATATCTATCGAATGGTTTTCTCTTTTTTTATCAAGGCTTAGATTATAAAGGCGAAAGATAACAAACTTATTTTTAGGTATCCATTATCATCTTGTCGGCTGGTTATTTATACCTTTTGCCTGTTTTAAGTCAAGCAACCAAAGAGCGATTGCCACGGCTGTCGTCAGTATGATCCCGACAACCAATATCCAGTTCAGTTTTAAGACGAATGACGACAACATCACATTGACAAAACCGTGGAAGAGCATACACAGCGGCAGACATTTTGAACGCT
>CALWDE010000006.1 GCA_944376605.1 uncultured Bacilli bacterium
GAATTGTTAAAAAATTCCATATGAGTCCAGTTATGTACAAAAATAAATTATTGGAAAATCAAATGTTGTAGTATTAAATAAAGTAAGAGTTAAAAACCCACGGTCAAAAGAAATGGGGAAAGTTCATTCAATAAGTAACATTAACGAGCCAATTGGTTCGTTTTTTTCTTTTATCTTCCTAATATAATCGCAAAGGAAGGATTCACATGGACCAAGAAATTGTCATAAGAAGATATCAAAAAGACGATTTAAACACTTTGCTTTCTATCTTTGAAAAGGCAATTCGTCAGACTTGTCAAAACGATTATACAATCGAACAAATAAACGCTTGGACAGCTGGGAAAAATGCAAAAAACTGGGATGAAATTCTGCAAAAGCATTTTTCTTATGTTGCTACAATAGGTAAGAACATAGCCGGTTTTGGCGACGTAAATGAATGTGGATATATTAATTTTTTGCATGTAGATCCTATCTATCAAAAAAGAGGAGTAGCAACTTCATTACTAAAGGAATTAGAAAGACGATTTGATAATTTAGAGGTAGATGCATCAAAAACTGCGCTTCCTTTCTTTTTAAACCGAGGTTATCAAATAGAAAAAGCACAAGTTGTATATCGGCAAAATATCGGAATAGAAAATTACCGTTTGCACAAAAAGAAATCATAAATCTCTGCAAAAACTAATTATTTTTATTTATTTTGATTTCAGATGAACTATTAACCACCCAAACTAAGTTTTTGCTATGATTAAAAATATCTTTATAAGAAGAAGGAGGCATTTATGGGACTTATACAAAAACGGTTTAATATCTTATCTTGTCTTGGTGCTCTTATCGCTTTGCTTGTGGGAGTTATTGGCATTATTGTTTTGTTTACAGGGCAAGGATTTGGTTTTGTAGAAAATTGGCAAAACGCGGAAGGAGCAGCAGACTTTTCTTGGCTAGAAATGGCAGCTTCAGACATCATTTTTGGAACCAATGAAGTTTCAATGGATACTTTTAATATTAATGGAGTGCCTCTTTTACCAATTGCATTTTATCTTTTTGTCGGTGCAGCAGTGCTTGCATTACTTCTGTTAATTTTAGAAATTGCGAAAAAGAGAGGTTTCTTCTCTCGTATTATTTCTTTAGTAATGATGTTAGCTTTTGTAGGGGCAGCCATTATCTTCTTTGTTGCAAAAATCACCATTCCAAATAATGGAGATACAACAGAAATTGATTTTATTGCCTCTTACGTAACTTTAGGAGGAGGATTCATGACCGCTGCGGCATGCGGTTTAGTTGGTGGGGTTGCTTCTTTTGTTCCTCTAGCTCTTTCTTAATCAAGAAAGCAAAAAAGCGGCGCTCTAAGGAGCGCTTTTTTATTCCACAGGTTTCATATAGAAACGTCCATAAACTTGATTTAGCGTTTCTGTTTGAATAAAAGCGTGCTCATCGATTGCCTTAATTGCACGAATAGTGGATTTTTCTTCATAAGCAGATACCACCATCGTAACAATATAACGGACTTGTCCAGTGTAGGCGCCCTGTGCTTCAATCACGGTGACACCATGATGATTATTTTTAACTAATTCGCTCCCCAAACTGCGTAAAGAAGTGATCGCTTCGATACGGATTTTACGGTTGCGAACATTAATGGAATCCACCACAAAGGCAGAAGCAAATAAATAAAGAATGGAAAATAAACAACGTACAAACGGACTAGCAATGGCTTCATCAAAAGTTTGCGCAGCGTTTGGGTTACCATAAATCAAAATATCTAGCATGGAAAAAAGCGTAAATAAGGTTACGCTTAAGGCATTACATGACGCGCTATATTTTCCAACATTCGTTCTCTTTTTTAGAGAGATGTAATAAGCAATAATATCGATTCCGCCAGTAGAAACTTCAACTTTAAAGCATAAAGCGCTCGATAAACCTGTACACACTCCACCAAACAACGCACGCGATAAGAAACCGCCATTATTAGTCATTGCTTCCGCAATTTCTGCGATAAGAGGAATGTAGGTAGGAGTGATAAAACGCATAAAAATAGACGTTTCTACAACGTTAATTAACGTATATGTCGCAAAACGCTTTCCAATGCCAAAAAAGGCTAAAAGCATTAAAGGAACGTTTAGTAAAAAGTACAAAATTGCATGGGCAGCATTCTCATCAATGTCTCTCCAACCGCATAAACGGCAAATCGACGTAATAACCTGAGAAACGCCTGACATCCCGCCCGAGGCAATAGAATCGACATTTAATCCGGGCGCCATAAAGGTGTTAAAGCCAAAAGCAAAAATTAAAGCGGAAAGGGTTGAAACGAAAAAAATAATTAAGTTAAATACAACTAGCCTAGCTTTTTTGTGCGTGCGAATATATTCCTTCGACTCACGAATCCAATCTTTCATGCGTTTTTACCCGTAGGCAAAATGATTATAATAGGAACTAGAAGTGCTGCAACGAAACTTGAATGCACTTTTATAACTTTATGTCCCGTTGTCACCTATGGTGACGAGTGGTATTATACGCGCGCTGTCTTTTAAAGACGGCCTCCTATGGGGGAAATAGTTAGATGATTATTCTGAAAAGTATTGGTGCCTTCTTTGTTAAGATTTGGCGTTGGATTAAAGAAACTGCATGGGTTCAGCCTTTGCTTATTGTCGGAGCAATTTTTGCCGTTATTTTTTCCATTCCATATATCACTGCTTGGGCAAATGAATGGAGCGGAAATAGTGAAGGAGCTTTCTTTGCTGATTCGCGTCGTTCTTTAGAAGGTGAAACTGATCAACCAACTTCTAATTCCGAAGCTGATCAAATCACAAACCTTATCTACGAAAATATGTACGTTGCAGAAACTTACGAAGAAGTAGACACGGACACATACGGAGAAAAATTCTTCCTTGTTTATAACGTGGCTAATAACACTACTTCGACCACTGCAGAAGAAGCCTTCCGTGAACTTAGCGCCAACTGGAATACCGCTTCTTTCCGTCCTTCCGATCGAAGAGCTTTCTCCATTAATACCATTTATGCATCCGAAGAATCTTCTAACGATGCTGATTATGAAATTACCACAAATGGTGCTAGCGCCTTTAAGCGTTATCTTATGAATCATGCGGATTTATTCAATCGTGCTGGTCCATCTCTTATGGAAGCACCTTATAAAGACCGTGCTAGTTTAGATGATGCCAATTATTTATCCTTCGCGTTAAATGACGATGGAGATGGGCTCGCTGTTGACAGTTTCCCTCTTCCCACCATTCTTCTTGTTGATTTCTCTGAGGAAGCTTGGGAGGCTGGACGCTTTGGTATTAGCGAAGTGCTTTGGACTTTATCCGGAACAACTTCAAGAGAAAATGCTTCCACATTAATTGATATGTGGAATCATCTTGACCCTTATAGCGAAGATAATCTCTTCACTTTAGTAGAGTAGAATTTCCTTATGATTTATTTGGAGGCTTAGGCCTCCTTTTTTGTTCGAGAAAGCCTTAAAATAAGCTTATGAAAATTCAAAATACATTTCTTGATGAAAAAGTCCGTTACGGCTTTATTGGAAAAGAGGGCGAAGTAGTGGCAGGAAAGGAAGTCACAGGTTTTGGCGCTACCGCTAAAAAAGGGCAAGTGCTAACTATGTTTGTCGCTGATGAGTTACCTCTTGTAATTTATGAATCAGATGGCAGAGCATGCGCATTAGCTTCCTATAAAAAAGAAGAACTTCTTTCAAATAAACTCATAAAAGATATAAAAGCATTCGCCATTGCATATGGAGTGCCTCTCCCCTCTTTGAAAGTTTATATTGGTCCAACTTTAACTTTCTCCCATGTTTTAGTAACTAGAGAAGAGCTTTTACATGCAATTGAAATGGGCTACCGCGCCGCAGCCAAAAGAACTTCTGGCGTGGATTTCTTAGATTTACCTGTCATGGCTATTTTAGAGCTACGTTCGTTAGGAATTCCTTTCCAAAACATTACTCCATCCGGTTATGACACCTTTGAAGGAGAAGAGATCTTCTATAGCGAATTACGCGGTGATGAAGAGAAAAACGAAATCTACGTTGAACTATTAGAAGAATAAATTTACTTTAAGGGATAACGTAACTGCAGTAACTCAAGCACTTTAGTAGGGACTAAAGTAGAGACATCTACTCCATTTAAATAAAGTTCTTGCACAGTAGAAGAGGAGATGAAAGTCTCCTCTTTTCTGGCCATAAAAAACACCATGTCAACTTCAGGGTTAGCGAATTCATTTGCCGCAGCAAGTTGAAATTCATATTCATAATCAGTAACCGCACGAAGTCCACGTATAAGATGCTTTGCTCCAACCTTTTTACAATAATCTACCGTTAGGCCATCGAAAAAATCCACACGAACGTTAGCAATAGCAGCAGAAGCTTCTTTCATCATATTAAGACGGTCTTCCACCGAAAACCTTCCTGGTTTATTGGGATTAACTGCAAGAAGAAAAACTACTTCATCAAACAGATGGCTCGCTCTTTCTAATACGCCAAGATGTCCATTTGTTAAAGGATCAAATGATCCAGGATATACTGCAATACGTTTCATAGCTTCCATATTATGCCAAATCGCGAACGTCCATGACGATAACTCTTTCCTTTTCCTTCTGCGATTTTTAAGGGGCTTTCTCCTTCATATTCAAAAATGAAAGCTCCACCATCAATAAGAATTCCCCTCTCTTCAATAAGAGAAAAAACTTCAGAATAAAGCTCTCTATCTGAGTAAGGAGGATCAAAAAAGATTAGATGAAATTTACTTGTTGTTTCCTTTAAATAGGTAAGTGCATCATTTTCTTCCACTTTTACTTTCATAAAGGAAAGAGAAGAAAGATTTCTCTCAATTGTTTTCACTCCTTCAGGATTTTTTTCCACAAAAGTAGCGGAACTTGCTCCTCGAGATAAAGCTTCGATGCCAAGCGCTCCAGAACCTGCACATAAATCAAGTACATCCGCATTAAAAAGATGACTTTGAACAGCGTTCATCATCGCTAAGCGAACCACTTCTTTTGTAGGAACTTCTAAATAAGAAGGAACCTCTAGTTTCTTCCCGCGGTATTTCCCTCCCCCAATTCGTATCATAAGCGGTAGGGAGAAAGAAGAATTTTATCTATCTTTTTATAAAGAGATTCCACTTTCTTATAAGCCTCCTCATAAAGGACAACACTAGGCAAGGCATCTAACTGCTTTGCTACCTCTTTTAAGCGCTGTCTAGCTTCTTCTAAACCTTGCTTTGTTTTATTAGCAAGTATAAAAGTTTCCTCTGCCTCCTTCTTCTTTTGCATCAAAATAGAAAAAGCAGGATCAGACTCCATTTCTTTTTCTCTCTGGTTACACATTTTGATAAGAGGAGAGTTATCGAGGGCCTCTTTTAGGCTTTCTAAAGCGAGTAATGTACTTTCTTGCATCAACTATATTTTAGCAAAAGCAAAGCATAAGATATAATCCATACTAGATATGTTAAAAATAGTTAAAGATACAGTATCTTCCTTAAGAGCACCTTCTAAGGAAGTGGAACTTCCTCTTTCTCAAAAAGATGAAGATCTTCTTTTGCAAATGTGGGAGCATTTAAAAGAAAGCCAAGATCCCTCTTTTCGAGAAAAACATCCATCCTTGAGGGAGGGAATTGGGTTAGCCGCTCCGCAAGTCGGAGTGAATAAACGCCTTATTGTGATTCACTATCCTGTTGATGAAGAAAAGAAGGAATACATAACCTATTTATTGGCAAACCCTAAAATTGTTTCTCAGTCTGTCAAAGAGTGTTATTTAGAAGCTGGAGAAGGCTGCTTATCTGTGGATAAGGAGCATCCTGGATATGCTTATCGTTCATACCGCATTCGTGTAGAAGCTTATGACGCTTTAAAAAAAGAAAACGTTCTTATTAAAGCGATGGGTTTTGATGCAATTGCCTTACAGCACGAAATTGATCATCTCTCTGGTATTCTTTTTTATGATCGTATTGATAAAAAGAATCCTTTTTACAAAAAAGATGGAGCAATTGCCTTGTGAAAAGAAAACATTTTTTATCCTTTTGCTTGTTAGTCCCTTTATTAGCTTCTTGCGGAGGGGGTGGCAATATCCCCATTACTACAGAAGATTATGGTCATACCCTTTCAATGTCAGGAGATGAATTTAAGATTCTTCAACTAACTGATATCCATTGGTGCTTATCTACAAATATCCCAAGGCAAAAAGAATACATGGATCTTCTTGTAGAAAAAACAAATCCAGATTTTATTGTCATTACGGGTGATTCTTTGTTCACCGCAACAAAGAATATTGCCAGCGCACTTTATGACTATATTGATTCACTCGATATTCCCTATGCAGTGGTTTATGGAAATCATGACATGCAAGGGATGTGGTCTAACGCTTGGATGAATGAAAACGTAGTAAGGGAAAACGCTGCACTTTCCATCTTAAATGATGAAATTCCAGGTTTTACAAACTGGTATATCGACATCGAAAAAGACGGAGAAACCATTTGGCAATTATTTGGAATTGATTCCAATTCCTATCAGCAAGATGGCGTTTCTTATGACTATGGCTATATTCATGAAGAACAAGTAGATTGGTACGAATCCTGTGTGAAAGAAGGAGTACCTTCTCTTGGTTTTATTCACATACCTTTACAAGAATGGAAGAAGGCACACGAGGAAGATCCTGACGGCATTATTGGAGAAATGACCGAAGGTAATTCTCCATCTTCCACCCCTTCTGCCTTCTTTGAATCTGCTAAAAACCATAATATGAAAGGCATTTTTTGTGGGCATGACCACGCTAATGACTGGAACGGGCTTTATGAAGGAGTAGTGCTCGGATATGGGGTAAAATGCGGAAAAGAACTTTACTATGGTGTAAGCGAAGATGGTTATGACATTACTGGCGCAGCCTTATATACCATAAGAAGTGATAAATCCTTTCAAATCCGCCATATTTATTTGGATAATGATACTTTTGAATTCACGGGAGACGTTTCTTGGGAGGATAGCGCGCTATGAAATGGTTTCATGAACATGAACAAAAAGTATACACATATCTTCTTTCGCTTTTCTTCATCCCGCTTAGTTTGATGGTTTTTACAGGTGCTTATCACTTTATTGGTGATTTGCTTGATTTCAGCCACTTTGTTTATTTTTTGCCTGTCTATATTGGCTACATTCTTTTACCCATGATTTTAGAAGTAGGGCTTTATTATTTAGCTCGACCTCATCAGGAAAAAGGTTTTAGGACTTCTTCTCTTGTTTTAGGAATATTACTTTCCTTTTTTGGTCTTTTGCTCGTTGCTTTGACAAGCGGGTATATTGCTTCTTCCTACTACTATAGCCCTGTAATGGCGACAGTGAATGCTATTTTCCCCATTGATTTGATTATCTATGGCATTCTGGCTATTTGTCTTGGTATACCACTTATACTACGTTCTCTTTTAGATAAAAAACCCTTAGAAAACTGGAAATTCTATCCAAGAAGCAAAAAGAGTTGGGCCATCTTCCCTTTTGCACTTTTTTATCTCCTAATCGCTTTTTATATGTTGGGTGGTTTTTTACTTGGCTTTGACTATGCAAACTGGGAAGAAGCTTCTTTTGGTCTAATGATTCCAACTTACCTTATTATGCTCTTTATCCCTGGATTGCTGGGTGCGTTTGTTATTATCTATCAAAACATATCCATATCCTCACTATCTGGCTGGAAAAAGTTCTATGTCCTTTGGTCACCATTAGGCTTTGCAATCATCTTAAATCTCCTCTTACTTGTTACCAATTTGATTGATCCAAATGTTTATGTGCATTGTGGAAAACCCTACTTCCCTATCGATTTTGAAGGAAGTTTAAACGTTGCTCCGCTCGTTCTAAGTGCATTCTCTTTTATTGGCGCAATCGCCGTTCCTCTTTTGACCTTAAAAAAGAAAGAAGCGTAAACGCTTACTTATTTCCCTTTGTTGAACCTTTGTTTTTCTTTTGTCATAATCTAGGTAACAAATACCGATGTTTTTCGGTTTTACACACATAGAAAAGGAAATCCTGCATGCCGGAAATGGATAATTCAATTAATATCTTCGCCTTGGGTGGCCTTGGTGAAGTAGGAAAAAATACATATTGTTTTGAAAGCGCGCGCTCTCTTATTTTAGTAGATGCTGGCGTACGCTTCCCTGAAGCAAATTTACCTGGTGTTGACTACGTAATACCTGATTATTCCTACTTAAGAGACAACCGTGTGAAGGTAAAAGCGCTTTTTATTACTCACGGGCATGAAGATCATATTGGTGGCATTCCTTTTCTTTTAAGAATGATAGATGTTCCTGTTATTTATGCGCCTCGCCTTGCTGCAGCCCTAATTCGCCATAAATTAGAAGACCATCGTATTAAAGATAAAATTGAAATTAAAGAGGTAGAAGATGGCGATGTAATTCATATTGGCGCCGATTTTACTGTGACTTATTTCCGCGTAACTCACTCCATTCCTGATTCTTTTGGTTTATGCATCGACACCCCGCAAGGACGAATAATCGAAACAGGTGATTTTAAAATCGACTTAACGCCTGTTGGGCCTAATTTTGATTTAGCAACCTTGGCAAGATTTGGATCAGAAGGCGTGGATTTACTAATGGCAGATTCTACCAATGCAGAAATTGAAGGGTATACCCCATCAGAAACTGCTGTACGCTCTGGTTTAAAAGAGGTTTTTGAAAAAGCACCAGGAAGAATTATTGTTTCAACCTTCTCTTCTAACATCAACCGTATTCAGCAAGTTGTACAAGAAGCTGTCGAAAATAAGCGAAAAATCTGCATTTTGGGCCGTTCTATGGAAAATGTTGTATCTATCGCTAGAGAGTACGGAATTATAAAAATTCCTGATCAATCCATTGTAGAAGATGCCGATATTAAACATTATCGTCCCAATGAAATTTGCATTTTATGCACGGGAAGTCAAGGGGAAGAGATGGCTGCTTTATCACGGATTGCGCGTGGCGAGCATAAGCACGTTCGTATCATGCCGCTTGATACAGTCGTGTTTTCTTCAAATCCTATTCCTGGAAATGGCGCTCTAGTCGATCGACTTGTAAACTCAATTGTAAAACAGGGTGCAGATGTGAAGCAAAACGGCTTAGCCTTCTCTTTGCATAGTTCTGGCCATCCAAGCAAACAAGAACTTCGCTTAATGTTACGCTTAGCAAGTCCGCGTTACTTTATGCCAGTACACGGAGAATATCGTATGCTTAAGTTGCATGGGGAGATTGGTGAAGAAGTTGGTATCCCTCATGACCACATCTTTATTTGCGCTAATGGCGATATTCTTCAGCTTAAAAATCACAAAATCACCCGTGGAGGACATATTCCAGAGGAAGATGTTTATATCGACGGAAATGATATTGAAGGATTATCTGGACAAGTTATGCGTGATCGAGAAGAGATGAAAAGTGACGGAATTGTGTCCATCATTCTCACGCTCAATCGCAGCAACAAAATCATCGCTTCTCCTATTGTTTATACGAGAGGATTTGCTGCCGGTGTAGACACACATGTCGTGCGCCACGCGCAAATTCATGCGCGAGAAGCGCTGGATAAATGTTTAGCACGAAGAGCATCCCCTGAAGATATTAAAGCGGCTTTAAAACTAGAGGTTGAACGTTATATTTTCCGTAAAACATCACGGAACCCAGTTGTGATTCCTCTTCTTATGATGGAAGGAAATCATTAATGTTTATATTGGCAAGCAGTTCCCCAAGGAGAAAAGGACTACTACGCCTTCTTTTGCCTGATTTTGCCGTTGTTGTTCCGATGGTGGAAGAAAATATTTATCTCTCTTCTTTGCCTTTAAAAGACCTTCCTCTCGAAGAAAGCAGATTAAAAGCTTATAAAGTCAAATCCATTTATCCACACGATGAAATACTCGCCTGTGACACAATGGTCATGCTCAACGGCAAAGCCTTAGGAAAGCCAAAAAATGAAGAAGAAGCTTTTCAAATGCTTAAGGAAGAAAGCGGAAAGAAACAAATTGTTTTATCAGGCTACACATATCTAGGGCCGAAAAGAGAAATATCTAGAACTATAAAAACTGAAGTGTATTTCGCACAATTAAGCGATGAAGAGATACTCTCTTATATTCAAAAATTTCATCCCTTAGATAAAGCGGGAGCGTATGGAATTCAAGATAACGCTTCCCTTATCGACCATATTGAAGGTTCTTATGCAAACGTTATGGGTTTACCCATTGAAGATATTTCTTTGCACGTTTTTCGAAAAAGAATCGAAACTTATTCCCCAAATAAACGTTGATATATTTCTTTAGCGTTCTCTTTAAAAACTAAAGTAATTTGATCTGTTTTACGAATAAATCCCGTAACGCCTAACGCGCGTAAATTACTTTCATCTATTTTTGAATAATCTTTTAAGGAAATCATAATGCGGCTTCCCTCTACGCGGTGAGAAATAACATTTTCTTTCCCTCCAAGTAATTTTCCGAGTTCTTGAAGGTGGCTTTCATCTTTTTCTTTTCGTGTTTTTTTAGAGTGAAGTGAAATAAAAAGGTAGATTACACCAAGAACAATAATGACCGCTACAACAGAAACTAAAACAATCCACCAGAGGTTTTGGAGGAAATAGTCACTCAATACATTAATCTCTTTTCCCATAAGGGTATAATAACACACATAAGGAGAGAATCATGTCCAACGCAATTGAAATTGAATCGAAAGTTCTCTTAGAAGAAGATGGTTATCGCCGCTTACGCAAACTCTATCATCTCTATCCTAGTTACTGCCAAATCAACTATTACATCGACACAGAAGATGGACTGTTAAGAAAAGAAGGCTTTGGTTTACGTGTCCGCGAGAAAAATGGTAATTATGAAATGACATTAAAAGCGCCACTTTCGCAGGGATTTTTAGAAAAGAACTGCACATGGAATGCAGAAATGTTTCATGATTTTGAGAAAAATGGAACCTTTCCAGAAGGTGATATTAAACGCTTTTTAACCATGTGTGATATTCCAGTTGAACAGTTAAAAATTCGCACTAGTTTAATGACAACACGTGTCGACGTCCCTTATCAAGGTGGAAAGCTATCCATCGATGAAAATCACTACTCTGGAATAACTGACTATGAGGTTGAGTTAGAGTACGCGAATGAAAAAGATGCGGAACGCCTCTTGCATGAATTACTAGAACAAACAGGCATTCCTTATACTCCAAGCAATAAAACAAAAGTAACCCGCGCCTTAAACGCTTACGAAGCAAGCAAAAACAAATAAGAAAAAGGCTTCTAGCTTATGCTAAGAAGCCTTTTCTTTATCTTGCAATGATTTCAGTGCTTTTAAGATACGATCTTGTGAAGAAGCGCAACTCCCCCAATCAGGGCAGGAGTCATCGCACCATAATTCCGCCATTCTCCTGGCACGAGGAATAAAAGTCCGAATTTCTTCAGGGTCGTAACCGACCTGAACACGCCTATCGTCCACAATAATTGGTCTTCTTAATACAGATGGATTTTTAATGATAAACTGCACAAGTTCAGATACCTTCATAGAGTCAAAATCGATATGATTCTCAGAAACAATCTTACTGCGAGGAGAAATGATATCGTCAGAGCCGTTTTCTGCTTTAGAAATAATCTCGCGGATATCTTCGTCCTTTAAAGTAGAACTAAAAATATCTTTTCCAATGTAAGGAATACCTTGGTCATCAAACCATTTCCGAACTTTTCGGCAAGAAGAACAACTTGAAGAATAGTAAATTTTAATCACATATTTATTATACTCTGCTTATTAAGAAATAGATAAGCATGACTAACTCTTTGAAGAATGAGTGATAAAGACTAGAATGCTACGGGGGTTAATTATGGACAGAATACTTTCAGGAATTAAACCTACAGGTTCTTTAACCTTGGGAAACTATATTGGTGCATTAAAACACTTTAAAGACTTTCAAGATCAGGGTGAAGTTTTTATTTTTATTGCGGATTTACATGCTTTGACCTTACCTATTGACCCAGAAGTTTTAAGAGAAAACTCCCGCGATATAGCCTGTTTTTATCTTGCTTCTGGCTTAGATCCTAAAAAGACCACTATCTTTTTACAAAGCCAAGTGCCACAACACGCTGAATTAAATGCGATTTTGCAAAATTATCTTTATATGGGTGAGTTAAAAAGAATGACTCAGTTCAAAGATAAATGCTCGAAAATGAATGATTCTGCAATTGGGCTTGGAATTTTTGCTTATCCCTCCCTTATGGCTTCTGATATTTTACTTTATGACGCAAATAAAGTGCCTGTCGGAGAGGATCAAGTTCAACATGTAGAATTAGCAAGAGACTTAGTAAATCGCTTTAATCATCGTTATGGAGATATTCTTACTTTACCAAAGGCAGAAGTGACAAAAATCGGAAAACGGATTATGTCTTTAAGCGACCCTTCTAAGAAAATGAGTAAGTCCGACCCAAAAGGAGATATCTTCTTAAAAGATGATCCTGCTGTGATTCGGAAAAAGATTATGTCTGCAAAAACAGATTCTGGATCCGAAGTAAGCTATGATGTCGAGAATAAGCCTGGCATTTCTAACCTATTAACCATCTATGGTGCTATGAAAGATATCAGCCCAGAAGAAGCCGCTAAACTGTTTACTAATTCGAGATATGGTGACTTTAAAAAAGAAGTTGCTAACGCAGTACTCGAAGAGCTAATCCCCTTCCAAGAACGCTATCAAAAAATTAAAGAATCTGGCGAATATTTATCAGTTTTAAAAGAAGGCGCACAAAAAGCACGGGATGTTGCCTCTGTTATTTTAAAGAAAGTCCAGCATGCGGTAGGCCTATTAGATGAATGAAAGAAAGCTAATTGCTATTGACATAGACGGTACTCTTCTAGATTCAAATTACAATATTTCGGATGGACTTTTGCAGGTTTTTTCAAAAATAAAAGAGCAAAACCTTATCGTTTTGACAACTGGTCGGCCTTTACGGAGCACTTTGCCCATTTATCAGAAAATTGGGCTAACTTCTCCCATGATTTTATATAATGGCCAATCCATTTATTGGCCTTCTCATCCTGAAATTAGATGGAAAATTCGTTTTCCTATTTCCCTTGTAGAAGGGCTATATGAAGCACTTTTACCTTGTGCCTTCTCCTTTATGGCAGAAGATGGAGATACTTTGCTATTAAACGGCAATGACACGAACCTTTTGCACTACTTCCCATTAATAAACGGAAAATATGTAGAAGGGAAACCAAAAGAAATCTTACACCATGATGCTTGGACTTGCTTATTTCGTAGCGATCCACAAACAGATGCAGCTGCTGAAAAATTTCTCTGCAACAGCCATCAACAAACAATAAAAATCCGGGCTTGGACTGGGGAACCTTATAAAGAGCTATATGATATTCGTGCGAATAAAGGAGCAGCCCTTTCCTATCTTGCTAGCAAATTAGGTTTTGCTAGAAATGATATTCTTGCCGTTGGAGATTCCCTTAATGATAAAGAAATGCTCGAACTAGCAGGTTCCTCCTTTTTGATGAAAAACTGCAAAAATGAGGATTTACGAAAAAAATTCCCTCTCACAAAGAAAGGGAATAATGAAGATGGTTTAAGGATATTACTCGAAGAATATTTTTCTCTTTAAGCTTTTACGCCTAGTAGACGCTTGATCTCTTTCACGAGTTCTTTAGCACGTTCATCTAAATGCGCATCGCTTTTTCCAACCGCTTCGACATAAAATTTGCATTTAGGTTCTGTTCCGGAGGGGCGAACAGCAATCCAAGAGGTATCTTCCAAAGTAAGTTTTACAACATCACTTTTATCCATGTTAGTAGGGACAGTTTCGCCTTTCACCAAATCACGAATTTCACCCTTTTGGTAATCCTCTACCTTGATAACTTTTTGGCCAAGAATTTCTTCTGGAACTCTCTGATGAAGTTCATCCATAATCTTCTTCATCGCCAAAGATCCTTCGGAACCCTCAAAATAAACGCTTTCGCTTAAAGAAGAAACAAAGCCAACTCTTTCTTCTAAAGCATGATAAGCCGTATCAAGAGGAATTCCTTTTCGATAATAAGAAAGGGCCATTTCAGTATAAAGAAGAATCGCTTGAATTCCGTCCTTATCACGGACAAAAGGTGAGATGAGGCAACCGTAGCTTTCTTCATAGCCAAAGACGAAAGTTGGACCCACACCAAGTGATTCATAATGGTGAATTCTTTCACCAATATATTTAAATCCGGTAAGGAAACTTTCTACCTTCACCTTATAACTTTCCGCCACCTTTTTGGCGAGAGAAGAAGAAACAATGGTGTCATAAACAACACCATTTTTTGGCAAACGTCCTTGTTTTTGATAACCATCTAAAAGGTAATCTAATAAAAGGGCGGCAGATTCATTTCCCGTAAATCTTTCGTAAGTGCCTTTGCTGGAGAGATAGGCAACTCCGCATCGATCGCCATCTGGATCTGTCATGACTACAAAGGGAGCGCCAACTTCCTTTGCAAGTTTTAACGGCTCAATAAAAGCTTCTGCCATTTCAGGATTAGGCGACAAGGTAGCACCAAAATCAGGATCATGAACACACTGAGAAGCGACAGGAATTACTTCATAGCCAAGTTCTTGGAAAACACGCATCGCATTTTCGTAAGAAGTACCATGTTGCGGAGTATAAACAATCTTAAAGCCTTTTTTATCAAGGGAAGGCCATACCTGAATCTTTTTTACAAGCGCAACATAATCATCATCGATCTTTTGATCAAAAATCGTTGTTTTGCCTTTATGAGCATCTTCTTTTACTTCCACAGATAGTTCGTCTGGTAGCTCCGCAATAATTTCGAGAAGTCGCTTGATTTTGGTAGGTACAAGCTGACATCCAGTTTCGTCATAAACTTTGTAACCATTGTATTGTTTGGGATTATGAGAAGCGGTAATCATAATGCCGCCCACGCAGTGTGCATATCGCACGGCAAAGGATAGTTCAGGAGTTGGGCGTAAAGAATCAAAAATATAGGCATTAATTCCCATCTGATTTAAAATTTCCGCCGATTCTAAGGTGAATTCTCTTGATAAATGACGGTTATCGTGGCTGATAGCAACCCCAGCTTGACGAGCGTTGGGGTATTTTTCGAGTAAATACAAAGCAAAAGCAATTGTGGCCTTTTTAACCGTGTGTTCGTTCATGCGGTTT
Source organism: uncultured Bacilli bacterium (assembly GCA_944376605.1). GTDB lineage: Bacteria > Bacillota_I > Bacilli_A > RFN20 > CAG-826 > UBA4951. The sequence goes on from CALWDE010000006.1 coordinate 15,151, forward strand.
GTTCCAGGACCAATTACTCCCCTCATCCCTGCAGTGCCAAATTCAATGTCTTGGAAAAAGGCATCATCGCGTTCTTTTAAAGACATCGCATTTAACGTTTTTTTGTCTTCTTCAGACACCTTTGGTGAGTTTAGCCAGCGCTGGAAACTGCTTTCTACTTGATTCATAAAACACTCCTTCAACTATTTTTATTTTACTCTTCTTCTTTTTGACTACGGAGAAGGAAAAGAACCTTCTCTTCTTCCTCACTAAATCGGGAGAAAAGAGTTTTTCCTTTTAGGGGAGAAAGTACTCCATCCACATTTTTGAAGACCAGACTTCGTGCTCTTAAAAATTGACGAGAAGAAGGCCAATGGTACAGCCTTTCCACTTCTCTATTTAAGGCATAATCCCCATATTTTGCATCGCCAATTATAGGATGATGAATATAAGAAAGATGAACACGAAGTTGATGAGTTCTTCCTGTACGAAGAAGACAGTCTATTAAAGAAAAACCACTGAATTTCTCAATAGTGCGATATTCTGTGATCGCTTCTTGTCCGCCTTTTTGGATTGGTGTTACTTCAACAAATTTACGTTTTTCATCTTTTTTTAACGGGGCACGAATTTCTCCTATTAAAGGATTTGCTACACCTTTTACTAATGCGTAGTAATGCTTCTCAATTTCTTTTCTTTCCTTAAATAGAGAAGTTAATGCTTTTAAACCTGCATCAGTTTTACCATAGCAAACTAATCCTGCTGTATTTCGATCAAGTCGATGAGCAGGAGAAGGCTGAAAAAGAGAAGAGGTATCATATTCCCCTTTATAGGATAAATAGGAACGGACTTCTCTCGTTAAGGTGTTAGGATTCCCTTCTTCATCTTCCATTACCAAAACACCAGCAGGCTTATCCACAACGAGAATATTGTTATCCTCATAGACAATAGCGTAAGGAAGAGGTGAGGGAATAATAGTTGTTCTTTTTAAACGAAACTCTTCTAGTTGCTGATCAGTGATATAAATCCTTACAAGATCATTGGTATGCAAAATAAAGTCTTCTTTTTCCCAGTGCCCATTCACTTTGATGTCTTTTTTCCGAAAAGCTTTATAGATATAAGAAAGAGGAGCCTCTTTCAAAAAGGACTTTACAAACTTTAAAAGTTTCACGCCATCAGAGTTATAAGGAACCTTCACTTCCACCATAACTTAGATTATATAAGAAGGAGATTAGCCTCCCTAGCGTTTTTCTTGTTGATTAAGAAATGAGTTCGCCCTATTATTACCCCTGCCGCGGAGGAATACCCAAGTGGCTGAAGGGGCGGGCTTGGAAAGCTCGTAGGCTCTTAACCGGGCGCAAGGGTTCGACTCCCTTTTCCTCCGCCATATTAAAATGATAGATGCCCAGTAGTAGGCATTTTTTATTTTTCAACGAGTTATATTTGAATATCCCTGCAAAACACGCTTTTTTAAACAAAATTTTAAATAATCGTTTGTAAGAAAAAACTATCGATATATTCTGCTATATTCTTAATCTATTATTAATTGCGATGAATTGGTTGCTAATTTGCAAAGTTATTTTCACAAAAAAACGGGACACGAAGTCCCGTTCTTTTATGTGGGATAACTAAGAAGGATTGCTAGAAGAAGTAACAGACTCACCACTTGTAACTTCAACAGCAGGAGTTTCTTCTTCTAATAAACGTTGACGTTGGGCGCGACGGATATCTCTTTCCTTGTCCTTATCCGCTTTATTTGCGTAGTAACAGAGGAATATTGCAGATACTAAAGCAGCAACAATCACTAATATGGTACCCGCCCAAATAAAGGGAACCCCAAAAATGCCTTCAAAATAAGCATCAGAACCAGCTAAAAAGTTTTCTGAGGCTCGAACAGGAAGAAAATCCGCAATCACACCAAGTAAAGCAAGGACTATGCCAACAAGTCCAATCACGGAAGCAACAATAATCCAGAAAATTTCAAGATGGGAGATTTTTGTCTTCATGAGATACTCCTTTTAGAAGATTAGGCTTTTGGTAAACCTGTGGCAGGATCAATCTCACTTGGCTCTTCGGAAACTTGCTGTGGTTCGCTTGCTTTTTTGGCAGCTTCTTGTTGTTTATGAACATGATCCACATATTCTTTCCAAACAGGAGCAAAAGTTTCACCAAAAGCTTTTTGTGATTCCGCAACAAGTGCATTAAGAGAATCAGTAAGTTGCTGCATGATATTTTTCCAGTTGCCACCAACAGGGAAATCCCGTTTTCCAGTCATATAGTCAAGAACACGGAGAGCATTATCTTCCACTGCTTTATAGCGATCATCTGTAACACGTCCTAAATCACGGATGCTGCGGAGATTACGCGCAACGTGAGCAATATCAGAACTAATGAAGTTCGCGGAAGGATTTGGTGCACCTTTCGACTCATTCATAGCAGCGTTGTAATCGTTGAATAAACTCATTAAACGATTGGAAAGAGTAATAAGAGCAACCGAGCGATAAAAACGTTCTTCTGCCTTATCTAATGTAATGCCTTCGTTAACATCAATATTCTTCGAACGGCAATCACGAATAAGGGATTGAATCATAGTTTCAATGTTTTCGTGAACTGGAATTACTAAATCAAACAAAGTGACAGCTTGCGCGTCATCAACACGAAGTCCGTCGTCAGCAACTTTCACAATAGTGCTGGTATCGCTATAGATGGCGTCAATTAACTTTTGAATCATTTCCTTTAATCTTTCGCCAGCTTCACCAGAATTTTCAATGGTCCCGTGTAAAACAGTTCTTCCAGTAAATTCTGTAAGAATAATTTTCTTTTTATTCTCGTAAGCACTTGTAGAAAATTCATTTTTCTTCAAGGCATACTCCAAAGTATCGCGAATCGCACTTTTAAAGTTTACAAGATTCACAATGGCAACAGTCTCTGCATTCATAATTTATTTTTTCCTTCTTTCTTCGACAGTTATTTTAACTCTTTCGTCTCCGCCGAGGGGTAGACATAAGCTTCTAAATCGGAAACGCGGGAAATAATATACCGCGCATGTTTCTGAACTGCACTACGCGCGTGTGCCATACAGAAACTTTGTTCTTTATACGCCTCAAACATCGAGATGTCATTCCCTGAATCACCAACAACAAAAATATCGTCAGGTGAAATACCATTCTTTTTGAGATAAAGATCAATTCCGTTGCTTTTACTCACCCCTGCAGCGGTCACCTCGATTGCTTGATCGCTCCAAGAAAATTCAAATTCAGGATAACGCTCCCTTAAAATTTTATTCACATTCTTCGCGATTTCTGCCGCCTTACCAAAAGCACCAAAAATCAGCATTGCTTTATACACATCGGAATTAAGAATTTCTTCATCAAAAACTTCGTTGCTCCATATTACAGGCTCGCGATAAGTTCCGTTTGTATACGTATAAATATCATAAACCGCGCGATGAAGAGCTTTTACAGATGATTTCGGAATAACCATGTTCCTGTGTCTACAAAAAAGCATTGGTATCTTAATAGGAAATTCTGCGCGGGCCTCTTTTAGCATTTTAGCAAGAGCAGCACCAGGCATCGTCTTTTCAAAAATCATCTCCCCGCCTGACATGATAAAGGCACCATTACAGCCAACAACATCCATATCGCGGCCAAGCTTTCTACCAAGCTTTTCTCCGTAAAGTTTTGTCCTGCCTGTAACAAGTAAAAACCGACCACCATCCGAAAGATAACGTTCCACAAAGGCTAAATTATCTTTGGGAATCATACTAATTCGCTTCTTTGGGTAGAAGAGGGTGCCATCTAGGTCACATGCTATGACACTTTTCATTGGTTTCACGGCCTTATGATAACAAAATTTTGAATTAATGGGGCTTTATTCCCCTTCTGCCTCTCGCTTTAGGGCAAGAATTGTTCTTGCAAGAACCTCTTCCTCTGTTTTTTGTGGTTCATAAGCAGAAATAAACTCAAGCTCCTTGTAGTTTTTTAAAAAGAAAACAAGATCAAAATAAGGAAGTGATTTCGCTAAGCCCTTGTAAGTGAAAGAGTAAGAGGAAAGAACGTTCGTTTTCGAGAAAACTTTCTTTTCAATAATCGAGCGAGAATGAGCTCGGTATAAAGCAAGCGTTGAGCCAGTAAAAAGATAATATAAAGTAAGACGATAACCAGAAGTTGCGGCTTGTTTAAGCAAATCAATTTCTTCGTTATTAAGGGAGACAATGGTGACAAAAGACTCTTTTTTCTTTAAACCTTCTTCTAAAGAACGCAAAGAGAAATCTAGAGCAAATGAGTGACGAAAATTTCTTAAAAAAGAATGACGTCCGGAAGCCTCCCCACCAGCAATTACAATTAACTGCATGCCCTCTTTACTCATGTTCTGTCTCCTTTAATGGGTAAAACTTTTTATACCCATTTCGATAAAGAAAAACAATTTTGTCTCCTTCACGTGTAATAACAGGTGCTCCGGCATCAAAAGCATTTTTTACTGCCTCATCAAACAAAAAGGGTTTGCCTTCACCAGTCAAAGAAACCAAATACTTTTTATAAGCATCCGATCCAGCAACACCAAGATAACGAGTAATAAGTTTCCCGTTCTCGCGATGCATAAGGTAGTAATAGTCTCTACCATTAATTCTTTTTAAAGATAATGTTTCTTTCATATTAACTACGTTTCTTTTTTGTTGTTATGGCTAATTGTCTACACTTTTTTTGTTTTAACCAGGGTTATTATGGTTGATTTAAATGAGATTACAAGAATGAAAACACTTTCTCACTTGTAGTTAAATTATTCTATAAAAAAGCCTCGGGAAACCCGAGGCATAGTTGGCGCATTAATTTAATAGTTGTCAGCAAGTTTGTTCTCTACTTGAATGACGCCATAACCGCCATCAAATCTCTTATAGACAACTGAAATTTCATTATCTTCGGAATCAAGATAAATAAAGAAAGTGTGTCCCAATGCATCCATTTGATTAATTGCATCATCTAAAGACATTGGTTCAACATAAATGCTCTTGGTACGAACAACTTCTTCTTCACCTGCTTCCTCGATTTCTTCCTCGATATTTTGTAAGGCAAGAAGTTCACCAAGGCCAAACTTACCATTATGACCGCGTGTCATTCTGGTTTTTAAGCGGCGCATTTGGTCTTCTAATTTATCTACTGCAAGATCTACGGCAGCATAGAGGTCGTTATTCCTCACTTCGGTGCGGAAATCCATTTCTTTTGTGAAGATGGTAATTTCCACCTTTGCCCCAACCTTATAAGATTGGACAACTGCGCGGCAGAGAACATCGTCATTAATTACGAAATATTTCTCCATCCGCTTCATTTTGTTTTGAATGTAAGCCGAAATGGAATCGGTTACTTCAATGTTTTTACCGATGATGGTGTATTTCATTTGCATTCTCCTAAGAGGATTTCTCCTCTATCTACATCTTTATTTTATAGTCTCTAGGCAAAAATGAAAGTGCGACAAGGAAGCGCTTTCAAATTTTCCTTATATTTAGTGATTTTTCTCTAAAAAATCTTTGATTTCTTCGACCTTATCAAGGCGTTCCCAAGGAAGAGCTAAATCAGGTCTACCAAAAGCACCATATGTGGATGTTGGACGATATTTGATTCCATTTCTTAAACCTAATTCTTGAATAATCATGCCGGGACGTGCATCAAAGAAACGCTCAATTGCCTCTAAAATAATTACGTCCGAGTAGTGGCTTGTGCCATAGGTGGAAATCCCAATCGACATAGGATCAGGTTTCCCAATCGCATAAGAGAGTTGAACCTCTAAACGGTCCGCCACTCCTGCCGCAACTAAATTTTTAGCAATATAGCGCGCATAGTAGGATCCACTACGGTCTACCTTGCTAGGATCTTTTCCAGAAAAGGATCCGCCGCCATGCCGAGATGCCCCACCATAAGTATCTACAATAAGTTTTCTTCCTGTTAAGCCAGTATCACCTGCTGGTCCACCAATCACAAATCTCCCAGTAGGATTCACAAGAACCTCAAAATCATCATTGAGATGAAAACTTCGAGCAACTGGAATCATAATTCTTTGTTGGACAAAAGAACAAAATTCATCGAAATTAATGTCAGGATCGTGTTGGCAAGACATTAACACTTTATAAAGTCTTGGGTGGAGAGGGTCATCATAGTCGATAGTAACTTGGCTCTTCATATCTGGTCTACTATGTGGGAATTCCCCTCTTTTACGCATGTCACTTGCAACACGAACTAGTTTTTGAGCAATCGAAATCGGAAGCGGCATATACCCTTCAGTTTCTTTGGTGGCATAACCAAACATAATGCCTTGGTCACCTGCACCCATTTCCTCAGGCAATAACCGTTCAACGCCTCTTGCAATATCTGGAGATTGTTCTTGAACGCGTACATCAATTTTTGCTGATTCCGCGCCAATACCAACTTCAGCGGAGCTATAGCCAATATCTCTTAAGACGTCACGCGTAATTTTTTCATAATCGATGACAGCTTTTGCCGTCACCTCGCCGCCAATAAGAACATATTCTTTTGTGGCAAAAACTTCAAAAGCAGTATGAGCATCTTTATCTTGTTCTAAAACAGCGTCAAGCAAGGCGTCCGCAATTTGATCGCAAACTTTATCAGGGTGTCCTTCTGCGACAGCTTCACTCGTTAATAAATTACTTTTCACATCTCTCTCCTTAGGTAAAAAATCCTCCCCGAGGAGGGAATGCCCTCCAAGGCATCGTTCTGGCGGGGACCAGCTGAGCAGAGCACTTACCACGATGGGAGTTGCTAGTGCGGCAATTGCTCAATCCGCACTTCTTAATGCCGAATGTGAAGGGATTATATCCACTCCCTATATAAGTTAAAGAAATATCTTCTCTAACAAAGAAAAAACCTCTAGCGAACTAGAGGTTATCTCTTATTCTAAAGAAGAAAGAAATTGAGCGAGTTGGTCAGGACAAGAAGTTACTTTTGTCCTTGACCCGCGGCAAGCTATTCCTTTTAAAAGAGAAGCTACCTCTTCTATTTTTCTTCCTTTGATAAGCTGGGCAATGCCTTGAAGATTACCATGGCAGCCCCCTATCACCTCGAGAGATTCAATTGTGTGATCATCATTAACCTTCAGAATCATTTCTCGAGAGCACACATTTTGCGGTTGAAAACGATATTCTCGCGTCATTATTTCACAATTTCTCCATAAATGAGACCAGCGGCATTGGCTGCATTGCTCTCATCAGTATCAATATGCATGGCAAGAGAGAATTTGTCTGACACACGAATCACAACATCATCAAATATTGTTTTTCTTCCTTCTCCAGGAACAAGAACCTTCACAATTTCTCCATTCGAAACACCAAACTCTTCCGCATCGGCAGGAGTCATATGAATATGGCGCTTTGCAACAATGCATCCTTCTTTTAAATCAACACGAATTCCTGTTTCTGGATTCACAATAGCAATCGCAGCACTTCCAGCAGTATCTCCGCTTTCTCTAACTGGAGCAGAAACTCCTAAGGTACGTGCATCAGTTGCGGATACTTCTACTTGGTTCGCCTTTCTTACTGGCCCAAGGATTGAAACACCTTTAATTACTCTCTCTTTTCCTGTTTTTGGATTGATTGGTCCAACCAAATCAAGTCTTGTATTACTTACAAATTGTCCAGGTTGGCTTAAAGGTTTACGAACTTCAAGTTCATAATGTTTTCCCATTAATTCGTCTAAGGTTTCTTGCGTTAAATGAATATGTCTTGCACTTGTTTCAACGAGAATCTTCTTCATTTTTTATCTCCCATCTTTCACAACTTTGTATTATACCGCTTTCTTCTTAAAGAAAGTGTAAGAGAAGGTTTACAAGCGTAAAAACAAGTCTCAAACTAGGCGGAGAGGGGAGGGAGAAAAGATGGAAAAGGAAGAATTAGAAAAAGAAGAGCGTCCTGAAAATGATGAAGAAAACGCCTATTTAGAAGAAGGCGTTCACGTGACGTTAGTCACTGCGGAAGAGTTAGAAAACGCGATACGTTCTAAGGACAAAAAATACTTAGAAGAAATGACTGAAAAGGTTTCAGACGTTGATATAGCTGAGGCAATTGATAAGTTAGATCCTAGTTTAACCATTCAGTTATTCCGCTTGCTTAAAAACGAGGACGCGGCCACTCTTTTTGATGACCTCTCACAAGATGCACAAGAAGCTCTTATTAAAGCGATGACTGGCAACGAACTGGCAATCATTTTAAAAGAGCAATCTGCAGACGATGTAGCTGACGCCTTAGACGGTATGCCTGCTAATTTAGTCAAGAAAGCACTTACTGCTGCTCCAGTTGATATGCGAAACGACGTCAATCGTCTACTTGGTTATAAAGATGACACCGCTGGCGCGTTAATGACAACTGAATATTTAGAGTTCCGGGGTGACGTGTTAGTAAGTGACTGTATTAAAACAATTCGAGAAAAAGGAAAACACGCAGAAACTGTCTATACCTTATTTATTCGTGATAACAAAAGAAAGTTTATTGGCACAGTCGACCTTGATGACCTTATCTTTGCCGATCCAAGTGCAAAGTTAGAAGACATCATGAACCGCGATGCCCCAAGCTGCACCACCGATACAGACCAAGAAGATGTTGGTAATTTATTCCGCCGCTATAAACTCAACGCTATGGCTGTGGTTAACCAAGACGGATGTCTTATCGGTATTGTCACTGGAGACGACGCTGTTGACGTCATGACAGAAGAATCTAGTGAAGATATCGAGCACATGAATCAAGTTGCTCACTTGGAGGACAGTTACCTTGAAACGCATCCCTGGAAGATGGCAAGAAAGTGCACTCCATGGATTATCATGCTCTTGATTCTAGGTACATTCTCTTCAATGGTTCTTTCTGGTTTCCAAAACTCCATAGCAGTTTTGCCTGTCTTAGCAGCCTTTGTCCCAGTTATTACCGATACAGGAGGCAACGCTGGCGGACAAACAATCGCGCTTATGATTCGCGGTCTTGCTTTAAAAGAATTTCGGCCACGTGATTATCTAAAGCTTATTTGGCAAGAGTTAAGAAGCGCTATTATCATTGCTGCTGTTGTTGCGGTATTTGGTTTTATTTGGTTCAGCATAGAACAGTATTTTGGAATCGTTTATGTTGACCCAGAAACACAAGCAAGCATTTGGAACGGCTTATGCTGGACGTGGGAGTTTGCAGATAATGCTTTCCGCGTATCTGGAGTTTTATCCTTAACCTTATTTATCGTCATCATTTTAAGTAAACTAATTGCGGTAACCTTAACGATGATACCAGCCGCTTTGAAAAAAGATCCTGCCATTGTAGGACAACCTCTTCTTACAACAATTATTGATATTACTGGACTGCTTGTTTACTTTGGTATTGCAGAAGCTCTCATCCTTGCCTTTCTTTAATAATTAGAAAAAAGAGAGGGCTTTTGCAGCGTTTCTAAAATATCAAGCAAAAAACGGTTAGCAAGTGACCTTAAGATCAATTGCGCAAATCTCTTCTTAAAAAGAAGAAAGGTGCTTCGAATAAAGAAGAAAAACATTGCACGAACCGTCTTAAAGTCCTAATATGGCAACCGCCGCGGGAATGGCGGAATTGGTAGACGCGTACGTTTGAGGGGCGTATGGAGCAATCCATGCCAGTTCGATTCTGGTTTCCCGCACCAAAAGGCAAAGAGAAGGAGCGGATTTCCCGCTCCTTTTATTTTTTGAATTTTTCGATATGGTTTTTAATAATTTGGAATGTTTCTTCTGACAAATCGTGCTCAATCTTACAAGCATCTTTTCTAGCTAATTCAGGAGTAACACCTAAATGAATTAAAGCGTCAGTTAAAACCAAATGGCGTTCATAAACTTTTTCGGCAATCGCCTCGCCTTTTTCTGTTAATGAGATATTCCCTTCTTCATCTACCAACACATAGCCATTTTCGCGGAACTTTTTTAAAGCGATAGATACACTAGGTTTAGAAAAACCAAGGCTATTTGCTAAATCAATAGATCGCACATGACCGTGCTCATTTCTCAGCATGAGAATTCTTTCAAGATAATCTTCTTGAGACTCATGAATATTTAAAACGTGTTCTTCTTGCATGCTCTATATATAAAACAAATTAATAGGTTTTATCAATTGTTAGTTGCTGCTAACTTTCCTCTTGCAAGTTAGAAATAGGAAGGTATATTTCTGTTGGTTAGATATATCTAACTAGAAGGAGGAGCGTTGCATGCCGCTACTCATTGCACCATACGGAGTGGAACTTCGTGTTGTTCGTGTTCATTTAGACGAAAAAACGAAGAAGAGACTCGAATCCTTAGGATTAACCATTGATACCCGCTTGACCATTCTAAGCCAAGGCGGAGAAGGCACTATTGTTCTATTAAAAGGAGCAAGAGTTGCCATAGATCGTGACTTAGCATCACGAATTTTCGTAGCGCAAGCTGCATAGAAAGGAACAACATGGAAAAAGTAAAGCTGAGTGAATTATCACCAGGCGATTCCTGCCGAGTTACTTATGTAAATGGCGAAGATAAAAGAATTAGGCGCCGCCTATTTGATATGGGCGTCACCCCTGGAGCAGAAATCTATATTCGCAAAAAAGCGCCTCTTGGTGATCCAATCGAAATTACCATTAGAAACTATGAACTCACACTTAGAAAAAATGAATCAGAAGAGGTAGAAGTGCTTCTTCTAGAGAAAGGAAGCTAATATGGCAGGCGAAAAGAAGATAACTTTTGCTTTAGCAGGCAATCCTAACTGTGGAAAAACTACCCTTTTTAACAATCTAACAGGCTCTACGGCACACGTGGGCAATTGGCCAGGAGTTACAGTAGAAAAAAGAGAAGGAACCTATCGCAATAAAAAGTTTGGAATACAGGCCGATATTGTTGACTTACCTGGTATTTATTCTTTAAGTCCTTATACCTCAGAAGAAGTTATTTCAAGAAACTATATTCTTGAGGAGCATCCCGACGCAGTCATTAATGTTGTAGACGCAACCAATTTAGAGAGAAATCTTTATCTTACTACGCAAATTTTAGAAATGGATGTGCCTGTCATTGTGGCTCTCAACATGAGTGACTTGGTCAAAAAACAAGGTGATTATGTTGATGCAAAATTACTCAGTAAAAAACTAGGAGTTCCTGTTGTTGAAATTTCAGCTCTTCGTGGAGAAAACCTAGATTCTTTAATGGAACAAGCCATGAGCACAGCCAAAAATCCCCGCAAATGCTCAACCGTTTTAGAAGGAACCAAAGTCGATAAGCTGATCAAGACACTTGAAATTGCCTTAAGAAATAAAGAAGTAGAAAACTCTTTATTCCATGCAATTAAACTTGTGGAAGGTGATGAAATTGAATGCAAAATGCACGCAGATCTCTTACCAATGGTGGAGGAGTTCCGCCAAACCTTCCAAGATGAACTATTTGGTAACGATTTTGAAGCATTAATTGCGGATTGCCGTTATAAAGCAATTGCCAAAGATTACTCCCCTGCCTATCACCATAAAGAGGGAGAAAAAGTATCGGGAAAAGAGAAACTTTCTATCAGCGATAAAATTGACAAAGTATTAACGAATCGCTGGCTTGGTATTCCTATTTTCGTGGTTATCCTCTTCCTTATTTTCCATCTCGTCTTTAGTGATGACTTACTTTATTTAGGAGCAATGGGCGCCTTTGGTGAAGGGCTAGCTGATCCTTTTGCAGGAAGCGCATGGGAAGGGCTATTTGTTGGGGCAGGTATTAATTCGCCTGGTGTTATTCTCCATAATTTAGTTGATATCATCTTAAATAATCTCATCTTAGGAAATATATCTGCAGGACTTGAATCCATTGGAACAGAACCATGGGCACTCAGCTTGATATGCGACGGCATTTTAAGCGGTATCTTTGCAGTCATTGGTTTCTTACCAGAAATTCTTTGTTTATTCCTCTTCTTCTCTATTTTGGAAGATTCAGGATATATGGCGAGAGTTGCCTTTATTCTAGATAGAATTTTCCGCAGGTTTGGCATATCAGGACGAGCGTTTATGCCAATGATTATGGGTTTTGGTTGTTCGGTGCCGGCGATGATTAATACTAGAACTTTGGCCGATGATAGAGAAAAAACTGCAACAATCCGTGTTATTCCATTTTTCTCTTGCGGGGCTAAACTTCCTATTTTGACAGGATGCGCTGGCGCAATCGTACAAATATTCGGTTTCCCTTACGCTGATATTATTACACTGAGCATGTATTTACTGGGTGTTGTTGCAGCAATTGCTATGCTTTTACTAATGCGCCATACCACAATGCGCGGAGAAGCGGCTCCCTTCATTATGGAATTACCTGCATACCACTTACCGCAATTTAAATCCTTAATGGTGCATTTATGGGACAAGACCAAGCACTATATTAAGAAAGCGTTCACTATTATCTTTGCTTCTACTGTGTTAATTTGGTTCCTTCAAAGCTTTACCTGGAACTGGACATATATCAGCGTAGAACTTACTGGTCAATCTATCTTAGCTTCTCTTGGACAACTCATTCAGCCCTTGTTCACCCCGCTTGGCTTTGGAAGCCAATTAACAGCAGTAGGCTGGGTGTTTGCAGTAGGTGCAATTACAGGACTTATTGCAAAGGAAAATGTAACTGGAACATTTGCGGTATTAGCAGCTATGCTAATCGCCGGGACTTCCTCTGGTGATTACGATGAAGTGTCTTCTGTTGTAGCTATGATTAATCAAACAGGCATTACATGGCAGGGTGTGATTGCTTTTGTAGCCTTCAATATGCTCACGATTCCCTGCTTTGCTGCTTGCGCCACTGCAAAAGCAGAATTACCGAAGGGGAAATTCCGCTGGACGGTTCTTTTCTGGCTTGGATCAAGCTATGTCATCTCATCTATGGTGTATATTGTCTTATCTTGGTGGTGGACATTGTTCATCTTCCTTGCCGCAATACTTATCATGATGGCTACTATTTGGTACATAAATCAAATTCGTGATGGCAAAAGAAGTCTCCCGTGGAGGCATTCTTAATGGGAACTGCTCTTGGTATCATCGTAGCTATCCTTGTCCTGCTTTATCTTCTTTATTTGCTTATTTGTTATATAAAGAGGAAAAAGAAAGGATACCCTTCCTTTGCTTGCGAAGAATGCGCTAATAAAAAAGGATGGCTCTTGAAGCAGTATCACAAAAAATATGGCTGTTCTTGCCAGAAAAAGAAAGAATAAGAAGAGTGAGGCTATTTCGAAAGAGATAGCCTTTTTTTGTCTTTCTTTTCTTTTTTCTTCTCCCTTGTTACACTAACCTTATGGCGCTTATTGAAGGAAAAGACATTGAATTTAACTATCAAGACAAAGAACTATACCAAAAAGTTTCTTTTAAAATTAATCCTGGCGAACATGTTGTTTTAATTGGCGCAAATGGTACTGGAAAAACAACTTTATTGAAACTTATCATGGGTGAACTTAGCCCAGATAAAGGAAGCATAAGTTGGGAAAAAGGCGTGACTTATTCTTATCTAAATCAAAACTTAGAAGTTCCGGAAAAGACAAAAGTTCTGGATTATTTATATGGTGTTTATGCACCTTTATATGAAAAAGAAAAACGGATGGAGGAGTATTACCAAGAGGCAGCAACATCCGACCAATATGAGTTACTTTTAAATAAGGCAGAACGTTTGCAAGAAGAGTTAAATGATGCCAATTTTTATGCTTTACAAGAAGAGGTAGGCAAACTTGTTGATGGTCTTCAAATTCCGAAAGATATCTTAGAAAAGGAAATGAGTATTCTCTCTGGTGGGCAAAAAGAAAAAGTGATGCTCGCGAGAATGCTTTTAGAGAAGAAAGACGTTCTTTTACTCGATGAGCCGACAAATTTTTTGGACGCTACTCAAGTAGACTGGCTTGCTAATTATCTAATCGCTTATCCTAAATGTTTTATTGTTATTTCCCATGATCAAACCTTTTTAAAAAAGATTGCTGATGTAGTTCTTCTTCTCGAGAATCAAAAATTAACACGTTATAAGGGTGATTATGATCACTATGTTTTGCAGCATGAACTTGATCAAGAACAATACGCGAAAAACTATGCCGCTCAACAGCGATATATCAAAAAAGAAGAAACCTTTATTGCCAAGCACATTGTGCGCGCAACCTCTGCCCGTGCAGCAAAATCGCATCGCGCCCGTTTAGCGCATTTACAAAGAATGGAGCCGCCAGGAAAGGGAGAGCCAAACGTTTATTTTAATTTTCCTTTTACTCATGACGTTGGTGAAAAACCATTAATTGTGGAAGAGTTACAATTTGGTTATAACAATGTGCCTTTATTAGACCCTGTTTCTTTTTTGCTGAAAAAGGGAGAAAAGATAGCTATCTTAGGAAGAAATGGCGTTGGTAAAACAACATTTTTAAGAACGATTCTTGGTGAAATCCCTCCTATTTCTGGTGCCTTTTATTGGCTAGAAGGAATTCATTATTCCTCTTATGAGCAAGAAGAACATTTAGATTTGAATTTATCTCCTTTTGAATATTTAAAAAGTCAATTCCCTGATAAAACCAATACGGAATTAAGAACGGCATTAGGAAGCGTAGGAGTTAGAAAAGAACTTGCTTTACGACCTATGAAGGAGCTTTCTGGTGGAGAAAGAACCAAAACACGTTTTGCTTTAATGACGATGCAAAAGAGTAATTTTTTAATCTTTGATGAACCAACCAATCATTTAGATCAAAAAGCAAAAGACTCTTTATACGAAGCAATAGGAAGATATCCTGGTTCTGTCATCATTGTTTCGCATGAACGTGATTTTTATGATGGTCTAGTGGACTATGAGTTGTACTTCTAGGCTAAGCGATCTCTTTTCCGAAAACCAAAAAGAAAAGTAAACGGACGATAAAAGAAAGAAGTCCTCCAATATTCATATCCTGCTTGATCAGAATTATAAAGAGCAATCAAACGCCGATAACTAGCTTCTAAATCTCCTAGAGAAGCACTATAGGCTAAATAGTCATTGTCTTTTAATACAGAAGGGAAAAGACGTGACAAACGTTTTAACTCTTTCTCATAGGAAGAGAGCAGCTCAAAAGTTAAAAGTGATTCGTGTTCACTTTTTAACTCCGTACGTAAAGAAGCAATCTGCGCACCAGAATTGGTCATCTTTTCATCCCATCTGCATCCTGCTTTCTCCAATAACTCTTTCCAAGAAAGAAGAAGTTCTTTCATCTCACTATACAAAACACTCATAGCAGCAATACGTCTCTCTAAACGGTCACGAAAAGCGAATAAGCAAGCAATGCACACAATAAGTCCTACCACATAGATGAAGGCAATGCACACTAAGCAAATGAGAAATATATCAAGTCCTGACATCGCCCATATATTAGCGGAACTAAAAGTTAGTATAAATGGTAAATCAAAAGAAGTAATGGAACAAAAAACAGCAAAATAATTAGAGTTTTGCAAGGTTATTTAAAGTTTCTTATCAGAAATCGATTGATTTTCTTCTTATATACTATTTTTTAAAACACACATCTATAAAAGACACCTTACAAAAAATAGGAAAATTGAGGCCGTTTTTACGCGCTTTTAAGTAGAATTAGAGTGTTTTATAATAAGAGCATGAAAAGACCAATTGTTGCTTTACTCTACGATTTCGACAGCACTTTAGCCAAAAGCGACATGCAGAATTTTGGTTTTATTCCGGCATTAGGAATGACTCCAGCAGAGTTTTGGGCATCGACTACTGAGTTTTCCAATAAAACGGGTGTGGAACGCACTCTCTGCTACCTTTATATGATGATTAAGAAGTGTAAGGAAAAAGGAATTCCTCTCACGAAAGATTGGCTTAAAAGCATGGGAAAAGATATTGAGTTTTTCCCTGGTGTCCTTACATGGTTTGAAAGGATTAATAACTTTGGAAAAGAACAGGGAGTCAAAGTAGAGCATTATCTAGTTTCTTCAGGAAATGCAGAAATTGTAGAAGGAACAAAAATTGCTCATGAATTTAAAGAAGTTTATGCTTGCGAATTCCTCTTTGATCCCGAAACAAAAGAAGCAATTTGGCCTAAACTTGTGATTAACTTTACGCAGAAAACACAATATTTCTTCCGAATCTCAAAAGGTGTTTATGACGCAAATGACGATGTAGGTGTGAACGAAAAGCGTTTAACTCGCCGTATTCCTTATTCCAATATTATTTATATTGGGGATGGAATGACGGATATTCCAGCGATGATTTTGGCAAAAAATAATGGTGGAAAGTCTATTGCCGTTTATCCTGCAGGACGCGAAGATAAAGTTGCTGATTTAGTACACGATGGCCGAGTAAATTACGCCTTTGTGGCAGATTATTCTAAAGGCAGCAAGATGGAAAAAGCTGTTCAACTAATTATTCAAGGAATCGCAATTGCTCAACGCTTAGGAGATGGGCAAGGAACTATATAAAGTATTGAAAAAACGCTATAATCCCAGCCATGAAAAAAGAAAACTTTGCCTTTCTTTTACTTATGGGAGGAGACGGGAAACGCTTTGGAGGAAAAAAGCAATTTCTTCCCTATGGCAATGTCCCTCTTTACCTTCATAATCTCATCTTCGCTTCTAAACTTGATATTTTTGATTCATACATTCTTTGTGTACAAGAAATAGATAAAGACAAAGTAGAAAAAGAAGTAGAACCTCTTTCCCTTTCTTCTGTTCATTTTGCTCTTGCAGGTAAAACGCGTGCTGAAAGCGCGTATCACGCCTTGCTTGCTGCAAATGAGGCCACCTACGTTTTTATCCATGATGCTGCTAGACCGCTTCATGAAAAAAGAGTTCTTTTTGATTTAAAAGGAAAAGTTCAAGAAATTGGAGGAGTAGTGCCAACTCTTCCTTGTTCTGATTCTCTCTTACTAGAAGAGAAAGAAAATAAAAGTATTGTTACCTATCTTCCAAGAGAAAGAGTAAAACTAGTGCAGACGCCTCAAGCTTTTCGAAGAGATATTCTTTTAGAAGCAGAAGAGGAGGCAGGAATGACTAGAAATTCCTACAAAGATGAAGGCGCTCTTTACTTATCCTACGCTCATAAATTAGGAGAAGTAGAAGGTTCTCCCCTGCATCATAAAATTACGAGAAAGGAGGATCTACATGGCTTGGACTGATATCAAAGTTGGAGATATCTTACTTGGAACTCCTATTAAAATAAAAGAAGCCTATGCCATTTTTCTTTTCGATGACGGTATTACAGGATTACTTCATCGTAAGGAGATGCCTCGTTATGAAAGAAGA
This sequence comes from uncultured Bacilli bacterium, assembly GCA_944376605.1. Taxonomy (GTDB): domain Bacteria; phylum Bacillota_I; class Bacilli_A; order RFN20; family CAG-826; genus UBA4951. Next base: position 32,349 of record CALWDE010000006.1, read on the forward strand.
CCCTTTCAAGAGTGTTTAGAAGTAGGTGTTTTTTATAAAGTAAAAGTAATCGAAAAAGATGAAGTCAAAGGAGAAATGCGTATTTCTTTAAAGGCAATGACAAGTGAAGAGAGAAGGCATCCTCTTCCCCGCAGTTTGCCTCGCGAAGAAAACATTTCTTTTAAAGGATTAGAAAATGCACTTTCAATTTGGTGCAAACAAGAATTAGAAGCGCGATAATTTCACCGCTTCCAAGAAAGGATGTTGCCTATGGTAATTAAGACAAATTTAGAACATATTGGAGAAAAAATTGATTTTGCTTCTTATGAAGAAAAAGTGAAGGAAATCGATGCTTCCATTAAAAATAAATCAGGAGCAGGAGCAGATTTCCTTGGCTGGGTAAATCAGGCGGAGGAGTATTTAAAGGGAGAAGAACTTCCTCGCGTATTAAAAGCCGCGAAAACCATTCAAGAACACTATGACATTTTGGTTGTATGTGGAATTGGCGGATCTTACCTTGGTGCTCGTGCTGCCATTGAAGCACTAAAAGGAACAATTCCCCATTCAGGAATTCAAATTATATGGCTTGGTGAAACCTTCGATCCTGCTTATATTTGTCAGGCACTTCATTATCTAAAAGATAAAAAATTCGCTGTTAATGTTATCTCAAAATCAGGTACAACAACCGAAACTGCTTTATCTTTCCGTCTTCTTAGAGAACTTTTGGAAAAGCGTGATGGTAAAGAAGCCGCAAGAAAAGCAATTTTTGCTACCACAGATGGTGAAAAAGGTGCGCTTCTTACCTTAGCAAAGAAAGAAGGTTATGAAACCTTCCGTTTACCAAGCGACATCGGAGGAAGATATTCGGTTCAAACAGCTGTTGGTCTCTTGCCAATGGCTGCAAGCGGAATTGATGTTACTCGACTTCTAGAAGGAAGTAGAGACGCCGCAAAAGAATATAGCAATCCTTCTTTAAAGGAAAACGCCGCTTATCAATATGCTGTTGCAAGACACCACTTCTATGAAAAAGGAAAATCTGTTGAACTTTTTGCAACTTATCTTCCTTCTTTAGTTCAACTTACTGAGTGGTGGAAACAGTTATATGGGGAAAGCGAAGGAAAAGAAGGAAAATCTCTTTTCCCTGCTGCAGCAACCTTTACTACTGACTTACATTCGTTAGGGCAGTTTATTCAAGAAGGCTCCCCAATCTTCTTTGAAACGATTTTGCATCTTGGAGAAAATGCAGAAGATATTTCTATTCCTTTAGATGAGGAAAATCTCGATGGCCTCAATTATTTAGCAGGTAAGCCATTATCGTTTGTGCAAGAGAAAGCATTCCAAGGTGTTTTAGAAGCACATAGTAATATTGGCAAGACTCCTAATATTGTTCTAGAGCTTGAAAAAATGGACGATTACCATCTTGGTTATCTCTTCTATTTCTTTGAAAAAGCATGTGCGATGTCTGCTTATTTAAATGGACTTAATCCATTTAATCAGCCAGGAGTTGAAGTATATAAGAAAAATATGTTTCACCTTTTAGGGAAACCAGGTTATTGATAAGGAAAAGAAGCAAAATTTGTCCTTTCAAGAAGTCCGCCGTTGACCAAGATATGGCAGAGTGCTATATTCTGCAAGCACGTTTGGCGGGCTCTTCTATGGATGCTTAGCTCAGCGGGAGAGCATCGCCCTTACAAGGCGGGGGTCGGGGGTTCGAAACCCTCAGCATCCACCACCATTAACGTGCATCCAATTGATGGGCGAATAGCGAAGTGGCCAAACGCGGCTGACTGTAAATCAGCTCCTTCGGGTTCGGTGGTTCAAATCCATCTTCGCCCACCACTTTGGGGTGTAGCCAAGTGGTAAGGCAAGAGACTTTGACTCTCTGATGCGCTGGTCCAATTCCAGCCACCCCAGCCAGATCCTCCGTTAGCTCAGTGGTAGAGCACTTGACTTTTAATCAAGGGGTCGACGGTTCGAGCCCGTCACGGGGGACCAGGACCTTGAAACCTCTTCCCTTATATAACTCGCCTAGGTGGCGGAATGGTAGACGCAAGGGACTTAAAATCCCTCGGGGGCAACTCCATGTCGGTTCGAGTCCGATCCTGGGCACCAAATGCATAGAAATGCTTACTCATCAAATGATGAAGTAAGCATTTTTTGTTTTTCTGCAAAGAAAAGTAATCGAAACGTAGAGAAAAAGAACCTCATTTTGTTTTATAAATGAGGTTGTGCGTTGATAAAAATCAAACACATAAAGTGATTTAAAATGAAAGTTTTTATGAAAATATAAATTTTTTGTAAAAACTTTATGAAAAAGTTACTTACGTTTGAAGTTTGAAATGTTAGAAAGATAACATCTTTTTTCCATATTAAAAAAGATATACCTAGTTTTTGTTATGATACGTGTTTAATTATAAAGATTGCGAACATATGAAAATGTTTAAACTTTTACATTCATTTTCTTTTGTGAAAATTGTTAAAGACTTTTTTTATGACTTCTGTTAAAACCTCTACATGCACATTTTAAAAACCGCCCTCTCTGGGCTCATTCGCCACTATCTTCTCCTCTATCCCTCACATGTTTATTTTCCTTTGGTGAGAGATGATCCCTTCTTTTCATTTTTAAAAGAGAAGTTGCTTCCTTCTCTTGAAGAGATGTTCCCTTCTTCTTATCAGGTAGATATTTTTTGTGGAGAAAACTCTTACAATGAATATCCTCTCATTATGGCTAGGGATAAGAATGTTTTCCCCTCTTTTTCGGAGGGGATTTTTCTTTCTCTTCTTTTAGATACCAAGAAAGGACATCTATATTTTGGCTTACAGCAAAGCGAAACAAATATTGTGAATCAATATGGTAAGGAAGATGGAGCATTACTTCTTCTCATTCTAAAAGAAACGATGAAACGACTTTTAGAAGAGGAAAATGTTTTTATGCCTCCACTAGATGTGTCTTTAGAAACAAAGTATAAGACTTTAGAGAATTCTTTCCTTTTTGCCCTTCGTTATGACTATTTTTCTTTGCAAAATGATTTACTCTTAAAAGGAAGTAAAATCCTATTTACTGCCTATCGTGCCTTAATGAATGCAATTGGGAATGATTATAAAGAACTGTTAGATTCCGTATTAAGCGAAATTCTTTTATCTAGTGAAGAATGCATTTCTTCCTTAAAGGGGCAAATTTTAGGGGCTAGAAGAGACTCTATCTCTGCCTTGAACGAGAAGCAGTCTCTTTAAGAGCCTCCTCAATTTTAGGAAATAAAGAAATATCCGCTGGAAGAAAAAGATAAGAAAGATATTCCGATAAGAAGATCCATTTTGCATCTTCTGCTTCTTTTAAGACGTAATCACTTGAAAAAGTGGCAAGGTAGCAGCGCATCTGTAAATGAAAGGATGGATAATCATATTCGAGATATCCTAAATCTTTCTCCAAAACAATTTCTGCCCCTAACTCTTCTTTTATTTCTCTTTTTAAAGCTTCCTCTTCACTTTCTCCTTCTTCCACCTTTCCGCCTGGAAACTCCCAATAATTTTTCCACTCGCCATAACCTCTTTGGGTAATAAAGATTTTGTTATTTTGGTGAAGAACAGCAGCAACAACTTTTACAATTTTCATGTCACCACTATAAGGAAAATTCACTATCATTAAAGAGTATGAGAAATAAATTTTTTATGCTTATCCCCTCTCTTCTTCTCTTAGCCTCCTGCCAGACAGGCGCTCTTTCCTCTTCCCTTTCTTCCTCCTCTATTTCTTCTTCGGAGTCTTCTAGCAGTATGAGTAGTTCTTCTAGTGAAGAAACTCCCACAGACTGGACAGAGGAAGAAAAAGAAGCCATTCATTCTTTACTCGGGAATCATCTTTTACCCTTTTATCCAGGATGTAACGAAATAGAAACTTGGGAAGACGAATATGGCTATCCTGTCTTATCGCTTTATTTTCCTGATGTGAGTTATAACACTGTTAGTGAATATACCTCTCTTCTTTTAAAGGAAGGTTATGAAGATGTAACTTCTTATGTTTCTGGTGGAGTAGCGCCAGGCGAAAAAGTTCTTTTGCTTGAATTCCTAGGAGGCGAAATACAAGCTCAACTTGGTCTTTATGATGAAAATGAGAATGCTATCACAGAAGGAAATGGTACCTTCATTTTAGACTGCTACCCCGATATTCCTTATAGCAGTTTCCCTGAGGAAGAAGTGTCTTCTTTCATAGAAAGTATGGGCTCTACTGCAAGTTTACCTGTCTTAGAAGGCGCAGAATCTTACGATTTCTTATCACTTGGTACCTCTGTCTGGATTCAGTGTTTTATAGAAACTGATCCTAGTTCAGCTTACTTTAACTTATTAGAAGAAGAGGGTTGGATAAAAGATGGAGACGCTTATCTTTCAAGCGACAATAAAATCTCTTGCACTGGAACCTATTATGCCTCTACTTCTTGCTTTACGATTGTTTTAGAAGGTGCGGCTTAATTAATCTTTCTCTTCGTTATCATCATCACCCTTCGAAAGAGGGGTGATTTTTACTCTGCGGATTGCTCTTCTTGCCCCTAAGGCAACAATGCGGAAGAGATAACCGCCATATTCCATTTCTGCACCCATACGAACATTTTTCAAAGTAAGAATTTCGGTAAGGAAACCTCCTAAAGTTTCAGACTCGCTTCCTGACTCCTCAACATCTAAATCAAGCGCATCAAAAGCTTCTTCTAAAGGTAAAGCACCATCTGCGATAAACTCTCCATTTTCTAGTTCTAAAAGAGGTTCCTCAGCATGATCAGTTTCATCCCAAATTTCTCCAACAACTTCTTCTACAATATCTTCTTTGGTAATCACGCCTTCAAAGCCGCCATACTCATCTAGTACTGCCGCAATTTCTTCTCTTCCTTTGCGGAAAGAAGCATAAATATCACTCGCTTCTTCACTACGAGAAAAGAACAAAATAGGACGAAGAACCGAATGAATATCTTCATCTTTTTCCACCAAATACAAACGAATAATATCCTTTAGAGTAATATAACCAATCACATCGTCAATCCGCTTATGATAGACAGGAATTCTTGTGTGAGTAAAAGCAGTCTCGTCTTCTAAAATTTCTGAAGCAGTAGTGGACTCTTCCACCGCATAAACTTTAACTCTAGGCGTCATGATTTCATAAGCTTTCGCACTAGCGTAAGAAAAGGTTCCTCTTAAGAATTCTGCTTCTTCTTCGCGCAAAGTTCCTTTCTCTTCGCTTTCTTCAATCATTGCCTCAATCCCTTCTTCAGAAGGCTTTACTTCAGGAAGGAATTTCAAGAAAGGATAAGAAACAGCTTGTCCAAGCCCTCCTACCAAGAAAGTGACAGGATAGGTAAGATAAGAACAGACAGTTAAAGGATACGCATAAAGTTTCGCTAGAGATAAATTTCGTAATTTTCCCATGGATTTTGCAATGATTTCGCCAATGATAATTTTAATCACAAGAATCGACATGGAGAAAATAAGACCATAGTTTTCCAAAATATCCGGGTCTTTTACAGAAAGATAATAGGAGGCTACTGCCATGCCAAGAAGTGTACTAACACTGTCTAAGCCCGCGTTAATTGCGTCATTCCAAAGTAAGATTGTCGAAATGGTTCGATCATAATGCCCCGCTAATGCTAAAGCGCGTTTGCCCTTTTTAGATGGATATGTTTCTACATCTCGAGTTAAACGAGACATAGATAAAGAACCATAGGCCATATCTGCACTGGAGAAAAGAAGGGAGCCAAAAAGAAGGATAACAAGTGCTAAAGAATAACCAATTACAAAATCCATAGCGTTATTCCCCTCCTTTCTCAACTGGAATTAGTTCGTCTAAAACATCATCTAGTGTTAATAAACCAGTTAACATTCCTTCTTCGTTTCTAACTAAAGCTAAATGGATTTTTTCTTCTGTTAGAGAGGTAAAAGCGGTGAGTAAATCATCTCCTTCTTTTAACTCCAAAGAATCAAGTAACACACTGCGAGGATCTAAGTGCTCATCTTGGAAATATTCTCTAAAGAAGGTTTTTGTAGATAAAACACCAAGGCACTCTTTATCTTTGTCAAAAACAGGAATTCTCGTATAAGGAATATTTAAAAGTTTCTGAGGCAAGGTCAAAGGAGAAAGTTCTTCTTCTTTTAAATACACTGCTTTGGAAGCGGGAGTCATTACATCTTTCACCTTCTTATGAGAAAGCGCTAATGCTTTTCGAAGCATACCGACTTCTTCTGGTTCCAGAACTTCTTCCTCTTCTTTTGTCAGTTCATTTTCTGTTACTGCTTCATCAGCCTTTTCTACAATATCCTCTTTGGACAAAAGATTTTCTTCGCCAATATGGAACATTTTGTGAACGAGTTTTAAAAGTTGACGGAAACACCAAGAAATAGGGAAAAGCGCAATATAAATAATGAAATCAGGCCACGCTAAGAAGGTTGCCATTCGATTGGGCATCGATTTAGAAAGAATTTTTGGCACAGTGTCGGAAACAACATAAACAAGAAAGGCCATTACTACTGTTGAAAGAACAGCTTCCACTGCTCCACCAAGTCCGTAAGCCTCACAAATGTGATAGAAAATAATCGCCGAAATCGAAGACATTAAAGTCTGGACGATGTTATTAGCAACAAGAACAGACACCAAAGTTCCTTCAAAGTGCTCTGCTAAAAAGGTAACAATTTTGGCAGTCTTCTTTCCTTTTTCTGCTTCTGCTTTAAAGAAAAATCTATCGCAGTTAGAAAAAGCATTCTCACTTGCTGAAAAAAGAGCGCTAACAAGCAACAAAAGCGCTATGAGGAGCCAAGCTCCCCACATTGGCATTCCAAGGATTAAAGTTGATTCTAAAGTCGGTGTTTCTTGGGGTAATACAGTTTGAATTAGAGTAAACAGTCGTTCAGGGCCAGAGTCATCCATTGCGGCTAATAACTTAAACGAAATTACAGTTTTCTTCAATAGTAACTATGTAAAGGCCGCAAAAGAGACATTTATTTTTATGATGATTTTCTTGTAAAAATCCTGCAAAACTTAACTTAATTTCTAAAATTTATGCAAAACTAGTCTAAAATAACGCAAGTGGCGGAAGTTTCATATTCCTTATTCAGTTTAGTAAAAGAATAGGACGAATAAGCGTCTTCCTCTTCTCTTTTCAATGAATAAACTCCATTTTCTAGTTGCATGACACTTTGATATAAAGTGACCTCTTCTCTTCCTTCATCATCGAGCACTGCCCCGCGAATAAATTTAACTGAATCTAAAATTTGACTTAAAATTTTAGGGTTATCTTCTATCTTTTTTGCTTTGGCATGAAGATTCAAATAGGCACATTTTTGAAAGCGAGAAGGTGCACTAAAGTCGCCCGGTAGACCAATGGTTCCAGAACCGACATAACTGGGAGATAAAGAAGTTAAGAAATTATCTTTTGCTGTATTAGGACCTACTCCGCGAAGTTTTCTTAGTCCTTCTATTTGAAAAGGAAAAGGCGGGTTATTTGTAAGCACGCCATACGGATTATCATATACATGCAAACCATCTTTCTCTTGTTCAACCACCAGCGATTCTTTTTGATCTGCAAAAAAGTAATGAAGCGGGGCAAGAGGTAAATTTGCGGCAAAGGATTCATTTGTCAAAATGGCTTCTTTAAGAAAGCACTTCACTTCTTCTACCAACGCGCATTTCCGTAAAAGATAAGTAAATAGCTCATAAGGTGCTAAAGCATAATGATATTTCCCTTCTTCATAAGAAGCATAAAAAGCATTCGAAGGAAAATTAAGTCCTGCTAAAGCAAGACCCTTTTCATTCATGGCATCAAAATACAAAGGATAGTCGTCCATTAAAATACCCGCGCCAAGAAGAGAATAACCTTCTTCAATAGGCGGCAAATGATGAAAAGTAAATCTCTTCTTTCTGGGAGTAAATATCATTTTTTCACCAAAAGAGGTAGAAACATCCAAATTACGCCCAAAACATGAGTTAGGCCCTTTACGAAAAATTCCTGTACACATACTCAAATTGTAGGCATAAAAAGAAAAAATCACTAGATTAAATAGAATGCCCTAGTTTCAATAAATGTTGATATATTCTTTTATCATAACGAAATTCTCTCTCTAAGAGGATAGCACCCCTATCAATATGAGCCTTAAAATAAGTCGAGAACAAACAATCTTCTGATATGTTCTTTTTTTCAAATTCACAAATTAAAAATGAATATAACGCATCGTAAGGCCCACATACTGTCTCTCTAGACAATTCTAGTCCATTACTATCGGTCATCAAGTCATCTTTAGAAAGAGGAATATCGAGTCGAATGGACAATGCAATTGCAATTTTTGAAAGTGCAAATGGTTGAAGCCCATTTGAACTTTTTATCTCACTAAAAATTCGCTTAGTGTTTGCTGACGTTTTAAGCCTATTCCCCATAACGAACTACCTCACCAAAGTATTCATTCTCTCTCAAAGTTGTACCATTAACACCGTTATTTACTAAAGTGTAAGTTCTAGCTAGATATGGCTTTAGAATGTTTAAGGTTAGTTGGTTAATTTCTTCATCAGTTGATAAAACTATTACTTGCCCATGCAGCTTTATCAATAAATTTTCAATTAAACTTTTTCTGTGTTGTGTATCTATGCGCCCAAAGGGGGTATCAATAACAAACGGCATTGGCCTTTCTCCAAGCGAGCTTAATGCTCCATATAAACACATTAAATAAACTTGCCACTCTCCTTTCGAAAACAGATTTTCATCCATTTTTAAAGAGAGCTCAGTTTTCTCTTCCAACCCTTCATCTTGTAGTTCATCAAATGCCAATTGTCCATACACTCTTATAAATTCATTCTCGCCAAGCTCGTCCAAAATATGCCGCATAGATTTCGTTGAACAAGTAGTTTTTCGATATGGATACACTTGAAGTTCGTTGTCTATTTCCAAGCCAGAAATTAGGTTCTTTTTGTTAATTATCGAATTAAATAATTTTAAAAACGCGTCTCTTAAATAATGTACCTGTTCTCGAAACAAATGAATTTCATACTCGGAAAAACTATTGTACATTCTAAAGAACAATTCTTTTGAGGATTTCTCACGTAGCTCACGGGAGCACTCTTCTTCGGCTGATAAAAAATCTTTTTGTATTTTTTCATACTCACTACTAATGAGTGAGTAACGTTCTTGTTCCGCTAACAATTTTTGATGAATAGAAGCTTGTTCTTTATTTAATTTATGCATATTTTTTTCGAACATTATCGTTCTGTCTTTTGATGCGCTAGATAAAGTGTTTCTTAACTCTTTTTGTGTCTTACTTGAACTTGTTATTTCTTCTTCTAAAGCAATATAACGACCAGTATCTAAAGAAAAAGCATGACTAGTTTGCTCTCTTATCTTTTCCTTATCTAAAGATGAGAGACTATAAAAAATTGGTTCTGGCCCTTCTTTTGAATAATCATGAAAATATGAAAGAAGTAAATCATACGTTTGCCCTCCAATTATCTTAATAAGATCTTCTTTAACACTTGATTTTTCAAAATAAGAAAATATCGTTTCTTTCGCAAAATTGTCCGCACTATAGTCAAGTTTGCTCAAAGCTTTTTTAATTTGATTTTTCATCAATAATATTGGCAGTGAACTATTAGCAAACTCTTTCAATTCTAAACGCTTTTTCTCACGCCTTTGTGTCTCTTTTACTATAACATCTTGAAGATATTTCTCCTCTTTCTCAGAAATGCCTCCCGAACGGAAAAATGACTTAGTGTCACTCTCAATTTTGGCAGTAATAGATTCATATTTTTCTTTATATAAACTAACTTTAGCGGCAACCTCTTCTTGCTGTTTTTTGATATTGAAGTACCGTTCTTTTAGTAATTTATATTTTGCTGAAGCATTCCTTTTTACTACCTTTTCAAGAGATAATTCCCGCAAAACCCTTACCAAAATATCAAAATTTTCCAATCCAGTTAATGACAAGAGAGTGTCTTTAAATCCTTTTCCATCCTTAAAAAAATCAGTAAGATTTTCTCCGTCAAAAAAATAGAAATTAAACAAAGAAATAGGAAGGTATTTATGTATCGACGCTTCAAATTCATCTTGTTCAGCAGTATTTAACTGCCGTTCATTCATATGGTATCCATCAGGCAAAAATTTATATGAAATCACTTCTTCAATTTTAGGTTCATTTAATATCCAACGGCGTTCTATGCTATAGATGCCCATCGGATGTCGGCCATCGTCTAACCGTAGAGATAAACGAACTGAAGCGTTACCACTAACTTTATGCTGTTCTTTCTGATTAATTAGGTTTCTTAAATGAGCTGTATATTTTCTTCCCCTAGAAGACAACCCGTATGCTTGAGGCCCGTATAATGCTAATCGAATCGCCTGAAATAATGTAGTTTTCCCAGCTCCGTTCTTCCCACCAAGAAGCACTATTTTCCTAATTGAAGAGGAGGGGGATAATTCAAAAACATGTATTCCTTCATAAGACGCTAAATTTTCTATTTGAAGACGAGTAAAAATCATTTGTTGTCCCCCTTATTTAGGTGGAGATATTCTTTGGAAAGAATTTGTTTTATCTTATTTCGAATGTTTTCTCCGCGTCTAACAGTTTTGTTTTTATCAATATAGTCAAGACACTGCATAATTTCAGGAAACGGCAAGGAATCCTTTGAACATAGATTTTTAATTTCCTTTGCGGTTTCTTGACTTAATAAAGCTGTTTTTGATTCATCCCACGGCAACTTTTTCCCAGTAATCTGAGCATATAAATCAACTAGTCTTCTACGGCTAAAATCGCCTTCTGCTTCCCAATATTTTTCAATTAGTTGTAACTCCTCTATCGACACTAACGAAAAACCAGTTCTCTTCTCTAACAGAAGAAGGCGCCGCAAAATCTCTTCTCTAGCTTCTAATTTGAATGGGCCAAGGCCTAGTGACCCATCACTTTTTTGATAGACCTTCCCATTAGCTCTATGTGATTCCCTATAGGAGGGATCTTGTCGAATGGAAACTAACCAGTTTCGAAAATCCCTTAAAGGAATTAACTCGTTAGAACCCTTATGAATAAAGTTTTGTAATGATTTATCTTCTTTTACGATTGTGCAACACCAACACCCAAATCTGCTATTCCCTGTTACTGGAATTTTGGAATAATCAAGTTGTCCAAGGACAGAAGCTTCTTCTGTTAAGCTTTCGCCTTGATACATTGCATATAATTGATTAACACTTGTTCCCCAGGGAGTTTTTCCATTGTTTTTAAGTAGATAGAACCAAACTTCAGAATTTGGAATTTCTGTTAATGGATTAAAAACCCACGCTTCAGGTATATCCTCATGATGCTGGAGCAATTTTCCTTCTATTTCACGCGATTCAATATTTCTTTTTCTTGTGCCAGATTCTCCTTTTCTTACTCCCAGTAAGATAATAACTTCACCATACTTTTGAATAATTTCATTTACGAAACGATTCATCGGGTGAATTTTTAACCGTTCTGTACACCATCGAAAACCTGGCGGTTCTGGAGTAGGATACCCTTTCCCAATAACAAGTGTCCAAAAAGATTCTTCTGGCTTTGGATAAATAATTTCTGAATAAATATTTAGATGATGTTCCTTTGAATATGCGCCAATCGCTTTATTAGAAGAATGCATATAATTCGCAACAACTGGATTTTCTAGCCCAGTGTCACTCGAAACGACAAAGATGGGTTTCCATCTTCTTTCTTCTGGTATTCTTTGCATCATTTCAAAGCAAAGCGTAACCAGTAATGTTGAATCCTTTCCGCCTGAGTAACCTATCATCCATGGACGCTTGTCATGAAGATAGACAAGTTTCATTTCTTCAAGGACATTATGAAATAAATTTATATTAAAAGAACACATGTTACTCATTGCTAGAATTCTTTAGGTTAGGATCCTTCACCAATTTTGTAATCTCATCAAAGATGGCAATACTAATCACGTCTGGCTGAGAAGAATGCTTATAATTTTGAAGTTTAGCTAGCAAAAACATCACTCCTGTTCTGGCAAATGGTTCCAAAAGTTTATGACGATCGCTAGGAGCACCTTCATAAAAGAAAAGATTAAGTCGTTCAATATCTGTCATGTCTGGATTTACGATTTTATTAAAAAGCATGACGGCATATAAATCGTTTATTAATTCTTCAATAGACTTATTTAGAAGTACTGAGTAAGGAATTTCTATAGGGGTCTGCGCATCATCATTTATAAATTCCGGTGTTTGTTTATTTATAAAAAGTCCAATGCTCGCACAAAAAAGATACATCTCCGCAGCTGTTTTAAAGAAATGTCCCCCTTCTTTTTCTACCAGAAGACGACGACACTCTTGCCAAGGTTCGCCATAGAGTCTCAAAGAAGTAGTAATTCTATTATCGCTAGTACTCATTTTTCTCCCCCTTCTGCAAAAAATGCATCAGCATCTGAAAAACTGATTTCTTCAAGTCGAGCTTTTTGGGACTCACCTTTAATTGCATAAACTTTGCCAATATTGATACCCTCAAGTGCTGAATTTAAATTACGATTGGAAAGAATAATGACTTGTTTAGGAATGCTTTGGAAATGTTGCAAAGCACGTTCTTCCTGCTCAGCATCAGTTTCGGAAAATGGAGCATCTATGACCAGAGGATATTCGCTAATAACCTTTATATCGTCCTCGGTTTCGTCGCTAGAACATTCCGTTAACACCTTTAATAAGCCAAGAACATAACTATATGAGGCAACAGCTGCCTGCCCTCTAGTGGTATAAGTGATACCTTGTTCTCTTACAGTTAAATGAAAATCGCTATCCAGTCTCACTTCCTTACGAGAACCTGTAAGCATGCTGTTTAATAATCTCTCAATTTCATGTTCAATATTTCTTCGAACATTTTCAATACGAGAATCTGCAAATCGTTCCAAATTCTCAGCAACATTTTCAGCAATTTCTGCCGCAATACGCGATTGTTCCGCTATTTTTTGTTGCTTTAATTGTTCCAACCATTTTGTTTCTATGTCTCTTAATTTTTTCTCATAGAAGTTAATAAGTTTTTCACATTGAGATATTTTTCTAATAACATCGTCTCTGGCACGAATTTTCTCTGTTTTTTCTTCATAAAGATTATCAACGTTTTTCCCACCAAATTTTCTAATTTGACTTTCTTGATCTTGAATTTTTATATTTAAGTCACTAATTTCGTCCAAATCTTGATATAGAATTTTTGCTTGGTCTAATAAATTAGGTATAAGTTGTGATCTAGTTATATTAAGCGACCCTTGGGCATTAGATAAAAACGATTCGTATGCTGTACGATAAGAATTGGGTGGCAATGCACGAATATATTCGCTAAACAACTCTTCTTCCCTTTTCCCAATTTCATGCCCACATATACATTTATGCCTAGAAATTAATTCTCTTAATATCGGTCCACTTAAGCCTTCAGGTAAATCAAACTTTTCTACCGAATCTGGCTTTAGTCGATTTGCCTGCACAACATCCAACTTTACCATATAGGTAAGTAGCGCTTGTCCAAACGAAATAGAAAGATTTATTGTACTGCTTTCATGTTGTTTTTCTTTCTTTTCCTTTTCGCTTTCCAAATTCTTTAATATGATATTCAGTTCTTTAAGATTTGGCATATCACCAATTTCTTTTTCAAGCTCTGCAATTTCATGATTTAAAATCTCTAACTTTTCTTGGTAATTTTTGAAATATGATTTTTGAATGGACAAACTCCATGTAAGGTTGTTCTTCTCAGACTTTATTTCATCGTCTTTTTCAAAATTGTATCCTTCTAAATCATGATTTATTTGTCCTAAAACTGTCCACTTAGTAGTTTTAGTTCCTAATATATCAATAGCGGTTTTATATACATTAGTTCTAAAAAGAACACTGACAGCAACACTAAGGCCTTCAGCGTTTAAATCCTTTTTGGTATTTACCCAATTATCTGCAAATTTTTCCCCATCAAAGAAAAAATATGCAGCCAAAGATTTAGGCAAAATTTCAGTAATTGCTCTTTCAAGACCTCTTACATCATAAGGTAGCGGTTTTTCTCCTTTATCATCATCGTTTTGCCTATATATCCTAAGTTCATCATCTGCTGAAAGATGTCTAACTCCTCCATCGTTTTTCTTAAGATAATGCCAACGACGAATTACACGATACTGTTTATCATCGTGAGTAAAACTAATGCATCCCTCTACGCATATTTGATTTCCTTCAGTTGTTGCATTAATCTCATCGATATTTGGCAAAGAGTTATCATCAAAACCAATATTTAATGGCAATGAACCATATAAAATCCAGCGAAAAAGTTGTAAGAGTGTCGTCTTCCCAAATCCGGAGCGTCCATAAATAACATTAATAGAGTCGGTAGAAAATGAAATTGGGTTATCTTGGCTGCCTAACTTTCGGTAGTTCCGAAAGTTTTTTGCCCAAATACTTTTAATTAGCATTTTCTTCCTCCTCTTTGATTTTTTCTTTAACTTTTTCAATTAACATGCTGTATAAACTTGCAGCAGCAGCCTTTTTTGCAGAAGAAGTTACTACGATTCCGTCTTGATCATTTGTTGCTTTTGCAGCTGCATGTATCGCTTCTTTTAATAACAGTTCTTCTATTTGAGCTTTATTCAAATCAGTCATCGCAAACTTCCATCCTTTCTGTAGCTTCTTCCATACATGTTTCGTTTAAGTTTTCTGCCATAAACGTTTCCTCGATACCACCTAAGCCATATTGTTGAAGTAAATTAGAAAGGATTTTGTGTAACCCGTTTTCTCCTTCCCAGTTTCTAGCAAGTTTTCCAAATTCATAAAATCTGCGAAATTCATATTTAGCTAAGGATTGTGTACCATTAGTTGGTAAACAAATGACATCAAAAATGGTTGCGTGGTCTTTGTGACCACTCTTTGCCTTTCTCAGAATACGGCCTCTACGCTGAATGAATTCGCGAATAGATGAACCACTGGCTAAAATTAATGCACCTTCAATTGAAGGCAAATCAATGCCTTCGTCTAAGCAACGTATTGCAGTAATAATGTCTATTTCGCCGTTCTCAAATCCATTTAAAATTAATTCACGTTCTTTTCGGTTTTCTCTACTTGTAAATGGTGATGTGTGAAGAGAGTGATTACATTCGTCTATATGATTGTTTACAAAATTTATATATCGAAGTTCTTCCGTTTCCTTTCCGTGAATATCTCCCGCTCCACAATAAATAATTAGGTGATGCTGTAAATGACAAAAAACTTTTTTCAAGATTTCATTTATTGCATTCATCTTTTCTGAACATGTTGCAGGAATTAAGGATCTTTTTCTTATGGCTGCACCTAACAAAGAATAATCCTTATCTTCGCTTTCAAGGATTGTAGCAATTTTTTGTGTGTACGCCTTAAATTCCTCTTCCTCCTCTGCCGTTGAATAACAAAAGATTGGTATGTAATCATAGGGTACTAAAACTCCAATTTTTAATGCTTCTTCTAAAGGAAGGCGAATGGCGTATCCGCCAAAAAAACGAACCAATTCATCTCCTGATTTATCAAATGGTAAACCTGTTCCTGGTGTTGCACTAAGCCCCAACTTATAAGTAAAGATTTCGTTTGCTCTTTCGTAATTTTTAAAGTGATGTGCTTCATCGGCCACTAGTAGTTTTTTTATTGTTTTATTCATTCCTAAAATATCAAATAACTTATTAATAGACCGATAAGTAACGAGCAAAATTGAAGGCTTAGACAAGCTACTTAATCGCATTTGATTGATCAAGCGCTGCACTTGATTTTCCCATTCAAAGCCTTGAGAACTACAAATGATTACATTCGTATCTATATATTTTCTAAGTTCTTCTTCCCATTGGTCTGCTAAAGCCAGTAAAGGAACGGCGGCAACCACCAAACAATTTGGTTCTTGCTCCCACAAAGTTTTTATTGATTCAATGGCGGTAATTGTTTTGCCTGTACCAGTTGCCATTTCATAAAAACCATTGAATCCCAACTCCGTCCATTTCTGAATTGCATCTTTTTGATATTGCCTTAGTTGAATTTCAGGAATTTTCTTTATAGAAGTTATTTCTACATAATTTTGAACTTCTTCTACTAAATTACTTTTTCGCTGAAAAGAAACTAATTTGGACAGCACAGCATCACTAAAATTTCGTCGAACAAGCCACTTATCATTTCCAGAAAGAATATTGGACAACTTTTGAGTAACATCTTCTACATATTTTTCTTCACCAAATTCCCAAGAGCGCATAACTTGGAAATATTCATGATTCCAAAACCCCTCTTTTCCTGTTAGAGCTGATAAAGTAAAATTTCCACTCCCATTGAAAGTGACAATATTGCCGTAATCATCTAAAAAATATCCACACTTTTCATGAGAGATTCCCGAAGAACGAAAAGGGCCAACACACAAGATATCTAATCGTTTCGAAGCAATTAATTCCTTTAATAATTTGCTAGCAGTTTCATCTTTTTGATTAATCTCATCTATTACACTTAATAAATACTCAAGCGATTCATCAAAAGCCCAATTCACACGCTTTTGATAACCTTCAGTGATAGCATCTTTATCTTCGTCTTTGATTAGACAACAAGTAATGAAGGTGATTTTTCCATTATTAATTAGTAATTCCTTAATTCCAGGAAGAAGTGATAAAAGAGTATTACTAGTGAAAAAACCGAATAGAGCACAAAATTCACTGGATTGGCGCAAACACGGGATGAAAAAATCATCCGCTATAGGAGTTTCTGGGGTGTTTGTATAGCGATAGGTTAAATTGAATATTTTTCTCAAATTTCCATCTCTAAACATATGCAAAAACCAAGGAGTTCTTCGATAGGATACCCCCCCCCTGAAATTGTATTGACAAGTGCTATTTACAATTTATTTTCTGCAAATTGAAAAGTGATTTTAGATACCCAAGTGAAAAAATACGCGATAAATTATCAAGAAATAGAAGTTAATTGCACAATGTAACCATATTAATGCTTTGTTAGGGTCTACGTTGTCTTGATAAACAAACTTAAAAACTCTCTAAATCGCTTTCATGAGAAAGAATAAAATTTTGGTAAAAGCGATCTACATAATTGTGTTGGTTTGCAAAGGATAATTCTTGGTAAAATTGGCTCTTCTTTGGCAGTCTTTCTAGGAGATAAGCATTTCTCTTTTTTAACTTTTCAATAACATTTTTTGAGGGATATAAATCGCCCTTTTGAGAATTAAAAGATTTTGAAGTGAGCACTAAATTCCATATATCATCGCTATAAAGATACGTCCAAGGAATAACGTGATCTACAGATATATTGTCTAAAGCAATAATGGTGTCGGTATAAAAATCATAAATAGAAATGTTGTAATAGGCATCACATAGCGCCTTTTTATATCTCCCCAAATTATTTCTGTGAATTTCCTCTTTTGAAGCAGCAATCACCTTTTGTGCTATTCGAGGACAATCATTAAATCTTTCTAAAATACTAACCCATTTTAAATTATCAATATCCACTAAAATATCGTAGTATTGCTGCAATAATTTCACTTGATCGTCTGAAAAATAAATAGCACGTTCCCCTTTTTGATATTCATAGAGTTGTACGATTTTAGAGTCGATATTTTTAAAACGGAAAGCAACGTTCTGAGGAAAAACATTTGTTATGTCTTTAATTGTTTTTTCATAGACACTTTTCTTTTCGACATTTTCTTCAAAAAAACACAAAGCATCAGAAAACCATATGGGTTTCTTCAAATTAATTATATAAAAATAGGAATCTATAAGTTTTTTAACATGTTGCACAATAACAGGAGCCTCTTTTCTTTTAGATGGTGTGCTCTGTTTTAAATCAAAAAAACAAATTTGATTCCAGTAATAGCGAATAACCCTTCTTGCAATGCTATCAAAAGTAACTTGAACACGATTTTGAAAAATAAAAAAGTCATTTTGGTGGAGACAGTCAAGAATCGCTCTTGCCCATGCAGGTTTATAAGTATTGTCAAAATGCATATTTTCCAACACTCTAATCCATTCACGAATATAAAAAGGGAGCGAATAGGTTTCCATGATTGAATCATAAAAGAGAAAGAGCTTCCGTTCTAGTCTTCTCTTCTTAGAATCGCATTGACCCAGTTTATGTTTCTTTCCCCTAATTGGTCCTTAGTTAAGAAAAGCTTCTCCGCAACAAAGGGGGTATGCGAAAGAAATTCTTCGAAAGAAGATAAGGTGAAATCATGGTAATAACGCCCATCTCTTTCTCCAGTAAAGTTGCCTTCTTTGAAGCTACAGTAAAGCACTCCACCCTTTTTTAAGGCACAATATAAGCGAAAGAAAACATCACTAAGATTTTGGCAATGAAGTAAAGACGCAGAAGCCCATATCGCGTCATATTTTTCTTTTTCTTCCAAATCTTCTACCTTCTTAAAAAAGACAAGAAATCCCTCTAAAGAAGCCTCTTTTACAAAGGTTTTGCAAGAATCAATTCCTTCTACCTCATAGCCAAGAGAGGAAAAATAAGCCATATCACGGCAGGAGGCAAAACCAACGTCCAAAATTTTTGCCTTTTTCGGCAAATAAGATAAAAAGATTGCGTAAAGAGAAGACATATCTACTTTTCTCGCTTGAGAGAGATATTCTTCTGCATGCTCCTCATAATAATTCATCGACTTTATTCTGCCTTTGGGGCTTATTAAGGTAAAGAAAAAGGCAGGTTTCCCTGCCTCTTTCGTAGTGGGTTACCAGTTATTTTCTCTTTATAAGATAAATCGTAACACCTGCAATTAAAGCCAAAGCAGCAACTCCACCAATTGTTCCGCCAACAATAGCAGGAACGTTCATACCGCCTTCAGCAGGAGCATCGCCCCCTTCGCTACTAGAAGAACTATTTCCATCGCTAGAAGAAGATGGCTCGCTCGAGCTTATCGTCGAACTGCTTGAAGAAGAATCAGAGGGCAAAGAAGAGCTAACCTCTTCCCAAGTGGCGTAAACATGAATATCGCCATTTGGCATTTGTTCAAAAGGAATATCCCACCCTGTGAAAATATATCCTTCCTTTGTCGGATCAATAGCAGGAAGAGAGATAGGAGCTCCCACTTCTACTTCCATCTCTTCATAAGCTTCGCTATCGCCTTCATTTAAGTAGAAAGAGACGGTCCACTTATTTAGTTCCACTCCGCTTACAGTAAGTACAATATTTTCTTCTACATTTTCAAGAAGATAACTGCCGTCAGCTAAAGCAGAAAGCACTTTTCCGTTCGCTTCTACGGTAATAGAACTCTTTGAGTAGTAATCCTCTAAAGTAATACCAAAGGCAAGATCATCACCTTTTAAGACTACTTCAGGAAGACTAGTAAACTGATAACCAGTGCCATTTTCTCCAGTGATAGTGCACTCTTCTAAAGCATTTTCTTCTACAAGCTGTAAATAATCGTAATTAATCCAACCACCAGAATTTAAGGCGCTCGTAATAGTGATGGTGTGATTACCACGTGCCAAATCGACACCCACAGAGGCATATTGCCCGTGTCCTCCACACCAGTCATTTGTATTTAAATTATTGAGTTCCAACCACTCCCCATCATCAATGCGATAGGCAATATTTGTGCTTGTACTTGTAGCATAACCAAGACGCATTTCGTAATGGGCAGAAGAAGGTGCATTCACATCAAAACGTAGATAGCTAATGTTAGATAAATCCTCAGCAATCTCGTCGGTCGAATTAGGATAATTTGGATTACTTGTGTCGTATCCCATCGAACCAACATATGCACCATTAGACCAGAACTGCTCACCTTCAGCGCTTGAAACACTTCCTCCCTGCCGATAAGCATCTTCTGCTTCATAAGTTTCATACTGGTAGCGGCGGACATAAGGATCATCTCTCCCAAGCATTTCCGCTACCTTTTTAGAAAGAATAGAAGCCATTTCGTCATGATTTAAAGCATTTGGATGGCCACTATCTCCGTGCATTAGTTGAGGGAATTCCACAAAAGCAATATTCTCATCTCCAATTCCTTCAATAGCGCTGCGATACTCTTCGATGTAGTCACGATTAAAGAAAGAGCCGTAGCAAAAGATAATCTTTGCTTTGGGATAAGCTTCTCTTAAAGTGGCAGCAAAGCTTGTTGCTTCCCTTGTAAAATCATCAATACTCGTACCAAAGGTCGACATAATTGCCTGCCCAAGGTCATTGGAACCAAGCCCTACCACCATTACATCCGGGGCATCGTTTTCTCTTAAAGTGTTGGAGTCACGGAAATAAGACTGATACTTCCAAATATCTTTCATTTGGTTTTCTTGGGAAGCAGCCCAGCCATTTTCTGAGTTATACCCCTCCATTAAACCTCTTCCCGATGTAGCGAGAATATCAAAGGAAGCTCCATAGGCTTTTGAGAGAAGAACAGCATACCCTTCGTACACATTTTCGTCCCCTAAAGAGATTTGATTTGCCGCAGTAATAGAGTCCCCTAAAAATTCAAATTTAAGGGAGTCCTCTTGCTGAGAAGGCTTCGTGATACTTGCCTCTTCATCAATTGATAAACTTGTAATGGAGGCAAGATTACCAGCAGCTTCACTAGTCTTATAAAGAGAAATGGTTCTTTCTCCCTCAGGTAAATCAGTGAAAAGAGTCATCGAAGAGGAAAGAGAAACGTAATGAGAAAATTCCCCGTCTACTTCCACGGCATAACGGCTATTCTGATTGTTTCCAAGCACAGAAGCATTTAACAAAATATCACCGCTTCCGTGATGAACAAAAGAAATGCCACTTCCAGACCAGTCGGTAGTAATCTCTCCTGTTATCTCTAAACTTCTTCCGTGAATCGTAACGAGGTTTTTAAGCTCCTCGGCAGAAATTACTTTTAGTCCTGAAGCAGGATCTTCATCCACTTCACTTGACTCTCTTACTTCATGAATTTGAATGGAAGCACCAGAAGTATCGCCGCTTAAGCGCATATAATTTTCTTCTTCAGGCAAAAAACCAATACGATCTAACTGATAAGAAGGAAGGTGAACTGTTACTTTTTCCCCAACAGGATAAGAAGATAAATCCACATTAAATCCTGCCTCAATTCCTCCTATTTCTACACGAAGCGTGGCATTAGAGCCAGAAAGTACTGTTAAATCAACATCGAGAGAATGCGTCGAACTAGCAGGAGTTAAAAACAAGATTGCCGCGCCTTCATAGTCAGCGCTTGTATCGTAAGGGAGTCCTCCGTAGCTAATATCCGCTTCCGCGTCAAAAAGAAGAGAGAAATCGGAAAGATGAGTAGCTTGGAAAAGCATGTCTTCTTGTTGATAAGTGCCTTCTTCTATTGAGGAGGGGAAAGAAACATTCAGTTCGTTAGGTAAATCAAATGTCTCTACTCTCCCCCACTGATTCACTTGGAAGACAACAACGTTTTTCCCTTCTTCTAAATTTAAAGTGATTTCACTAGATCCTCCTGCCCAGTTATTGCTTGGCAAGGTCATACTTTGAACGTTATCCTGAGAGTTTGTATAAACATTCATCGCATAATCGCCAGAAGCGTAATGAATGACAGCTTGATAAGCACCAGCACTAGGAGCTTCAATCACCCAGCGAGAATAAGAGGCTTCATTAGAAGATAAATTTGGCATCAAATTTTGTTGCCAATTGGTCCCAAAACCTACTCTTTCCTGGCCGTAATTTCCTCCGTCTGTAGCCGGATAACGGACGTGAGCAAGATAGGAATATTCAATAAACGAATAAGAAGTAGCATTTTCTGCTGCTAAAGCAGGGAGCTCTCCTCCGATAGAGGAGGCTCCTAGTGCAGCAGCAAGAAGTAACAAAGAAAAATGAATACTCATAACGCTTTCCTCTTCTTGCGATAGACAAGATACCCAGTTGCAAGTAAGGCAATACCTGCACTAATGGAAATACCTAAAATAAGAGGTAAATAATCATTTCCATTATTAAAATCTGCAGAATCAGAATGCATAGGAACATTAATCTTCTCAGCTACTCTGCCCTGCGAAGAAACTAAGAAATCACGGTAATCATACTTTGCTTGAATATAGGAATATCTCTCCCGT
Source organism: uncultured Bacilli bacterium (assembly GCA_944376605.1). Lineage (GTDB taxonomy): Bacteria > Bacillota_I > Bacilli_A > RFN20 > CAG-826 > UBA4951. The sequence continues at coordinate 54,328 of CALWDE010000006.1, forward strand.
AAAGCAAAATATTTAGGAGAAGAAACTAGAAGACTCTTTGCTTCATCGCTTAACGCTTCAAAAGAAGTAGCAAGTTCTTCCCATGTATCAGAAGGGAAAATAGCCTCTCCAGAAGGATCGCAGCTTTCTCCCGTAATAGAAAGGAAGCTCTCACTATAAGAATCAGCTTCTAGAACGGAAGTGGAAGAAGATAAATATAAGGTATTCACGTAATCGTAGTTCAGCCAGCCAGAACCAATTGGACCAGTCATAATAAGAGTATGGGTTCCTGCGGTTAGAGAAACTTGAGAGACAGCATAATGGCCATGCCCACCGCACCAGTCATCGGTATTAAGATTTTCTACTAATGTGTAGTCTCCACCATCAACATTATAGGCAATGTCTGTGTCAACCTCTGTGGCGTAGCCGATTTGTAATTCATACACGCCATCTTTTTCTACTTCAATTTGAAGCTTGATATGGCTGACATTGCTTCCATCTGAAGCAATTTCGTCAAGAGAAAAAGAATTAGATGAGAAGCTACCCACATAAGCACTTCCAGACCAGTTTTGTCCTGCACCAGGCGCTTCTGTAGAGATAGAAGCACCTTCTAACTCTCCCTTTTCTGCCTCATAACTCTTCCAGTCGAAGCGGCGTGTATAAGGATCTTCTTCTCCAGTCATCTCACTATAAAGACGAGAAATTTCTTGTGCAATGTAGTCATGTTGATAATAAGAAGGATGTCCGCCTTGTCCTTGAAGTTGAGGAGGGAAATCTAAGAAAGCAACATCAGGATTATTCATCCCTTCAATAGCAGCGCGGAAAGTCTCTGCTGCTGTAGCTGTATGAACGGTTCCAAGACCCCAAGTGAAGATAATTTTGGTAGAAGGATATTGTTCCTTTAGCGTTTCTAAGTAACTAACTGCCGCGGCAGCAACATCTTCTTCTGTATTACCAAAAGTGTCACAAACACCAAGGTCATTATTTCCTAAATTCGTAACAATTAAATCAGGGACATAAGAATCTAAATCATATTCTGCACTTTCATCACGGAAATAAGAGGTTTTTGTCCAAATATCAGAGATTTGCTTGGTATTATCGGCAGCCCAACTGCTTTCTCCTAGCGTTCCTTGAATAACGCCTCTACCAGAAACGGAAACAAACTCGCTATCCGCATTCCAGGCTTTCGCAAGTAAAGTTGCAAACGCTTGATATTGATCTTCGTCGCCATCCGCGTTCATCTGATTGCCGCAGATAATCGAAGCTCCAAGGAAAAGCATCTTCTTTGTAGTGGTAGACTCTGCTTTACTTAAAACTCCCTCTCCCTCCGTAAGAGGAACATGTGTTAGAGAATTTAAGGTTACTAAGTTCCCATTCGCTTCGCTTGTTTTATATAACCGAATCCTAGTAAGTTCTTCAGGTAAATTCGAGACAATAAGGGAATCGCTTCCTGGAGCAAAATAATGAGAGAATTCCCCATTAATCTCTACTGCAAAGCGGGTATTAGAAGAGTTAGAGATAACATCAAAATTGCCGCGAACCTCTCCCCCTCCTTCGACATTAAATTCAATTCCTGCTCCAGACCAGTCTAAAGCAATCCCTTGCTCTAAAGGAAGAGAACGTCCATGAACAAGAAGAGCGTTTTTTAGCGCCTCTCCTTCATATACGATTCCTTCCACTACGACAGGTTCTTCATCAATAACATTAGACTCTCTCATTTCAAGTACTCGAATTTCTTGAGAAGAAACTGGGTTTGTAATACGTAATTTTGTCTCTTCTCCTGCTACAAAACCTAAATCCTCGAGGAAGTAGGAAGGAAGATGAAGCGTTTCTTCTCCGCCTTGGTTTTGGGAAACGAAAGTGTAATCACCTTCAACACCATCTAAAGAAAAGCGTAGAGTATTTTCTAATCCTGTTGTTTCATCTACTTGAATAACAAAATCTAAAGATTTAGTGTCGTTTTGCGGGATAAATGAAAGCGTTGCAGCGCCTTCATATTCGGAAGACCCATCTTGCTTAAGATAAGTAAATTCAGGAAAAATATCGGGGTTCCACAGGGATTCTTCAGGATTTTCAACCCAGGTACAATTCCAAGTAAAATCTGCCTGATTATAAACACCCTCTTCTTGCGAGGAGAAATCAACAAGGGTCAATGTATCATCCAAAGATAAAGTGACAAGATTTCCCCAACTGTTAAACTGAATAACAATCGCATTTTTTCCTTCTTCAAGATTGAGAGAGATTGTCGAATATTGCAATTCAGTTTTGTTCCACCAACTCGTTTCACCTAAAGTAGTGCTTAAAGCATTTTCATATGAATTGGTATAAACAATAACCGGCAGATCCGCTGTAGCATCATACGTGCTAAGAGCAATGTTATATGTTCCTGCTGTAGGAGCTTCTACCACAAAACGAATGTACGAAGCTGTAGATGCGTATAAAGAAGGAATTGAGTTTTGTTGATAGTTTGTTGCAATAGTATTAACAAATTCAGAAGAAATAGTAGTAGGTACTTTCTCTTCTAACGCCTTAGCGTGAATATTTTGTACACTCGAATACAGAGAGTACTCCGTCATTCCTTCAGGAGCAGCGGCTTTCCCAATGATTAATGGGGGGGTGAAATTCTGTATCGCTATTGGTAACGTTAACATTGCACCAATAGCGAAAAGCGTTAATCGTTTCATCGTAATTACCTCCTTATCTGTCGATGATAAACGTTGTTAATGAGTGGGAAGGTAGGGATATTTTTGCTCTTTGACCGTCGACAAGCAAAACTGCGTTTTGATTCCAACCGGTGTTGAGAACAAATAGAAGAATTTCTCCATTCGGATTTTCAAAGGCTAAAGTTTCGACATCTTTGCCAAAATCTGAAGAAGAATATAGAGCGGTCGCACCACGCTTCAAAAAGCGTGAAAATTGACCAATATAATAAAAGGAAGGATTATAAATCACTTTCTTATTTCCTCTATGGTACATCACAGGTGCTTCACAATAATTTTCCACCCATGTGGGGCCACCCTCTTCGTCTAAAACGATGTTCCAATCGAAAAAGGCTTCTGTATATCGATTAAAACCTTCCATAATGTTATGGGCATATCTTTCTGCATGTTCCCATAAATCTGAAGTCGCTCTGCTTTCATCTTGATAGGCAATATTTGCAATTTCAACACATCCTTCGGTAAAAATAATGTGTTTATCCGGATGAAGTTCATGAGTCAAATTAATGTTATGGAAGGCGTCAGAAACGTACCAGTGATAACCAATACCCCATACTGCTTTATCCACCTCAGGATCAGATAGGGTAACGTTACTTCTACGCACCATTTCGTCTTTGTTGTGGTCCCAAATAAGCAGTTTTACAGAAATATTGTCTTCCTTAAACACGGGGAGAATACCGTTTTTAATAATATCTCTTTCTTCTTCGGCGCTTACCTCCATACTCTCCCAAAGCTGATTCGCTTCAGGTTCATTTTGGATTGTAATTGCATCAATTTTAACTCCCCTATCCGCCATACCTTTGATGTAGAGAGCTAAATATTTAGCGTAGTCCAAGTAACACTCTTTTCTTAAATGTCCACCATAACAACGCTCCCCGTTCTCTTTCATATAGGAAGGTGGACACCAAGAAGAAGCTAAAATCTTCCAATCATTCCGATAAGGAAGTATTTCTCCTAAAAGAGGAAGAAGAAGTGAATCTTCCTCCTTTAAGGAAAAGGAAGTTAAATCGTTTTGACCGTCTAAATAATCATATAGGTAGGTACCAAAATCCGTAGAAGAAATAGTCAAACGGAGCAAGGAATAATTCAGGCCATTTTCCGAGAAATATGCATCAAGAACTTCTTTTTTCTTTTCTTCTCCCATCAAAGAGAGATTTTCTTGACTTGCGCGTGTTAAAGCGCCTCCAAAACCAAGAAACTTTTGTCTCTTTTTCTTGGGATCAACATAAATAAGGCGGTTATTAAGAGAAACACCTTCTTCAAAATAGATAGGGCTTAACTCTGTAATCCTCTCTTGGCTGCGCCTGGTTGTTCTAAAGCGTCTAATTCTCATAAAAATCCTTTCTTTTATAGAGATATTGCATTTATTTTAATAACACCTTCCCAATTTTCGAATCGGTATTGTACATGATTATGTTCAATCACTTCAGAATAAGAAGGGGTATCATCGGTTGTGAATTCAAAAGATGATGCTCCCCCTCCATCTATCAAGAAGAGGCCATACCAAACACCTCTTTTTTCTAAAAGCGTTAAATCAAAAGCAATGCGAATAGAATTTTCTTCACTGACGCTGGCAGGAGCAGAAGCGTGTTCTTCTCCATTAATATCTTTAAGATAAAGAAGGGAAGACTTTGCAGATTCACTAAGCGCAACTCCCTCATAGATGAGATAAGGATGATCCTCTTCTATCGCTAGAGTTAAAGCATCAGAAGAAGTATCAAATAAAGAAGTTTGGAAAGTTACAGCGGCAGAAGTATAAGTAACTAAACCGTCTTTCCCAATAAGCTGGAAGAAATAGTATGGTTCTTCTTCTTTTGAATTACGGTCTACATATTCGTCTGTAGTGATATAAATTTCATCCGTTTCTCCCTCACTATTTACATTCGCCTGCACGGCATTTTCATCAAAGATAGCAGAAGAAGAACGGTAAAGCATTTTTCCATAAGGATCGCAGAAAGAAGACCAAGACATTCCTGTGTCTAAACCAAACTTTGCCTCAATAAAATAGTTATCCCCTTCTAGTAAAGAAATAGAGGGATTTAAACGAGGAATAGTAAGAGATAATTCTCCTTCTCTATCATCTTTTTGCATTAGAAGACCATAGTCTCCAGGGAGAGCAGATAGTTCTCCTTCATAAACACCATCGCGATATGTTAGAGAAAGAAGTCCTTCTTCTTTTGGCGCATTAGATGAGAAATAAAAGCGAACCCCATCCTCTTTTTCCTCTAAAGTGAAGGCAATATGAAATTTGCCATAAGCGATTTGTTCAATCTCGATGGAGGCTAATTCAATCGACTCAAAGTTCTCTCCTTCCCCGTTTTTAAAAAGTAAAGTAGTAACAGACTGAGGTTTGATAGTAACTGTTACCATCTTCTCATCGATAATAACGTCTACCATTTCTTCCACGCGGTCAGATGTATTAACTAGAGCAACCGTTGTCGTACCATCTTGATTTTTTAACGCTGCCGTTACTATCGTACCAAAATTGGTAGAATCACTGCTGACTCTTTGCGGCATCTCTCCATCTTGAATATGGGAGAAATGCGACAAATGCTTCATCGCATAATAGGAAGAAGAATAGGAATAACTGCCATCCTCTTCTAAAGTGACAAGGCCATAGCAAGTGCTGCTATTTCCTTTCACAGGTTGGCCGTTTGGATCAAGAACTAAGTTCCAATAAATGGCGCCGTTATATCCTTGCCCAACTGGACCAATCGCGACATTATCCGCTGACCAAGATAAATTTTGGGCAAAGTCTACCGAGGAAGAAGATTCTGTTACCTCAGTAATGAACAAAGGATAATCGCCATATAATTCCATACTTTGATAGTTATAGGCAAAATCTCCGTAAATATTAGGCCAGTTACCATCGTAGCAGTGCACGGCAAATCCACCTAAGCGTCCACTTAAAGCGTCTTGGGAAGCTAAGGTAGAAGCATAACCATCAAAAGTAATATCAATTGCGCTGCCTACATTATGGTCATACCCCATAATTTTTGTTTCATAACTTGATTCTGCTAATTTCTCACCTAATAAAGAAGCAACTCGATACTCTTGAGCACTATCCATTCGCATATAAGGATAATTAACTGCTTGCACCAAAGGTTCATTCACAATGGATACGTAATCCACCATAATTCCATCTTCTGCGTAAGCTTCTACGGCACGATATAAATAAGAAGCATAAGCAGTTTCCTCAGGAGAGGGGTTTTCTAAAGACTGGTTATCATAACCAAGAAGTTGCCCTCCTACTAAATTATTCGAGGTTTTCATCCAAGCAGGAGCACTCCATGGAGCGGCAAAAATAATGACACCAGGATTAATCTCAATAATTTCTTTTAAGACTGGAATTAAGAAACGCTCATCTTTTTCGATACTGAAGTGTTCAAGCGTGTAATCCATTGCGCCTTCTACATCATCAAAAGTATAAAAATCTTCTTCTGGTAAAGTGTAGTCACTTGTTCCCCAAGGGATACGGACAAGTGATAAATGCGCCCCGTCATCGCCAAATAAATCTTCAAGAAGAGCAGTTCGTTTTTCTTGATCTAACTGGGAAAGAAGATAGGCGCTAGAGTGGGTTAAAGCCGCCCCGTGCCCATAAAATGTTCCCAAAGGTTCTTCTCCTACATAAACTTCACTATGCCCTTGATAGGAATAAGAAGTTAAAGATAAATCATTTGTTCTAGTAAAAAGTTTACTTCTACTTCCTGTTGTTTCATAAACTTCCGCGACGTTATATTCCACCTCTTCCGAAAGAGAAGAAGAGTTATTTGTAAGAGAAGAACTGTTGCTTATCGAAGAAGTATCTCCTCCATGACAAGAAGCAAAAAGCAAGGGAAAGCCTAAAAAACAAAGCAAAAGTGGCGTCTTTTTCATAATTTCACTCCTTAACTCCCCCAAGTGAGACTCCTTGAAGGATATATTTTTGTAATACAAAGAAGACAACAATTAAGGGAAGAGAAGTAATCACAGAGCCCGCTAACATTTGGGGATAACGATTCGGATCGCTGCTACCAGCAGAGACAAGTTCCCCTAACGAACGCGCTAAAGTCCACACATCTCTATTTGTAGGTAAAGCTAATAAGGTCCACATAAAATTGTTGTAGTTCCACATGAACGTTGTTATGCCAAGAACAACTAACATGGGAGAGACAAGAGGTAAGCAAATGGTGAAGAATATTTTTAATGTTGATGCACCATCCATTGTTGCAGCTTCCTCTAATTCCTTGGATAAACCGACAAACTGCTGACGCATCAAGAAGACGTTATAAATAGACATCGTAAAAGGAAGAATCAGCGCCCATAAGGTATCAATAACGCCTAAATACTGACAGATTACTAAGTTTGGAATGGTCATGATAGCGCCAGGAATCATCATTGCAGCAAGAACAAAAGGAAATAACCATTTTCTCCCCGTAAAGTCGATCCTAGCAAAAGCATATCCTGCCATAGCATTTAAAATAAGATTGAGAGCCGTATTGACCACACAGACAACCATGGTATTGAGGAATGTTCTTCCAAGTTGCAGAGATTCTAAGGCATTGAAATAGTTGACAAAAACAAACTGCAAGTTGCCGTTTTCGTCTTTTGGCAAAAGTTCAAAACCAGGACGGAAAATCGCTTCTGGCGTTTTAAAGGAAGCAAAGATAAGCCAAATATAGGGAAAGATAAATAAGAAAGCCAATATGCCAAGAATCACATAGGTAGCTACTCTTGCTGCTACTCTTTTTGGATTAGTTTTTCTCCGCTTGAAGCTCGAGCATGAGGCGTAACGTGTCACCATGAGCTTTCCTCCTTTTATTTTTCTTTGTCTGGTCACCTTGCGGGAAGGCGGTGTACTGAATGCCAACAAAAACCATAATGAATAAGAAGAGTATGTAGCTCATCGCACTCGCCATACCTACTTGAGAATGGTCTGCATAAAGGCTATAAATCTCGAGCATTACAGTCGTTGTTCCATACGCTCCATCTGTCATTAAATACATTTGATCAAATGCCTGTAGACTGCCGATTGTGGAAGTAATTAACAAGAAGAATAACGTCGGTAAAACGCCAGGTATTGTCACATGGAAAAACTTTCTTATCGCTCCCCCGCCATCAATTTCGCAGGCCTCATAAAGCTGGGGATTAATGTTCTTCATGGCGCTTAAAACAATCAAAACGTTATAGCCAAGTCCGCCCCACACCGACATTAAGGCAAGCGTAAATAGAGCAGTACTTCGAGAATTCAGTAAATTAATAGAAGTGCCAAAAGCCTGATTAATCGCTCCAACAATGCCATAAGTTGGATCTAGCATATAAATCCACATCGCGGAAACGGCAACGGAAGCAGTGACAGAAGGAATATAGAAACAGGTTTTGAAAAACCTTTCTCCTTTGATCTTACTATTTAACAAAGCAGCAACTACCAAAGCTAAAATCAAAGACAAAGGAACCGTATAGATAACATAAAGGAAGGTAGTGCCTACAGAAGGCCAAAAATCTGGATAAAGTATAACGTTTGTAATCGCTTGATAATAGTTCTCAAGCCCTACAAAAGTATAACTATCCGAATACCCATTCCAGTTTGTTAAAGAATAGAAGAAGGATAAAACTATAGGGGCAAGTTGAAATAGCAAGAAATAGACCACAAGAGGCAAGATGAAAAGCCAACCATTAATGTTGTTTCTCGCTTTACGTGATAATTCTAAATGCGATTTCATGCTGCTTGTAACACTTGATTGGCAGCAGCTTCCGCCCACGATAAAGCCTCAGAAATATCGCGAGGTTCTTCGTGGTCCAAAATGTCACCAATCGCTGCTCCTAAATAAAGATCATTTACATCCATCCAGCCTGGTACAATCGGACGGAGAAGTAATTCATCAAACTGATCAAGAACTACTTGTTTAATGGGATCATCAGTTTCTTGATATTCGGTAATAGAAGGGAAATTTCCTGTGAAAGAAGCAAGGAGCTTCATGTTTTCTTCTTCTAGTAAGAATTCCATTAACTGCATCGCTGCTTCGTGATTTTCTCCGCAGCTTGGTATTACTAAATTCTCACCGCCCATAACCGAATAATGGTGCTCACCAGTTTTTGAAGGCATTAATACTGCACCTAAATCCAAATTTGGATTTTGAGCGCGCATATTATCGATATCAAAAGAAGAACCGATTTTATAAACAATGTCGCCATTAATGAATGCATTTGTACTGGAACGAATCGTAAAATCTAGTTCATTTCGATATAAGTCTTTTAAAAATTGCGCAGCTTCTTTTCCCTCGGAAGAGTTAAAGGCAACCTTTCCAGTTGCTTCGTTATAAAGTGAGCCACCACAATTTTCGATAAAAGCTTGGAAATACCAGCCTGCATATCCTCCTGAGCCTACACCTTCAAATAAAGCAGTATCGGCAGGAACAGATGTGTTTAACCATTCTGACCAAGTACTAGGAGCCGCTTCATCGCTTAGTAAAGCTTTATTATAGAAGAGAACTGTAGCGGTCATATTTAGAGGAAGACCATATGTGTCCCCTTCATAAACATTAGTGGCAAGAGCGGCCTCATTGAATATAGCAGTATCGATGCCTGCCTCTTCGATATAATTGTCAATTGCAATAATCGATCCATCCGAAGCATAGGTTGCAATTAATGGTTGGTCCATATAGGCCAAATCAGGTTTAAACATTCCGCGGAATGAAGCGCGGAAGGTGGCATCATAAGAATCTTTTGGAACCGCATTAAGACGAACAGAAATACCTGTTTCACTTACAAATTCACTAATGAGTGTTTGTAAAGCTCTCTGGTCATCTTGGTTAGATGGCTGATATACCATAAAGTTGATAGTATCACCTGTAAGAGAAACCGAGCTATCTCCTCCTATGATGACACCTCCTGAGCCACCGCTCGAAGTAGTATATCGATAGCCAAAATCACAAGAAGATAAACCAGCGGTAGCTACAAGGGCTAACATAATTGCAGCAGGTAAGATAACTTTTTTCATTGTTTTGTTCCTCCAAACTTCTCTCTATTAAATTGTTATCGTTAACATTATTGATAAATAAAAAATGGCTAAAAGTATCAAGATTGAAAGCTAAAAAATCTCTTTAAGTTGTCCCTCCTTTCTTTATTTTTGGTGCAACGAATTCACACGTTGGAACTAAATGAGTTGTCGAAGTGATTTGCGTCACAAGACGTTTTGCAAGTGCCTTTCCGATTTCATAAATTGGTTGATGGATTGTTGTGATATTTGGTAAAGATAATTGTTCTTTTCCTAATCCATCAAATCCTCCTATAGAAATATCTTCTGGTACACGCAGCCCTTGATCGCGGCAATAACGAATGACACCTAATGCCATATCATCAGAGGCGCAGCAAATCGCATCATAAGGTAAGGGGTTATTTCCAAATGTCTTTACCATAAAATTGTAGGCAGTTTCTACCTCGTTCGCGCAGCGATAAATATCTTTCTCTGCGCCAAGAGGAAGTTCTGATAAAAAGCCGCATTCACGATCATGAACAAAGGGCCGCTTTTCATCGATAGATAAAAGCATAGGATGCTTACGCCCTCTTTTTAAAACGTGACTTGTTAGTAAACGCATCCCTTCAAAATTATTCACATCAATCGAATCAATCTTATCAACATGTCCAAAAACAATGACGTTTTTACTTTCTGCTAAATTTTGAGCCTTTAAGATGTCGTTTTCTCTTAAACCCATTAAAACAATGCCGTCACACACTTCTCCCTCATACCAACTTCTTTTAATTAGCATGGAGTAAGAGTACTCACCTAGCGTTTCTCCAAGCCCTGCAACAATCTGCATAAAGAAAGGATTGGTTGCTGCATAATCTTGAGGAATATACACATAAATGATTGATGTCTTTCCCGAGCTTAACGCCCTAGCAACAGAGTTAGGGTAATATTTTCTTTCTCTTGCAGCGGAAAGAATCGTGTCTCTTGTAGTCTCCTGGACAAGTTCAGGATGATTCAAAGCCCGAGAGACAGTCATCATCGAATAGCCAGTCTCTTCTGCTATTTCTTTTAAAGTTGGAAAGGAACCACATCTTTTGCTCATTTTTTTGAAACCGCTTCCAAGTGTATTCTAAGTGCGTATAATAGCGCTTGCAAGAGGAATGTTATCGCTAACAGGAGGAATTATGGCTGAGGAAGAGAAAAAAGAAAATTGGTGCCTGCGACAATGGAAAGCTCTCAAAGATTCTTTGCATAACAATCGTTTAGCAAAGAAACAGGGCAAAGAAAACTTTAAAGAAAGAGAGCGTGCCTATAAACGCTTATTAAAAGAAGAAAAAGAGAGAATTGAGAAAGAGGGCGAATATCATCCTGATCCCGATTCTTATCTTGAGCTTCACCACGTAAATAAAGTTTATGATGGCTACGTACAGGCAGTTTCTGACTTCTCTTTAAAAATCAAAGAGCACGAATTCATCGTCTTTGTTGGGCCTTCTGGATGCGGTAAATCCACAACCTTGCGTATGATTGCGGGCTTAGAAGACATTACAACCGGTGAACTTTATATTGGTGGAGAATATGCGAATAATCGTGCACCAAAAGACCGTGATATGGCGATGGTTTTCCAGTCTTATGCTTTATATCCTCATTTGAATGTTTATGAAAATATGGCTTTCTCTTTAAAGATTCGTCATGAGAAAAAAGAGGAAATCTATAGAAGAGTTAAAATTGCGGCAAAAATCTTAGAGCTTGGTGATTATCTAGACCGGAAACCAAAAGAGTTATCTGGTGGACAAAGACAGCGTGTCGCACTTGGAAGAGCAATTGTCCGTAATGCAAAAGTATTTTTAATGGATGAACCATTATCTAACTTAGATGCAAAGTTACGTGTCCAAATGCGATCTTCTATTGTAAGGCTTCATAACGAATTGCAGGCAACAACCATCTATGTCACCCATGACCAAACCGAAGCAATGACGATGGCAACCAGAATTGTTGTAATGAAAGATGGAGAAATCCAACAAATTGGTACGCCACAAGAAATCTTTGACCATCCAGCAAATAGTTTTGTTGCAACCTTCATTGGTGCTCCTGCCATGAACCTTCTTGAAGCAGAATATCGAAAAGTTGGATCGATTCATTTCCCTGGAGGTGCTTCCATACCCTTAACAAAAGGAGAACAAAATCAAATTGAGGCATTTTATGAAAATTATGAAAATAATCTAAAATGCCAAATTGAAGAAGAACTTTTTGCCTTAAAACAAGAATACGAAGAAGAAATTGTCAAACATCCAAAAAAGAAGCAAGAAAATCCAGTTTTCACTAGCGAACGATTAGAAAAATTGCAGTTCACTTTAAAACGCGTGCAAAGCGAAAGAAGCAAAGATGCAATAAAAATAATCTACGGAATCCGTCCAGAGGATGTAAGAAGAAGTACTTCCCCGCTTTTTACAGCAAAAGTTGATGTAGCCGAGTTAATGGGAAGAGAATACGACTTACATTTTGTATTTGGCGAAAAAGAATTGATTGCCAAAACAGACGCTAGAGAAGTGATTCTGGTAGGAGATGAGATAGGATTCAGCTTTGATAATGAAAAAGCTCATATCTTTGATCCTATTTCAACCAAAGCAATTTATTAGTGGTGGAAATTCGTAAAAATACGAGGTTCTTCTGGAACAAAAGAAATTCCTTCTTTCTTTCCTAGTTCAATTAGGCGAAGAAGTCTTGCCATTTCGTGCCCTAAAACACGCATGGTTTGTAATCCTTCTTCGTCTTTTTCGACTTCAGCAGGAGAGTTTTGCGCGCCATGAACATTGTTCCAATATTGACTTGAAACAACAGGCATCCGGTTAATGGTAAAGTACTTATTGATGCGGTCGAAAGACGCTGTATTGCCAGAGCGGCGGCAAGATAAAACTGCCGCGCCAGGTTTACCTACTAGTTTATCTCCATAAGCATAAAATAAGCGGTCTAAGAAGGCCTGTACTAACGCAGTAGGACCAGCATAATAAACAGGAGAACCCACAACCAAACCATCATATTCTTCAAGATGTTCTCCAACTTTAGAAACAATATCTTGGAAGACGCAGCCCTTGCTTCCATGACAATGGCCACAGGCAATGCAGTCTGCAATAGGGGCAGTGCCAAGATAGAGGATTTCTCCATCAATACCGTCTTTCTTTAACGTTTGAAGAACTTCTTCTAAGGCGCGATTGGTGCAACCATTTTTATGCGGACTACCATTAATGAGTAATACTTTCATTTTTTCTTCTCCTTAACTTCACTATAAGCATAGAAAACAGATAAAAAAGAAAAAGACTTTTTCTTATCTATATTTTCTTTTCTTCTAATACTTACATCTTTCCTAAATCAGGAAAAAACCTTGCAAAAAGGCCGTTAAACATCAAAAAAGGCTCAATTGAGCCTTTTTTTGTTTGAAAGAATTAAAACCCGTAATCTTTCAGCACTTTCTTTAAAGGAGTAATTACCTTCTTTAAGGTGTCTTCTTTAAAAGGATCCTTTAATCCAGTTTTGCTTAACAAGGTGCGGAAGGGATATTTCCCTCCGAGCTTACATAGTTTGACATATTTCTTCCACGCTTTTTCGTGATTCTTTCGGTCTAGATTAAAGAATTCGAAAGCAACAACTTGCGCTAAGGTATAGTCAATGTAATAAAAGGGAGAGCCAAAGATGTGTGACTGTGTTAAATAGCGGCACCCTTTCATCATATAAGGACAACCTTCGTAAGCTTTTACTTTCCACGGAGTATAGTGAACTTCTAACTCATGCCATTTGGCATTTCTCTCGGCGATAGTAGCGTTTGGATTTTCGTATACCCAGTGTTGAAACTCGTCGACAGTAACTCCATATGGAAGGAAAGAAATGCTATCTGCTAGATGGAGATAACGGTATTTTTGCGGTTCATTAAAGAAGAGTTCCATATAAGGTTCTGCAAAGAATTCCATAGACATGGAATCAATTTCACACGCTTCCATAGTAGGCATATGGTATTCAGGCACTTTGATATTTCTTCCTAAATATGCTTGAAAACTATGACCAAATTCGTGTGTTAATACATCAACATCACCAGAAGTTCCATTAAAGTTGGAGAAGATAATAGGGCATTTTTCTACAGGGAAATATGTCATATATCCTCCCGACTGCTTCCCTAATTTTGCCTCAAGGAAAAGCAGATGGTGATTTACCATAAAATTAAAGAAGTAATCTGTATCTGGCGACAATTCATGATACATCTTCTTTGCCGCATTAACTTTGTCCTCAGTTGAACCAAAAGGAACGGGATTTCCCTCTTTAAACTGCACAGATAAGTCATAAACTTTAAGATTACGTACCCCTAAACGTTTTGCCTGTTTTTGGGCAATCTTTTCGGCAAGAGGAGTTACAAATTCATGAATGCTGTCGCGATATTTTTTCACATCCTCTGCGTTATAGTCAAAACGTGACATTCTAATATAACCAAGTTCAACATAAGAGGAATAACCAAGTTTTTTGGCCATTCTGTCACGCACATGAACTAACTTATCGTAAATTTCTTCGAGCTGTGGTTCAATTACTTCCAAATACTGATAATAGGCTTTTGATGCCTCTTCTCTCACTTTTCTGTCTTGATCAACCATAAACTTTCCCATTTGGGGAAGGTTATAAATCTCTCCATGAAAAGGAACTTCCGCATGAGCGATGATAGAATCGTATTGAGAAATAAGTTTATTTTCCTCAATGGTGTCTTCTACAATTCTTTCATCAAAAGATTTTAAAGAATAGTCATACATTTGAAAAAGGAAAGAACCAAGTTTTTTCTCCAAATCCTCGCGGAAAGGCGATTCACACGCCGCTTTCACAAAGCGCACATTTTTAGCAGCTAAAAGAGGAGAATTTTCATCCATTTCTTCCTTCGCTTTGATGTATTTTGGATTTCTTGTATCTAACGAAAATAAAACGGAAATATGAACCAAATCATCATTCACCTTTTGATTATAGCGTGAAAAAGTTCTGTAACTAGATAATGCTTCTGCGGCAGTTTTTGCCGCGATAAACTCATCTGTTAAAGAATCCATTTTCTTTTCTACTTTTCGCCAATTAGGAACGCGAAATGGCCAATCTTCAAATTTTGCTAATTGCTTTTTCATTTATTACCCCCAAAAAATTAATCATCATTAAGGCAAGTCACCTCAACATGCGATATATTACGCCAGGCAAGAGAAAGTGTCTCGAAAGGCGAAGAAAAATGGAAGAAATCGAAGAACAAATTGAACAAGTGCTCGATAAGATACGTCCTTTTCTAAGAAGAGAAGGTGGCGACATTGAATATGTTGGTTTTAAAGACGGAGTTGTCTACGTCAAAATGGTTGGAGCCTGCGAAGGATGCGCCTATGTCGATCAAGATATCTCCGCTGGAGTAGAAATCATTTTAATAGAAGAGGTGCCTGGCGTAATTCGCTGCGACGCTTCGATGCAGTTACCAGATGATGTATTAGAAGAGTACCAAGCAAGAAAAGCAAAAGAGAAACAAGAAACAAATTAACAAAAAGGCGACCATGAGGGTCGCCATTTTTTGTAAAAAGAGTGAACTTTTGCTTAGTTTTCTAAAGAAATGAAATCTTCAAAAACGAAAACTTTACCCTTCATTAAGAAATAGATGATGTCAATAATCCACCAGAAAGGAATGCCAACAATCACTAATACAACCGATAAGATTAGAGCAACCCCGTTTTTAGATTCTAAAGAATAAATGATTCGATAAATCCACCAAAAGACATCTAAGAAAGGAATCATCAAAATAAGTTTTACAGCAGGAGAAAACTTATCAACACTATCAAGAAACTCTTTCATAAACCTTATTTTGTTTTAGCAAAAGTAAGATGGTTGAATAAAAGCACCCAAATAAAGTCAATAAACGCCCATCCCCAACCGAGTATCACATAAAGAATAAGGACGATTAGACGAGTAAGGCTTGGCTTGTTGATGAAGGCCGCAATACGAACAAACACCACAACCCACCAGTTCACTACAGGAATGATGAGGAGAATAAGTTTCACGATACGGCTAGTATTGTTAAACCACTTAAGCATACTTTTTTGCCTCCTATTGGTTCCTTAATTATATCAATAGATTGTTCTTTGTAAGTTAAAGAAGAAAATTATCTAAAGAGTTTCCTACAATGTATCCTTCACGGTTATAAACGTCTTCTCTATTTTGTATATAGGAAGACTTATCTGGCTTTAAGAAAAATCCTCCAGCTTCCTCCACCAAAAGCGCGCCAGGAGCAGTATCCCATTCTTTTGTTCCCGGCGAATAACGCCAACTAAGTTCAGCCTTACCTTCGGCAATTTCACAAAATTTCAAAGCAGCACCTTTTACTGTAACTGATTCAATTTTATCTTTATGTCTTGCCAAAGCTTCATCTTCTTCTTTTTGGCGATGAGAACGGCTCATTAACACGCGCAAGTGGTCTAAACGGCTTGAAACATGAAGAGACACTGCTTCTCCGGTTCGCTTATTTTTCTTAAAGGCACCTTCCCCTTTAATTGCGTAATATATCCAATCACCAAGACACCAGTTAATCACGCCAAGAACAGTTTCGTGTTTATGAACATAAGCGATATTTGTTGTAAACTCCCCACTTCGAGAGACAAAGTCGCTAGTGCCATCAACAGGATCGACAATAATAAGGTGTTCCTTCTCTAAACGTGATAGATCATCTTTGCTTTCTTCTGTTAAAAAAGCAAAGTCAGGATGCTCAGCCTGCAAAATTTTTCTAATAAGAGCATCGGCATTTTTATCCGCCTCTGTAACAGGAGAATGGTCTTCTTTGATTTCCACACCAAAGTCTTTTTGATACACAGCCAAAATGCCTTTTTCCGCTTCCAACGCAGCGTCAATCATTTCTTGTAAAAGTAAATATTTATCCATATTTTTATTTAACGCTATGTTCTAATAAAAAGAAACGTTTCAAACAAAGAATACAAAAATTAGAAAAAATACATCCGAATTGCAGGGCAATTTATAAAGCAGAACTTTCTGCTGTATCCTCAGGAGGATTTGTTTCCAGAGGGACTATCGCTACCTGCGAGAATAAATCTCCATCAAGAGCAGAAAAGTTTGAATGAGGAATACTAGTTAAATCACCTACTAATTCGCTTGATAAAGCATTGCCTTCTAAATCAAACCAAGTTCTTTCAGCCATAACATACCGGTTTAAATCTGCAAAAGAATAAACTGCTGTACACTCTAATGTTTTGGAATCATAAAAGACAGCTATTGCAGGTGTGGCAGAGCTCCGGAGCCCATATCCATAATAAACGGGAAAATCATAGGGATTCGTTCTCTCTGTTATCGTAGTCTTAACCCAAACATAATATCGATAAAGAATGTTGTCGTAACGGTCATATATCCTGTTAGCATAACTACCTGCTCTTTGTTCATCTTCTGTCCAAAAGTTAGGAGGTAAATCCATATGACCAATTAGCTCGTCTGTAATTCTTATGGAAGTTTCAATGTAAGGCAAAATCGGGCCACCCACAAAGCCATGATATTTGTATACACCATAATTAACTGCCTCATGCGGCTCAAATAAATAAGCTTCAAGACCATATCCTGCTAAAAAGTGATAAGTGCAATCGTCTAAATAATAGTACTCGCAAATCTCTTCTTTCCCGTTTACTAAAATCTTCTCTACAGAACGAGTAGATTCCACTAAAACCTTATCTCCCCATTCCTCACTAGAGACTGTCATTCCTTCAAGCATCCCTTTCGGATTGTTATTTTTCTCTAAGGAAACATTTTCGCTTGGCCTTTTTCCAACTAAGTCTGTTAAAGAAGAAATATTGCCGTAATCCTCCAAAGTGAGTTCACCTCTACTCTCCCAGCTATAAGCTTCACTAGCGCAAGAGGGAAGGCAAAGAGTTAATATCCCGCTTAGTAGAAGAAAGGGAATAAATTTATATACTTTCATAAATTAGTCTTTTTCCTCAACCATTTTTTGAAGATCAGAATATGTGTTAGGACCAACCATAAAAAATTCTAAATTAGTATCATCGTTCAAGATAACATAATTAGAATCTTCATATGTATATTTTGTAAGCGTTACATGCGGTAACCCATTAGGAATAATCATATAGTAAACATTAGTCCCTATACGATTTACATAATCATATTCAGTAATAAGATACAAATCGCACGTAATACGGGATTCGGAAGAATAGTCAATAACCATATCAGTATCATTAGAAAGGTCATATATTCTATTGACCGATGAGGACATAGAAAATGTTCTTCCAAGGCTTAAAGAATACTCTTGATATATAGTTTTAGTTACTTTTGTCTCAACTTCTACTTCTGCCTCGCCCAACAGTGAACCAAAGCCATATTTAGCTGTTGTTGAAACACTGACTTCTTCGTTTTCACCCCATGTAAGAACTGATTCATATGACCACGTATTTCTATACTCAGTCCCAGTCTCAATTGTCCTGCTCTCATTAGGCCATAATCTATCAGTAGCAATGACACCGATTGGAAAATCTATCATTTTAGAAACAGAATAGGTTGTAAAAACTTTAAGAGTATGACCTGATTGGTCGGTTTCCAACTTATTACCTATAGTCTCCATTTCCGCGCCATGAGTGTTAGGAATTACAAAGTTATTAAACAAGTAAGTAGGATCCGACTTATCTCTCGAGCTTACATCCGACCGAACTTTGTTCCCAATGAAATCGGATGGTTTCGTAATTGGGTCTTCAAAATGGCTGAAAGTAAAATACGGAGTTTCATATCGTTTGTTAGCAGTCAAAGCAAAATCAGAATTGTCAAAATTTTCATTCAAAGCAGGATTTGCTTCAAATGAAAAGACAAGCAAACCGAAGAGGAACAGAGGGCTTAAAATTTTATATCCAATTTTCTTCATAAATACGATTTAAATATTTTTAATCATTTTGTCAAATTATTTTCATAACTTAACTAGTTACTTGAAAATCAAACTTTTGATAAAAACAAATGATTTCTAACAATAATGATTTTTTTGGCAAAGGAAAAACGTGTGCAGTTTTCACAAAAGGCACAAAAAAAGAGGCCGTAGCCTCTTTTCTGTTGTATCTGAGAATTGGAGATTATTCCGCTTTACCAATGCAGCCGAACCACTCACAGTGTTCTTGCATGGTTTCTTGAATTCCCTTCTTACCAGGACCAATAATCTTACGAGGATCATAAACTTTGTCATCTTTGGCAATGACTTCGCGGACAATACGAGCCCAATATTGTTGGCATTCCGTATTGACGTTGATCTTACAAGTTCCTCTTGCAATGGCCATTTCAATTTGCTCTCTGGGAATACCAGAGCCACCATGTAGAACAAGAGGAATCTTCACTAAATTATGAATGGTTTCCATTTGGGTAAAGCCAAGTTTTGGTTCACCATGATATGGTCCATGAACAGAGCCAAGAGCAGGCGCTAAACAATCGATTCCTGTTTCTTTAACCATGCGTTCGCACTCTTCAGGGATGGCATACATTGTTTCAGCAACAACATCATCTTCTTGTCCGCCAACTCTTCCAAGTTCCGCTTCTACAGAAACTCCTCTTGCGTGGGCATATTCCACAACTTCTTTTACCACACGAATGTTTTCTTCAAGTGGGAAGTGGGAACCGTCAATCATCACGCTCGTAAAGCCGGCATCAATCGCGTCTTTGCATGTTTTAAAGCAGCTGCCATGGTCAACGTGGAGAGCGACAGGAACGGTAATATTTTTATCCTTAATATAACCCTTCACCATGCCAACGACGGTATTCCAACCACCCATATAACGCATTGCGCCTTCGCTAACACCAAGAATGACAGGGGTTTTTAATTCTTCTGCTTTATCAAGAATCGCACCAACCCATTCGACATTATTAATGTTGAACTGTCCTACTGCATAATGACCTTCTTGGGCCTTTTGCAGCATATGAACCATATTTTCTAGAGCCATTTCTATTCTCCTTATAAACACTAGCCTTTAGGCTACATAGTTATACCACAAGTTAAAAGAAAGCGCTCACACAAGTGAAGCCATTTCATCATCAGGAGAGGAGACTCCCTCTTCTCCTTCTTCTCCCTCAGAGGTAGGAAGAAGTTGTCCCTGCATCGCGGCATCATATTCTTGATTGTCTTGCTTATCGGTAGGATCTTGATCGCCTTCCTCATCACTATAAGCAGCCTTGGTATCAATATGCACTTTTTCAAAGATATGACGGCTTCTTAAATCCCAATGATTATCTGTTAAGGCAACAAATCTTCCATCTAAAGTTAAATCCGTATAAAAGCGACCAATATGAGCGTCTTTTTCCTCATCACTCATCTCTAAAACTTTTGCCACTTCGTTATAAATATCTGTGAAGGACATATCAGTGCCGGTATTCTTGAGGCATTCTTCGGCAACATCGATCATGCTTTTTGTAAATTTCATTTGAATTTACTCCTTTCTTTTACATTCTATTCGGAGCGCTAACTCCAAGAAGAGCAAGCGCAGAAGCCATTACAATCTGACAGGCTTTTACTAAATATAATCTTGCCCCTGTTAATAAAGAATTATCGCGATCAATAATTCTCACACTTTGGTAGTATTCATGAATGCTACCTGCAAGCGTTTGGCAGAAGTTAGCAACTTTATAAGGTGCTCTTGCCTTAGCTGCAGATTGAATCATACTAGGAAATTCAGCAAGTTGCTTCATGATTAAGCCTTCTTCTTGTAAAGTGAGTAAAGAAGCATCTTCATTTAGAGAAAATTCTTCGCCCATTTTTAACAAAGAAGCACAGCGCGCGTGCGCATACTGCGCGTAATAAACAGGATTGTCTTTGCTTCGCGATAAGGCCAAATCTAAATTAAAGTCTAAATGGCTACCAGAAGCGCGTTCTGTAAAGAAATAACGTACAGCGTCTTTCCCCACTATTTCGACCAGTTCACGATGCGTAATTGCCTTACCTGTTCTCTTACTCATTTTGACTTCTTCACCATCTTTATAGACACGGACGATCTGATAAATTTCAGCCTGTAAAGTGTCAGGAGAAGCCCCTTTCATCATCAAAGCACTCTTCATCCGGTTGATATAGCCATGATGATCGGCACCAAGCATATCAACTAAGAAATCATAACCACGCTCTAATTTGTCATAATGGTAGGCAATATCGGGTAAAAAATAGGTGAAATTCCCATCGCTTTTTACAATCGGACGATCTTTATCATCCAGGAAAGCGCTGGTTTTTAAATATTTTGCTCCGCCTTCTTCATAGATGTATCCCTTTTTATCAAGATACTCATAAGCCTTCTCAACCTTTTTGTCTTTCCGAATGTCTGATTCGTAAGTAAAAACATCAAATTTAACGCCAAAATCTGCTAAATCTTTTTTGATTTTTGCAAGTTCATGATCGATGCCATAACGAATAAAGAAGCGTTCTGATTCTTCATTATCCGTTAAATAGCGATCCCCATATTCGTCACGAATCGATTTAGCAATATCAATTAAATCTAATCCATGGTAATCATCATCACCAAGAGACAAAGGCTCACCAAATAGTTCATGGTATCTTGCTCTGAGAGAATTTCCTAAATGGCGAACTTGGTTTCCGCAGTCATTCACATAATATTCGCGCGTAACCTCATACCCAGCTTTTTCATACAAATTACTAACCGCATCGCCTAAAGCTGCCCCTCTTGTATGACCAAGATGAAGATCGCCAGTTGGATTTGCAGAAACATATTCAACATTCACTTTAATACCGTTTTTCTTTCCTTCTCCGAAATGTTCACCCTGTTGAATAATTTGATGAAGGACATCACCTAAAGAAGACTTTTTAAGGAAGAAGTTAATAAAACCAGGACCTGCAATTTCCACCTTATCAATAATAGGGTCCTCTAAATAAGGAAGAAGTTTTTCAGCAAGAAGCTTTGGAGCAAGATGAAAAAGTTTTGCCGATTTTAAAGCAATATTCGAAGCGTAGTCCCCATGAATCTCTTCTTTGCTACGTTCGATTACGATAGAAGAAGGATCTACCTCTTCTCCTAACTGCTTCATTGCTTTAGCAAGAATAAGCTGGATTTTTTCTTCATTATTCATCAAACACTTCCTCCAATAACACATTTGCAACTACCCGAATTGCTAGTCCTTCGCCAATCGCTCCAAGTCCTTCATTTGTCATTGCTTTAATAGCAACGCGGCTTGTCGTAATACCAAGTACTTCTGCTAAATGGTTTATGCATTCATCCATATAGGGAGATAAACGAGGACGTTCTAAAGTAACAAGAACATCAATGTTATTAATCATGTAGCCCTCTTCTTCCATCATCTCTAACACTTTTCTTAAAATAATCTCGCTATCCATTCCGGCAGTTTCTTCCTCATTATCTGGAAAATAATAACCAATATCTCTTAGAGAAAGAGCACCAAGTATTGCATCGGCAATCGCGTGATATGCGCAGTCCCCATCACTATGAGCAAGTGTGTGTACATTTGCTGGAATATCTATCCCAAATAGACGCAAAGGTCCACCGCTTTCTAAGCGATGAATATCTTCGCCATACCCAATTCTCATCATTTTGAAACATGAAATCTAAAGAAGACAATATCACCGTCTTTCATTAGATAATCCTTTCCTTCTTGTCGCAGTTTTCCTGCTTCTTTTACCGCCAATTCCGAACCGAGTTCCATGATGTCTTCGTAGCGATAAACTTCCGCTTTAATAAAGCCTTTTTCAAAATCAGTGTGAATAATTCCAGCACACTCTGGCGCCTTCATCCCTATATGAAAGGTCCAAGCGCGACATTCATCTTTTCCTACTGTAAAGAAAGTTGCTAAATTTAAAAGACGATAAGCAGCTTTTACTAATTTATCTAAGCCAGATTCACTAGCTCCTAAAGAATCCAAAAACTCTTTTCTCTCTTCTTTTGGCAACAAAGAAATTTCCGCTTCAATCTCACAAGAAACAGGAATTACTTGTGCATTTTGTTTTTCACCAATCGCCTTCACAGTCTGATAATGCTTACAGTGCTCTAAATCCATGTAATCAGAATCGGCGACATTAGCGACATAAAGAATTGGTTTTAACGTTAAAAGGAAGAAATTCTTTTTCGCATAATCCATCTGCTCTTCTTTTAGCCCTTTTGCAAGACGCGCAGGTAAACCTTGCTCTAATACGTCTTTTAAAGCCAAAAGAATGGGCATTTCATAAGAGGCAACTTTATCTTTAGCAACACGCGCTTTCACCTCTTGCTTGGCAATGCGATTATTGATGGAATCTAAATCCGCCATGGCAAGTTCTAAATCAATGATTTCGATATCTCTTTGGGGATCAACTGAATTTTCAACATGAACAATGTCATTTGATTCAAAGCAGCGAACCACTTCCACAATCGCGTCGCATTCCCGAATGGCAGCAAGAAATCTGTTTCCAAGGCCTTCTCCTTTGGAAGCACCTTTCACTAAGCCAGCAATATCATAAAATTCGAAGGTTGCAGGAATAGTTCTTTCTGGAGAAAACATTTTGGATAAGTGTTCCAATCTTTCATCTGGAACATGAACTACTCCCGTATTGGGATCAATAGTTGCAAAAGGATAATTCATCGCAAGGACATGCGAATTGGTAATCGCATTAAATAAAGTAGATTTTCCTACATTTGGTAAACCAACAATTCCGGCTTTTAATGGCATAAAAAACAAACGCCCCCTTTGGGCGTTTGCATTATATCGTTCTAAACTTCTTCCTTAAAGGAAGAGGTAAGAAACTTCATTCGAAAAGTAGAAATAGTTGTGACGGTTACTTTTGCGTATTTATAAAAACTCTGCAAAACTCAATTGTTTTTATGAAAAACTTATTCCGTCTGTAAACTTACCTCTTTTCTCCCATCTTCTTCATAAAGATAAATAAGCCTTTGAGCGGAAATCTGAGACGAAAGACCAAAAATAATGCTAACTACGAAAAACAGAATAAAAATAATATAACCTATAGTTTCAGCCTCTGGTATTTCCCCTAGTCCCATAACCTGCCAAAGCAGAGGAAAATAACGAATCGCAACATAAATAGAAGGGATTAAAAAATTGTAAGAAAGATAAAATGTAAAACTAAGAAAGCTATTTTCCTTTTTCGGAAAGGGGTTCTTTCTTCCCGTATTTTTATGTATGTTTTATCAAAAATCCTCTGTCTTAATTTTGGAATGAGGAAACTAATAATTCTAAATAGGCTAAACAAGACAAGTAACAAAGGACATATCCTCTGAAATTGGTACAAAAATAAGTAAGAGAGTAAAAATAATTCCTATTAAATCGGTAATGATTGAGGTTGACTTTGGTCATAACAGACTTCAATTCCTTTTACGCCGTCTATCTCAATCTCACGGTTTGGTAACAAAGACCAATCCGTACAGGGATAGATATGAATCAAAATAGAGTCAGATGCTTTCTCTAAATTTGCCGTAATCGTGACTTCCCCTTCTGCTAAGCACTTACTACACCATCTTCATTCACCGTGGCAATTTCTTCATTTGATGAAGAATAAGTCACTATTTCATCCGAATTACCCGATAAAACATTCGTGGTAATGGTGTAGCCAACACCTGCATCAAATTCTGCTAAATTGGTAATTTCTACAAACGGCTTAGCTGTAACATGAAGAGTAACAGTGCCCGTTAATCCATCGGCAGAAATTGTGATGGTTGCTTCGCCTGCAGCAAGCGCAGTAACAAGTCCTTCTTGATTTGCACTAGCAAACAGAGGTGTCCGAAGAAGTTAAAGAGAGTGTCTCAGTTAAATTTTCACTTAGCCAAGTTAGTGTCAATGTTTCTCCTATTTCCATGGAACGAGTCTCTTCGCCTAGAAAGGTAAGAGTTTTTATAACAGGTGTAGAAGAGGAGGAGGAAAGCGAGGATGTATCCGACGTATCATCACTCAAAGAGGCAAGAGGTCCTGTGCTACAACTAGATGCCAGCAAAACACCTACAAGCAGAAAAGGAATCCACTGTTTTTCATTGAAGTGCTCCTTTAAAAAAGACACCAAATCATGGTGTTTCTTCTGTTTTAGGATACCCCCTTTCGAATTTTCAAGATTGTTAGAGACTCGCTATTCTTTTTTGATGTTTCAAAAGACAAAGAAGATAACGTGCACGCTAAAAAACAACGCAAAAAGGCACTAATTTTTAGGATATTAATTTAAAACATCTACGATGGATAGATTAGATAAATAAGTGGAAGAAAGATTAGAAGGCAAATCAGGATTTGTAGTTACAAAGCGAGGTCCTTGCGTGTAAGAAGGATTTATGGTCGAGAAATAAAGCTGATAATAATAAAAGGGAGAATGTGTTAATTCGACCGTATAAACACGCGTTGTATCGTCAAATTTACTATCTGTGAAAATATCATAAGTATCAATGCGTTCAAAATCATTTTGGGCATTGGGGAAGTAAATACCAACACCAGTATAGACAGGTAAGATATCACCTTCTTGCATTAAAAGGATAGATGAGACTCCTGGATCTTCTACCGTATAAAGTTCCAGGTATCCCATGTATTCTTCTGGATTTTCATCCTCGTATAGGCCATAAACACCAAGAGAAACAACAGGATAGTCTTGAGAAAAAAGAGAGCCCATCCCCTTGATTAAAAAATAATACCCAACAAAGATGCCGATTCCTGCTCCACAAAGGAGAAGAAACGAAATGAGAGTGGTGATAATAACTGGAGCGCGTGAGATTTTCTTTTCCATACCTTCTCATTATAGAGAAAGAAAAAGAAAAAGGCTCCCGATTCGAGAACCTTCCAGCTTCCATTCAAATTAGAGTTTTTGAACATGCTCCGCGCGAAGACCGCGGGTGCCTTCTGTCGCTTCGAATTCTACTGACTCGCCTTTTTCGGCTGTCTTGTATGAGTCCATTGCGATAGCGCTGTAATGGAAGAAGTAATCCTTCCCGTCCTCACCAGTAATAAAGCCAAACCCTTTTTGCTGGTTGAACATCTTGACGGTGCCTTTCATCAGACCAACCTTTCTAAGCCACTCCTTATGAGATGGCCTGATATGAATATACTCTCAAATTGTTAAAGTGAGGCAATATTTATCTTCCTTCTTCTAAGAAATTTCGCTTCTTTTCTTGCCAAGACAAAAAACAGTACACAATTAAATAAGCGATAGAAGCAATAAGAAATGGTATTAGTATTGGAAAAATATCAATCTGAAAAGTAGAGATGCCTCCACTATAAGAATAAATGGAACGATGAATAAAATATTCCAAAGGAAGAAGAAGCACACTGGAAGGAACACCAGATCCTAATAATAGTAAGAAAAGAGGCATACTTTGTCCTAACACTTCCTCCTCTCTAGAATAGCCTAGTAAATAAAGCATTCTTCCTTCTCTTCTCCCCTCTTCACTTATCACTTTTGCGGTAGTGAAAAGCAAAATAGAAGAGAGAAGAAAGGCGCCTGTGGATAAAAAGAACAAAAAGAAAACCAAAAATGCTTCTGTCTCTTTCAAACTTTCTTTCATGGTTAAAGAGGGAGAAGAGACTTCAAACTCAGGAAAATTTGCTGCGAAATAATCAAGAAAAGGTTCAAGAGAGTAATCCTCGTCAATTTTTACGGCAATCGCATTGTTTTCGCTTTCCTCTTTTCCAGTTCCAATTTGGAAAGAAAAGAAATCACTCGTCCAATAAGGATTATGATGAATCGTTAACTCGCCGCCTTTAATAAAACCTGTTACAAAAAGTTTTACCCTCCGATAAGAATAACGATACTCTTCTCCTTCTTGCACGGTTTGATAGGGATATAAGGCAACAATAGAAGTAGGGGAACCAAGCTGACGATATAACTTTTCTCCTAAAACAATCTCTTCTAGTCCTTCCGGTTTTTCTCCTATTAGTGATGTAAAGTCTGCAGAAAATCGCACACCTTTTGCAGGAGGCAAAAGATAGGATCCAATTGCGCTATTAGAAGGAAGAGAAAGAAAAACAGGATCTTCCAAATGAGAAACAGAAGAAGCAGAGTCTTCCCACAAATCAGCCTCTGCATCACTTTTTCCAAGGAAAAATGGTTTAACAAAACCCTCTGTGAAAGAAGCAGGAAAAGACATGTAAGAAGGAGAAAACAATCGATAACCCTTCACGCCTTCTATTTTGTTAAGTCTATTCAAAAGATAATCTTCTTCCATGCCACCATCTTTATGATAGACACATAGTCGTTTGGCACCATAATCAAGGGTGAACTTCCCAAGTTTCTCGGATGGTGGCTCTAAAAGAAAACTTTTATCTAGTTCCTTCTCGCGAAAACTATTTATCGCTTCTTCATATTCTCCTTTTAAATGTAAATAAGGAACCTTTTCCATAATCCATGGTTCAGAATCGTCTGGTACCTCACTTACAGGAAAACGCATTTTAAATTCCAACATCCATTCATTCCAAAAAGGATCTAAATGAAGGAAAAAAGGTTCTTCTGCTTCCATAAACGCTCTGACAGATAAAACCTGTTCATCGTGATACTGCCAGCTATCATTTTGCATTCGTAAATAAATGAGAAAGGAATTTTCTTTCAGATAATTCCCTAAACTTCTAAAGGTTCGTTGTATCTTTAAGGCATAACATAATTTGCTCATTTCGGAAAAAGGAAGTGCTAAAACGACCTCTTCCGGTTCTAATATCTTGGGAATCTCTGGATAAAATTTTTGATTTTTAAAATCTGATAACCAGCGGAACTCTTCTACATCAGACACATCTAAGTTTGCAAAAACATGAGTTTGCATTTTATTAATAGGAAATATGCATTCTAAAGAGTCTGGAAAATAAGATGGAAAAGAAACTTCATAATGATAACCATATCCATCTACTTGATCTTTCATTTTATAAAGAAGAGAAGAAATTTCTCCTTCATTTGCTGCCCTTAAGGAGGCAGATGGTTCCCGAGAAGATAAAATAACTTCTCTTTCACCTGTTAGAGAAGAAAGAGAATTTTCAACTTCTTTCCCAAGGTTTTCCGTTAAGTAAAAAGACACACCTAATAAAACAAAAGATAGACTCATAAGAGAAGAAAACAAAAAGGATCGAAACTTCTTTGTCTTAAGTAATTGAAGAGCGTGACGAATCAAAGGCCAAGAAGAAAGATTTTTCCTTCCTTTTTTACTTACTTCCACAGTAAGCAAACCTTCTTCTGAAATTGACTTTTGTTCTTCAAAAATGACTTTCTTATCTATTAGATAGCAAAGTGTCCCTCCACATGACCTCGCTAATTTTTCATCATGAGTAACAACAAAGACTAAGCAGCGAGAAGAAACTTGATATAAAAGATGCATCATTTCTTGGCTTTTCTTGTTATCTAGTGCCCCAGTAGGCTCATCTGCTAGCAAAATTTCAGGATCATTAATGAGAGCTCTTGCTAAGGAAACGCGAGCCCTCTCTCCCCCGGACAAAGTATTTGCAAGTTGTTTTTCTTTTCCTTCTAAACCCACTTCTTTGCATAAGTCCATAGCTCTTTTTTGCAATAGACTTTTATCTTGTTCAATTCCGTACGAAGGAAAGAGAATATTTTCTAGCACAGTTTCTAAATCAAGTAAGTCATTTTCTTGGTGCAAAAAACCGATATGTTTTAAGCGAAAATCACCTCTTTCTTTTTCACTCATTGTCTGCGGATTTTGTCCAACTATTCGGACATTCCCTTGATATGTAACATCAAGCATAGAAAAAAGGGATAACAAAGTGCTCTTTCCTGAACCGCTCTCACCAAGCAATAGATAAAGGCCTTTTCTCGGCAAAGTGAAAGAAGCATTTTCAAATAGAGTTCTTTTAGGGAACGTTTTTGTTAACTCCCGTACTTCAATCATATTCATTCTTCTCTTAACTCCTCTGTAAGATTTCTTCGTAAAGCAATGGAAAGAGGGAAATAGGCTCCTATTACAGGAAGAAAAAGTGATAAGAGGAAAACAAGAAGTGGCAACAAATATGGAACACCAAGAAAACTTGTAAAAGGAACGGACATTAAGGAAGCAATCCCAACCTCTTTTTCCAAGAAGAAAGAAAGTAAATAAGAAAAAGGTAAGGCAGTAATTAGAGATATCATGCCTGCTAGCAGAGAGGCAAAAATCCCGGAAGATGCATAAAGAAAAAATAAAGAAAATTCGCACGCACCTTCCCCGTATAAAATCGCTGCCTCTTTTCTTTTTCTTAAAAAGGCTGCAAGAAGTAGAGTTGCAACGATAAAAATAGTCGCGCCAATTTCAATTCCAAGAAACGGCATACATAAAGAAGAAAATGAAGCTGTTAATTGAGAAAAACCATTCGCAATTTCTTCACTTTGAGAGCTAATAACTAAAGAGCCATCTTGATAGGATAACTCCCGCAATCTATCTCGGTTTTTCTCTTCCGCAGCATATAAATACCAAGAATAGGAATGATAAGGGGAGTCACTAGGAAGCTCATTTAAATAGGAAATGACATTAAGATTCATCTGCTTTTGTGCAGAAAGATGCGGAAGAGATACATTTTCTAAATAACGATAAAAGGCGTCATAAGAATAGTAAGCACGAGGAGTTGATAGAAAAGAAAATTCTTTGATAATTGCCGCTACTTGAAAGCGATGAGCAAAAACAATGTCTTCATAGATTTCTTGTTCTTTTATGGATACTTTCACCGTTACATCAATTCTTGCTTCAAAGGGTTCAACAGGCAAAATCTCCGCAAATTCCTCATTAATAATTAAATAATCGAATGTTTCTCCTTTTGGCGCTTCCCCTTGCTTCACCAAAGAGAGATATCCATCTTGAAGTGACATATCAAAAACAGGATAAAAATCAGCACCTTGAATTGGATAGCCGTTTACTTTAAAAGCAGTGTTTACTGGAAAGAAATAAGAAAGATTTGGATACACTGCAATTTCTTCTCCTACGTAACGAGAAACCTCCTTTTTTGCAGGACGTTCACTTTGAATTAAAGATAAAGGACTTTCCGATAAAGAAACACTTACCTCACGAGATATCGTAGCTATAGAGGATAAAAGAATATTCTTACTTTCTTCTTCTAAAATATTTGTCGAAGAAGTTTGGAAAGAGACAGTAAGAATTAAGGATAAATAAGCCACACTGCTTGCTAACATGGTTGCCCAAAAAGTGGAATTTCTCATTCTTTTTCCGTGAAGCAAAGAAAAAATCCAAGAGCGGTTTTCCTTTCTTTCTTCCCTTTGCTCTTTTTTAAAAATAGGCGAAAAATCTGCTCTTTTCTCTTCTAGATAATAAATACCATCTGCATATTCATTAGCAAAATCAACATTATGAGTAACAAAAAGAACAAGTGCCTCTTTTGAGACTCTTTTTAACTCTTCCATAACAAGTTTTGCGTTCTCTTTATCAAGAGAACCAGTCGGTTCATCAGCAAATATTACTTTAGGTTTTTTAACTAAAGCACGAATTAGACTAACTCTTGCTTTTTCTCCTCCAGACAAAATCGACACACACTTCTCTTTTACTTCGATAAGCCCAAACTGTTTCAAATAGGAATCCACAAAGTTTTGAATATCATTTTCGGAATATCCAAGCATTCGTAAAGGCAAGGCACAATTTGTAAAAACGCTCTCCTCATCAAGCAAATTGTGGTTTTGATATAGAAAAGAAAAATCGTTTAACCGAATAGAGGTCAATTCCTTTCTTTTTAGAGAAGTAAGTGTTTTGTCTTGATAAATTACTTCTCCTGCATTTGGCTTTAAATTGCCTGCAAGAATCGATAAAAGAGTGCTCTTACCTGAACCACTTTTTCCAAGTAAAGCAATAAGACCTTTATCTCCAAAATCGACACTAAGATCATCGAAAACTGTTTCTTTCCCAAAAGAATGACTTAAATGAACTGCCTTCAAAATGTCCTCCTAAATAGATATAGGAGGGTAAAAAGCTATTCGGCCATTTTTTCCAATGATAAATCAATTAAATGATTGGGATGGTCAATCACTTTACGAATTTTTTGATTGAAAAAATAACGCGGCATCATGATATACGCTCCACATCCGAGGCAACGAATCTTAACGTCACTTCCAACCATTACGATTTGAAAACGTTTTGTGCGCCCTTTACAAGGATGCGGACGCTTCATTTCCACAATATCATAAAGCTTATATTCATCCATTTATTCATCTTCCATTTTAATAGCGGCAGGTACTTTCGGAAGTCCTGGCATAGTTACAATACCTTTTAAAAGAGGAACCACAAGTCCTGCCCCTTCATAAAGGCGAACATCACGAACATAAATGGTATGCCCGTCAGGAGCATTTAATAGTTTTGGGTCATCTGTAAAACTGTTTGGTGTTTTTGCCATACAAATAGGTAATTTTCGGAATCCCCTATTTTCTAAATTTTGAAGTTCTGTTTCAGCTTTTGGAGAATATTCCACATTGCAGCGATAAATCTCATTGGCAATCAAAGAAATTTTGTCTTTAAGAGAGGTATTCTCATCATTTTGATATAAAGGATGATAAGAAGAGGGGTTACTCTTTAAAGTATCTAAAAGAGTATTTGCCAAAGCTACAGCACCTTCTCCTCCTTTTTGATACCCTTCCATATACGCATAAGGGACTTTCTTTTCTCTCGCCCAAGCTTCAAAAACTTCTCTCTCCTCTTGATAATCGTTATCAAAATGATTGAGAGATACAATCACAGGAACGCCATATTTTCTAAGATTTTCATAGTGACGTTCTAAATTTGCTAAACCGCGTTTGGTAGCCTCAACATTTTTTTCTGTTAAGGCATCATAAGTAGCGCCACCATGAAGTTTTAACGCTTTTATTGTGCCCACTAAGATGACTGCATCAGGATGAAGCTCACCGGTAGGAGAAACAATATCAAAGAATTTTTCTGCTCCTAAATCAGCACCAAAACCTGCTTCTGTAATAACAACTGGGGCAAGTTTTAATGCTAATCTTGTCGCAATAAGTGAATTTGCACCATGGGCAATATTCGCAAAAGGACCACCATGAATCAGTACAGGATTCCCTTCTTGTGTGGCAACTAAATTAGGCAACAGAGCATCTTCTAATAAAGACATTAAAGCCTTCGTGATTTTTAAGTCTTTCACGTGTACGAAACGGTTTGAAGTATCATAAGCAACAGCGATATTTTCTAAACGCCTCTGAAAATCTTCGCGGTTTTTTGCTAAGCACAAAATTGCCATTAGTTCGGAAGCGACAGTAATAACAAATTCTTCTTTTCTTGGAACACCAATTTTATCGCCTAAAGCAATTTCAACTTGTCTTAACGCGCGGTCATTCATATCTAACGCGCGATGCCAAAGAACGCGACTAGGATCAATCTGTAATTCATTGCCTTGAAAAATATGATTATCAATCACAGCGGAAATTAAATTATTTGCTGCCGTTAAAGCGTGAATATCGCCAGTAAAGTGCAAATTAATCTTATCGCTTGGTTCAATGGTTGCTTTTCCAGAACCTGTTGCTCCCCCTTTTACTCCAAAAACAGGACCAATCGCTGGTTCTCTTAAACAAAGTAATGCTTTTTGATGAATTCTTCCCATTCCTTCCGCTAAAGAAATAGATGTTAATGTTTTTCCTTCGCCAAATTTTGTGGGAGTCATGGCAGTTACTAAAACAAGTTTGCCGTCTTCTCCCTCCTGATGAGAAGAAACAAAGGAAGACGAAATCTTTCCGATATTATACGGATAAGGAAGAATGTCTTCTTCTGGGATGCCGATTTGTGCGGCAATATCATAAATAGGTAGTCTTGGCATGCCTTAGTATACTCACACTCTGGAAGATGTGAGATAACTAACTGCTAAAGAAGCGAGCAACAATCCTGCGGCAGAAGGCACCATCATGGCAGAACCAAGTTCTAAATGAGTCTCACAAAGTGGTTCTTTACTATACACAGCAGTAAACTGTGACAAATCAAAACCAAGTTCTCTCGCTCTTTTGCGGAGTTTTTTGCCCAACGCATCTCCTCCAGTTTTATCGAGTGTAGCATAAGAAACAAGGGAGGGATTCATTCTTCTTGCCATACCAAGCGACAAGAAAAGAGGAATGTTTTCTCTTATAGCAAATTCCATAAGGCCTAATTTCGCTTCTAAATCATCAATGGCATCAATAAGTAAATCAAAATGCTCACTGGCAAAAGAGAAAGAATCGCCAGTTAAACGGAGAAAGTGAGGAATAACTTGCACATCATCACGAATGGCAGCAATACGCGCTTTTGCTACATCAACTTTCTTTTTTCCAATATCGTTAGCAGTAAAAAGTATCTGCCGATTTAAATTAGACTCTTCCACAACGTCATAATCAAAAATATGAATTTCCCCAACGCCAGTTCTAGAGAGTGCTTCTAAAGCAGTCCCTCCTACCCCGCCAACTCCAAAAAGAGCAATTTTGCTTTTTTTCAAGTAAGTAAGAGCTTCCTCACCAAGAAGGGCTTTTGTACGTTTATCAATATCACTACTAGTTATCATAAAGAACAGCCTCCTTAAACTGATGGCGGAAAAATGTCATTTGTCGTTTTGCATAATGTCTTGTATCAAGCACGACCTTTTGAAAGGCCTCTTCGCGTGTAATTTTGCCTTCATAATAAGGAATTAGTTCTTTAACCCCTATGGCTTTAAAGGCAGGAGCATTGCATCCATAAGACGCAAACAAAGGAAAAATTTCTTCTTCAATTTTTCTGCCTGCAAAAAGTTTCTTGCAACGCTTTTCAATATTTTCATAGAGTTTCTCACGTTCTATTTGAAGAAGATAAATATGAGTATCCGGATAGAATAATTTAGGACCATTAGTAGGAATTAGATCACTTTTTCTTTTTCCGTTTACGAGACAAATTTCAATCGCCCTTAGGGTGCGAACGCGGTTATTCGGATGAATTTTCTTTGCTTCTAAAGGATCTAATTTCTCTAATTCTTCATGAAGCGCCTCATTGCTAAGAGACAAATATCTTTGCAAATCCACATTATTAGTTTCATTTTTGAGCTGATAGTCGTACAGAGCAGCACGTAAATACAAACCGCTTCCCCCAACAAGAAGCGGCGTTTTTCCACGCGCTAAAATATCTTCAATTACGGCTCTGGCGTCTTTCTGATATTGATAAATATCATAAGATTTAGCAGGGTCTAAGAAGGAATAGAGATGGTGAGGAACAACTGCTTTTTCTTCTTCCGATGGCGCGCATGACATCCATTCAATCTTTTGATAAACCTGTAAGGCATCCGCGTTAATAATTTCCGCGTTGTTCTTTTTTGCTAAAGATAAAGAAATCGAAGTTTTGCCAGAAGCAGTTGGACCAATTAAAGCATGAATCATTTCTCACTCCCGACAATAGAGGCAATAAGGGACAATTCCCCTTCGTAAGAATCTTTCATGGCATCAAGATTTTTTAAAAGAAGAGAAGATTCCACAATTTTTTCCACTTCTTGATATGCTTTTAGTGCTTCTTGATGTTTCTTTTCATCATCCATTGATAATGCCAAATTCTTTTTTAAATATGGTAAATCTTTAAGTGCTTTTTGCAGGGTAACATCTTCTTTTACTGCCAAAGCTAAGCGACGGTATTCGTTTAAAATGGGCTCTTTTTCAAGTAAATAGGCAATGTCTTTTGCCTTACTAATAAGAGGATCTTCTGTTAACTCACCTAATAGGCTATAAACATGAGATTCGGTTACTTTCACATCCGCAATGCAGCCTTTTAGATAACTTGGTCCTTCAAAATTGATAAGTTTTCCATTTGTGGCATAGCCAGATAACCGATTTTCATTTTTCTTGGATGTTCCAGTAACAAGAACGGAATATGTTTTTCCTACCATAGAGGAAGAATGGGCAGCTGTGCATTCATCAATTACTTCTTTGAGTCGGTCAAAACGCTTATGGCTTACTTCGGAAGGAATTTGTTCCCATTTTGCTGCAGGCGTTCCAGGACGAGGAGAATAAATAAAGGTAAAAGCAGATGAGAAACGCGCTTTTTTGCACAGAGAAAGCGTCTCTTCAAAATCTTCCTCACTTTCTCCAGGAAAACCAACAATGATATCGGTAGTGATAGCTAAATGAGGAATCTTTGCATAAAGCTTATCCACTAAAGATAAATATTCTTCTCTTGTATATCTTCTGCCCATTTTTCGCAAAACAGCATTGCTTCCGCTTTGCACAGGGAAATGTAACCAAGGCAAAACATTCGGATGCTCTGCCATTGCAGAAATCATCTTGTCTGTAAATTGGCTTGGATAAGAAGTAATAAAACGAAGACGAGGAATCCCTAGTTCAGCAACAGAAGAAAGTAAATCAGGAAAAGCGTCAGTCTCTCCAAAATCTAGACCATAGGAATTCACATTTTGCCCTAACAAAGTAATTTCTTTATATCCTTCTTTTACAAGCTGTTCACATTCTTTAAGAACGTCCTCTTTTAAGCGTGAACGTTCTCTTCCTCTTGTATAGGGAACAATACAGTAGGTGCAGAATTTGTCGCAGCCATAGGAAATATTTACAAAAGCAGAATGACCATCAAGCCTCAAGGAAGGAAGAGACTCAATCACTTCTCCCGCCATAGAACGTACACGAATTAAAGGCTTTTTCTCTTTAAAATAAGCATCTAAATGTTCTAACAAATGAGGCACTTCATGTGTCCCAATAAAAAGGCGCACCCAAGGGTAAGAAGAGAGAAGATTTTCGGCAAATCCTTCCTCCTCCATAGCGCATCCTGCAAGAATGAGTATAAAGGAGCGGTTTTTATCCCAATTTGCCTTGAAAGAGCCTATTTCCCCATAGACCTTATCCACGGCGTTTTCCCGCACTGCACAAGTATTGATAATAGCAATATCTGCTTCCTTAGCTTCATCTGTCTTGCTCATACCAAGCAAAGAAAGCATGCCTGCCATAACTTCTTCATCACGGACATTAGCTTGACAGCCAAAAGTTCTTATAAAAAACTTTTTGCCCTTATAAAACTCTTTTAAAGCAGAAGAAGGAGAATAAGAAAAATCTTTTCGAAGAGGAGCAGATTTTTTGGCTCCCTCCCTAAAACAAGCACCAAAGCTGACTTCTTTCATATTTGCCCTCCTTCCACCTTTTTATTTACCCCTTCTATAGAGAGTGGCCTTCTTTGATCATCATCAATTTCTACCACACATCCTTGTAATACATAATGACCACTATTCCCTGGTAAAAAGGGGATTCTTTTACCAAAACGCACTTTATCTAGCGTAACTTTGGGATCAAAACCAATAATGCCGGGAGCGTCACCGCATAATCCTAAATCCGTCATAAAAGCTAGTTCGTGATCAATAATCTGACAATCATCACTTTTTACATGAGTATGTGTGCCTACCACAACTGTAGCCTTGCCTTTACATAAATAAGCAAAGCACTTTTTCTCACTAGTGGATTCTGCATGATAGTCCACGATATGAACAGCATCAGGATACTCTTGATATGCTTCCTCAAAGCACTGAACTGGATCAAGAACGTCATCCTTCATAAAAGCGGTGCCTAATATGTTGGTAACCGCAATAGGAAAGGGAGCCCCTTCAAAATAAAGCGTTCCTTGTCCTCTCTCATAATCAAAAATATTACGCGGTCTAACAAGACAAGAAGCTTCATCGATCCAGTAATCAATATCAGGCTTGCCGTGATAGTGGTTACCCAAAGTGACGCAGTCTGCTCCGGAAGCAAGAATTCTTTGATAATCTTTTTCAAATAGTCCAGAACCATAAGAAGCGTTCTCACCGTTGACGATTACAAAATCTGCACGTACTTGCTTTTTTAAAGAAGAGAGTCCTTTTTCTAAAGCAAGAAGACCTGCTTCTCCTACCACATCACCCAAAAAAAGAATACGCATTTTTATTTTGCAGTTTCAACCGCCCGGTATTCACGAATAACAGACACTTTTACGGTGCCAGGATATTTCACGTTTGCTTGAATCTTATCTTTGATTTGTTGAGCAAGCAAAGTTGCTTCTCCATCAGATACCTTGTCAGGAATTACCATAACACGTACTTCTCTTCCAGCAGAGACTGCGAAAGCTTGCGCAACTCCTTCAAAAGATTTGGAAATTTCTTCAAGCTGTGCAACACGTTGCACATAAGTATCAAGAGATTCATTACGTACCCCAGGTCTAGCTGCGGATAAGATGTCTGCAGCAACAACTAGATGCGCAATAATGGACTTCTTTTCCACGTCTCCGTGGTGCGCAGCAATCGCGTTAATAACTACTTCAGGCTCATTGCATCTACGGGCTAAATCTGCCCCAAGTTGGACGTGAGAGCCTTCCACTTCTACCGTTAAAGCTTTACCAATATCGTGCAATAAACCTGCTCTTTTTGCTAACGTTTGATCTAGCCCAAGCTCGGCAGCCATCGCGCCAGCAAGTCTAGCCACTTCAATGCTATGTTCTAAAACATTTTGGCCATAAGAAGAACGATACTTTAACTTTCCTAAATACGAAGTAATTTCCTTTGAAAGTCGAGGAAGCCCTAACCGACGAATTGCTTCTTCTCCAGCTTTATAAGTTTCTTCGTTCACTTCCTTCTCAAATTTTTGAGCTAATTCTTCTACACGGCTTGGTTGAATTTTGCCGTCTTTTACTAAAGTTGTGAGTGTTCTACGGGCAATTTCTCTACGAATAGGATTAAAACAAGAAATAGAAATCGTTTCAGGTGTATCATCAATTTCTAAATCAACTCCTAAGGTCCCTTCAATAACTTTGATATTACGTCCTTCTCTTCCAATAATTCTTCCTTTGATATCATCAGAAGGTAACGCAATAGCGGCGGTGGTTCTCTCTACTGTATATTCCTGAGCGTAGCGCTCCGCAGCTTCGGCAAGAAGTTGTTTGCCTTTTGTTTCGGCAATCTCTTCTGCCTCATCTTCCTTATTTTTCATATAAGTAGCAATTTCAGCAGCCATTTTCTCTTCTACACGTCTCATGATTTCATCACGAGCGTCTTTCATAGATAAGCCAGAAACCTTTTCAAGTTCAGCAATAATGGCGGAAATCTTCTCTTGCAACTCGTTTGTTTTTGCCTCATAAGCTTCAATTTTTTCTTCTAAAGCTTCTTTACGAGAATCAATCGACTTCTCACGGCTATCTAATTGATTTTCGCGACGATTTAATTCTTGCTCTCTTGCCATCACTTGGGCACGAATTTCCGTGGCCTTCACTCGAGCATCAGCCATTAATTTTTCTGAAGCTTGTTTGGACTCCATGGCAGCCTCTTTTACATCAAGGCGCCCTTTTGCGATAATCGCTTGTGCTTGTCTTTCCGCATCTTTAATAATTTTGTCAGCTTCTTTTCCACTCGCCCTCTTACGAAAGTGAGGAATAGCTAAAAGAATGCCTGTTGCTAAGCCACCACCCACTAAAAACGTCGCTAGTGCGATGATGACACAAATCCATGAATCAATCATTAATAAACTCCTTAGTATCAATGCCTAAGAAGGCGCTTAAAGTTATTTGCTCTTAGCTTAACCAAGAGAAATCATCTACCTAAAGTAAATCGATATAAAATTGACAACAATAAGTTCTAGCGCCGAAAGGCACGATAAAAGTTTATCTCTCTTCGCTTTCATTTACTACAAAGTAGTAAAGAAAAGGTAAAAATTTAATCTCTATCTTTTTCACCAAATTCTAATTCCCATAAAAATAATTGTGTTTTACAGAGTTTTTAAATAAAGAATTGAAAAAAGGTGCCTAAGCACCTCATTCTTTAATCTTCGTCATCTAATTCCACTGATATCCCTGCAGAAGAGGGCTTTTTTATTAGTTTTCGGATTTCTTCTTCTAATTTAGCACACGCTTCATCATGGGTTTTAAGGAAAGATTTAGCAGCCTCTTTACCGTTTCCAATCTTTTCTCCTTGGTATTCATACCAGTTTCCGCTTTTGGAAATAAGATTGTTTTGAACAGCAAGATCGATAATCTCTCCTTCTTTGCTAATCCCTTTTCCATACATGATATCAATTAAACATGAACGGAAGGGTGGGGCTACTTTATTTTTTACCACCTTAATCTTTACGGAATTTCCAATTATTTCTGAACCGCTTTTAATAGCCTCTGCTCGTCTTAAATCAAGTCGAATGGAAGCATAAAATTTTAAAGCATTTCCACCCGTTGTAGTTTCAGGGTTGCCATACATTACCCCAACTTTCATACGGATTTGATTAATGAAGATTACAAGACAATTTGTTTTAGAAAGGATGCCTGCTAATTTCCGCATCGCTTTACTCATTAATCGAGCTTGAAGTCCGACTTGGTTTTCGCTCATAAGCCCATCTAATTCCGCCTGGGGAACTAAAGCAGCCACAGAGTCGACAATAATGAGATCAATCGCACCGCTTTCCGCAAGCATTTGTACAATTTCTAAAGCTTGCTCCCCACTATCTGGCTGAGAAAGAATCAGTTCATCAATATCAACGCCTAGCTTTTCTGCATAATCTGGATCAATCGCATGTTCTGCATCAATATAAGCGGCTCTTCCGCCTTTTTTCTGCGCTTCTGCGACCGCATGTAAAGCTAAAGTGCTCTTACCCGAACTTTCTGGGCCATAAATTTCAACAATTCTGCCTCTAGGGTAACCACCCACTCCAAGCGTGGCATCCAGTAATAAAGAACCTGTAGGAATAACATCAACATCTACTTTCGGTTGTTCTCCCATACGCATGACAGAGCCTTTTCCATAGGCACGTTCAATGCTCTTTAAAGCGTCCTTTAATGCTTCTTCTTTCGTTTTATCAATTGATTGTTTTTCAGCCATGTAAATCTCCTAATCACACATAGATTTAATAGGGGAAAAAGCCGTTTGGCCCTTTTTTTATCCAAAAATTGCACTTAAGTAATCTAGCATCATCTCAACCGCTTTTTCTTGAATCTCGTTACGTAAACCATTGAAATCAGCAGAAAGTTCTACTAAACCGCATTTGGTAGAAATAGTCATGTTGACTCTTCCTACTGGTGCTAGACCTGGCTCATGCGTAGGCCCAGCGTTACCTGTGAAAGAGACGCAAACAT
Organism: uncultured Bacilli bacterium; assembly: GCA_944376605.1. Taxonomy (GTDB): domain Bacteria; phylum Bacillota_I; class Bacilli_A; order RFN20; family CAG-826; genus UBA4951. The sequence goes on from CALWDE010000006.1 coordinate 93,954, forward strand.
CAACTCCAAGCGCCTTTCTTCCGCCCATTGCCATCTCGTTTGCAACAGGTTGAGATACCACTCCATATCGCGTAATCATAGTATGAGGAACATGAGTAAATTTTTCTTTCAAATCAGCGGCATAAGTAACTAGACTTCCACGAAAAACATCGCTCGCCCCAGGGATTGAAACAATAGAAGAAGCAAAAAGGCCACCTGTAATTGACTCAACCGATCCTAAGGTTAAATGTTTTTGGCGAAGCATAGAAATCACGCGCCGGCACTTTTCTCTAGAAACCATTATTCTTCCTCCTTGTTCTTATTGGAAACTAAGATAGAACGATTTTGAACAACATAAATAACACCAGAAAGCAACGAAGCAAAAGTAGCTAGATAAATAAGAATATCCGTAATGTGACACATACTTGGCCAATTTGCATCAAAATAAGAGAAAGGCCAACCATTCAAAAACACAAACGGTATCGCAATCATTTGTAAAACAGTTTTGATTTTTCCAAAAATATTGGCAGCAACAACTTTGCCTTCACTTGCGGCAATTTGCCGAATCACATCAACCACCAAATCTCGAGCAATCATGATGATAACGAAGAAAAAAGAAATTGTTAACGAATCCGGCAAATACGGATTAGGAATCGCTAAATAGATTAAAGAAGCATCCACTAGAAGTTTATCGGCAATAGGGTCAAGAAATTTTCCTAAATTTGTTACCTGGTTCCATTTTCTTGCTAGATATCCATCTAAATAGTCCGTAGAGGCAGCAAGAACAAAGACAATCATCGCAACTAAGTTTAAAAGCAAAATATTCGTCCCTGGAATTTGATATGACATTACTTCAGGAATGAAGGAACAAATAAATAAAGTAAGAACAAGAGCAACAACAAAGGCAATTCTTGTCACCGTGATTTTGGTGGGAATATTCATAAGTTAACTGCTCCTTTCTGCGAGTATCCGGCCCGATAAGCCATGTTCTGTCGAGGATGGTAATTAATCTCCGTCATAGACGGGGCAATTTGACTTCATTTCGTCATTTCGCCTTCCCCTACCAAATTTGGGTTTCTCGCTTACGGGGTTTACCTCGTTTCATCCCAGTCTCACAACTGGACTCGTCTCTGTGGCACCTTAGGGACTCCCTTCTCGAGAGAAGTTCATCCGCCGTTACGCGCTCCCGCGTACCCAAGGTTATTTTTTCCCTTGGCGCAAACACTGCAGACATTTCAGCCTGCGCGAGCATGGACTTTCCTCTTCCTAGTTTCTAGAAAGCAACCATCTGGGCCGGAATTAACGCCCTTTTAGGGCTTTATTAGGATCAATGCCAATCGAATATAAATAACTTTCTAAGGCATTAATTCTCTGAATGTATTGAAGATTTTCAGCATTTGGAGAATCGCTGGGTTTAATGTTTTTCAACTTTTCCTTTAAGCTAGCATTTTCTAGTTCGAGGTTTTTAAGACTCTCCTTTAATGACTGAATCTCTTCCTTTTTTTCTCCCGCTTCCTTATTTCCTTCAAGCGCTTGACGTTCACACTCTTTAACGTGTGCATCCATAGCCTGTTGGTAATTAGTAAATGCCTCGTAATCGCGCATCACAATATCCAAGAAAGCGTCCACTTCACCCGCACGATATCCTTTCACATCTTTGGTAAATTTCTTTTTTAGAATCTTTTGTGAATTTAACTCAATACGGTATTCCATGGCGCATAAATTATAAGCCTAACTGCTCACTCTATTGAGAAGAAATTACAAACTTTCTTGGTCTTACTTTTTAAAATAAATAAGAAAAAGACATCGAAAAGATAGAGCGATGTTAAAATGGGGTAGTGAAATCCTTGGAAAAAGCCCTTCGGGGCCATAAAGCAATTGTCTTCCTTGATTTAGAAGGGACTCAAATCAGTCATGAAATGATTGAACTTGGTTCTGTTTTAGCGACTTTAGATAACGAAAACCATATTCGTCAAGCAAAAGAGCCATTCCGTATTTATGTGAAAGCAAAATCTCCTGTTGGCCATATCGTCCAACGTTTAACAGGAATCCAAGATCGCTTACTAGCTGAAAAAGGAGTTCCTTTTTTCGAGGCTCAGCGCCTTTTCCGTCAATATGTTGGGCGCTACTGGAAAAAAGTCATCTTTTGTACTTTTGGCTCTCATGATTTAAGAATCATTGAACAGACTTTGTTAAGAAACCCTGATTGCGATAAAGAATGGGCGTCAAATATATTTCATAACCATTTCGATTACGCCGCGTGGCTCTCCGAATATGTAGAAGACGAACACGGGAATTCTCTTTCTCAAGAAAATTACTTAAAACTTTTTGAGGTCCCTCTCCAGGGCCGGGCGCACGATGCACAAGATGATGCTTATAACTTAATGCTGCTATATGACAATGTCCTAAAAAGAAAAGACATCTTAGAAAAAGAGTACATTAAAGCCCTATTACACCTTCATAAAATTCCAGAACCTGTTCGTCAAATTCTTAGAATGCTAAACGAAGGAAATACGGTAACACAAATTGACTTGCAAAATGCGATAAGGAAATATTTCTCATGAAGTATCCAAAAGGTGTAATTCCCCCAAAAGAAATTGCCCTAAAAAAGAAAGTTCGCATTACAAAGAAGGGCACAGAAGCAAATCGAGGCATGGTTTTTGAAGCCGACATTAATTCTTCTAATGATTATTATCTTAAAATAGATCGAGCGCTTATTTCAAAAAGACCCACTCCAATTAATGTAGTAAAAGTTGATTACAGCAATGGCGCAAAAATCACACAAGCGTACTTCGAAAAGCAAAGCACCACCGACTATAACGGGGTGTACCGTGGCAAATATTTAGATTTTGAAGCCAAAAGTACACAGTCTACGACGTCTTTTCCCCTTCATAACATCGCCCCTCAACAAGTCGAACATTTAGAAAGAGTGATAAGGCATAACGGTATTGCTTTTTTCTTGATTAATTTTGCTCTCCTTAATCTAACCTACCTATTACCTGCACAATATATATGCGTTTTCTACCGTGAAAAACCCCGAAAAAGTATCCCGTTATCTGCAATTAAAGAACATGGCATCTTAATCAAAGAAGGAATCTTACCGCGATATGAATATTTAGATGCGGTAGATCAATATTATTTCCCTTCTAAATAATGGTTAGCTTTCGGGCAATACTCTTGAACAGGGCATTCCTTGCATAAGGGCTGAAGTGCTTTGCAATATTTCCTTCCAAGAGTAATAAAAGCGCGATGCATATATGCGGCTTTCTCCTCTGGATAGAGTAAATAAAGTTTTTCACCAGCCTTAGTGGGATCTTTCGCGCGTGTTAATCCTAAGCGGCGAGTAACGCGAAAAATATGCGTATCAACAGGAAAAGATTTCGCCTTGTCACGCTCAATAAGGAAAACGCCAGCAGTTTTGATTCCTACTCCAGGCAGACTAGTTAAAAATTCAAAATCATGAGGGATTTCTTCCGTTCCTCTATTTTTAAATAAAATACCAAGTTTATGCAGAGATTTTGCCTTGGAATGCGCTAAACCTAAAGATGAAATATAAGGATAAATCTCTTCTTCTATCGCCTCAGCTAAACTAGAAAAGGTAGGAAATCTTTTAAACAAGGCAGGCGTTACTTTGTTAACAGAAATATCTGTTGTCTGTGCGGACAGAAGAATAGAAATTAAACATTCTCTATCATTATGAAAAATTAAAGTAGGTCCTAATTCCCCAAAGGTCTGATAAAGACGAGACTCCAAAATAGGTGCTAAATCTTTAGTTTTCATTATTCCAAAATTTCTTAGCAATTTCTAAAGCAGGCGAACTGGTAGAAATATTTTCGTCAGGTGAAGAAGCGTTATTTTTGTCTTCCTCTTTTCTTTTTCTTGCTGCTTTTAGTTCATTTTCTACTCTTTTTAATGAAGTTTTTGCGTTTGTGTTTTGAATAGCTTCCTGAATTTCGTCATCCGAATACCCATCATCAATCCAATTTCGAATGGTTTCTCTTTCAATAGGAGAAAGAGGTCTTTGATAAAGATCTTCGAACCGATGCGAGAAATAGGCGATACGTTTTTGCACGTCCCGGTCAGAGTCACGAAGAACTTCATAAAATAAAGAGTTATAAATAATCGTTTTTGCCCCATCAATAGGTGATCTGTTTTCATCTCCTAAGGAGTAATTAAAATATTTTTTTGTTATAAGGCCGCTTAGCACTTCATCAATCTCTTTCTCCGAATAATTCATTACCATCGCCAATGTGCTAGGCATAATCAAAGCGTTTCCCTTTTTTAATAGATGATTCACCATTAAAAGCACAAGCACTTCTTTTTCCGACAGTTGTAGCTTTTTGTAAGTTTCAAGCAGAGCGTATTCAAATGAAACAGCCTCTTCTAAAGTCTTATTCATAACTTGGCATTACTCCTTTCCAACCTTTTTCCCGTTCCTCTTTAATTTTCGCAGGATTAATTTTTAGTAAAAGATAGCGATAAGAATCTAGCGCCTTCTTTGTTTTTTCTTCAATAGAAAAAGAAAGGGTTAAGGCAAAACGTTCCGCGCGGCAAATACGAAGCGGATCTTCCTTTACACGTGTTTCTGGATCACCAATAAAACGGATGACACCATCACGAAGATCATCTTTGCCTTTATGAAAGTCAATTACATCTTCCTTTAAATCAAGGTACAAAGCGTTAATCGTAAAGTCCCTCCGCCATGAATCTTCCTCAATGTTTTTAGTAAAAGAAATTGCAGATGGGTGACGAAAATCAAGATATTTACTCTCTTTTCTCATGGTCGTTAAGTCAATTCTCCTACTATTAAATCTTGTATGAATTGACCCATACCTTTGGAAAGTGAAATCACCATTAGGGAATGCTTTTTGCAAAATAGAGGGCTCAGCAGTTGTACAATAATCAAAATCGGTAATTTCTCTATGCAAGAGATAATCACGAACCGTTCCTCCGCAAGCGTACGCAGTTTCCTTATAAGGGCGCAACGCTTCATTTAGCCAGTCTAATATGAGAAAAAGTTCGTTTTTCATAATCCCATTATACAAAAAACCCTTTCTTCTAAGAGAAAGGGAATTTAGGTTTGCTAAGTAAGATTAGTTAAGCTTATCTTTGAGAACTTGGCTAGCCTTGAAGGTTGCAGTAGCAGAGGCAGGAATTTCAATCTTTTCTTGAGTAGATGGATTGGTTCCAATGCGTGGTCCACGTACTTTCTTCTCAAAAATACCAAAGCCAGAGATCTTTACAGTGTCACCATCAATAAGCGCTTTTTCAATGGCAACAAAAACAGCATCAACAATGTCTTCTGCTTCTTTTTTTGGAGTGTCAGTGATGTCAACCACCTTTGCAATGAGTTCAGTCTTGTTCATGGGTTATAACCCTCCTTATATGCTGAATTGAAACGACAAAAGAACACTACCATTATTAAAATATTTATGCAAGCGCTTTCAAATAAAATTTTTTTAGATTTTATCGACAAATTACAAGTTGCAAAAAGTCTATTTATAAAAATTTTTACTCAATGTTTTTTAAAATTGTATAAACAGTGTATAAATTTTATCTTTATTTTTTTGCTCGATAAATGATGTCGATAGGAGTGCCACTAAAATCAAAACTTTCGCGAATACGATTTTCTAAGTAACGGGTGTAACTAAAGTGAGCGTGTTTCGGATCATTGACAAAAAGTATAAAAGTAGGTGGTGCCGTTCTTGCCTGCGAGGCATAGGAAATCCGCAGTCTTCCATGATTAAAATCTGGCGTTGGATTCATTTCTTGTGCGTCTAAAATAATGTTATTAAGTAAGTTGGTAGGAATTCTTCTATGGAAGGCTTCGTGACATAAATCTACCATAGGTAATACTTTCTCTACGCCTTCATATGTTTTAGCTGAAATGAACAAAATCGGCGCATAATCCAGGAATTTTATCTGATTTCTAAGATTTTCAACGAATTCATCCTTGTTAAATTTCTTTTTTCCTTCATCCCACTTATTGACCAAAATGATAATCGATTTTTTCTCTTCCACCGCGTAGCCAACCACGTGTTTATCTTGTTCTCTTAGCCCTTCTGCCCCATCTAGCAAAAAGAGAACAACTTCTGCTCTTTGAATGGCAGATAAAGCGCGCAAGGCAGCATATTTATCAATGGATTCGTAAATCTTTCCTCTTTTTACTAAACCTGCCGTGTCAATACAAACATACTTCTTACCATCTCTTTCAAATGGAGTGTCTACTGAATCTCGAGTGGTTCCTGCAATATTTGAGACAATCGTTCTTGTCTCACCAAGTAACCGATTGGATAAGGAACTTTTTCCAACATTCGGTCTACCAATTAAAGCAAAAGAAATTGCATCTTCTTGCACAATATTTTCTCTTTCTGGTAACAAAGAAATAACTCTGTCCAATAAATCGCCTATACCAATACCGTGCGCTCCCGACACCGCTAAAGGATCACCAAGTCCTAAGCGATAAAATTCTGCTGTATCAGCAATTTCTTGAATATTATCTACTTTATTAACAACCAAAATGACTGGCTTTTTTGTTTTTTGCAACAACCTAGCAATAAATTTATCATCGCCAGTCACACCCTTTTTCCCGTCTGTAACAAAAACTATGGCGTCTGACTCTTCTAGAGCAATTTCAACTTGAGCCCTTATTTCTTCTTGAAAGGGAGCATCTTTAATCTGAATTCCACCCGTATCAATAATTGTAAACTGTTTAGTTAACCATTCCGCATGAGCATACAAGCGGTCTCTTGTGACACCAGGAGTTTCCTCAACAATAGAGCGCCTCTCCCCTACAATACGATTAAAAATCGTGCTTTTCCCCGAGGAAGGAGAACCAACTAGAGCAACTGTTCCTAACATTTTGGGGTAACTCCTGTTTTATCTTTTACAACCTCCAAAACCGCATTAACCGATTCCTCAATTGATAAAAAAGAAGTGTCGATCAAAACCGAATCTGGGGCAGGTTTTAAAGGAGCAAATTCTCGATGAGAATCGATGTAGTCTCTCTTTCTAACGTCTTCCTCAACTTCTTTTAAAGAAGTATTAATTCCCTTTTCTAAATTTTCTTCATATCGCCGCACAGCTCTAGTTTCTACCGATGCGATTTGGAAAATTTTAACTTGGGCCTGTGGAAGAACATAAGTGCCAATATCTCTCCCATCCATCACAACCGAACGAGAGTCAGCCATTTTTCTCTGCATTTCCACTAAGGCAAGACGAATCGGTTTCATTGCAGCAATGTAAGACACATTACCAGAAACAATGGGTTGCCGAATCATTTTACTTACATCTTCCCCGCACAAAATCGTCTTCCCTTCAGAGTCAAACTCAATCGATATGGAAGGAAGAAGAGAGACAGCCTGTGCCTCATCTTTCGGATCTAATCCGTTTTTAATACACGCTAAAGTGACTGCGCGATACATTGCTCCCGTATCGATATAAGTAAAACCAAGGCGTTCTGCCACTCTTTTCGCAACTGTGCTTTTACCAGCGGCTGCAGGCCCGTCGATAGCAATCGCAATTACAGGATGATCTTGCATAATTCTCCTCCATTACTACTTAGCTACCCAAAAGAAATAAAGGAGCAAAAGTAAAATAAAAACAACAACAAAGGCGACAATTTCTAAGATAAAAACAATTCTTTCCCTCTTTCGATATTGGGAATAAGGCGTCGCGCGATTTCTTCCTTTTTTCCCTAAAGAAGGATAACTAATTGAAACAGCAGGAGAGCTTTGCCCAACCGTATGCTTATCTTCATCAGAAAGAGGGACAGCGATAGGCTCACTCTCAGGAAAAGCATCGTCAGGTAGAGACTCAATCTTCTCTCTATACCGTCTCCACTTCTCCATCCTTGTTTTCATACCTTGTATTTTAACCGATTCTAAAAAGGGATTCATTAGTTAGTCATAATTAACTAGATATAATCGAGAAAAAGGATATTTTCTTCGGTTTATCTTATCTCTTTTGAGGGTTATAATCGTATCAGCGGAGGGATATCAAATGGCAAAAAAAGTCAAAGTAAATCTTGATGCTTGCATCGGATGCGGTGTTTGCGTTTCGAGCGCTCCTGATGTCTTTGCTTTCACCGATGATGGCAAGAGCGAAGTCGTTGGCGATGTAACCGATGATGCAGCAATCGAAGATGTTGTTGCTAGCTGCCCAGTTGGTGCAATTGAAGTCGAAGACTAATTGAGAATCATTCTCAAAGAAAATTAAGCAGGCATGTGCCTGCTTTTTTCTATTGTGATTGTCTTCTCTTTTTGTCTCCTTCGTAATGAAGAAGTCTACCTATTGAACGATAAATTAAGAAAGTAAGAACAATAACCGCGGCATCCTTGATGAGATTTAAAGGCAAGACTGCCATAAATGCATATGGCCAAGATAAATCAGTAATTGCAGGGTTTACTGCTTGGCACATTCCTAAAATCGTTTCGTAACTAAGACCCATTACAAACATATAGAAAGGAAGCATGGCATACACATTTAGCACCATAGACACTACTAGTTGACAAATTGTGCCTACAGCAAATCCAATTCCCACTCCTTTTAAATTTCTCTTCTTTTGGTAAATAAAAGCGGCAGGAAGAATAAAAGCGGCACTAAATAGAAAATCCGCAAGTTCACCGACGCATAAAGTTGATGTAAAAGGAAGTTTTATTAAAGTCTTAATCACTAAAACAGCCATTCCTGTCCATGGTCCATAGGCAAAAGCGGCGATAAAAACTGGCACTTCATCAAAATGAAGAGAAAGAAAAGGTGGAAGGAAGGGTAAAGAGATAGAAAAGACTGGCACAACGTATAACACAGATGCTAAAGCGCCAAAAATTCCGACTCTTGCTGCTAAACGAGAATAAGAAAAATGTGGCCTTGGATAACTGGAAAAATAAAGTTTTAGCAGAAAAACAACAAGAAGAATTAGAAGAATAATGAAACAAATTGAGCGGTAATCCATGAAAAACCCCCGGTAACAGACTGCTCCGGGGCGTTAATTTTTTCCCACATCTTTCATCCGGACTTTACCGTTGGCGCCGGAATTTCACCGGTCTCCTGCTTCCTAAGAAGCTCGCGGGCTATACCGCCAGTCGACGAATTACACGCCGCCCTGAAGCAAACTGAGTATAGTCTTTTTTATCTAGAAAGGAAGATTATTCCTTCCATAATGATTTTATAAAATCTTCTTTCTCTTGTTCTGTTTCAAAAGATAAGTAAATCGATTTTTTTCCTACAGTAACTTTATTCGCGCCGATTTTTTCTTTTAAGCGAATCGCGTCAACATCAAGTTGGGCATTGCTTCCTAAAGTTTTTGCTAACAGTTCTGTGTCTCTTACCGACAAATGATTTTTATGAATTAAGCGCACCGCTTCAAAGATTTCTTCTTCAGATAAAGGCGCAATGGCCCTGGCATGGCCATAGGAAAGTTTCCCTTTTGAAACTTCGCGAATCACGGAATCAGGAAGCTTTAGAAGACGAAGAGAATTTGTAACTTGGCTGCGTGATTGATGTGATAAATCCGCTAAAGTTTTTTGACTATACGAGAAACGACGAATGAGCTCGTCATATAAAAGAGCCATTTCTACAACGTTAGAATCACGTTGATCACGACTATCGGCTAAAATCATGAGTAAAGTCTCTTCATCACTGACAGAACAAACAACGCAAGGCACTGTTTCTAGAAGTGCCTTTTTTGCTCCAAAATAACGTTTTCTACCTAAAATTACTTCATAATGTGAACCAGAAGGACGTACCACTAGAGGCGAAAAAATGCCTTTTTCTTTTACGGATTTTCCTAAATTTTCAATCGTTTCTGGAGACAGAATAGCGCGTTTAACAAAAGGACTATCGTCAATTTGTGAGAGAGGAATATCACGCGAACGATAGGTTTGATATTCCTTTTCTAACTCGGCAATAACGTCATTTCTAGCAAACTTCTTAATAAGATCGGGCAAATGACTTGTTGTCGAAGAAGACTTTTTCTTAGACATGTCCAAGTATCTCCCTTGCTAAAGCAAAATAGGCTAAAGATCCTTGAGCATTTGGACGGAAGGTAGTGACAGGTTTCCCCTGCATCGTGCTATCCGGAATCGAAATATTACGAGGTATGGAAGTCTCAAAAGTACTCTCACGGAAAAGATCCCGAACTTCTCTTGCAATAGTGGTTCCAAGAGCAGTTCTTTGATCATACATTGTGAGTAAAAAGCCCTCAATTCTTAAGGCGCTATTATAAGAGTTTTGAATTTGAACAATTGAAGAGAGAATTGCGGCCACAGCTTCCATAGCAAAATACTCACATTGCACAGGAATAATGACTGAATCGGAAGCAACTAAACCATTGATATTAAGCAAACCTAAAGATGGTGGACAATCAATAATGATATAGTCATAAGCTTCACGAACTGGCACAAGGGCCTCTTTTAGAGCATAAAATGGATTATTTTTGCCCTTTTGAATGAAGTAAGAGTCTAATGAGGCAAGTTTTAGATTGCTTGCTAGTAAATCAAGCCGGGGTTCGCCAGTTTTCATTAAAACAGCAGATATTTCTTTTTCCCCAGTCAAAACATCATAAATTGTGAAGGGCAAAGCGGTAACATCGACACCAAGTCCTCTCCCAGCGTTACCCTGGGAATCAAAATCAACAAGTAAAACTCTCTTCCCATAATGCGCTAACGCACTAGAAAGATTAATAGCCGTTGTTGTTTTACCAACGCCTCCTTTTTGATTCGCGATTGCAATGACTTTACCCATATATAAGTATTTTACCTTTAGTGTACAGAGTTGGAAAATAAAGAATGTTTCATGAAATAACAAATGTAAGATAGATTAAATTTTATAGATTAAATAAAAATCGACACTTTTATAGAGGTTTTGCTTTGATTTCTGAATATAAACGTGGATATTTTTTCGGTGTGTGATTCGTTTTTCTGATTAAGATATTAACGCGAGCGCTTCCTTCATAAGGCAAAACCTCTTTGGAAAGAGAAACCACTTCTCCACCAAGAACTTGAAGAGCGTGTTTACTCTGCTTGAGTTCTTGCTCGCCGCTACTACCTTTTAAAGCTAGAAAGTACCCACCTTCACGAACTAAGGGAAGAGATAACTCCAACAAAATAGGAAGAGAAGCAACTGCGCGCGCTGTCACTAAATCAAAAGAATTTCTTGCTTTTAACTCCTCAGCCCTAGCGTGAATAACATCCAGATTAGACATTTCTAAAGTTTTCTTCACTTCCTCTAAAAAATGGCACTTCTTTCCTGTAGCTTCTAAAAGAGTCCATTTTTTGTTTGGTGAAGCAAGTGATAAGACAACACCAGGAAAGCCTGCTCCAGAACCAACATCTAAGGCATTTCCATAAGAAATGTTTTGTAATGGTTTAAGTGCTAAAAGACAATCGTAAAGATGTTTTTCAATCATTTCTTCTGTCTTAGTAATTGCAGTTAAATTCATTGACTCATTCTTTTCCTGCACAAGAGAAAGATATTTTTGAAAACGTGTCAAAAGAGAGGAATCAATTCTTAAAAAAGAGGAACACTCTGTGATAAGTTGTTCATAAGTCATATAAGTTTCCTCCTTTTCAGTTCTAGAAGTAAGGCGGTAATATCTGCAGGATTTACACCATAAATTCGTGATGCCTGTCCAACCGTAACAGGACGCACTTTAGCAAGTTTTTCTCTTGCCTCCATAGCAATTCCTAATGCTTCCATATAAGGGAAATCTTGTGGCAAGCAAACATCCTCTAATTTTCTTTGTCTCAACACTTCAGCTTCTTCTCTTGCGATATAACCAGAATATTTAATGTCCGTTTCAATCGTCATGGACTGATTGCTAGAAAGAGGAGGAAGGGAAGATAAAAACGGCTTTAAATCTTCAAAACTAATGCGAGGTCTCATCAATAAATCTGATGCCCTGTGGCCTAGTTCCGTATCATGATATCCTCGTTTTTCTAACATTTGATTTGCTGCATCAGAAGAAGATATTGTCGTGCTTTTTAATAAATTCTTGGCAAGTTCAATATCCTCTTTCCTTTTTAGAAAATTAGAATACTCCTCTTCCCCAATTAGGCCTAAATCATGGCCGTATTGAGTAAGACGCAAATCCGCATTATCGTGACGCAGCAATAAACGATGTTCCGCGCGAGAAGACATAAGGCGGTATGGTTCCTCCGCGCCTTTGCTGACTAAATCATCAATCATGACACCGATATAAGCTTCATCTCTTCTTAAATAAAATGCAGGACGATTATCTAGAGCTAAACACGCATTAATACCTGCCATTAAACCAAGCGATGCGGCCTCTTCATAACCAGAAGTACCAATCACCTGTCCTGCCGCAAATAACCCATCTAAAATCTTGGACTTCAAATCTGGACCAAAAGATAAAGGATCAAGGCAATCATATTCAATCTGATAGGCGTACTTCAAAAATTCAACCTTTTCTAAACCAGGCAATGTTTTCACGATTTCTTCTTGAATTTCTGGTGCAAAACCGTTCGAAAAGCCTTGAAGATAAATACTTTCTCCATCACGAAATTCCGGCTCTAAAAATAATTGATGTTGATCTTTTTCTGGGAAACGTTCTGCTTTTGCTTCAATCGAAGGACAATAACGAGGACCAATGCCGTGCATCAAACCATTATGTAAAGAACTGAGTGGAGAATATTTCTTCACTAAATCCATTGTCTTTTTATTCGTATAAATCAAATAACAAGGAAGCTGTTTTTCAAGCGGAACAAAATTTTTTGTAGAATAGGAAAAGGCTAAATCGCCATCCATTCCAGGCTGAATAAGCGCCTTAGAAAAATCAATCGTAGATTTTTTTAAACGAGGTGGGGTACCGGTTTTAAAACGGCGAATTGGTAAGCCAAGCGCTTTTAAAGACGCGCTTAAACCATAACTTCCTTTTTCTCCATCTGGCCCTTCTTTACTCTCTTTTAAACCGCGAAAGATGGAAGCCTCCAAATAAGTTCCAGAAGTTAAAATTGTCGCCTTTGCGTGTATTTCTTCTCCTGATTTTAAAATAACGCCAGTCACTTTCTTTTCTGTTGAAAGTAAACTTGTCGCTTCTCCTTCCTTAATCGTTAAATTCTCTGTTTTCGATAAAAGAGACTGGATATTGCAGGGATATTCTATTTTATCTTCCTGTGCACGAAGGCACTGTACTCCTGGTCCTTTGCCCGTATTTAGCATCTTAATCTGCAAAGGAGAAATATCCGCGGCAATGCCCATTAGTCCCCCAAGAGCATCAATTTCGCGAACTAAAATGCCTTTCGCACTGCCACCAATATGAGGATTACAAGGCATATTGCCTATCATCTTTTTATTTAAAGTTAAAAGAATGGTGTTTTTACCCATTTTGGCTGCAGCATGTGCCGCCTCAATCCCAGCGTGTCCTCCGCCTATTACTAATACATCACATTCCATTATCCAATTGACCCTGACATATCGAGTTTAATGAGTTGATTCAGCTCTACAGCATATTCCATAGGTAACTCTTTGCTAAATGGCTCAATAAATCCCATAACAATCATTTCTGTTGCTTCTTGTTCGCTTAAACCTCGACTCATTAAATAAAAGAGTTGTTCATCGTTTATCTTACTGACAGTAGCCTCATGTTCAATATAACTTGTTCCGTTAAATAATTCATTTTTAGGGAAAGTATCGGAAAAAGAAGCATCATCTAAAATGAGAGTATCACATTCCACATGGCTATGAGCGTTTTCTGCGCCAGGCAGCATTCTGACCGTTCCGCGATAATTCACCGTTCCACCATCATGGCAAATACTCTTAGAGATAATGGTGCTGGAAGTATTTTTTCCTTTATGAATCATTCTTGCCCCGTTATCTTGGAACTGGTTTTTACCACCAACGGCAATCGAAATGACAGATCCTTTTGCGCGATCCCCTTCTAAGATGCATCCGGGATACTTCATATTGCGATAACTGCCAATATTGCCATCTACCCATTCCATAAGCCCATCATCAAGCACTTTTGCTCTCTGTGTTACTAAATTCACAATGTTGGTCGACCAGTTTTGCACTGTGGTATAACGGCATCTAGCGCCTTTTTTAACAATAATTTCTACTACCGCAGCATGGAGAGATTCTTTGCTATAAATAGGCGCGGTACATCCCTCAACATAATTCACGTCTGCACCTTCGTCGACGATAATTAAAGTTCTTTCAAATTGGCCTGTTTTTTCATTATTAATACGGAAATAACTCTGTAATGGCTTTTCTAGATGAACGCCTTTCGGAACATAAATAAAAGAACCACCAGACCAAACTGCTCCATTTAAAGCAGCAAATTTATTGTCTTTATAAGGAACTACGGAACCGAAATATTCTTTAAATAATTCTGGGCACGCTTTAAGCCCCATATCTGTGGATAAGAAAATTACGCCTTTTTTCTCCACTTCTTCAAGCATGTTGTGATAAACAACTTCCGATTCATACTGCGTTGTAACGCCTGCAAAAAACTTCCGTTCTGCCTCTGGAATTCCAAGTTTTTCAAAGGTGGACTTTACTGCTTCTGGCACTTCTTCCCAGCTTTGTTCTTCCCCTTTAGAAACACGTGTAAAGTAGGTATAACTTGGAAAATCAAGAAAAGTTAGATCTGGACCATAAGATGGTAAGGGCATACTCTCAAAAGCTTTAAGAGAAGCAAGGCGATATTCTAGCATCCATTCTGGCTCTGCTTTGGCTTTGGAAATCGCTCTCACCACATCTTCATTTAAACCTTTGCCAGTGGTAAAAAGAACTTTGGCGTCGTCATGAAAACCATATTGGTATTCATTTGGAAGATCTTTCTTTTTATCCATGATTCTTTTCCCCTTCTAAAAGCGCTTTTGCAGCATCCCAGCCCATTGTAGCGCAATGGATTCTTGCCGCTTGCTTTCCCGTGTTTTGGAAGGCTAAAGCTTCCCCCAATAAATCTGCATCGTATGGTTTTTCTGCAATCATTAAAGAATACTGTTCAATAAGGTATAACGCCTCTTTCTTTGTTTTACCAATAAGAGAATCACAAAGAATATCCGTAGAGGCAGTAGAAATAGCACAGGCAACTCCCTCCCACATCGCATCTTTTACTGTGTCTGCTTCGCTTTTTAAATAAAAGTCAAAATCATCAATGCAGTTCACGGAGTCTGCATGAATTTTTTCATACCCATCTAAGTTTGCAGGAACTCCTTTATGAAGAGGATGAGAGTAATGATCTAATATAATTTCCCGCATTAACTCGGGCGATAAATCAAAAGTAGGCATCTAAGAACTCCTTTCCATGAGCAACTGCATCCACTAAAGCATCAATATCTTGCCTTGTTGTATAGAAATAAAAACTGGCACGAATGGTTGCAACTTGATGTAAATAATCAATCAAAATTTTGGCGCAGTGATTACCAGAACGGCAAGCAATCCCCTTTGAATTTAAAAATGTAGCACCGTCTTGAGCAAAAACTCCTTTGATATTAAAAGTTACAATGCCAGCTTCACTATGGGGATTATAAATCTCGGCCATATTTGTTTTTTCTAATTGACGAACAGCATATTTTTTCAGTTCTCGCTCATAAGTCGTAATTTCTTCAATACCAATGGAATTCAAATAATCAATAGCAACTTTTAGCCCTAAAATTCCTTCAATATTTTGTGTACCTGCTTCAAAACGCAAAGGAGGCTGCAAATAATTCACATCCCCGCACATATCAAATTTAGCATTCATTCCGCCTCCAGTCATAAAAGGTTCCGTTTCACAAAGAAGTGAAAATTTCCCATAAAGCACACCAATACCAGTGGGACCACACATCTTATGACCAGAAAAAGCTAAAAAATCACAGTCTAAATCTTGAACATCTGTTTTCATATGGGGAACAGACTGTGCACCATCACAAACTAATATCGCGCCATACTCATGAGCAATAGCAGCAAGTTCCTTAATTGGTGCAACATAGCCTAAAACATTTGTAACATGCGCTACGGCAATAATTTTGGTCTTGTTAGAAATTACTTTGCGTAAATTTTCTGCTGTTAAACGCCCTTCTTCATCAAGAGGAATATACGATATCTTAGCACCTGTCATTTCTGCTACCTTAAACCAAGGCAACACATTAGAGGCGTGCTCAGCCTGTGTTAAAAGAATCTCATCATCTTTTTTTACATGAGTTAATCCATAACCAAAAGCTACTAAATTTAAAGAGGCAGTGCAGCCACTTGTAAAAACAACTTCTTCACTTTTTGCATGAATAAAATCCGCAACTGTTTTTCTTGTTTCGACAATAAGAGAATCTACCTGATAACAAAGATCATAATCACCACGATGACTGTTACTTGTATATTCGGTGTAATATTTTTCCACCGCTTTTAGGACGGAAATAGGTTTAAAAGTTGTGGAGGCATTATCTAGCCACACTAAGGGGTGCCCTTGCATCGTTTTCCCCGTTAACATAGGGAAATCTTTCTGAAATCGCTTGATATCAATCATTAGATGCCTCCTTCTGCAGAAGTAAGAATCTTTTCTTGAATTTGATTTGGGAAGTATCGAGCAATAGGGGATAAATAACCCATCGCAATAAGCCTTCTTGCTTCTTTTTCTTCAATACCTCTACTTTCAAGGTAGAAAAGCTCCATGTCATTAAGACGGCCTTCCACCGCGCCATGAGAAGCAATCACATCGTTTTCATCAATCTCTAATGATGGTGAGCAGCGGCAAAATGCGCTCGAATCAATCACAATAATCTTCGCTTCTTGCCTGGTATTACTCTTTTTTGCTCCCTTTTCGATAGAAGAGACGCCATCAAAGGTAAGCTGACTTTTTCCTCCCGCTATACCGTGCAAAGAAACAAGCCCTTTCGAATTGCCAAACTTATGGATCAAATGAATGTCAAAGCGCTTGTTGTCATTCTTTAAAGCCAAAGAAGAACCTCTAATTTCAAAGCTTGCCACTTTCCCTAAAATATCCGCCTCTACCGTAAAGTTGCCCTTCCCTCTACTAAAGTCAGCAACAGCAATAGATAAAGAACTATTTTCCTTTAGTTTTGCAGTGATTTTTCGATTAGAAAAAATATCAAAATTAGCAATTAGAAGGGAGATTTGCAGGTTTTCTTCTACTTCTAAGTCAATATCTTCTGTCTCGTCGACAGATAAATATTCCCGTAAAAAATGTTCGTTTTTAATGAGTTCCATCGAGAGCTTCCTTTGTTGCACAAACACCGATAGAGGTATTACTCATTGGCGTATCAATTTCTTTTTCCACAGAGATACCTAGTTCACGGTGAATCCATTCATAACCTTCATGATCAATCCGCTTAATAAGTTCCGGCCCGCCTTCGGTAACAATGCGTCCATTAATCATGACCACTGCGCGAGAAGGATGGATTAAATCATAAAGTCTTGCATAATGGCTAATCACTAAGAAAGAAGTTCCTGCTTCTCTTTCTTTGCAAATTTCTTTCGCCACAACATCAATCGCATCTACGTCTAAGCCGGAATCAATTTCATCTAACATGGCAAAAGAAGGTTTTAAAAGTTTCATTTGAAGAATTTCGTTTCTTTTCTTTTCTCCTCCTGAAAAACCTTCATTGAGCCCTCTTTGAGCCATTTCAAAGGGGATGCCCATCTCTTTATAAGCACCTTCAATTTGGCGAATAAACTGGAAGAGAGATAGCTTCTTTTCTAAGTGACTATTCATCGCGCTTTTTAAGAAATCAGAGTAGTTCACACCAGCAATTTCGATGGGATTTTGCATTGCCAAAAACATGCCAATCTTGCTTCGCTTATCTACACTCAAAGACAGTACATTTTCCCCGTTATAATCGATACTTCCTTCTTTCACTTGAAAGGCAGGATTTCCCATAATGGAAGCGAGTAATGTGCTTTTCCCGTGGCCATTTGGACCAAGCAAGGCAACCATTTCTCCTGGCGCTATTTTTAAGTCGACTCCCTTTAAAATTTCTTTCTCTTGAACAGCGACTTTTAGGCCCTTAATTTCTAGTAATCCCATACTCTGCCTCCTTTATGCGTGCTAATCCTAGTATCCTTCTGCGCGCTCTTCAAATAACATGATAACAAAATACAAAAAGGTTTTACTCATTGCAGGGATTCTCTTTAGAGAATAAAATGCACGCGCATTTATTTGCCAGGAGGATCTCTGACTTCGATATGAATACTAAGAAATGCGCAATCCTAATGGTCGGCTTATTTGCTGGGGCTGTTGGGCTTAGTGCTTGTGATTCCCCTACCTGGAGTGCAGAAGGTGCAATCTTCACCTATACCGATGCGCAAGGAAACCGTGTCGCCTATACGGCAGAAGATCTTCTTAACGATTATCGCCAGGACGGGAATAGCCTCAGCACAGAATTCGATCATGTGTATGAGGTATTGATCCGGAACTATTACGAAGATCCTAGCCAAGCAGCTGTCTTGGCTGAACTTCGTGAAAATGCTACTTCCGCTGTTTTAGAAGATAGACAAACGGCAGAAACCAACGCAGAAAGTAACGGAACAACCTATGAAGAGGAATTTGAAAGCATTTTAGACGCTGCCGGCGTTGATAATGTTGATGAACTCTTCGAATACCACCTCTATGAAGAGGAACAACAACGTTTCCAACAAGATTTAGAACAGACCTTTGGCACGGGCAACTCTTCCGTGAACGGGGTCGATGCTATGAGAGATGGCGAATACACTCTCGATGGCACCACTTATGAAGCTTTCCCAGAAAGTGAAAAGTGGGGTCCAGGAAATGACGGTTGGCTTAAGGAACAAATGCCTTATCACTTCCGTCATATTCTTGTTAAACTCTCTAGCGGAATTTCTCACGAATACACACAAGATAAGATCACAGAGCCTACCGCCGTTGATGAAGGTGGAGAAGCAACCGACTTAGCAAGTGTTGTTATCGCTCTTGCTGGTGGACGTATCAGTGAAAGTGCTGATGGAACAAGAAGCCTTGTTTCCCTTGGAAGCAATCGTTGGTCTTTTGGTAGAATCGCCAACGTTTATTCAGACGACTCTTCTTCTGCGGCAGCTTATGGTGACTCCGGCATTGTTACCAAAGTAATGGAAACCGATTACGTTCCTGAATTCAAACTTGGTGTCTACGCCTTTGAATCCTTATATAACGAAAGAAATCAAGCAACAGAATACGGAAGAGAAAATGCTTATCGTATTACCCCGGGCTTAAGAGAAGACGCTGCAGCAAGTTCTGATGGTTCCATCACCTCGGATATGATTGATGAAAACCAAGTTCTTGATGGCACTGATCAAACTGTCTATGACTTCTTCAATAATTTAGATATTGGCCAAATCCCCTTTGGCGCAGCCATTGCCTTATTAGAAGAAGGAAAAGTGCAGCAAGATGAGAACGGCAACCCTGTCAATAACAGTGTTGATACCTTCTATCCAAGAAACGTCATCTACAATAAATATTTCAATCACCATAACATTTGCGTTATCACACCAAATGAAATCGCTACAAACACCATTGGTGATATCGTAAATACAGAACGCACTTGGGAAGACTTTATTACGGTCGATAATGCAACTGGCCACATTACTTCTGAAAACTATGAAGGGTTCTACAATGCTAATTTTGGCTCTCTTCCTGGTTTCTCAGTCGATACTACCAATATTCTTCCTCAGTTCACAAATAACGTCTTAACCGATAGCGAAGGGCAAATTGTCTTAGCAGTTCGTGCGGGATCTGATTCCTATCAAGGAGTTCACTTCATTGTTATTGAACGCAGCGCCTTATCGCGTTATGGACAAAGCATGGAGGCTTCTGCTTCTAGTGGCCACGAAGGGCAACAAACAGTTGTAGAAAATGACGCTCCTGTAACAGATGCTGATATTGCTACTTTAAGTGAGTATTACACCACTGCTACCCCCAATATGAGCCGTTATCCGACTTACACTGTGGATGGATCTGCAGAAAGCAAGACCACTTATGTCAACTTCAATAACTCTTCCACCACCTCTCAAACAGAAAGAGCAAACGAAGTTTCTAACTTAATTACCTCTTATAATTCCAACCTTTCCTCTTATAACTTCCAACGTTTAGTGGAAAGTGGAAATATCGAATTTGCGGACGCTCAAGTCGAGCAAGAGATGCAAACTTACGTCCAAACTTCTCGTCAATCCACAATTGATACGAACTTCAACAAATGGAGTGATAACTGGAAGAGTTACGCGGAAATGCTTGCTGCTCAAGAGCAAGAAAGAGCAATCGGCGCAGATACTGGTACTGGTTACCTTATTTCCGAAATCTGCGCTGTCGACTACGAAACACAAGACATTACTTCTGTTTGGAATGTTGGTGGTGCTTGCTACTACCCAACTTCATCAAGTGGGTCTAACGCTTAAGGGAGGAGAGAAAGATGAAAAGTAAAAAATTCGCTTCTGGACTTCTTGTTCTTGCTGCAAGTGCTTTATTACTTGCAGGCTGCGACAGCGTAGAAGCCCGCCCAACCTCTGATTTTGATGAGGCTCCTATCTTTAATTTAGAGAATGATGTTGTAAATAACACCATGGGCGAAATTTATGACGCCCTTGTTACTTCTGGCGATACCAATAGCCAAACCGTCTTAAATAATGTCCTTTATTTATATAGCACTACCATCTATGGTAACTTCTTTGATGTTACCGATGATACTGGTGCAGTTATTGAAAAAGGACTTCGCACGGTTGCAGAAGCTTATCTTGCCGATTCTAGTAACACAGCAGATATTTCTGCCTTTGCAGAAAAATATTCGGTTTATCATGATGAAGAAGGCAATGCACAAATTGCCAAAGTCATCAACTTTTATGAAGAGGTGCTTTACCGGATTCGTGACGTCTTCTGGGGCTATGTCCAAGATGCTACCTATCAAGTGCGTAGTGAGTTCAGTGAAAAAATGTTCTATGACGCACAAACTGCAAACTACTACGATTTAGCACAAAGAGAAGGCGATGTTTATCCTTATAATGAAGGATATAAGCAAGTTGAAGGCTCCTTCCGTCTTTCAGAAACTGCTAAAGAAACTGGTTCTATCGTGTTAGATGGTGGAAACCGTCTTGCAGAAGGCGATATTGAAAACGCCTACTTCAAAGACATCTTTGGAACTTATCAAAACTATATTGAAGCAGCTGTTCTCCCTGATATTTATCGTACAGAACTTACTGCCCAATACTTAATTGATCAAAACATTGGTCAAATTCGTCTTACCTCTGCTCGTAAAGTTGACTTTATCGCTTTACCCGATAATCCACTCGATCACTCTTATGTGTTAAACCTTGTGGATGCTTATGCAGAAAACGTGATTGAAGCAGGTTTAGATGTTAACCGCTACGGAATGACTTTCTTAGATACCTTATATAAAGGAACTGTAGAAGGTTTAACTGGCGAAGATTTAACTCTTGCTGAAACCATTTATGCGGATGCTGGATGGAGCAAAAAGTCCATCAGCGTGAACGAAATCCAATATGAATACTGGGTGGAATCACGTTATGGCACCATCATGGAACGTTACCAAAAATTAGTAAATGACCGCTTCCTTGATGATAGCGCTGTACGGGATGAGTTCACTAATAACGGCGAATACACCGTAGAAACCGGCCTTATGATCATGGTGAGAAATCTTCAAATGGAAGATAACACCACAAGCGGCTGGTATACCTCTTCTGGTCTCACACTTGAGAATGAAGAGTTAAAGAATCGTCTCTTCCGTGTCCAAGTTGCTAACGAAGTGGATAGTACCGCTTGGGAAGGTGATGGATATGCAAGTGATACTGCCGCAGATAATTTCCAATACGGTCATTACCGCGGTGGAAACTACTACCTCACACAAAGAGATCCAGAAACCGGTACTGCTTATCCCTATATCACCTACGATGAAACAGCAGATACCACATACCTTATTCGTGTTGATGAAGCAGTGAAGGCAGCAAAACTCACTCCTACCGACTCTGTTTCTAGCGATCCATCCAGCCGTTATTATGACGACATGGAAAAGCACACCAACGACCCCTACTATGCGGATGTTGTTGCGCGTAAGGTTGCCTATGAACTTGCAAGTGGCGATACCTGGCAAAGCGCTGCAAACGAGTACTACGTCAATCAAATGGCGATCGTTTATCACGATACTGCGGTTTATAATTACTTTGTTACAACCTTCCCAGACTTATTTGATTAAGCGAAGAAGGAAAAGAAGAGTAAACTATAGGGGACGTTCCACGTCCCCTTTCTTTTTAGGAGAGAAATGATGAAAGATATTTTTTGCCGAATTATTGATGGAGAAATTCCTTCTTCCAAAGTGTATGAAGATGATGACGTCTTAGCGATTTTAGACATTTCTCAAACGACCAAAGGACATACTCTCGTTATGCCAAAAAAGCATTACGATGACTTTTTATCCACTCCGCCAGAGACTTTGCATAAAGTGCTTGATGTCGCCCAAAGAATAGGACAAGCAGAGATGGCGATTTTAGGTGCGCAAGGAGTAAATATATTAACGAATGTTGGTCCTGTAGCAGGACAATCTGTCATTCACTTCCATGTTCACGTTATTCCTCGATATCTCTCTGGCGATCCTGGTTTCCAAATCACCATGAAAAGCCAAGATATTGCTGCGATTGATATGCTCTCTTTGGCAGAATCCATTAAAAACAAAATGGAAGAATAAGAAAAAAGAGGCTCTTTCAGATACTCTTCTCTAGTAATAGAGAATAGGAGTTTCAGGAAAGGCCTCTTTTTCTATATCTTCTAATCTTCCTTCTTCTCAAAGGTAGGACGATAGAAGCAACGATCATCTAAAGCGTGCTGCTTTGTTGACCACTCACCCGGTTCCACAAGAGACATAACGCGGTCAAGTAAATTAATTTTTGCATCTAAATCATCGATCATGCCAAGAACAAGCGCTTCTTTGGTAAGCGGAGCGATAGGAGAACCAAATTCAGGCTTAGAGTGATGAGAAACAACCATATGCTCCAAAAGGGCACTTTTCTCTTCGTCTATGCCAAGTTTTTGACTTTCCTCGCGTATTTCTCCAACAAGCAAAACAATGTGCCCTACAAGCTTTCCTTCTAGCGTATAACGTGTAGCAATAGGGCCAGATAACTCAACTGTCTTTCCAATATCATGAATTAAGGTTCCTGCGATTAAATAATCGCGGTTTAAAGATGGATATAAATGACAGATAGCATCCGCTAGACGCGCCATAGATAAAGAATGATACGCTAAGCCGGATAAAAAGGCATGATGATTGGTTACTGCCGCAGGATAGGTAAAGTATTCATTTTTATGGCGTTCTAACACAGCAGTAGACAATTTACGAATATCATCATCCTTGATGCTATGTAAAAAGGCATAAATTTCCTTCTCCATATCTTCTTTCTTTTCCGGTGCTTCAGGAATAAAGCGGGAATAATCCACCAAAGCCGCATCCACAGGATCTACGGATAAAATTTTCATTTGCATCTGCCCTTTATAAGAAAGAGCAGCGCCTTCAATCAAAAGGACATTACCAGGAGTAAAAAGTTCTATGTCACCTGGATAAACATCCCACTTTTTGGCAGTTACCGTGCCGCTGCTATCCTGCAAAGTCACATTTAAATAGTTTTTACCAGCATTGGAAGTAAGGCAGTCACAAGACTTTACCATATACTGTTCAAATACTCTGTCACCATCTTTTAAATCAATAATTTTGCCCATATTGGCTCTCCTCCTTTTGAATCAGAGATAAAGAGAATCCTTCTTTTAATAAAAGAGACTTTGTTTTCTCTTTCGCGTCCTTTTCATTATAGTACATCTCATACTTTTTTCTTAAAAGTGTATAACGTTTTTTGCAATATCTTTCTAATTCCCGCCTATTTTCTTTGATTTTTAAAGCAATTTTATGACTGAGAGAGTGACTATATCCTTTGCGGAGAAGAAACTCTTCCCCTTTTCTTATTCTTTCCCCATAGGGGTAATAAGAAAACTTTTTTTCTAATAAAGGCAAATATTTCACCGCCTCTTCTTCCTTTTCTTTTAAAGAAAAAGAAGCAGCAAGAGAAGGAGAGATTCCTTCTTTTAAAAGGTCTTCTTTTATCTTTCTTGGACCATATCCTTGAAACTGTTTCTCTTCCACATAGTTTCTTGCAAAATCTTCTTCCTTTAAAAGTCCCTCTTCTTTTAAGGAGTTAAAAATTTTGTACGCTAAAACTTTTTTATTTTCGGCCTTTTTTAATATCCTTTGATAAACGCGTTTAGGAGAGATATTTTCGCGAATGACTAAATGTCTTGCAAAAGAATAAATGGGTCCTTCTTTTTCTAATTCTTTTAAACGGTCGATATCTTCTTGATTACATTTTTTACCTATATATGGAGCAAACTCCACATAGGCTTCTTGATTTAAAAGAAAAGAAGTTTGTCCAAGAGAGACTTTATATTTCCCGTTTTTTAACGCCTTAATGGAAGTGATAGCTTCACCAGTTCTTTCGAAGGGCACGGTCGTAAACACTCCTTATGTTTTTATAAAAGCAGTCGAGAGAGTAAGGCTCAATAATTTCCAGTGCCTTTCTCTCCATGCTTTCTCTTTTGCTTTTTGGCAAAACAAGTAAGCTTTGCATCTTTGTTGATAAGTCATGTTCGTCCACAAAGAAAATTCCTGTTTCTCCATCTTTAATGGTGTCTAGCAATGCATCATCATACCGCGCGACAAGAAGTAAATGTGCAGCGATTGCCTCTTGGAAAGTTAACCCCTGCGTTTCTGTAATAGAAGCGGAGAGAAAAACGTCTCCGAGTTGATAATAAATTGGTGTGGCATCAGGACTTACAGGACCTGTAAAAATAACATGATCTTCTATTTTCAAAGAGTGAGCTAATTCTTGTAGTTCTTCAATTGCAGGACCTCCTCCTACAATGACAAAACGTGTATTTGCATTTCCTTTTGCATCTAAAAATTCTTTGTAACCTTTAAGGAGTAAGTCGACAGACTTTTCTTTCGCTACTCTGCCAAGAAAAAGGAATACCAAAGCGTCTTCAGGAATTTCATAACGCGCTTTTAACTCTTTTACTTTCTCTTCCGGAATAGAGGAGGGGTCATACATAGAAAAATCAGTACCTGTTGGAACAACATTCATTTGGGTATCTACCCCAATCGTACGCATATATTCTCTTATTTTGTCGCTTGGAGTAATAAATTCATTCGCCGTTAAGGACATATGACGAATATAGGTGCGAACAATTCCTTTCGCGACACGGTCAAACACACCTTTTGTCACATAATAGGTATAATCTTCCACCATCGTGTGGAAAGTATATACAGTCGGAATGTGAAGCTTTTTTGCAACTAAAAAGCCAAACTGTCCAATCCCAGCATCCGTCTGGATGTGCACCAAGTCAGGATGATACTCCTTCAATATTTTCATTGTTGTAGGAGAATAAAAAGTTGCTGCACGGTAATCATATAAATGTTTTAAACGAATGCCTGGAAGACGGACAATAGACCCATCTTCTCCTTCTCGCTGAATTCCTTTACCGTGAGGATTTGTTGTTACAACAAGGCAGTTATCTCCATGCTTACGAAGCGTGCGGTAAAGAGATCTGCAGGAGGTTGCTACCCCGTTCCTCTCAGGAGGAAAGGTATCGCTAAAAAGCGCTACTTTCATTATTTTCTCCTCCTTCTAGAAGAAGAGTTCTTCTCCGTTTCTTTTTTCACTTGCGGCAAGGGGTAATCAATCTCAGGGTCTCCTGTCTCTTGGCCAGAAGGCAAAGCCTGTAACTCTTTCATAATTGCCTGACGAGAAAGCTGTCTTGTTTCATATAAAGTATTCACAGATCTTCTTCTCTCTTCAAAGGTAGAAAGCTGCAAATCTACAAAGGTCTGACGATTGGCGTAGCGATATGTCTCTTTGGGGCGAGAGCGGTACAAAGCAGAAGCAATTCCGCCAAATAGTAAAACAAGATAATAAGTAAAGAAACGCCAAATAATTTGGATGGTCATCATATTGGCAGAAGCAGAACGAATTGTTGTAAAAGTGCCATCAGGCAAAGGTGCAACTGTTGAAAGATAGAAGTCATTAAACATTGCGGTAAAGAATAATTCCGAAACACCTGCAGAGCCTGGAGTTGGAATGAGTCCTGTTACCATTTGATGGAAAGCGCTGCGGAAAACACCATCCCACATGCTAAAGAAATCATAACCTTGGCCATAACCATAAGCATCTAACGCTAATCCTGCAAAATAAGGAACCGAAAAACGCAAAAGCATAATGACTAACAGGAGGACAAATACCAAAATAAAAGCAGGAATATTACTAAATAAACGTTTGAGTTCCATGCGGAAATTTTCGACATGAACACGAAGATTCTCTCGTGTTTTATCTGGTCTTTTTAATAAGTGAATTTTCGCTAATCCTGAAATAATGTAATGGAGAACAAAATTTTGAAATCTCCGCGATAAACTCATAAGAAGAACAATGCCAATTACCGATAAATTGAGAATAAAGCCGATAATAATTAGTGGCACCATAGGTATCTCACCATTCCATCCCATAATGGAAATTCCAGGGATAGCGAAGGAAGTAATCGACATGATTTGCTGCCATTCCACACCAATTGCAACAATATCTAAAGAAATGAGAGATAGCTGATAACAAATAAACCACATAACCATAATGGATGCGGCATTACTAATCTCGATTCCCTGCGTTTTCATGTAATAAGCCTGCATAGGCTGACCGCCAGAGGAAGAAGGAGTAACGTTATTATAAAAAGCACCAATGAGGGCTACCATGAAGCCCTGGTAGAAATGATATTTTCTTGTGTATAGTCTGGCGAAAACATAAATAACAAGGCCATCTAGTAAAAAGGCAACTAGAAGAATTCCCAAAATGCCAATAAGCCAATAGATATTTGCAGAAGCGATCGCCTCCATGATGGAATTCCAACCTAAGACAATGTCACCATCGCCAGCACCATAGAATGCAAAAAGTAAAGAGCCACCAGTTAAAATAACCACAAGCAAAAGAGAAATAATGTAATTTCTCTTGCTATGGTTTTTCTTTTCTTTTCTTCTCTCTTCCGGGGTATCTACATTTCGCGTTTCGCTCATAGCAGAAGCATTTTAACATTGAAACCTTCACGCGCGGATGTGATTGCATCAAAACTAATAAAAACAAACGTTAAAATGGATATTTGCAGAGGTTTTTATCACAAAAGTCGATAAATTTTTTCGTCCAGCCTTCCATTGGAGTATTTTGGGCTCTTCCTAAGCCATGTTCTTTAAAATCCCCGTAAAGAAACTCTCTATTAATCGATTTTTTAGCAAGAGCGGCTTCTAACATATGAGAATTTATAGAAGGAACGCAGTCATCTGCTTCTCCACACCAACAAAATGTAGGAGGAAATTCTTCATCAATATTTTCCTCAATGCTATACGCTTTTTGGAAAATGATATCGTTCTTTCTCTCCCCTAAAACACGATCTCTAGTGCCACCATGTGTAGGCTGATAGAAACTGATAACGGGATAGCCAAGACCTAATACACCAGGCCTACTGATTAATCCAATCAAATCTTGATTTTTTCTAAGACAAATGGAACCCGCTAAATGTCCACCTGCGGAAAAACCTAATATGGCGTATCTTCTAGAAGCTTCCGGAATAATGTGACGAATTGATTCACTAACATCTAACATGGGACGAGGAAAAAGAGCATTTTCGCCACAAGAATAATTCAAAACATAGGCACTATAGCCATAAGAATTTATCTCTTTTGCAATAGGATAGCCTTCCACAAAACCAGCTACCGCCTCATATCCTCCGCCCGGCAAAATAATGACTTTTCCTTTTTCTTTATCGACTGGGTAAGCTAAATATCTTGCAGCAGGATTCGTTTTAGAGATGTAAGCAAAATCATCTCTACTCATTCTTTCTAAAGCATCATTCATCCCTTCAAGTAAATCAGGAATAAAACGTTCCCCAATTGGAATTCTTTTTAACGCTTCAGCAACAGATAAATTGCGTAACTCTTCTTCTTTTCCTCTTAAAGGTAAAAAGAAAGAACCAAACTCTTTGGCAAACAAAGTGTCCAAATAACTAGAAAATGGTGAAGTTAATGTTATCTTCATCGGGCTTTTCCTCCACAATTTGTATAATATCTCTGCTTAGGGCATAATACTCGCCCTTTAGGAGCAATTATGGCACATTCGCACTTTCAAGATGACATTGTCTATCAAATCTATCCCCGGTCATTCCAAGACTCTGACGGAGATGGAATCGGTGATTTAAAAGGGATTATTTCCCGCCTTCCTTATTTAAAAAAATTAGGAGTAACCGCCTTGTGGCTATCCCCCTGTTTTGTCTCTCCCATGGAAGATATGGGATATGACATTGCTGATTATTATCATATTGATCCTATTTTTGGCACCAATGAAGATATGGATGAATTGATCTATGAAGCTGGTAAAAGAGGGATGAGAATTGTTCTTGATATGGTTCTAAACCATACTTCAAAAGAACATGAATGGTTCAAAAAAGGAAGAGAGTCCGTCGATAATCCTTACCATGAATTTTATATTTGGTCTAAGACCCCAAATGATATTCAGTCCACTTTTGGCGGAAGTGCATGGGAATATAACGAAGCCACGCAAGAATACTATTTTCATTTATATGCCCCAGGTCAACCAGACTTAAACTGGGATTCACAAAAAATGCGAGAAGCGTTATACGATGCTTGTAACTATTGGTTAGAAAAAGGTGTTTATGGTTTTCGGCTTGATGTAATTGAAAACATCGGTAAGGAAATCGACAAACACATTATCCAAAATGGTCCTACTCTTCATGAACGCCTTCATGAATTAAATCGGAATACATTCGGAAAATATGACAGCATCACCATAGGCGAGTGTTGGTGCGCGGATCATAATACCCGCCTTCTTTACACCGATCCTTCTAGAGAAGAGTTATCAATGGTATTCCTTTTTAATGATTGGGGTGCCTTCCATGATCCCTACTATGGCAAGTGGAAATGTCGTCCTTTCGATCCTCACATTTATCGCGACATTATTTATGCCAGGCAACAAACCGATCCTGCAAAATCTTGGGATACCATTTTTTGGAATAACCACGATTTGCCACGCGCTTTAAATCGTTATACGGATTTAAATTATCGTAAAGAAGCAGCGAAAATGCTTTTTGCCTCTACCTTGTTTTTAAGAGGAACTCCCTTTATCTATCAAGGTGATGAAATCGGTATGGTAAATGGTCACTTTGCTAGTATTAAGGATTTCCGCGATATTGAAGCAATCAATCATTACCAAATTCTCCAAAACATGGGGATGAGTGAGGAAGAAGCCAAAGCAGCACTTGATAAAACCGCCCGTGATAATGGCAGAATTCCAATGCGTTGGAATTCAAGAAAAGGATATGGTTTTACCAAAGGTACCCCTTGGGTTGATGGCGGAAAGGATGAGAAAGGGTTCTCTGTAAGTGAAGAAGAAAAAGACCCCACTTCCATTTTGTCTTTCTATAAAGAAGCAATTGCCCTTTGGAAAAAGGAACCATATCGCACATTAATCCGCGAAGGTTCTTTCTCTCCTGACTATTTAGAAATGACAGACTGGATTGCCTATACAAGAATGTTAAACGGCAAAAGGTTGCGCGTTATCGCGAATTTCTCAACAAACACATACCCCAAACCAGACATTCCCGGCAAAGTGCTTCTTCATAACTATTTAGAAGAAACAGATCAACTTCGCCCCTATGAAGTCTATGTCTTTTATGTAGACTAAAATCAGAAAAAAGAGTTGAGTTTTGCACAAAAAAACATTCTCTCATGAGAGGGAATGTTTTTCTTATACTGTTTACTTTAAGAATTTTTTGCCACAAGAGAATGCGTCCGCGACAACGCCTTTCACGAGCAAATAAGTATGATTCACTCCATCAAAGGCGATTGGCTCTAACTTCTCAGGATCAATCTTTCCGTTCGTCAAAATTGATTCATCAGCGAGGGTGTTTTCAATCTTTCCTCTTAAGTCACCTGTTTCTTCATCATAAGAAATAAGTGTGCACTCAAAGGTTAACGGTAATTCTTCAAAGTAAGGAGCGTCTACATGTTCAGCATGCACGCTGTGGAAATTCACTTTCGCAATTTTATCTTTTACTTGGTTACCAGATGCAAGACCAAAATAGTCGCATTCCGCAACAGTCTTTTTTGTAGCCATAGAAACAGTAAATGCTTTCTTGGCCAAAAGATTTTTAACAGTTTTGTGATTGCTAGATAAGCAAATTCGAATTTCTTCTGTATCCCCAATTCCACCCCACGCTGCATTCATTGCGTCTGGTGTGCCGTCTTCATCATAAGTCCCAATAATAAGAACGGGTTGAGGGTAAATCCAAGGTTTTGAACCAAAACTAATTTTCATAAATCTCTCCTTACGTTTTTATGCTAGCACTTTTGTCAAGATATACTCTTATCGGAAGAAAGGTTCTGAACTTCTTTTTCTCTTTTCTTTATCACGCGCGGGAACGTAACAAATATCACTACGCTGGTAATCGCCCCCGCAACAAGATCAGCAATTCCCTCAGAAAGATACACTCCAGAGTAACCAAGGCTATAAGTCAAAATAAAACATAAAGGAATTAAGATAATGACTTTTCGTAAGACTGCTAAAAAGAGAGCGGTTTTGCCTTGCCCTAAGGCGACATTAATGTTTTGAAGCGTCATTTGAACTGTAAACATGATTGTTCCCATCAAAAAGAAAGGGGTGAACTCTTTTACAAGGAGAAATACGTCTTCTTCAGCAGAAAACACATAGGCGTAAAGTTCTGGGTAAATCATGGAAACTAAATAAATTGTAATTCCAAAAATAAGTGCAAGAAGGAAAGTGTCTTTTATCCCCTCCTTCAAACGTTTCGCATCCCCTTTCCCATAGTTATAAGACACAAAAGGTGCTATCCCGTATCCTAATCCGTTTAAAGGAAGAGAAATAAGCTGCAAGGCACTAAGCATAATTGTCAAAGCAGCGGTATATGTACTACCATCTCCCCCGGTAGCAATCTTTAAACAAACATTAAATACAATTTGAATTATGCTTTCCGTTAAAGTCATGATAAAAGGAGATAAACCAAGAAACAAAATACCTCCTATCAGTTTTTTATCTATTTTCATTGCCCGAAAACTAGGGTGAAAGAAAGAACCTTTTTTATAAAAGAAGAGAAGGAGCCAAATAAAGGAAGCAAGCTGAGAAAGAATTGTCGCTAATGCTGCCCCTTCTACTCCCATTCCCAAAGTAAAAATAAAAAGTGGATCAAGACCAACATTGAGTAACGCCCCCAGTAAAGTAGTGCCCATTGCAATAAAAGAATGTCCCTGCGCACTAATAAAAGGATTTAGCCCTTGAACCATGATAATGAAGATACTTCCTAATGCATATATTTTTAAATAACTGGTCGCGTAAGTAATCGCGTCTTCCGGACAGCCAAAAAGAGTCACAATATCTTCTGCAAAAAGATAAAGAACAATGGTCATCAACACGCCAATTAAAAAAAGCATTGCAAAAGAAAAGTTAAAAATATGGTTTGCTTTGTTTTTATCCCCTTCTCCCATTGCCATAGAAGCTTTAGGAGAGGCGCCAAGACCAATTAAGTTTGCAAAAGCTTGTACAATTAAAGTGATGGGCAATACAATCCCAAGTGCAGCCAAAGCCTGCGTTTCAATACCAGCAATATTAGACACGTACATTCTATCAACAAGGTTATAGAAAAAGGTAATAAGCTGAGCAATTACGGCAGGAATTTCAAGTTTAAACACCAGTGGCCAAATTTTTGCAGTAGCAAAATCTTCTGTTAAATCTCTCATATCTTATGGCAAAGCGCCAAGTGCTATTCTAAGCATACAAAATCAAATTATCAAAAAAAGAACGGGCTTTTTACGAAGTTTTTTGCAAATTTTGTTCTAGTTGAAATACAAATACTATACATCTGTTTTAAAACAATTGGAATTACCTTCTCCTGCTATTTTGAAATGCAACAAATCGCCATTTGGCAAAGTGAAAATCAGCCATTTGGCAAAGTGAACTTTAAAAAAGCTGATATTATCGGTAAAAAATGTTTATGATAAATATTATTCAAGAATAGTTGATAATCCGCTTAAAAAGAAGCTGAGAACATCGGGTGCTGTTTTTAATTCAGGGACCGTAATGGTGTGGAAAATCTACCTCAGCATCTCAAATTGCTAAGACAACAATTTACATGCAGAATCCTGCAAACATGCAGCAAAATATTGCTTTAGCTAAAGCAACACCAAGCGTATTTTTGAAAAGGGATACTCCGTTGCTCATCGATGAATGGCAGCTAATTCCTTTTATATGGGACTCTATTCGTTACGAAATAGATAAAAGAGGAGAATTTAATCAATTTATTTTAACTGGTAGCAGTTCCCTTCTGATTTATCGCTTATTCATCATAGTGGTCTTGGAAGAATCGCATCTTTACTGCTTCGCCCAATGTCTCTCTATGAATCTCTTGATTCTTCAGGACAATATTCCATCTCTGATTTGTTTCGAAATATTTATCCATCAGGGGCAGTAAGTAACCACACTATTACTAATTATGCTTATTTATGCTGCCGCGGTGATTGGGCTGCAATTGAAATCAAACTTTATGATGACGATGCCATTCATGATGCAGCCAAAAACTCCTTCGTTTTAAAGAAAAAATCAATTTTGAACAAATGAAAGAACCATCATTTTTAATGATTGTTACTGGTACTTCTACCGCTTATCAAAGAGAAGATGGAGTTTTTGTTGTTCCAATTGATTGTCTTAAAAATCAAAAGAAATAATAAATGAGATTCGATACTCCTAAAAAATTCTTTATAAAAACGAATTTTAAGAACGTGCTACTAATCTTTATCCTTCTTTTTTGGCCAAAGTAGACCAAGAAAGCCAGCTAAAGCAAAAATGCCTCCAATTAACAAGAAAGGTAAGGCCTCTGGTGCAAAATCTACGCTTTTTAGCATCACTACCGCTCCAGCGATAATCATTAGGCCGCCAAAAATAACAAGAAAGGCAAGGAATATATCTATTCTTTTCATAAATAAAATCTTCTCCTTAAGCAATAAAAGTATATATCACACGCAACCACAACATTTGATATAGTCCAAATCTTTAAAACATTTCATGGTAAACTCATATTAGGGTTACCATATGTACATTCTCCAATCTCGTTATCAATTAGAAAATTCTTCTTTGCACTATTACGGTCTGAGAAACAAAGAAAATCTATTCAAAAATGTTATTAGGCTGAGTAAGAGGCAGTTAAATATCATTCAACAATTGCCAAAAGATTTGTCGAAGAAAGAGAAAAGAATTTTAGGCAAGAAGATCATCGATATTGCTGTTGTGGAAGAAGAAAAATATCGTAAGGTCCCAACTTCTTTAGAAGAAGCTCATTTTTGTAAAAACTGCGCTGCAAATGATTTCATCATCCCTGGCCTTGAATTTGATGAAAATGGTTTGTGCCCTATGTGCCAAACGAAAGAAGACACAAAATGGATGAAAGCAGTTCTTCCTATTCTCAACGATATTCCTCACTCCAAAAAATCCCGTTTTGATGTAGCGGTTTTTTATACGGGTGGAAAAGATTCTACATTTTTACTCTATTATCTTTCCAAAATAAAAAATTTAAGAGTTTTAGCCTTAACTTGGGAAATCCATTATATGTCTTTATCCGCCAAGCTATCTATAGAAGGCGCAAAAAAGACTTTAGATAAGGTTGAATTTATCTCACGAAAAATTGATAACGAGTCGCTAAGAAAGATATACTCCAAACTTTATGAATTAAGTGAGAATACATGCGCCTGTCCCTCTTTAGCCTATGTTCTCTTTTATGAAGTACTCGTCGATGAAAAGGTGCCCTATTTTGTTGCAGGAAATGAACCTGTTCAAATGAAAGGACTTTACTACAATCATATGGCTCCCAAGATTGCCTACCGATTTGGAAGTTCTAAATTTTTAAACTTTATGGTTTCTCTAGGAAGAGTTTTCACCTTGCACCCACCTCTTAAAAAAGGGCAACTTCAGGCTCTTCTAACCATGAAACAGTTAGCAAATGGTGACAATATTTTTAAGACAATGGCGGGATATCAAAACAGTTTGGTGAGCAATGTTTGTGAGGCAATAAAAGAAGTTCCCTCTATTGTGAAACCATTAAAAGGAGCAATTAGAAGAAGTTCATGGAGCGGAAATATCCCTGCCTTTATTCAAGTAGATCTCAATGATGTTTCCAAAGACGGAATTTATGATTGGCGGAAAGTAAAAGACATTTTGCAAAAAGAATGCGGCTATGTCCCTCCTGAAAGTTTATCAAAAGGTTTACACACATCTTGTCAAAGTGAAAAATGTAAAGAATATAGTCAATTTATTCGTTTTTATCAGATGAAATCATCCATGATTCCTTTTAGCGCTTTAGAAATATCTTTAGCAAGCCGTGATCAAAACATTTCTAGGGAAGAAGCAATCAAAGAGATGAAAGAAAATTTAGGGTTTCATTTAGAAGAAGTAGAAGAATGTCAAATCATGAAGAAATATTTCCAAAAATAGATGCTGTAATCTATTTGTCTTACACTTCTAACTCGCAAAAAGTTGCTCTTTTTTGCAATGAGTTTTTAAACTACAAACTCCTTGAAGCTGCAAAAGCAGATTTTAATTCACCATATAACAATGTTTTGCTCATCTACCCTGTTCATAGCCAAGATATTCCAACAAATTTGTATCCTCTTTTAAAGAAGATTAAGTGCAATCGAATGATAGCTATCGCTACCTATGGCAGAATCAAACATGGTAATTCGTTATATCGTTTGCGTTATGAATTTAAGTTGCCTCTTATTGGAGCGTGCTACTTTCCTGTAAGACATTCCTATCTTAAAAATGACACTTATGAACCAAATTACGGAAGTTTAATGCCTCTTTTGCAGAGATTTCAGGAAAATGATACAAAAATCATCGATATAAAAAGGAGTAAGTCGACACCAGGTTACCGTTTCTTCCCTAAAGAAAGAGCAGCTCTCAGTGTGAAAATTACATTCAATTCAAACAAATGCATCTCTTGCAATAGGTGTGGCCTTAACTGTATCAATCATGCGATTCAAAACGGAAAAATTAACCATCATAACTGTATCAGCTGCTTAGCCTGCCTTACTCATTGCCCTACCAAAGCGCTCGATTTTAAGATAAGTAAAATACTAAAAATTTATCTCAAGAATCAACGTAGCAATTCAGTTGAAATTTATAGTGAATAAAGCCTCCTCTACAAAACCTTCATTCGTTATTCTCTTTCTCTTATCTATGTTTGGGGCAGAACAATTTCCGCACAGTTTGTTCTGACTTGTGTTTCTATAAAAATACTCTTTTAAGCACACAAAATCATGATAGGAATCTATTAAGTTATGAAATACCCTGCTTCTAATATGCTTACCTAATTTGCGGTACTTTTTTATCCACTTTAATCGCATTTGCCGAAAAAAGATTTTCGCGCTCGGCCCATAGGAAATTAAAAAAGTCCGATTTCTCGGACTCACTCTTCTATTTTATGGTGGGCCCAACAAGACTTGAACTTGCACGGGTTGCCCCATTAGATCCTAAGTCTAACGCGTCTGCCAATTCCGCCATGGGCCCACGTGGTGATAAATATACTCTAAAAAAAGAAAAGAAAAAGCCGAGATTGCTCCCGGCGTAATCTTTTTGTCCTTTTAGGGACACGGATATTTAGAATCCGTTCCCTTGTCCACTGACTAATTGATCAACGTAAGCATCGAAGGCTCCATTGCCGAAGCGATTCTCGAAAGAAGCTAAGGCAGAAGAGCGGTCTTGCTCATAACTGGCATTATGGAGGATGCCAGGTTGCTCATGATCCAAATACTTCATAGACATATTGGCGCGTACCTCCTTTCCAACCCCTAATGGGGTGAGGTTTGAAACATACTCGCTTTTTCCAAAAGTACCACTCTTTTTTTCAAGAAAGCGGTTACTTTATCTTTTCTCTTTTTAAGGAAGCTAAGTCGCTGGTTCTTCCCTGTTTTAATAGACGTTCTCGTTGATGATTTAAAGCTTGTTCATAACTGCTTTTGCTATGAACATTTTCTAAGAAAAACTTTTTATCTTTTAACAGTTCTGGAAGATACTGAATCTTTTCCCAAATATCAGGTCTACCATAGTCATATTTCTCTTCTTCTTTTAGTGATACGGGCGTTAATTTTAAATAGTCTTGAACGAGGAACGGCTTTTCTTTGGCGTAATCCATTGTCATATGAATCGAATCAACAGCAGCCCGGGATTTTGGCGATAAAGCAAGTTCACATACCGTAAAAGCTAAAGGAATTACCGCTTCTGGAAAACCAGCATTTTCTGCGGCTTGAATGGCCTTTTGACAGCGGTCCACTGCGGCAGGATTAGCAAGGCCGATATCTTCATAAGCAATAATCGGCAATCTTCGTTTAATGCTATCTAAATCTTCCGCAATACATAGCCTTGCTAAATAGTATAGTGCAGCGTCCACATCACTCCCTCGAATGGATTTTTGCAAAGCGGAGACAGAGTCATAATGTTCTTCTTCATCTTTATCCATCGCGTAGTTAGGAACTTTTTCAATGCTGGCAACTTCCTCTTTGCCAATGATTGCGTCATTAGAAAACTGAATCGAACATGCTTCTAATAAATTGAGAGCAAAACGCAAATCACCACCGGACAAAGAAGCAATAAACTGATAGGCAGAATCCGCAAAATGCCACTGGTTATTTAAGCCAAGCGGAGAAGCGCTTGCTCTTTCTAGTCCCTCTATTACTTCTTCTTCCTTTAAAGGAAATACTTCAAACACTCTTGCTCTAGACCGAATCGCTCGATTGATAGATACATATGGATTTGCAGTAGTCGCCCCAATTAGGAAGAAGGTCCCATCTTCTACATAAGGTAAAAGTAAATCTTGTTTTGCTTTATCCAAACGATGAACCTCATCCATTAAGATAATCGCGTGACCATAATGACGTGAGATTTCAATCGCATCTTGCATCTCTTTTTTGCTGGTAGTTACCGCATTTAATTTTTGGTAATGAATTCCCATGTCTTTGGCATAAGCTTCCGCGATCGTGGTTTT
This sequence comes from uncultured Bacilli bacterium, assembly GCA_944376605.1. Taxonomy (GTDB): domain Bacteria; phylum Bacillota_I; class Bacilli_A; order RFN20; family CAG-826; genus UBA4951. The sequence continues at coordinate 131,023 of CALWDE010000006.1, forward strand.
TCCTGTGCCCGGAGAGCCAAAAAGGAGAAAAGAAAAAGGAGAATGCATTTTGACAGACTGCTTTAAAGTTTGGCAAAGCGCCTTTTGACCAAGTACTTCGTCAAGCGTTTGCGGGCGAACACGGAAGGCAAGAGGTTCTCTAATATTCATAAGAAGATTATAAAACCTTTTCGCGATATAATGCGCGGCATGAAAGTAATCAAGAAACAAACCAATTCCGCTGATTGCATTGTATGTGGAAAAGATAACCCAAACGGCATCCACGCTTCCTTTTATGAAATGGAAGATCAATCGTTAATTGCTTTATTTCGTTATAAATTTCATCACCAATCTTATCCAGAAAGGGTGCATGGAGGAATGATTGCTGCCATGCTTGATGAATCGATTGGTAGAGCCATTTGGATTCATAAACCTGGCGCCTATGGCTGCACATTAAAATTAAATATTGAATATCATAAAGGTGTACCTTATGACACCCCTTTAAAGTGTGTTGCCAAAATCACTCACATTGATCGTATTTGTTTTAAAGGAGAGGCAGAAATCCAGTTAATGGATGGAACAATGCTAGCCAAAGCAAACGCGTTATATATGTTCTTAACTCTAGAACAAATCTCTCCAACTACCGTCCCAGATGAAGCGTCATTAAACATCATGGAAGAAGATGAAGTAAAAGAAATTAACTAATCTTCTTCGTAATATGCAAGAATTGCCTCAGTAAGACCCTTGTTATAACGGTTCATCGTTTTTGCAAAGCTATCGATAGGACTTTTCATCCCTCTTTTTAACCAGTCAGAAATAAGAGATATGGAGCCATTTAAAGAATAGTGAAATAAATTTTCACATTCTTCTTTTGGCACTTTGGGATGCTTTTTTTGGAACGAATGCATGTAGTTTTTCTCACTATAAGAAATGATGCGAAGAAAGAAACGGTTTTCAGCGATACCTCCTGTCTCCATTAAGTAGGCTAAAAGACCAAGATTCTTTTTGATTAAATGCACCACTTCAATATAAAACTCTTCCTGTGTGAGTTTGTCGTCTAATTCCCCTAAAGTGGCTTCTACTTCCTTAAAAATATCATCTTCAATACTCTCTAAAACATCGTTCATATCATAAAAATGTCGGTAAAAAGTCGCGCGATTAATCCCAAGCTTTTTACTTAGGGCAGAAACAGATAAGATTTCCCCTTTCGCTAAACTTTCATAAAAGACAGTTTTTATTTCTTGTGTTAGGTCTTTTGCCCGTTCACTTTTATAGGAATTTCGCATTTTTTCTCCTTCTGCAACACTTGTTGCTTTTATGTTGATACTCCTTCCATTGACATACAACAAATTTCTCCTAGATTACTAGGAGAAGGAGGAGAAATTATGCCTGCAATTTGTGCGCAAAATATTGTGAGAAGTTTCCAAAATGGAGAAAGTGAAATTCGAGCTTTAGATGACATTAGTTTTGAAATTGATAATGGCGAGTTTACGGTTGTTCTAGGCCCCTCTGGTGCAGGCAAAACTACTCTTTTGAATATTATCGGCGGGATGGACAGTCCAACTTCCGGACATCTTTTAGTAAGCGGCACTGATATTGCTTCTTTAAATAAAAGAGAGTTAACCGAATACCGCAGAAACTCAGTCGGTTTTGTCTTCCAGTTTTATAACTTAATGGCAAATCTTACAGCAAAAGAAAATGTCGAACTTGCTGTGGAAATGTGCAAAGACGCTTACTCTCCCGAAGAAATGCTAAAAAAGGTAGGACTTGGAGAGAGAATGAATAACTTTCCTGCTCAGTTATCGGGTGGAGAACAGCAAAGAGTTTCTATCGCGAGAGCTTTAGCAAAAAATCCCTCTATCATTCTCTGCGACGAACCAACCGGTGCTTTAGATTATCAAACAGGAAAAGCCGTCTTAAAACTGTTGCATGATATGTGCCGCGAACAAAAAAAGTCTGTCATTATCGTAACGCATAACGCGGCCTTAAAAGATATGGCAGATAAAGTCATTCATATTAAAAACGGTCATGCCGAATGGATTGAAAAAATTGAAAATCCGAAGCCAATTGAGGAGATTGAGTGGTAATGAGCGCCTACATTAAAAACATCTTTCGTTCCATAAAACATAATCTCGGTAAATTAATATCCTTAACCTTTATCGCGATTATTGGGATTGCTTTTGTGGCGGGGCTTGGCACTTTATCTTCCACAATTGAAGCAAGTTATAGCGCTTCTTTCCATGATCATAAAGTTGCGGATTTAACGATTAAATCCACGAATGTGTCAGGCTTTACGGAAAAAGAAATCTCTCAAATTGAAGAGACAGAAGGAGTGTCTGTTGTTTCCGCTTTAACCTCGGTGGATTTGGCTTTAACTCTCCCAGATATGGATGAGGTAGTCAATACAAGGCTTTATGTCATCCCAGATGACCCAATGGATATTACCACGCTTGATTTGGTAGATGGGGCCCGGCCAGATGAACCATTTGAAATTATGGTCGAGCGTCATAACGAAAGCCTCACTGCTCACGAAGTAGGTGACACGATTCATGTTACCTACCCTCTAGAAATTTTTGGACAACAAATTCCTATTACTTTTAATCTCACCGTTTCAGGCATTGTTGGTAACCCTTTGATTCTTCTTAAAACGGGGGAGCCTATGTTAACCAATCCCGATGAGACCTTGAACGATATTATCTATATTACCGAGAGCTCTTTCCCTTCTTTTATTTCTTCTTTATATGGCGCAATTCCTAAAACAGATGTCTATGTCCGCGTCACAATCAATGATTCATCTACCTTAACTTTTGCCGAATCTGATTACTCTTATTATTCGCATCATTATTTAGACCGCGTAAATGAAGTAAAAGAGAGAGTAAACGAGCTAGGGATAGAAGCAGAAGTTTTAACTTTGGAGCAAAACGCCTCCTATATGACGCTTGGCGGCTATTGCGACAAGATTGATGTTATTGCCTTAATCTTCCCCTTATTCTTTATTCTTGTTGTCGCTTTAGTTGTCCTTACTACAATGGTTAGAACTGTTGATGAAGAACGTCCTCAAATTGCCTGTATGAAATCGCTTGGCATGAGCGATAAGAAGATTGTTATGAAGTATGTCTTCATGGCTTTAAGCGCGACACTCATTGCAGCAGGAGTAGGACTTGCAATTGGCTTACCTGTCTTACCAAGTGTCATCTATCCCGCCTTTAGTACACTTTTATATTCTCCTGAAATGGTTTGGATATTATCGCCTGTTGCGGGAATTATTGCCGCGCTTGGAATTATTCTTGTGTCGGTAATTGTTACTGTTTATGTTGTGTTAAAACAGTTAAAGGAAAGACCTGCTAGTTTACTTCTTCCAAAAGCACCAAAAGCAGGACATAAAACATGGATTGAGAAAATTAAAATCATCTGGAACCATCTTAGTTTTAAATATAAAAGCTGCTTAAGAAATATTTTCCGTTATAAAACACATTTGATTATGACGATTATTTCTGTTGCAGGTTCCACTGCTTTGGTTTTTGCTGGGTTAGGCTTAGTGGACATTGCTAACGCTTTAGAAGGCGGCAATTATGCAACACTCAAAGACACAATCGGCCCTATTGCTACTGTTGTGGTTGTCTTTGCTCTCTTACTTACTGTCTTTGTTGTTTATAACTTAACCAATATGAATATTGGCGAAAGAGAAAGAGAGCTTGCTACCTTAAAAGTACTTGGTTACAAAGATCATGAAGTGACCATGTACATTTATCGAGAAATATTCATCATGGCAGTGATGGGAATTATCATTGGACTAGGACTTGGATGCCTTCTTATTTGGTTTTTAACCTACTATTTAGAATTTGGCGCGTTAAGTGATGTTCAGTGGTGGAACTATATTGGCTCCGCTTTACTTGTAGTTGCCTTTATCTTTATTGTGGATGCACTTTTAACACCAAAGATTCTAAAAATCGACATGACTGGATCACTAAAATCCGTGGAATAAAAAAGACACTCCTTAGAAAAATCTCTGCAAAAGGAGTGTCTTTTCTTTATTTTTTAGTTTAAAACTGCTCTAAAAGCTGGTCAGCAGTATACGCTTCTGCACCATAAACACTCTTTAGATAAGAGATACCATATTCGTAATCTTCTTTGGTAAATGAGTCTGTGCAATCAGTTGCTACAACAACTTTATATCCAAGCATATAAGCGTCTGCGGATGTATGACGTACACACATATGCGTGTGTAAGCCAGTTACAACAACAGTTGTAATTCCAAGTTCTTTTAAAAGTAAATCCAAATCGGTGTGGAAGAAACCTGAATAGCGGCGTTTGGGGACAATATAGTCAGAAGCTTCTGGTCCGAGTTCAGGAATAATTTCTGCACCTTTTGTTCCCGCAATAGCGTGGTCACCCCAAAGCTTTAGCTCATGGTCAATTCCTTTTAAATGGGCGTCATTACAGAAAATAACAGGGACACCTTTTTCTCTAGCGCCCTTAAGAAGTTTTTGCACGTGAGGGACAATCGCTAAACCGCGGTCACACTTTAACGCGCCTGTGACAAAATCGTTTAACATGTCTACGACAAGAATGGCAGTTTTTCCTTTTTCAATCATAGTTTTTCCTCCAGGGATATTTTCCCAATTTCCCTTTCGCTTGCAAACAAAAAAGGCTTCCCCCCTTCGAAAAGAAGCCTTATTTTTTTATGCTTGATAAAGTGCGATGTACTCTCCCATATACATTACAAAGATAAAATGCGGTTCTTGGTAAGTAATATAACTAAGGGAAAATTCTTCGCCGTTAATGGTAGTAAGGTATTCTCCTTCATATCCAGTCCCCTCTAAAGGAGAGTCTGCTGCAACAGTGTCCCATGTAATTGTGGCGTCGCTACTTATCACTAATGTGTGAGAGAGGCATCTTCGCTAACCCAAGTGCCAACCATCTCTAAAGAAAGAATGGTAACAATAGAATCACATTACCTCAATTAATTGAAGAACATGACTATAGTCTTCTGTTGAAATGGTAATGGTAGGAGTTTCATAACTTGCAGAATAAGAAACATAAATAGCACCCCAATTAGAATAAGTTGCAGTCGCCTCCGCGTATGTGTTATTACCAGAGAATCCGCTCCAATCTGTTACCATAACTCCGTCAATACTTAAGCCGCTTTCATCAATAACAACCGAGTATACATGGCCATCTTGACTAACAAGATCTTCTCCTTCCCAGTTTCCATATAAGAAGGAGAAAACATCAGAAGAAGGCTCCATTTCTCCCTGCTTAGAAAAACGAATATACTGCGAGAAATCTTCACTATAGAGAACAATCTGGGCAGGCTCATAATAAAGGCTATATTCCAACGTAATCATTCCCCAATCAGCAAGAAGCGAAAACTCAGCATAAGCGTAATAACTATTTTCAAACTCTTCCGTAAAAGGCTCAAAAGAAGAAGGAAGTTCTTCATTTAAAGTTACACTTCCATCTTCAAGCACTTCTAAAGTGTAGGCACCATCTTCGCTAACCCAAGTGCCATAAATATCTGCAGGCAAAGAAGAAGTCTCTATGACAAAATCATAAGGAATTGTTGCACTGCCATAATCGATGATATCAATACTAGCATTCTCCCAGTACATCTCTCCTTCTACATCAATCATTAAATAATCATAAGAGAGATTTGATAGATGCCCATCTTCTCCAAGAGTAATCATAAAGTTTCTAACAGAAGAAAAGCCGTTTAAGAATTCGATTTCGGAAGGGTTTTCTAAGAAATAAGTAACCGCTTCAAGCATGGTAGCTTCATCACGATAAGCGTAAGTGTTTGGAGTGTCTGTCTCTTCAAACATTTCGCCTGCTACCATCCAGGATAACCAAACTCCTCTTACTAGAGAGGAGGCTTCTTCTCCTTGCACCACTTCTCCATTTTGAATCTCATAATAGTAATAATGATCATCATCAAATAAGGCGATACCCCACGGATTCTCTTCTCCTAAGCTTTCATCTGGAGCAAAAAGTACCGCGTCATCCTCAATGGTGCTATCTAAGGTAGAAACAGAAACGGAGGGATGATTAATAGGAGTTCTTGTTCGACGATAAGTAAGTCCTGCTAAATCGTAACGAGGATCTAGTAAATCTGCAAAGTCAGTCAAGGCAGTGTTAATCGCCGTATGATAACTTTCCTTTTCATAGGCGACAGGAACTTCATAATCTGGCGTATCTACCATTTTAATTTCCATATCAAAGGTGCGGTTCACCCTTTGATAAGGTGAAACTACCTTAAGAGCAAAAATGTCTTCAATTCTTGTCATCTCAAACGAGGTAATTTCATCAATCGAGTAATAACAGAAAGGCCGCACAAAAGCGTTCATCACCTCTTCACTTAAGGTATATAGTTGACCTTCCACATAGATAATGTCATCTAAACTTAAATTCACAAAAGGATTGCCAAACCATTCATCAAATAAGATAGGAACATCCATAGAGGTCAAGGGATCTGACTGAATTACTTCATTTAATGTTGTTCTTTGATAGGAATACACATAACCAGTTTCTTCGTCTTTGTAGTAGGTATCATTCGCATAAAAAGTGTCATACGCATCATCTTTATCTTCGAAGTGATAACTACTTTCTCCAATAAAGCCAGAAAAGGAAGAGACAGAAGATACTTCACCAGAAGTAATATCAGCTTCTTCATATTTGCCTCTAAAAGAAAGATGGCTATTTTGTAAACTCTCCAAAAATGCCTCATCAATTTCCGTATTAGGATGATGAGAACTGATGGAAGAAGAGGAAGTAGAGCTAGAGGAGGACTCCTCTATTTGAGAACTCGAAGAAAGCGAGTCTCCCCCACAGGAGGCTAAACCTAAAGCACCTGTTAGAAGGCAAAGCAACATCGTTTGTTTTTTCATGCTTGCTTATTCCTTTCAAAATATAAATGTAGTTTCCCTTGCATTCCTAATTTTTCAAGAAAAAGTATTACTAAGGCAAAATTGAAACCTCACAAATACTCTTATGTTTAACATAAAAGGTAACTTTTCTTATGCGCATGTTTCCCATTCTGCTATTTCAATTCCTGCTTTTTGGTAGTCACTAGAAAGAACTTCCAAGTAATTATCGGAACGCTTTGTTTTCGCAACCCGGTTTAAATTTCTATCCTCTTCTTTGGTCATATAGCAAACATGAATTTTGTTAAGAATGGTGTCCAATTTTGGATAAACAATCTCTCTATCTTGCTGCAGATCTAGTTCTAAAAGTTGATCCAAAATAATTCCAATGGGAACGATATGTTCAATATGAAACACTTGTCGAAAACGAAAATAATCTTTGTTATGAGTAAACTGAATATTCCCTTCCCAATAGGGTTTACTTTCCGCGCCTTTATAACACTTAATAAAAACAGGATATTCATTTTGGTAGTAAATAGGTTTTTGATACCAGTAGTTAAAAATGGAGTCTCCTACTTTTAAACTATTCCAAAGTTCTAGTGCTTTCTTGCTTACACACTTATTTCCTTTTCTGTTCCATAATTGTCTTACTGTCTGGCCTAACAAATAATAGACACCTCCTAGTGTCGCATCATACCCAATTGGTCCTTTGATATGAGGTTCTTTTGAGTTTTCCTGGCACGCACTTATTAGTGAAATCAAAATATCAAACGAATTTACTGTTTCCATATCATCTCCAGTTTAAATTATATCTTGCAAAATCCACTAAAACTTTCTTTTGGAATGTGGAAAATCAAACAAAATGAAGTTCAAAATCAGAAACGAGAGAACAAATACTTCGTGCGAAGTTGATGCGAAGTTTTACTTCTTCATTTTGCTTTTTCCAACGCTAATATCATTCTTTTTTGGAAATAATCTGACTTAATATGTAGTTCCTATCTAACCAAAAGCAATATTTTGTGTATCTAGTCAAACCTGTTAGTTTATCTGCAACAGGAAGTTCTAGTCCTTTTTGAGTGTGCTGAATTCCTTTTTGGTCGTGAGGACGAACATGGCAAACGCCATTGAAGGTGCTACCTACAAAGTTAGTGTAATATTTCCCATTTTTTACCTCTTTAGATAATAAATGAGAGGAAATAAATACTTTTTACGCTAAAAGGTAAAAACTTTATGAAAATGGAAAGTTTATACGCTTTAAAGTAAAAACTATCTAAAACCCTTAAAGGAATATACCGCGTCAAACATTTATATCGTTAGCAAAACAGGAAACTAAAGTATAAAAAAAGACCGATTTCTCGGACTAATATATAGAACTTTTGATGTGTTACTGCACCAAAATGTTAATTTTAATGGTGCCGGCTGAGGGACTCGAACCCCCGACCTACCGCTTACAAGGCGGTTGCTCTACCGCTGAGCCAAGCCGGCGCAGGTAAGATTTTTACTCTTCTAACCCCCTCCCTGCAATAGAGAAGTGCATCTTTTTAAGGAAAAAAGCGAATTTAAGCAAAAAGGTACCCTTTTCCTTACGCTAGGATGAGGGTACCTTTTATCTATTTATCTAGGATATGTTTGATCATCTACTTCTTCGCACCAAGTAGTAGAAGTATCTTCTCCTGGAAACTCAAAAGCTAAATGAGAGAACCAGCAATCTCTTTTTGCACCATGATAATGTTTTACTCCTGCAGGAATCATAACAATATCGCCTGGCTTTAACTCTTGAGGAGTTTTCCCCCATTCTTGATACCATCCTTCTCCTTCCACACAAATAAGGCACTGTCCCCCGCCCTTTTTCGCATTATGGATATGCCAATTATTTCTACATCCTGGCTCAAAGGTCACATTAGCGATGGCAACAGGAGATTTGGTAATAGGTTTTAAATAGCTTTTACCAGTAAAGTAAGGAGCAAAAGCAACATTTTCTTCCCCAATGCCGAAAAAGCCTCCATGTCCTTCTTCCTCTTTCGCGCCTTCATACACTTCTTTGGCCATGCGGAATGCTGCCCAAGCATTTGGCCATCCAGCATAGAAGCCAACATGAGTAATTAACTCTGCCATTTCATCTTTCGAAATACCGTGGTTCTTCCCCATTTCTAAGTGGGAACGGAAACTAGAATCTACACATCCTTTTCCCATTAATGTGGCAATAGTGATCATCGAACGGAGTTTTAAAGATAAATGTCCTTCTCTTGCCCAAACTTCTCCAAATAACACATCATCATTTAATGCCGCAAATTGAGGGGCAAACTCCCCTAAATTCATTCTTCCTGCTGTTTGCTTTTTCATAAACTAGCCTCCACAGCTTCACTATAAAATCTTTTTTCGTTATCGATGCAGGAGAAATGAAGTTCTAATATTTTTGATAAGGTTTTCTAATACATAAAACCATATCAAAAAATAAAAAATGTCCGACTTTTCGGACATATATTGCTTATCTTAGAAGCCTTCTATTTCAACAAAATGTTAGATACAAGATGGCAATAAGCGAAAGAAATAATACAATTTTCGTTTCCCTTGAAAAAATGGTACAAATGATTGCAAAATGGAACAAGGTTTATCAGGCAACAAGCCTTTCTTTTATAGAAACCAATAAGTTTTCATCTTCTATTTTTGTTATAGCAAAAACCTTTTTCCCTATATAATTTAGCGATGCTCCCAAATGATAAAGGATTTTCCTATCTACGATGACAAAGCGATCATGGAAGTTATCATCTAATATAATCTCTAGATTCCCATATTGTTCATTGAAAGCATCGATATCTCCTTGTGTAAGCTTAGCTTTCGAAGATATAAATAGTTGAACTATTACGCCTTCTGTTTTGACTTTGAGATAGTCAAGAGCCTTAATGTCAGCATACGGATCAATAAGTATGATTTCTTCTTTTGCTCTTGTAAAAATGTCTTTTATAAAACTCCTTGCGTCAAACCACTCCCCATCAAAAAATATTTTCTCGTTATCTATATGATTGTCTCTTTCTAGTTTAGAAACACGATTGTCAATACTATTGACTCGATGGACTAGTTCTATATAGTTATCATTAGTTATTAAAGTTCGATCTTTATTTAATGCATACCCTTTTAACAAATATTCTTTTAAAACTGAATTGGCCCATCTTCTAAAAATAATACCATTACGTGATCTGACACGATATCCGACGGAAATAATAACATCAAGGTTATAAAACTCAATAATTCTTGTTATGGTCCTAGACCCCTCTAAATGAACGTGTGCATTTTTTGCACATGTTGATTCTCTGTCTAATTCGCCTTCCTTATAAATAT
>CALWDE010000007.1 GCA_944376605.1 uncultured Bacilli bacterium
ACGAACTGGCCTTTTCCCTGAATGCCGTCGATGATGGTGTAGGAACGTCCCTTCTGAACGGGATGCTCCTGACGGTAGGAAGCATGGAAATACCCGATCTCGTCGGGCACCTCACAGTGGCAGCCGGTGATGATATAGAATAGGTCCTGATCCTTTTCACCGCGGTTTTCCATGGTGATCCGGCAGTGCTTTTTGAAAGGCATCTCCCAGTAACAGTTCAGTCCCCGTCCGGGAGCCACTAGGATCTTTGCAGAATTGAGCACCGCATATTTTCCATCCCTGTCCACAAAATTCTCATCGTATGCTGTCCCGAAAAATGCGGAAGTGGGAGCTTCTACAGAAGGATATTCGCAGTTGTCCCAGTACATGCGGATTACAAAGCTGTGTCCAACGTAGCCGGTAAACCAGATGCTCTGGATCATCCCTGGCCCATCGGTGTCCACCAGTGTCACAGTCTCCCCTGCGCGAATCGTCACGGTGGGACTAAGCTTGGTGCAATCCCCTCCTCTGGAACCGCCTGCTCTGGTTCCTGTGGGATTTTCTGCGGAAAAAGCAAAGGTCTTTGCATTGCTGATCATATAATACGGATTCATAGGTCTTACCTCTCTTGTTTTGGCGTATCTGATATCGGTTTATAATACTTTTGGGGGAATGTCAATCACTATTCATTTCATGGTTTTTGGCAGGCCTGCATTTGTTACTGTCAGCGTTCCGTCTGCCACAAACAGACTGAGGGACTGGCCAAATTTCTGATAAAACTGTGTATTCAGAGCCACTCCGTCCACATAGATCGTTGCGATGGTGTCATCCAGGATCATTTGGCTATGGTACTTCTTTCCCGCTTCCAGTCTGATGGGCCGTTCCAGTCCGACGTTCTGGTTTGCAGGCCAGGGCATGTTGGGACTCTTTTCAAAGCGGTAACGGTTTTCTTCTATATTAAATAAATACTGATAGCTCTGACTGGTCTCTTCGTTTTCATAAAAGCAAAGTTCAAAAGAGCGGGTGCCTTCGGAAAATTCCACATCCACCCCGGGAACCTTCCTTACGGAGGGTGCCCCAAGCGAGGAATCTTTTTTAATTAGCAATCTTATCTGCACCCGTAAGTTCTAAGAAATGGGGAAGCTTTTCACACCAGTCGCAGAAAATATGCCATTCTTTTAATTTATGGTGCCTGCGCTGAATGTACATAGTTTTTAATTGCTGATAATTAGTAACCATTGTCGCAGCAAGCATAAAGCCAGATGGCAAAGAAGCAACAATAACGCGCCACTTTGCTTTTTGCTCATCGCGATGCGCTTCATCATCGGGAATCATGCGATACTCTTCTACTAACTGTTCCATCCTTTGAATGATGAAGGGATCTGTTTCTTCTGTGCACTGCTTTTTTACATCAAACTTTAGCAAACAGTGCATCGTAGACTGAGAAGAGACAAAATCAAACCAGTGGTAACGCTGCGCTTCTTTCCACCAATATAGCGGGGCTTTTACATCTAATTGAACGGTGATTCCTTTTAGATAATTATCATGACCAAGTCCGTTATGAGTTGAGCCAAGTCTTTCTGCTCTTAAAAAATCTTTTGCTGTCGTTTCGCTTGTATCAATAACAGTACGCATTGGATTCCCAGATGCTTTCACTGCTCTTTCTAAGCCATATACTGCTTCATTACCGATTGTATAACCCATATTTACTTCCTCCTTCTTTTAGCTGCCTCTAACAAATTCTCCATTAAGGCAAGACGCGTTAATAAGCCCACTCCTTTTGGAACAGGTGTTTGTAAACGTACAGGACGTCCTGGCAAGATATCGCCATGTAATTTGCCATCTTCTCCCCTATTAATTCCTACATCCACTAAAACAGCATCTTTCCGAAACGTAAAGCGCTCATCCAGAAGATGCATCTTACCAATAGCAGCAACCACAACGTCTGCGTGAGAAAGATAAAACTTTTCATCTTCTAAAGAAGTATGACTATGAAGGATAGTTACATTCATATTTTCTTTTAAAAGAAGATCCGCCATAGGTTTTCCTACAATTTTACTTCTTCCTAAAATAACAGCATTCTTGCCATCTAACTCCACGCCCTCTTCTTTTAAATACATTAAGATCCCTTTGGGAGTACAGGGCAAGTAAGAAGAACCTAGTGCAAAGCCGTCAACATCTTTCTCTAATGGAATAACCGACTGAATCTTTGATTCGGAAATGTGTTTAGGTAAAGGAAGCTGAACAATAATTCCGTCAATGTTCTTATCCTTAGAAACTTCTAAAACAGCGCGGATTAACTCCTCTTCTTTTATGCTTTCTTCATACCAAAATAGTTTTGCCTGAAAGCCAACCTCCAAAGCATCTTTCATCTTGCCTCTAATATAAGAGTCACTAGCAGGATTATGACCTACTTGGACAATAGCTAAGGTCGGAGCGGCAAGAAAAGTTTTTGCCTCTTCTTTTAATTCCCCTTTTCTTTTACGAACATACTCTTGAACTTCCATTTCTTTCATTATAAACCAAACTCAAAAAAAGCCGAGCCTAAGCCCGGCAAATTATCATAACTATTTAGAGTAAGAAAGGGAGAAGAACCATCGCAGCGGCAGCAGCAGAATCGGAAGCGCTACTTGTATCTCCGCCACTAGAAGCAGAAGTTGTATTAAGAACCATAATTAGTAAGGCTAAGAAAAGCCAAACGATGGCAAAACCAAATGTTAACCAAGAGATAATCTTCTCACTGCCTCTTTCTTTTCTTTGCACAAAAATGTTTAAACCGCCACCGGTAATCGCACCGGAAGCACCCTCACTCTTACCGCCTTGAAGCAAAGCAAGGACGATAACCACAAGGGAAACAATAATGAAGATATAGTCGTACCACTGCAACATAAATAAATAGGCGCTATCGCGCTTCACTAATATAGATATCTAAATGGCTATTGTCTATCAAGATTTTAGGTAAAATGGTGTTTTTTCTTTTTTATAAAAAGAAGGTGAAAATATCAAAATCTGAATAAATATGGAACTTATGCGCAGATATCAAGCGATTCTAAGGCTTCTAAAAGGTTAGAATAATAGGAATAGGAACTATCTTTATAAGAATCCTTTACTCTTTCAATAAGAGCAGAGTCCATTGGCACGCCATTTGCAGCGTCCACATCTTGAAAACTGTCGCCAATATAAAAAGCTTCCTCTTTTGTAATCTCAGGGTGCTTTTTTAAAGCCATTAATAAAGGGGCGGGGCTTGGTTTTGACTCTTGGCAAATATCTGAGCCAATGATGGTTTCAAAATCATCATTTAACTGATTCATCTTTAACACATTACGTACGTGTTTGGTGGAGTTTCCTGTCACAATTGCTAATGTTAACCCTGCTTTTTTCACACGCTTTATTGCTTCTAGCGTTTCCGGAAAAAGACGAATTGCTTTTAAAGCATCTTCATCGTCTAGTGCGCGCATAATTTCCTTCACAAAAGGCATAATGAGATGTTCAGGTATTTGCCTTGCACGAATGGTTTGTTCTAAAGAATGATGCATGTGAATCGCACATTCCTCTTTGGTACATGGTAGACCAATTTTATGAAATCCTTTTTGATAAACAATTACTAAAGACTCGTAGGTATCAAATAAGGTCCCATCAAAATCAAAAATCGCTAGCTTCTTTTTTGTTTTCATAAACTTGCCTTTAACTCCAAAACAATATCTCTTAATTCCGCTGCACGTTCAAAATCATATGTCCTTGCAGCCTCTTTCATCTCCCTTTCTAATAAACGTATTTGTTTTTCTATTTCCGAACGTGGAGCCTTCTTATTCATCTTGCTCTGAACTGGATAATCTTCTTTATTCGACAAAGGAGGACGAATCTCTTTCATAATGGTTTTTGGAACAATGCCGTGCTGCTTGTTATATTCCATTTGAATCGATCTTCTTCTTTTTGTTTCATCGATTGCTTCTTTCATAGATTTTGTCACGCTATCCGCGTACATAATCACCTTTCCGTTTGCGTTTCTTGCCGCGCGTCCAATCACTTGAATTAAAGAAGTGGTGCTACGTAAAAAACCTTCTTTATCCGCGTCAAGAATAGCAATCAGACTTACTTCTGGGATATCAAGTCCTTCTCTTAATAAATTAATTCCCACAAGAACGTCATACTTTCCTTTTCTTAGCTGATAGATAATCTCAGTTCTTTCTAGTGTTTTTGTTTCATTATGAAGATAGGCAACCTTAATGCCTCTCGCCTTCATGTATTCGGTTAAATCTTCTGCCATGCGAATGGTTAATGTCACAATCATCGTACGTTCATTTTTTGCAATTCTTTGGCGAATTTCTTCCATCAAATCATCAATTTGACCATTCGTGCTGCGAACATCAATTTCGGGATCTAATAAACCAGTAGGACGAATGATTTGCTCTACAACTTCATGGTTACATTTCTCAAGTTCAAAAGCAGCAGGAGTCGCAGAAGTGCAAATGATAGAAGAAGGCGCTAAAGTCATCAGTTCGTCAAACTTTAAGGGGCGGTTATCTAAAGCAGAAGGTAAGCGAAAACCATACTCTACTAAAGTTTGCTTCCTGGAACGGTCACCGTTATACATAGCATTTAGTTGAGGAATGCTTACGTGTGACTCATCAATCATGAGTAAAAAATCTTTCGGATAATAATCTAATAAACACCAAGGACGTTGACCAGGAAGGCGTTTATCAATATGACGCGAATAATTTTCAATCCCCGGACAATGACCAAATTCTAAAAGAGAATCAATGTCTTGTCTTGTTCTCATCTCAAGACGTTCCGCTTCTAGAAGTTTGCCATTATCTTTGAAAAACTTCAGTCTTTCTTCTAATTCTTGCGAAATGGTAACGCAAGCTTCTTGAATTCTTTTTCTAGTTGCCGCGTGATCATAGGCGGGATAAATCGGATGCGTTTTAAAGTAACTAACCGTTTTATTGGTCAAAGCATCTACTTCTGCAATAGACTCCACCAAATCATCAAATAAAGAAAGACGAAGGAAAGTAGAGGATTCCGCCATAGGACATACATCAATAATGTCGCCATGAACGCGAAAGGTACCTGGCGTTAAGTCATAATTTGTTCTGGTATATTGGCATTCCACTAGACGCATTAAAAATTCGGAACGGTTTAAATCCATTCCTTCTCTCACTTCAAAAGCAAGTCCGCGATACTCTTCCGGATCCCCTAAGCCATAAATAGCCGCAACCGAAGCAACGCAAATCGTGTCGCTACGATGAACAATTGAATTCACCGCAGCACATCTTAACATTTCGATTTCATCATTCATGACAGCTTCTTTTTCGATATAAGTATCTGTTTTAGGAACGTAAGCCTCTGGCTGATAAAAATCAAAATTAGAAACAAAATATTCTACTCTGTTATGTGGGAAAAGTTCCTTAAACTCCCCATATAACTGAGAGGCAAGCGTTTTGTTATGAACTAAGACAAGAGTAGGTTTATTGAGCTTAGCAATAATATTGGCAGCAGTAAAAGTTTTTCCAGTACCTGTTGCCCCTAAAATAACGTTCCACTGCTTCCCTTTTTCAATTGCCTTTAAAGTTCCAGCGATTGCCTCTGGTTGATCACCAGTAGGTTTGTAAGAGGAGATTAACTCAAAAGGCCGCCTTTCATATTCCATTTGTTATTCTCCTTGGGAAGAAGACTCCTGCTCATTGTCCATCTTTTTGGCGGTTTCTTTTTTCTTAAGCACTAAGTAATGCTTCATGCCTTTTGTAAGAAGTGGCTTAAAGCCTTCTCCGTGAATGGTAGCAGCCTGTGTCATAGACACAAAAGCATGCGGATCAATATCGGCGATTTTAAGACGCAGAGAGTTAATTTCATCTTTATTTACAATGACGCGAAGTATATCTCTCTTCTTTCCCGAATATCCTCCAATAGCAGGAATAATCGTTGTACCATGTTCTAATTCGCTTTCCACCCAGTTTTTAATCTCTTCTAAGTGATCGGTAATCACATCAACAATAACCGCACTATTACCGCGTATATAAATAAACTGAATCGCTAAAGAAGCACAGAACGCCGTCAAAATACCAATAAGACACACTAAGATATCTTGATAGTAGGCAACGCCAGCAATAATGAGTGTGGCATCAATTAAAAAGCTCCAAATATCTTCTCTAACAGGTAAATATTTCGCGAGGATTAAAGCAAGAACATCTACTCCGCCTGTAGAGCCATTTCCTAAAAAAGATACGGCAACTCCCGCACCCGTAAGGAAGCCGCCAAATAACCCCGCTAACAGTAAATAAGCAGCATCTCCACTTTTATCAACAAAAGAAGAAATACCAATCATATCCATAAAGCCTGTTCTCATCAGCAAAGAGAAAAAGGCAGGATATAAAAGAGTAGAAAGCAAAGTTCGCAGGGAGAACTTTGCACCTAAAAAGAGAAATCCTAATAGCCAAAAAACAACATTCGTAACCGCGACAACAATATCACTAACGTTAAAGCCAATAAGGGGTTCTACTACGCTGTTAATAAGAATACCAATCGATAAGACGCCACCAGAAATAATATTAAGTGGCTCTAAGAAAGCGGCAGAGGCAAATGCCAAAATGAAGCAGCCTAAGATAACCAAAAGAAGATTTTTCGCTTCCCGAAGAACTTCCTTTTTGGTAGGTTTACGAAACTTAAGATTGAGAGGATGCATCTTTGGCCTCCTTCTCTAAATAAGCGTATAAGAAACCGTCTAAATCTCCGTCCATCACTCCTGCAACATCCGCCGTTTCATAATTCGTGCGGTTGTCTTTTACTAAAGTGTAAGGACAGAAAACGTAGCTACGAATTTGGGAACCCCATTCAATGTTTTTTTGCTCCCCAATAATCGACTTTAATTTTGCATCTCTTTCTTCTAACTTCCTCTGCATTAAGCGGTCAGAAAGCATTTCCATACAAGTAGCCTTATTCATCAATTGGCTACGTTCAATTTCGCATTGCACAACAATACCAGTAGGAATGTGTGTGATTCTTACCGCGGAAGAAACTTTATTAACGTTTTGTCCCCCTGCTCCGCCTGAACGGAAAGTGTCCACACGTAAATCTTTAGGATCAATCACTACATCTGAAACACTACCAAATTCCGGAACTACGTTTACCGAAGCAAAGGAAGTGTGTCTTCTTGCAGAAGCATCAAAAGGAGAAATTCTAACAAGGCGGTGAACTCCTTTTTCTCCTTTTAAAAGACCATAAGCGTTACGGCCTGAAATCTTAACCGAGACCGATTTTAAACCAGCCTCTTCTCCATTTTCATAAGAAAGAACATGAAAAGAAAAACCGTGTTTTTCCGCCCAGCGCGCATACATACGGAATAACATATCCGCCCAGTCTTGCGCCTCTGTTCCGCCTGCCCCAGGATGAATATCTAACGTGCAGTTTAAGGCATCATATTCTCCAGAGAAAAGAAGAAGTGAACGCAAAGCATGAATCTTTGTTAGAAGTTCTTCTTCTTCCATTTCAATGAGTTCTAACATCTCTTTATCCGATGCATCTGTAGCGGATAAAAGTTCAAAAAGCTCTGCAGAAGCGGACTTAATTTCTCGATAATCATCTAAAGTGCTCTTGGCATCTTTATAACGATTTACCACTTCTAAAGCCGCTTTTTGGTCTGCCCAAAAGTTAGGATCGCTTTGTTTTTCTTCACCTTCTTTTACGATTTGCTCAAGACGATTCTCGTCAAAGAGAATCACCGAGCTGCGAGAGCAAGGAAGAAATCTTTTCTCCTCCTTGACGTAATTCGACGAGCTCTTTCATTTATTCCTTTTCCTCTTTCTTTTCTTCTTTTTCAGGTAAGGCAGCTTCTTTATTTTCAGAAACTGGTGCTGCGGGAGTTTCTTTTGGTTTCAGTTCAATGCGCACATTCATTAAATTCAAAACGGTATCGACAGCAGACTTTTCTTCCATTTCTTTAAATAAATCCCAACCTTCATTTACATATTCTTGTAAAGGATTTGTTTGGGCGTAGCTACGAAGACTAATACCATCTCTTAAATGAGACATCGTATCAATGTGCGAGGTCCATGCGCGGTCAATGAGGCGCAAGGTAATTCTTCTTTCTAAAGAGTCGCTTGCATCAGCAGGCCAATTCTTACGGTTCTTTAAATAAATCGCATATAAAGTTTCACCTAAATCTTCCCCTGCTTCTACAGGATCTGCTCCATCATAAGCGGCCGCGTTGATGGTTCCTGCTGGGGCAAAACGAGGCTCCACAAACTTCTTCAAAGATGCTCCGCTTACCAAATCTTGTCCTGTGGAAGCATCAATGCATTTCTTACAGCAGAAAATACCAGTTGTAACAAAATAGTTGTGGATTAAATCACTAATATCGGGTGCCATTAAGATACGGTCCCGCTTTCCATATACGCTCTCTCTCATTTGAGCAAGAACATCGTCGTAATCCTTTAAGTTTTTACGAATATCAAAGTTCTTTCCTTCAATTTGTGTTTGAGCATTGGTTACAAGGCGCTGAATAGATTTATTCTCCATCGATTCATCTTGTAAACTCTTGATAGCAAATTCCCGCATATTGTCAGGAACAAATCGGCGAAGAAGTTCATCTTCAAAAGAAACAAAGAAACGGCTATAACCAGGGTCACCTTGTCGACCAGAACGTCCTCTTAACTGGTTATCAATACGACGTGATTCATGCCGCTCTGTGCCAAGAACACAAAGACCACCAAGCTCTTTCACTCCTTCCCCAAGTTTAATATCCGTTCCACGTCCTGCCATATTAGTAGCAAGAGTAACAGCACCTTTCTCACCAGCATGGGAAATAATTTCCGCTTCCCGTGCTTGGTTTCTGGCGTTTAATACTTCATGCGGAATTCCTGCTTTCGTAAGCAAGGCAGAAATCTCAAGGTTGCTTTCTACCGAAACAGTACCAATTAAGATAGGTTGTCCTTTCTCATGACGCGTTTTCACCTCTTCCACCAAAGCGTTAAGTTTGGCTTTTTTTGTTCCAAAGAGTAAATCATCATCGTCAATACGGGTGATGGGACGATTGGTAGGAATGGTAACTACCTTCACGTTATAAATGGTACGGAACTCTTCTTCTTCTGTTTTTGCTGTACCCGTCATGCCAGAGACCTTTTTATAGAGACGGAAGAAGTTTTGATAAGTGATTGTTGCCACAACAACAGTCTCTTGTTTAATTTCTACTCCTTCTTTTGCCTGAATCGCTTGCTGTAAGCCATCGTTATATTCTCTGCCCGGCATGATACGACCGGTGAACTGGTCGATTAATTGAATCTTTCTGTCTTTGTCCACCATGTATTCCACATCTCTGCTCATGATGTAGTTCGCTTTTAGGGCTTGGTGAATACGGTGCACTAAATCTTGATATTCAGGAGCGTAAAGATTTTTGACACCAAACATTCTTTCCGCTTTGTTATTTCCTTCGTCAGTTAAAGAACAAGCCTTATCCTGAACGTCAATTGTGAAATCAACATCCTTGCGGAGCATTTTGACAAAGCGGTCTGCAACGGCGTATTGAGAAGCAGCAACTCTCGTACCACCCGAAATAATTAAAGGAGTACGGGATTCATCAATTAAAATCGAGTCCGCTTCATCTACGACAGCAAAATGTAATCCCCGTAAGACACGTCCATCCAGAGTTGGAGCCATATTGTCACGCAGATAATCGAAACCAAGTTCTGAATTTGTGGTGTAAGTAATATCGCAGGCGTAAGCCTCTCTTTTTTCTGCAGGAGTTTTGCTAGCAAGGTTAATGCCAACTGTAAGGCCTAAGAAACGATAAATTTGACCCATCCAGTCCGCGTCACGCGAAGCAAGATATTCGTTAACTGTAACAACATGCACCCCGTTCCCACTCAAAGCATTGAGATAAACAGCCATGGTTGCCGTTAAAGTTTTACCTTCCCCTGTTCTCATTTCAGCCACATCGCCGTTATGCAAAACAAGAGAACCAATAATCTGAACTTTAAATGGCTTTTGGTGAAGAGTTCGCCAAGCCGCCTCACGCGCTACAGCGAAGGCTTCATATTTAATATCTTCTAAAGTTTCTCCATTTGCTAAACGAGCGCGGAATTCTTTTGTTTTATCAATTAGCTGCTCGTCTGTTAAAGCAGTCATTTCTTCATCATAAGCTAAGACCTGATCTGCTTCTCTGGCGTAACGATTGAGCTCTCGTTGCTCCAGTCTAAAAATACGTTCTATAAAATTCGCCATTCGAAGACACCTCCTAAAAGGCTCAATGATATTATCATTGACCAGTTATCTAGGCAATTTTTCCCTTTCATAGTTGTTCTTTTTCTCTACTCTCGCCATAGCCAAACACTTCACTTTCTTTGCTCCCGCCTCTTCTAACATGCTCTTCATAGCCAAAATGGTGCTTCCAGTCGTTGTGACATCGTCCACGATTAAGTATTTCTTTGGATATACTCTCCCTACAATAGCAAGACGAGAACGAACTTTCTTTCTTTCCTCTAGATGCAAATCGCTTTGTTTTTCAGCACTGGTTTTTCGAAAGAGTTTTTCAATAGGCAAGGCAAGAGGACGAAACATTTCTTCCACATGATTAAAGCCGCGCGTGACATCACTTTCTTCTGTCGATGGGGCAGGCACCACTATGTAACCATGAAAAAGAAGAGATAGTAAAAAACTTTGATGAGATAAAAAGATTGGAGATAAAGCAAAGTCATAACATCCCTTAAACTGGTAAAGCAGAGAACGGATCTTTTCGTGGTATTCATAACAAGTATAAATCTTTGTATTATCTACCATTATCTTTGCAAAAGAGGGATGCATTTCCGAAAAACACTTCGAACAGAGATAAATATTCTTTGAAAAGGCATCTTGCCAGCTAAATTGGTTGATATTACGAAAGCAAACTCTGCAAATTCCCATTCGATTTTTCGATTTCTCCTATCGCGCTTTTAATACTTTCCGTCTTTTTCTCTCCTAAAAAGAGAACATCTCCTTTCTCAAATCCTTTCTTTCTTCCTACTCTCCCTGCAATCTGAATGAGAGTTGCTGCATCATAAATATTTTCCTCATCTGCATGCAAAACAATGACTTGTAAATTTTTAAGTGTTACACCTCTTTCTAGAACGGATGTAGTTACCAAAAAAGGTATTTTGCCTTGTCTAAATTGTTCAATGAGGAAAGAACGATTTTCTTTTTGACTATGGACAATTTCGCCTTCTTTAAAGAAATATTTCAGAATCTTCCCGGCAAGTTCACACTCATAAATGGTAGGAGCAAAAACAAAACATGGTTTCTTTTCTTTTTGATACTCTTTTAAGCGATAAGCAGCATAAAAAACTTGAAGAGCATGGAGGCATTCTTTAAAAGAAGGAACAGGCATCGCTTTTAAATGAAAACGAGCATCTAAATGCAAAATACTTTTCTTTTCTTTTGCAAATTCTTCCAAAATATCTTTTGGAGGAGTTGCACTCATTAAAATGAGATTCCCTCTTACTGCCTTCTTCACAAAAGCGTTAAGCACAAAGTCTCCTTTATAAGGAAAAGCATCGATTTCATCGACAATTAGTAAATCAAAGTAATGAGGATATCGATAGAGTTGATGCGTAGTAAGAACAATGATATCTCCTTCTAAATTTTCTGTCTCTCCCCCGTATACAAGAACACATTTCGCAGAGGGGAAAGCGTTTTTTAATCTTCCATAAAGTTCGATTGCAACGTCTCTTCTTGGCACAGCAAAACCAGGTCTTTTCCCCATAAGAAGAGCAGTCTCTATTGTTTTTAAAATGAGTTCGGTTTTACCCGCTCCGCAGACAGCGTGAATCAGAGAATCTTTCTTATTTTTAAAATTCTCTACAAGTTTACTAGATAATTTTTCTTGAAAGGGAGATAAAGGGTAATCAAGATGAAGTTTTGCTGGATAGGGAGGAGACGTTTCTTTTGCTTCTTTTCCTTGAAAAGAGATACATCTCCTGCAGTAAAAACTGCCATCTTTCTTTTGGCCAAAATATTTTTGATCTTGATTACCGCAGCGCGGACAAACATATGTTTCCATACCTCCTTATAGGAGGGGAAAAGAGTTTTTGGCCCTTAATGATTCTCTTTTTCGATTTGTGTTACCTCATCAATCCTTTTTTGATGTCTTCCTCCTTCAAAAGGAGTGGAAAGAAAAGCGTCAACACGGTTTAAAACGTCATTCACATTCATGAATCTTGCCCCAAAAGAAACCATATTAGCGTTGTTATGCATTCTTAGTAACTTAGTAACCTCTAAATCATAACCAACTCCGCAGCGAATCCCTTTTACCTTATTCGCGGCCATCATAATGCCTTCCCCTGTTCCGCAGCATAAAATTCCAAAATCCGCTTCTTTGGAAGCAACTAACTCTGCAGCCTTCTTAGCATAAACAGGATAATCAACTGAAACAGAAGGAGAAGAAGTCCCACAGTCAATTACTTCATACTGAGAAAGATGCTTCTTAATCTCCTCTTTAAGGGAGTAACCTGCGTGATCAGATGCCAAAACAATTTTCATATCATTCTCCTTCAAAAAAACTTTCATATTGAGAGAAGGGAATCGCTCCTTCTCGAATTAAGACAAGATGATCTTTAGTAGCGTCCACAATTGTGGAAGCAACCCCGCTCCCACATTTCCCTTTCACAAATCCGTCTGCGAGTCCTTCAAAAGAAGAGTAAGCCTCTTCCCAGCTTGTCGCTGTTTTTTCTCCAGCAATATTTGCGGAAGTTACTAAACACGGAACAGATACCTCTTTTAGCAAAGAGGCGACAAAAGGACTATCGGGAACGCGAATGCCAATCACTCCTGTTCCTAGGTGATTCCAATAGGGGATGTCATTTTTAGCTTTCACAAGTACAGTCAATGGACCAGGTAAAAAATGACGCATAAAAGCTTCTACCTTCTTATTTGGCTCCATTAGACTGAGAGCAGTATCAACATCTTTCACCATTAATGAAATTGGTTTAGAAGGGGAACGTCTTTTTATAGCAATTAACTTTTGATAGGAGGATTCTAAATCGTGCCGAACACCAATCCCCCAAACTGTTTCAGTAGGAAAAACAAGCACACCCCCATCTTCCAGCAATTTCCCTGCAGAAACCACTTCATTTTCCTGAAAAATAATATTATTCATATAAATAAACCAATAAGAATCTTGTAAATCCGTTCATATCTTTATGATAGCTTTTTTGGTAAGAAGTTAGATATTTTTCCATTAAGCTATCTAGATAACTTTCTAGTTGAGGATCAATCTCAAAAGCAAGAAACATAGGGCCCTTTTTCACCTTAGATAAATTACGAAATACCTTTTCGTAAACGTTATTGTTATAGGAGAAAAAGAGAGCTTCTGCCGGTTCATAGTCCACTACACTTTGCTGCGCTTCATCTTTACTCATTACATAGGGCGGATTCGATACCAAGATATCAAGTGCCATATTGCTATCAATAATTGGTTCTAAAGCGTCACCCTTTTTAAAAGAGATAGATAAATGTGCATTCTCGGCATTTTCTTTCGCGACTTTTAATGCTTTTTCACTAATGTCAGTCGCTGTAAAAAGCCAGTTAGGGAAAAG
The DNA here is from genome assembly GCA_944376605.1 of uncultured Bacilli bacterium. Classification (GTDB taxonomy): domain Bacteria; phylum Bacillota_I; class Bacilli_A; order RFN20; family CAG-826; genus UBA4951. Next base: position 13,539 of record CALWDE010000007.1, read on the forward strand.
CGACTTTAAGGCAATTGCAATCGCGCCGCTTCCTGTCCCAATATCGCAGCAGACTAAATAATTTCTCGGGTCATAATATTTAGGCACTTCCTCTGAGATAAGAGCGACAAGCTCTTCCGTTTCGCTACGAGGAATAAGAACGTCTCCTGTAATTTTTAAGTGATGAGAAAGAAATTCGCACTCCCCTAAAATTTGTTCGACTGGTTCTCCCTCTAATAGACGTTCTACCTGCTTATGAAACAAATCGACATGCTGCATTGTTTTATCGCGCGCTAAAAACACGTCAATTTGTTCTTTAAAACCTTCGTTTTTGCGGATGAGCATTCTTAAATCAACCGCTAAAAGGCCCTTCCCTTTGCCTTTTTCTAAAGCTTTTTGTATTTCTTCACCTATGGTTGCCATCGTTTGCTTCTGCTTCTAATATTTTTTGTTCTTGGTCGTAATGAATAAGTGCTTCAATGACAGGGTCAAGTTCCCCTTCCATTACGCGGTCTAATTGATTAATCGTAAAACCAATACGGTGATCGGTTACTCTATTTTGTGGGTAGTTATAAGTACGAATCTTTTCCGAACGTTCTCCCGTTCCTACCTTGAGTTTTCTTTCTGTAGCCCTAGCATCGTCCATCTGGGACTGATAATAGTCATGAACTTTTGCCCGAATCATACGCATACAAATTTCTTTATTTTGAAGTTGGGCCTTTTCCGTTTGGCAAGAGACTACTAACCCTGTAGGAATGTGTGTGATTCTGACTGCAGACTCCGTTTTATTAACGTTTTGTCCTCCTGCTCCTTGTGAACGATACGTATCAATTTTTAAATCAGCAGGATTAATTTTGACATCAACTTCTTCTGCTTCAGGCATGACAAGTACTGTTGCAGTAGAAGTATGAATTCTTCCTGATGCTTCGGTTTTCGGCACTCTTTGAACACGGTGAGCACCGCTTTCAAATTTGAGTTTGGAATAGACATTTTCCCCTTTCACCATGAAAGAGACATAAGAATATCCCCCTGCTGCGCCTTCTTCTCCATCTAGATATTGCAGTTTCCAGCCCTGCTTTTCGCAATAATGCTGGTACATACGCATTAAATCACCGGCAAAAATGTTTGCTTCGTCTCCTCCAACCGCACCACGAATTTCCACGATAATGTTCTTCGAGTCATTAGGATCGACAGGAAGAAGATCCATCTTGAGTTCAGCCTCCAAAGAAGTCATTTCCTCTTCTAAACGCTTCTTTTCTTCCTTCATTAAAGGCACAAGTTCTTCATCGCCAGAAGAAATTACCTCTTCCGCTTCTTCATGATCCTTTTCCATTTGAAGATATCTCTGGTACTTTTCGTAGCCATTGCGAAGAGAAGACTGCTCCTTTGATAAAGAGGTTAACTTAGCCACATCTGCAGCAATCGAAGGGTCTTCCAATTCTTTTTCAATTTCTTCGTATCTTTTCTTTCCGGCTTCAAGCCGCTTTCTCATACTTTCTTCCATAATTGTTACCTCTTTGATTATAGCATTATTAAAGGCTCTTCCTCACTAGAGGGAATAAGGAAGAGAAACTATAATAATAACGATGTCTTACAAAGCTTTGTATTTAAAATATCGTCCTCAAACTTTTGAGGAAGTAGCGGGGCAAACTCCTGTCGTAAAAACTTTAAAAAAAGCTTTAAGCGCAGGAAAAATTGCTCATGCCTATTTGTTTTCTGGTCCAAGAGGCACTGGTAAGACCACCATGGCGAGGCTTTTTGCAAAAGCTTTAAACTGCGAAAAAGGACTCGGAATGCAGTGCTGTCAGTGTGAAGACTGTAAGTTAATTGCAGAAGGTGCTCATCCTGATGTTACAGAAATTGACGCTGCTTCGAATAATGGTGTCGACCAAGTTCGTGATTTGATTGAACAAGTTGGCTACTCTCCTATTCGCGGAAAATATAAAGTCTACATCATCGATGAAGTACATATGATGTCGACTGGCGCCTTTAATGCCTTATTAAAAACACTAGAAGAGCCACCCGAACATGTCGTGTTTATCCTTTGTACCACCGAGCCGCATAAAGTGTTACCAACCATTTTATCTCGCTGCCAACGTTATGAATTTCACCCCTTAACAGAGGAAGAAATGAAGCAAAAACTTATTGAAGTGCTTCATCAAGAAAAAGCGGGCTTTGAAGAGGCTGCTTTAGATGGCGTGATTGAACTTGCAGATGGCGGAATGAGAGATGCTTTGTCGATTACAGACCAGCTTCTTGCCTATTCCAATAACAATCTTTATCTCCAAGATTTACTAGATGTTTATGGTTTAGCAAGTAAAGAAGAAAAGCTTTCCCTATTGAAGGCAGTAGGAGAAGGAAACGCTACTCTTGTTGTTGGTAAGTGTGATTTGTATCGCAGTGGCGGAATTGATTTAAGACGTTTAACAAAAGATCTCATCCGTTTTTTAAAAGATGTTTTGGTCTATCGTAAAACAAATGATGCTGATTTACTCACCCAGTTAAAAAAAGAAGAATGTGAAGCGTTAGATACCTATTTCCCAGGAGATAAACTAAATACTTCTCTTACAAAGCTTATGGACACTCAGGCTTCTTTTTCCCGCGTTGATGATGTGCGTAGTCTTTTAGAATTAACTCTGCTTGAGCTTACTTCAACAAAAGAAGAAATAGCTCTTTCTTCCCTAAACAAGAAGACACAAAAAGAAGAAGAGAAACCTCTTTCTAAAGACCATGTGCAAAAAGAAACACCTTCTTTACCGAAGAAAGAAGAAAAGAAAGAGGAAGAAGAGAAAGCTTTCGATACTTCTCACTTCACTTACAAAGTCGTCGCTTTTGAAGGTGAGGAATATCATTTAGAAGAAGATACTTTAATCAAAATTATTGTCCGCGCGAATAAAGAAGAGAGAAAGAAGTTAATGACAAAATGGGATAAGTTAACCGATGTCTTTGGTGATCCTAATGCGGGGCAGTTTGCTCAGCTTCTCCATAATGGTAGTCCCTACATACTAAGCGATGAATGCTTAGTCATTACTTATAGTTTTAGTAAAGACAGCCAAAAAGTGAACATCAAAGAGAACCAAAAACCTCTTCAAGAGCTCATCAAAAATTTAATTGGAAAAGATGTTTTTATCTATGCTCTAGATTCCACAGAACGTGGTAATCTTCTTTCGAAATATTATGTCTTAATGAAAAGCAATAAACTTCCCAGCAAGGAAGATGAATGCGATATCCCAAAAATTAAGTAAGAACTGCATCGATATTGGAGGTATTAACTTATGAATCAAATGCAAAAGATGCTTATGGAAGCACAAAGAATGCAGAATAAAATGAATAAGCTTCACGCAGAATTAGAAGCCAAAGAGTTTACGGTAGATAAAAATGGTCTAGTTAAGGTTACTCTTTCTGGAAAAAGAGAAGTCTTAAAAATTGAAATTGATTCCGACGCTCTTAGCGATGATAAAGAAATGATTGAAGACACTTTATGCCTCGCTTTAAATGAAGCTCTTGGCGCGATTGCCAAAGAAGAAGAGGCAATTAATGAGCAAGTTACTTCAAAGGCAGGTTTCCCCTTCTAATGAATAACAAAAATCTACCTAGTTTAGACACCTTGGAATCTGCTTTATCAAAATTGCCAGGAGTAGGAACAAAAAGCGCAGAACGTTTTGCCTATGCCATCTTAAATTTAAAAGAAGAAGATGCTTTGGCAATTGCTGAATCTATCTTAGAAGCAAGGAAAAAGATTCATTTTTGTCCTAACTGCGGTTTATTAACAGAATCAGAAACAGAATGTTCCTTGTGCCAAGATGACGAGAGAGATCATTCTCTTCTTTGTGTCATTTCTTCTCCCAAAGACTTTTATCCAATCGAAAAAAGTGGAAGTTACCATGGCTTATATCATGTTTTAAAAGGTTCTATTGCTATTTCAAAAGGCGTGGATGCCAATGATATTGGAATAGAAAAACTAATTCACCGGATTGAAAACGGTAACTTTAAAGAAATTATTTTAGCAACAGAGCCAACTTTGGACGGAGAAACTACCGCCATGTATATCGCGAATTTGCTGAAAAATGGTCCCTATCAAATTACGCGCCTTGGCTATGGGCTATCTTTAGGAAGTAGCCTTGAATATGTGGATGGGCTTACCATGGAAAGAGCTTTTGAAGGAAGGAGAAAAATCTAATGTTTATTACCTTTGAAGGCGGAGAGGGTTCTGGAAAAAGCACGGCAATTCACCGCTTAGAACAATCCTTAAAAGCGCTTGGTAAAAAAGTCATTATTACCAGAGAACCGGGTGGAACACCCATTGGCGAAGAGATTCGTGAAGTTATTTTAAATAAAGCAAACACGAATATGGATCCCTGGACAGAAGCTCTCCTTTACGCAGCTTCTAGAAGGCAGCACGTGATAGAAAAAATTCGTCCCGCTTTAAAAGAAGGCACTATTGTCATTTCTGACCGCTATCTTGATAGTTCTCTTGCCTACCAAGGAGGTGCAAGAGGACTTGGAGTGGATGAAGTTTTAGCGTTAAATCAATTTGCGATAGATGGACTATATCCTGATTTAACTATTTTCTTTGATATAGCTCCTAAAGAGGGATTATCCAGAATCTCGAAAAACGCGGAGAGAGAAGTAAACCGTTTAGACTTAGAAAATATGTCCTTTCACGAGAAAGTTCGTGCCTCTTTTTTAGAACTCAAAAAACGCTTTCCTGAGAGAATTCATATCATTGATGCGAGTCTATCTCCTGATGAAGTATTTGAAGAAATTAGAAATTTAATTCCGGATTTGCTGAGAAAATGAAAGTTAGAGATTATTTAGTTCGCCGACAAAAGCAAGCGCTTAGGTTGCTAGAATGCGCTTTTTCTTCTAACAAAATTCCTCACGCTTATTTACTTTCTGGAGAAGCAGGTATTCCGCTTAAAGAAATTGCTCTTTTCTTAGCACAGTCTCTCTTATGCGATCATCCTAATCCCTTAGCGGATGAAACTTGTCTATCTTGTCGAAGATTACGTTCTTTTTCTTATCAAGATTTTCTTCTTCTGGATGGAAGTGCTGGAACCATTAAAAAAGAGGCAGTGCAAAATCTATCCTCTCTTTTCTCACGCACTCCCCTCGAAGAAAAAGGAATCATGATTTATGTCATTCATCTTGCAGAAAATATGACCGCGGAAGCAGTAAATGCTTTATTAAAGTTTTTAGAAGAGCCTAAGAGTACAACTTATGCAATTTTAACAAGTGAAAATACTTCGCGTATTTTGCCTACAATTCTCTCTCGCTGCGAAGAAGTTCGTTTTCGTTTAGCGCCAAGAGAAGAACTTATTGATGAAGCTGTTTTTCTTGGCGCAAAAAGAGAAGACGCTGAACTTTTATCGACTCTGGCGAATTCCGGCGAACTCATTGTTTCCTTATCAAAGGAAGAAAGTTTTTTAAAAGCTAAAGAAGGATTGCGGTGCACAATTAAAGCCTTAAGTGGAGAGAAGAGTGACATCGTTTATAATTTAGAGAGAGAAGTAATTCCTCCTCTAAAGAATAAAGACGATGCAAAACTGTATTTGCACTTCCTTGGTGCCTACTTCAAATCTTTACTACTTTCGAATAAGGAAATGTCTTCTCTTCCCTCATTAAAGCCCGAGTTATTCCCTCATTTATCTAAAGATTTAGAGATCATATTAGCCGCGGAAGGAGAATTAAAACTCGGCATACAGCCTGCTTTAATTTTAGAGCACGCTCTTAGATACATCGCGGAGGATATTAGAGATGGAACAAACTAGTGAAATATTAGACACCATTCAATATATTGGGGTGAAAGCTCCTAATACAGAAAAGGCTCGCTACTTTGCTACTTTTTTAGAAGATTTAAAAGTAGGAGAAAAGGTTGTTATTGACACCGATTACGGACAAACAATTGGTGTCACTACTACTCTTCCTTTTCCGCGTAGTCATTATCAAACCGATGACATTGATAAAATCCATCCTCTTGTAAGACGGGCAGAAGAAGAAGATTTAAGGAACTTTGCTTTATGCAATAAAGAAGCGCTTTTTGCCTTAACTGTTGCAAAAGAAGAAGCAGACCATTTAGGACTTGGAATGCGTTTTTTAAGCGCAAACTATGACTTAACAGGAAATAATCTTGTCCTTTATTTTACTTCTGATAACCGCGTGGATTTCCGTGATTTGCTTCCTGTAATGAAAGAAAGATTAGAATGCACGAAACTAACTCTTCTTGGTGTTCCTCCTCGTGATAAGGCCCAAATGATTGGTGGAATTGGTATATGCGGATTGCCTTTATGCTGCACCAAATTTCTCCGTAAGTTTGAAGGGATCTCCATTGGACGAGCAAAAAACCAAGGTCTTAGTCTAAATACCTCGAAAATTTCTGGAAACTGCGGAAAGCTGATGTGCTGCCTTCTTTTTGAAGATGACTATTATTCGGAAGCACATCACCAATTTCCTGCTGTTGGCACACAGCATCAAATTGATGGTAATAGTTGGACAGTTGCCTCCTATAACGTTGTTTCTCGTACGATTAAATTAACATCCGATTTAGATACTCTTTCTTTGACTCTTGAAGAATTTTTTGAAAAAACACGGCAAAAACCTGTTAAAACTTTGAAAAAACAAGAAGTTATTTCGCAAACAGAAATTGCTACTGTCCCAAATAAAGAGGACGATGAAAAAAACGTTTCTTTCTTTGCGCGTCATAAAAAGTTTTTTCATAAAAAGAAAAATTTCAAAAAGGGAGATAATGGCGGTAATGAAACGCGATAAAAGTTTTGAAGGCGATAGTCCTATTCTCTACATCATCGCTACCCCGATTGGGAACCGGGAAGAGGTATCCTTGCGCTTCTTTTCTATCGTCAAAGAGATGGACTATATTGCCGCGGAAGATACAAGAAATACTTCTACTCTTTTGCGTAGCCTTGATCTTACTGGCCCCTTATTTATTTCTTGCCACGAACATAACGAAGAAGAAGCGACCGCTAAAATTATTGCCTTGCTCAAAGAAGGCAAAAAAGTCGCCTATATGTCAGATGCTGGTTATCCCCTCGTCTCTGACCCAGGTGCAAGACTTGTAAAGCGCGTTTTACAAGAAGGAATCAAAGTATCTGTAATTAATGGACCTTCTGCTTTTTTGCCTGCTTTACTTGGTTCTGGTCTTCCTACGGACCACTTCTATTTCTACGGTTTTTTATCGCCAAAAGATAGAGAGAGAAAAAGAGAACTAGAAGCTTTAAAACCATTACGTTCCACATTAATTTTTTATGAAGCTCCTCATAGAATCGAAGAGATGATGGAATGCTGCGCGCAAGTGCTAGGAGATCGGGAAGCCTGCATAGCGAGAGAACTCTCAAAGCTCCATGAAGAATATATTCGCGGGAGTTTAGTAGAACTTGCTTCCCTTCTTAAGGAAGAAAAACTAAAGGGAGAAATGGTGGTTGTGATCGAAGGAGCGAAAGAGCACGAATCTCTTTGCATTGATGAAAACCAAATCTTATCCCTTCTCGAAGAAGAGTTAAAACTTGGTTCACCAGGGCCTGCAGCAAAGAAAGTTGCTGAGGAGTTAGGGCTAAAGAAAAGCGATGTTTACGACATTTATTTAAAGCATAAAAACGAACAGGCCTAAAAGAAATTTAAAAAAGAACAGGAGATTTGCAGAGAAATTACTTATCTGCAGTCTCCTTTTTCATTTTCTTATAATCGTATAAGAAGCTGCAAAGTTCATAGGCGGATAGGGCAATAACTCCTACCATAGCTAGAGGGAGGGCATAATTTAATGTTGGCGTGAAGTAATGAAGTTCCCACTTCCAGTCTCCACTTGGTAAAACAAATCCAACTAAGCCGCCATCTAAACAGAAGATTTTTGGAGAAACAGTTTCGCTACCGTTTTCGCCTGTTAACGACCATCCAGCATCATACCCTAACGTAGTGACAACAAGTTCAGGCTCTGAGTAATGACTTTCAAACGTAAAATTATCCGTTTGGAAATGAACATTATCTAACGCGTTATCGCCTTTGGTAATGGCTATGTTTTCTTTAAAATCGCTTCTTTCTTGGTAATAAATAGAGGGGCGATAAGACATGGTGACGTTGCCTTGGCCTTTATAACAGAAGACAATGTATTTGGTTCTACCAGGTACATAAAATCCAAAAACATCACCGCTAGAACGTACGCGATGTGAAGACCAATTTTCTAACATCTTATAGTCATAACATAACACTTGGTTATGCTCTTCCTCATCAATAATGCCGTTCTCATTATTATCAAGATCACCAATGAAATAGATACGCGGAACACTTGCGTTTTGTGCAATGTTCATATCCATAACAAAATAAGCGCCTTCTTCCTCTTCATTGAAATAGCCACTTTCGTTTTTAGCTTCCACAACCACTTTGCCAAAATCTCTTTGCATTGCGGAGCTAGGAACAAACGTTCTAACCGATTCAATTGGATTGAGCGGATCAGAACTAGATGCACTATTTTCTTCTAAATAAGTAAGGAAATAACCTGGTGACCAATTAATCCCTAATTCCTCATTATAGGCATAATAACCATAATCAATGCCGTCCCCATGCACCGTCTCGATATAAGACCATTCTGCATTATTACCAATAGAGGTTAAACCAGCATGACCATAAGAAGCAACAGGCGCAGCTTCCGCTGTTCTATTTCCTCCTTCTGCATTAAGGAGGGAAAGAACTTCTTCCACGTCTTCATCTTTCAAAATAGCGCCATCTAAATAAACTTGCTCGTTTCTTAAAATCTCAAAAGCAGCGCTAGAAGAGGAGGTGTCATGGAAGAAAGAAGAGTAGTTATGAATGGAAGAAGCACCATCTAAACCTTCTGCATAGTAATGCTCCACTTTGTGCCCTAACGTCGGAGCGTAAGAACTCTCATAAAGACGGAAAGTGTCATTCTTCGCGACAAGAGTAGAACCAAAAGGCACATTTGCGGCATATTCATCATAAGAGAGAGGATAGCCTTCATCTTGTACTAAGTAGTACTTTGTACCCACTGCAATATCAAAACCAACACGCTTATTTCCATAATAAGCAGACCAAGATTTTGTAACGATATCATCCCCAAAAGCAGGGTGTCCGCCTTCATTGTTGGTTATATAACTATAACGAGCAAAAGAAGCTAAATCATAATTAAATAGAGAATGGAAATGGCTTGTCCCGTTATAACCATAAGCAAAATTGGTATTACGGTCAGTCATTGCATCACTATAAGCGCGATAATAATCGTCTTCTGAATCACTATATGCCTCATCAAATAAAGATTTCGCACTCTCTAAATAAGAAGTTCCTCCAAGCCAAGAGGAAGAACGAAGCATTGATCCATAAAAGAAGGAACAGTTCCCAGAAATCGTAATTTCGATTGTTACAAAGGCAAAAAGAACCTTCCATAAATCCTTACGATGCTGCAAGAAGATAAAAACACCGCTTTCTATCACTACAAGTGCAATTTGGTAATAGATCATCCAACTTAAACTAACCGTTAAGCCTTGGACAACTCCTGTTGCAGGAACCTCATACCGATCCCCTGCATATCCATCACCAATCCATAGATCGAGCGATTTCCCATCTAAAATAAAGTAGGCAAGAAGGAATGCAGCAATTGTTCCCCCTAAAGCAAGTAAACTTCCTCCGATTAAAGTGGATTTCTTTTCAAAGCGAAGCACATCTAATTCTTCTGTTGCCTTCCAAATGATCAAAGGCACCAAAACAATGTACCATCTTCCATAGCCGTCTCCTGCAAAAGCATAGAAGAAGTAATAGGCAAAGTTAGTAAAAATAAGATAAATGCAGCAGCAGAAGGCAGCAAAATGGCCCCACCTTCCCTTACGGATAGAATGAATTAACGAGGAAAAATACAAAATAATGGTGGGAGTGTAACAGAAAAGCGAAGAGGTCCAGGAATCGTAATTATATGAAGCATCAATCTTTGCTAAAGGCAGCCACATATAATTGCATGTTGGATAAAAGAAGCCGATAAGACCTTGTAACTCTCTTCCTGCATTGCCTCCTACAGGCATAAAAAGAAGCGCAAGAACATCAAGTACATTTTTATCATGGAAGGCAGTGCTTAAGGCAGAAAGGTAGGCACCACCAATCGAAGAAGTTCTCCCTGATAAGGAAGTTTCTCTTACCGATGGAAGTAACACCCAAGCGCAAAGGCATAAACCAATAGCAACGCCGAAAACGCCAGAACCTAAAGCGGTAAATTGGCTTTTCCAACCTCTATCATGAAAGGTAGTAACAAAACGCCATAAAGCGTATAAAGCGCCAAAGATTAAAAACACAACAAGGAAGAAGAAAGAAATCATCCCTAGTAACATGATCGCGATTGCCAAAGTGAATGGTTTTCTCTCCCGTAATACCTTTTCAATACCAAGAAGAATTAAAGGAAGGGTAAAGGCCATTGATAGGTATGAAGGGAAGCCTACCATGAAATTTAAATAACCAGAGAAAGCAAAAACTACTCCGCCAAGCCGAGAACTGCCTTCCGATACTTCCATGTAGCGGAGAAATGCCCGCATAGACAAAGCGCTGACAACACCTTTTATCAGAGCGGACAAAACAAACATTTGAGGCATCCAGCTTCTCGGAAAAATTAAAGCAGGCAATAAAAAGGGATCAAAAAGACCATAGTAAGCATTACTGCCAATATTATCTGTTCCTAAAAAGGTAGAAAAAGAATACAAAGGGAAGCTTCCTGTTTCAAAAAAGTCGTACCACATATCGCGAAAGCCATATGCCATCGTGACATATTGAGAACTGTAGTCCCAGCCATATAAAACAGAAAAATTGTTCACAAAGATGGCATAAGCCATCCAAAGCACTCCAACTCCTAAAATTAATAAAGCATAATAAAATAAAGAACTCGTATCGAAGAGAAAAGAAAACTTCTTCATGAAAAAATCCTTGTAATTCACGCTTAAATTTACGGATTTTCGTGTAGAAGAGGCCGGAGAAGGTGCCTTACGGATCATCTCAAATACCTCCTTTTCTCTCGCATTTTTTCATTATATTATCGTTTTTTCCTTTTCCTACTAGGAAAAGATTTCTCTCGGCGCGATTTTTCTTCCTTCTCCTTTTTAACCTCTTGATGGGTTTTCCAAAATAGGGACTTAAAAGACTTTGGTAAGGGGGATGAAATATCATAAGAAATCTTTGTAAGAGGATTTACAAAAGTTAACTGGGAGGCATGTAGACCTAATCGCTTTAAGGGATTAGAAGGCTCTCCATACTTATCATCTCCAATTACATAGTGACCCGTATGCCCTAACTGAACACGAATTTGATTTTTTCTCCCTGTGGAAATATCTACATCTAACAAAGCGTACTTTGCATTGGAAGCAATAACTTTGTAGTGGGTAACTGCTAATTTACCTTTACTTTTAATCGGAGTGACATACACCTTTTGTGTCGAATCTTGCGCCAAATAGTCCTTGAGCACTTTCTCTTTTTCAATATTTCCTGGTTCGACAATAGCAAAATATCTTCTAAGAGATACTACTTTCCCCCAATCTTTTTGTAAGGCTAAACGCGTTTCAATATTTTTAGCAAAAATAAGAACACCAGAAGTATCTTCATCAAGTCGGTGTACCACAAATATCCTGGCTCCTTTTCTTTTGGAAGCAATATATTCGGATACCATTCGGTAAGCAGTTCTTCCTTTTTCTCGATCGCTGGCAACAGAAAGCAATCCAGACGGCTTATCAATAGCGATAATGTCATCGTCTTCAAATAAAATGGGAATGGGACGCGGAATGTGGTTTTTAATGGGCGTCCAAGATAAGGTCACTTCATCTTCTTTATAAAGGGGGAAGTGAAAAAAATCAGTGGGAACGCCTCCTACTGCAACTTGATGATTCATGATGATACGTTTTACGTTCTTTTCGGATTGAGCAGGAATCTTCTTCTTTAAAAATTCCAAAAGAGTCGTGTCTTCATATACGACAAACGTTTTTGTGTAGTTTGGGTTAATGAGGCCCTTTTTGCTGCGATTTCGCTTTGGATCATTTTTATTCATAAAACATTAGCAAGATACAAGTACTTCCTTTAAGAAGCAATAAACTCTTTTAAGGAGGAAAGAGAATTTTCCATATCTTTCTTCCCAAGTTCGATAAGAGGAGAAAGTTTCTTACCGTTCCTTTCGGTAGGAGCAACACGAACTTCAGAAGAGGGATAAAGCAAAAAGACTTGGTTTTCTTTTGCCATTTCTTCTAATTCATCCATTTTTCTATTGTAAGTAGCATAAGAATTTTCAATAAGAGGAAGTAAGTTTGGAAAGTTACGATACATCTTATTTGCGACTAATTTACTTGCTTTAGAAGGCTTCTTTTTTCGGTATCCTTTTTCACGCGTGAGAATACAGACAACCTTTTTAAACCCTAAAGAAAAAGCCTCCTGATAAGGAACGCTAGACAAAATTCCTCCATCTAAATAGGCTTCCTCTTCAATCCAAACGGGTTTTGATAAAAGAGGTAAAGAAGAGGATGCTGCTAAGCCTTCCCAAAAGTGAGGTTCACTCTTTTCAAATAAAACTGTCTTTCCTTCCTTTAAAGAGGTTGCAACCGCATATAGTTTTGCGGGATTTTCACGAAACTTTTTTGCATTAAAAGGCAATCCTTTATTTGGCAAAACATAGAAAAGATAATGAAAGTCATAAATCGAGCCTTTGGTAATTAAGTTTAAAGGAGAAAGCAGTTTTGTATCGCTTGTGCCATCACGAAGTAGTGCGGCACTTCTCCCCTTATCTTGAGAAATATAGTTCACACCTAAAAGAGCGCCAGCAGATGTACCAACTACAGCAGGAAAATATATTTTTTCTTTTAAAAGAACATCAAGCGCCCCAGCAGAATAAGCTGCGCGTGTTCCTCCTCCTTGCAAAACTAAGGCAATATCAGAGTTCACCAGTTCACCTCGCAACTTCGAATGGCATCCGCATAAATATCTCTTTGACGGTTTTGGCTATCTCTTTCGATTTCTTCTAAATAGGAATAAGAACTTTGCTCGGAAACATAGGAGAGAACAATAACGTAATATGTCTTACTTAAATCCACATTCCAGGAATTTAAATCACCTTCTGTCGCCGATACGCAGTATCCATCTTGCAAGAGAAGTTGTAGTCCTTGCCCAGAAACTGAACATAAAACATTGTCATTATCAAAAGGTAAGGCTTGATATAAATCGCCATAAGTTAATCTGCCAGAAGGAAGAGAATTTCTAGCGCAACCACTGTTCACAAACGCTGCGCTAATTTCATATCTTCCTTCGTATTTTTCTTGATAGAAGGTAAGCATGGAGGCAGTACTTTCATTTGCGATTTGAGAACGAGATAATCCCGGGCAAGATTCGGAAAGAACCTCATTCTTAATAGGATCAATAATTGAAGAGTAATTAGAAATTAAGTGATTTGTCGCAGTATCTTCGCTCTCTGCACACAAACTATAACCATTAATTTCTTTACCATCAGAGTACACCAAGGAATCACCTTCACGAACAAAATGTAAGTAATTCATACCATCCCCATTACTCCAACCTTGGCTATGAGGAATACCGTACTCATCTTCATAAAGATACCCTTGATGGGTATGGCCTTCGAAAATTAAGTCAATATAAGAAGAGTATTTCGAACTAACATAATAGTCACCATTGTGGCAAAGAATCATGACTAAGTCACAGTCTTCCTCTTCTTTTAAGCGTTTTGCTTCTTCTCCAGATAATTCCTGATAAGTATCAAGAAGACTGTATCCACCAAGACTGGAAACAGCGATACTTCCTTCTAAATCACCAATGGAACCGACAACACCAATCTTCCAACCACCTCTTTGAATAATTTTGGAAGGTGCAGCCCAAGCAGGAGTGTTTCCTTCAGGATCACGAATATTAATACCTAAGAAAGGGAAATTAGAACGAAGCAAATTGTGTTCAATGTAACTCACTCCCCAGTCAAACTCATGATTCCCAATTGCCATTGCGTCAAAGCCAACAATGTTCATCCAGTCCACCATAATGGCACCGTGAGTGAGATTAGAATCTGCAGTACCTTGCCACATGTCTCCTACAGAAGAAATCACCACCTCGTCAGGAGAAGCAAGAGCTTCTCTTCTTAAATAGTTTCCTAAGCGAGAGATACCAGGCTGGACATTATCAATCTCGTAACTAACTGCGCCATGTGTGTCATTAAGAGCATAAAAAGTTAAATCATCTACCTTATCAGGAAGAAGATAACTTTCTTCGCTTTCAAGAGTAAATGTTACAGAAGAAATATCCATCTCTCCGACAGCAACGCCAAGCGAAACAAAAGGAGAGGGGGGTAAAGAAATCTCGCTACCATCGCAATATTGAGCGCCTATCACTGGATCAACAATCGCGTACTCAGAATTTTTAATGTAAACAAAATCTTCATCAGAATAGTTAGCGTCAAAAGCAATATCTGAAATGAGATTTAATGGAGTTTGGTTGGTAAGATACCCACCATGCGTCAAATGAATCGAACCATCAGAATTTTCTGTCGCGTTAAAGAAACGCATTACTACTTCTTCTCCGTTCTCGGTTAAATAACTCGCAGACAAAACATTTTCCCCTTCTTTTTCTAATTCCATATCCGAAAAGGTAAAAGAAAGAGAAGACTCAGAAACAGTTACAAGAGAAGAGGAAGAAATTGTCGAAGTGGAATTTGTACTAAAAGAGAAAGAAGAGCCTTGGGAAGAAGAGTTTGTTCCTAATGAGGAAGAACTTCCTGTATGGCCACAAGCACTGAAAAGAAAAATGGGAAGAATTGCAAATAAAATAACTGATTTTTTCATAAGGATATTTTAGCAAATTCGCATTCCTTTTTGTGATTTTCCTTTTGTGGCATAATTTCCGTATGAAAAATATGACGCCAAAAACACCATGGTATATGTATTTGGTGCCAATTTGTCTAGGCTTAACAGCGATTACTATTTTGGTTTTACTAATTATTTTTGCTTAATCTTCATCAGAATTCTTAAGCAAGGGGCTATATAAATCTGTTCTGCGGTCACGGAATACTCCCCAATCTCTTCTTTCTCTAGCAATCTCATCAAGATCAAATTCATGAATCAAGATTGTCTCTTCCTCGCGTGTTGCTTCTTCCACTTTTTCCCCGTGTTGGTCAGCGATAAAAGATGAACCAAAAAACTTCATGGAACTATTCGCATCACTTTCTACACCAATTCGGTTAGCAGCAAGAAGCGGCATAATATTTGCTGCGGCATGACCTCGCATCACATTTTGCCAATGGGTTTTAGAATCAACAGGCAAGACAGGTTCAGAACCAATCGCGGTTGGGAATAAAAGAACTTCGGCGCCTTTTAAAGCAAGAATTCTTGCTGTCTCAGGGAACCATTGATCCCAACAAATCGCCGCTCCAATTTTACCAATGGAAGTATTAGCCACTTGAAAGCCAGTATCTCCTGGCGTGAAATAAAACTTCTCTTCGTAGCATTCCCCAGTAGGAATATGAGACTTTCTATAAAAAGACTTCCTCGTTCCGTCTTTATCAAAGATTACAAGTGAGTTGTAATAGCAATTACCAGATTTTTCAAAGAAAGAAATAGCTAAAACCATTTGCATTTCCTTTGCTTTTTTTGAAAAATGAGCAAGGGTTTGCGAGGATTTTGCTTCTTCTGCTTTATCAAAATAGTCATAATTTTCAACTTGGCAAAAATAGTGACCTTCAAATAGTTCTGGCAAGAGAAGTAAATCAGCGTTTAAGCGTTTTGCCGCATGAAGCAAGACATCCGCCTTGCGGATTGCCTCCTCGTACTTCTCAGGCATGGAATATTGAGCAAGAGCTAAACGAACCTTACGCATTTAAAATCCTCCTTTGCGCTTTGGCATTTGCATGGTGATGCAGTGAATATTTCCTCCTCCTAAGAGGATTTCTCTAGAGTAAATTTGATGAATCTTCTTGTTAGGGAAAAGCGACTTCATTATCTCATAAGCTTTAGCGTCTTCCGCTACATGAAAAGCAGGAAGAATGACAAAATCTTTTCCTTGATAGAAATTAACGTAGCTTGCCGCTAATCTTCTACCTGCTAAGCGCTTGTCCATGGTGGTTCTTGTGCAAGTTACACCTCTTGCTTCCTCTTCCTTAATGAAAAGAGGAGGTTGAGGTACTAGGAGTTTATGAATTTTAAAACTTCTACCTTTTGCATCTTTTTGTTCTTTTAGAGCATCATAAGTCATTCGGCAAAATTCATATTGTGGGTCAGAAGTATCTTCTGTCCAAGCCATAACAACTTCGCCTGGTTTGACAAAAGCCACCATATTGTCGATGTGTTCATCTGTTTCATCTTCATAGATACCGTGTGGCACCCAGACGATTTTTTCTACCCCAAGATACTCTCTAAGAATTTCTTCAATCTCCACTCTTCTAAGCGAGGGATTACGTCCTTTAGAAAGTAAACACGCTTCTGTGCAAATAAGTGTTCCTTCTCCGTCTACCGCAATCGATCCGCCTTCTAAAACAAAGGTTGGATGATAATAAGAGAGCATCTTTAATCTACGAGAAATTAAATAAGAAATGCGGTCATCATCGCGGTAGTTGGAATATAAACCATCATAATCTCCGCCCCACGCATTAAAGCGGAAATCTACCGAACGAATCTGTTTTCCGTTTGTTACAAATAAGGGTAAGGAATCTCTAGCCCAAGCATCGTTATAACGAATCGAAATCACATCAATATTTTTATGACCATTAAATAAAGGGGCGACTCGTTTATAAATGGCAGGATGAACACCCATCACTACTTTTTCATGCTCCGCAATCGCATCAGCTACTTCAAGATAGTTTTTTTGTGCAGGTTCCCCTTTTTCTCTCCAAGTATCCGCGCGGAAGGGCATTAACATAAAAGTACATTCATGTTCATCACCCTCGAAAGGCAAAGAATATCCGTCCGCGTAAGGTACCGTTTTTCTATTTTCCATATAATCTTCTAGTTTTCTTTCTACTAAAGAATATCGTTTCCAGGCTTCCTTATCGATAACTTCAAAACCATCCGGATAGTTTTTCATTAAAGTTACTCCATTTTCTTGAAGCCTTTTTACTTTTAAGATAAGTTCTTTTGTCCACACCTCTCCTGGAGAAATAAGCGGAATGCCTGGAGGATACATCATGACTTGCTCTTTACTAATTTCTCCGTCTAGCTCTTCTAATTTTTCTACTCTGCCTGTTGCCTGAAAGGCGCTTCTTGGACGAATTAGCATGAATGGGAATCCAGAATCGAAATGGTGAACAGGATAATTCATCTCCCCTTTATAGTGAGTGCGAGAAATATCTTTTAAGGCAGCAATAAGACGATCTACATGCTCTTTTTTACTGCCAATCGACAAGATCCCTAATAAAGCATAAGTTTCCGCTAATTCCATCTGAATGCCATAATGGGTGTTTAAGAGACGATATAGTTCAAAACCTGTTAAATCGAGGCCATCTAAGCCAATTAGAAGCTTCGTTTCATCATAATTGAAGGAACCTTTTTCCAAATACCTCTTTTTTGTTTCAGGACAAAAGCCTGGTATTTTTCCAATTTCCTCTTCGGCATATCGCGCTAAAGCGTAAGTATCTTCTAAAGCCTTTTTCCCCTCTTCTGATTCCATAAACGCTCGCGCCCCATCTATGCTGCCAAGTAATAAGGAAGAAGGGGAGGTTGTAGTGACAATATTAAGACCTTTCTGCACATCTTCTTTATGAAAGATTCCCTCTTTTAGTAAGACGACAGAAGATTGCGTTAAAGAACCTCCTGTCTTATGAAGAGAAAGGCAAGATAAATCCGCGCCAGCGTCCATAGCAGAAAGGGGCGCTCCTTCTGCATGAAAATAATAATGAGCACCATGTGCTTCATCGGTAAGCACTGCCATATGGTGGAGATGGGCAAATTCGACAATTTCTTTTAGCGGCGCTACATCGCCAAAATAAGTTGGATTAATCACAAATACTGCTTTTGCGGAAGGATGACGAAGAATCGCTTTTTTATATGCTTCTAGAGGAGGCTGATTGGCAATCTCTAAATTATTATCAAGAGAGGGCATGATATAAACTGGGACAGCACCGCATAAAATTAAGGCATTGATTACAGACTTATGGATGTTCCTTGGCAAAATAATTTTATCTCCTGCCTTTAAGGCAGTAAGAAAAATAGAAAGAATGCCGCCCGTAGTACCGTTGACAGAAAAGAAAGCGTAATCGGCATGCGCCATCTTAGCAAAAAGCTCTTCTGCTTCGCGTAATACGCCGTGTGGATTACTTAAATTATCGAGTCCATAAGGCGCGTTCATATCCGCGGCAAAAACGCTTTCCCCTACCAAAGAGGAGAAAGGATTTTTCTCACCAGATAAATGATGACCCGGGACATCAAAGGGAGTCATCTTTTTCTCTACATATTCACTCATCGCCTTTAGAAAAGGCGCTTTATATTCCTTCATCTTACTCACAGGTAATGATTCTACCTAATCTCAACAAAACTAGGTATGGGAATCAATCCAAGTTGAAATAATCCTTGGACAATACCATCTTCCTCACAAGAGGGACATACATAGCTTGCCACCTCTTTTACCTCTTTTTTCGCATTCCCCATTGCTAAAAATTTTCCAACTTCTTTCGCAAGAGAAATATCTTGAATATCGTCGCCAAACCCCGCTGCTTCTTCCTTTTTTAGAGAATAATGTGCTAATACTTTCCGCAAAGTTTCTCCTTTGCTATGCGGATAAGCAACTACATCAGATCCATAGGGGCTGTAACGGTAAAAAGTAAGAGAAGGGTTTTCTCTTTTTAACTCTAAATCAGTGTCTTCTGTGCTAAATAAGTTAAAAAGACAAACTTCTTCCTCCTGATATTCCCCTTCTTCAGCGATATGTTCTTGAAAATAAGTGTAATAACTTTTTGCAATCTCATTAAGAGAACCAATTCTTACTCTTTTCTTTGGTTCCACAAGTTCGCAGGTTAACTTTCTTTTTTGGCAAGAGGAAAGAAATTCGTATACGTTTTTGCTAGGCACTAAGTCTTTGTGAATATATTTACCATCCGCGAAGGCTAAAGAACCTGCTGAAGCAACATAGCCATCCCACTCAATCCCTAAATCAAACACTCCTAGTCTGCGAAAGGAATCATACGGTCTTGCTGTGCACAAAAAACACTTTAGCTGAGGGTTTAACTGCTTCGCTTTTTGAATTGCTTTGATAGAACCGGTTACAAAAGATTGCTGAGCGTTATCGTATAAGGTTCCATCAATATCAAAAAAGATCGCTTTAATCATTCCCTGCTCCTAATTTTCGAACATAGCGTTCATATGCATGGTAAAGACTTTCATTACAGTCTTTTATTGTCTCAATAGGGAGACGGCATATCTCTCTTTTTTCATCCAGCAATCCATTCTTCTCTCTTTCTACATCCGCAAGCTGAGTATAGACGCTCATGCATAACCCATATCGCTCAATATAATGCTCCATTTTTTGATACACTTTTTGAAACTGACGAATGAAGCTGCTTTTGGAGAAAGCAATTCGATAAAGTGGGCTCCCCCAAGAGAAATAAGAAACTCCACCAAACTCTGTTTCCGCTAAAAGACGATGCGATTCTTTTTTTAAAGATGGGTAGTAGAAATAGTGATGGTAACTCTTAATGTCTCCGCTCTTTTTATCAAACCAGCCAGAGGCAGATTCAATAAGACAGTTATTTAGAAAACGCTCCGCTTTATGCGTAAGGCGAAGGGTGTCGAATTGACCCCACCCTTCATTAAAAAGACTAACAATTAAAATGACGCCATAATGATGAATGGAATTTAAAATAGAAGTCATTTCTTTTTCAAAATAAGCTCTGCCAGAAGCTTCTTTTCTCCCAAGTCGAGCATTTGCAACATCGGAAGTATCAAAACCAAATAACCCCAAAGGTCCAACCCACAAAGGAGAATACTTATCTCCTCCAGCAGGGATATCTTGCATAACAATTAAACCTAAGAGCATCGCGTAGTAATAATAAAGAGGCTGTTCCACTTTCTGATGAAGACGAACCCCGCAAAACCCCGCTCTTTTTGCAAATATTAAATCCTGAAGTATCGTTTCTTTTCGTGAAGTTAGCCCTTCCTTTTCGTGATACCCTTGGTCTAAAAGAAGAGAAAAATAAGTAGGAGAATCATTGAAAAAGAGAATAGGATTTCCTCCGATTTCTTTCATCGCTATTTTTCGAAAAATAAAACAAGTTTCTACCTCATCTGTTCCGCATGTGATTTTTAAAGTGTAATAAGAAGGAGAAGAAGGGGACCAAGGATAAAAATCATAATGCAAGTCTAAAGTGGCGAAGTAGCCTTCTCCTAAGGCAGATTCTCCCACTTTTCTTCCTTCAAAAAAGCATTCCACTTTTTGAACATCGTCTTGTTCTAATTCCCCTTCTACTTCTAAAAATAAACTTAAAGAACGTGTCTCATAAGAAGGGAGAACATGAAGTTCTTTAATGTAGGGGCCATTAGGAAGACGTTCGATATAAACACTTTGATAGATGCCAGAGGTTTCTTGATAACGAATCATGTTAGGATTCTTACTTTGCTTTCCGTGGACATAGCGGGGGCTTGTGACGTCATCTTGGACAATTACTTCTAAAATGTTTCTTCTTCCAAGGGCAGGAATATAAACGGAAAAAGGTTCATATCCCCCTTCATGATGACCTATTTTAATGCCGTCCCAATAAATATCCGCGACTTGATCTACCGCAAGGAAATGGAGTAAAGCAGGATTACCAATAAATTCTTTGGGAGAGAGAACTTCTTTTCGATAACATAAAAAGAATTCTTTTCCCTGTAAATTTTTAGACAAAAGTGAGGCGGCAGTTTCTACGCTAAAAGGGACGCGAATTTTTTGCGAATAAATTTGTGAGGGTTGATTTGTCTTAGAAAAAGTAACTCGCCATTCTCCATCTAAAGAAAAAACATTTTTTCTTGCGAAGAAGGGATTAGGAGAAACTTCCTTTTCTAAAAGTCTTTTGCTCATCTCATCTTCAAAAAGCATGCATTAATGTTAACAAACTAAATTACTAAGGCTAGTATTTCTCATGCTTATGAATCGAAAAAAGACAATTTCTAATTATCTAACCTCCCATCATTATGGAGGATACTTATGGATAGATTACGAAGGGAAGCACCCTTTGGTCCCTCTTCTTTTCCCTCACGCTCATCTTACAAGAAAACTTTTTGGTCTCTTTTTACCAAACGGAAAACTTATTGTACTTGCGCAAGAGCTTGATGCGCTTCTTTTAAAAGAGGAACAAAACTCTGATGTAATTCTTGAAACTTATTTAACTTGGCAAGAGATGAAGAATAAACTTGCTGCCCTTCTTTCCTCAATCTCTTCTCCTATCCTCATGGACTATAGTGAGGATGGTTTGCTTATGCCAGTTAGCCTAGCAGACTATGGCACAGTATCCTTTGTCAAAAAACTAGGACATGAAGTTTCCTCTTCCTCTTCTTTATTAGGCCTACTTTCTTCGTGCATTGAAGAAAATGAATTTCTTGATCAAAGAAGAACCGCAAATTTGCTTTTACAGATTAAAGATGAAGCTTTTGAACTTATTCGCCAGAAAGTTATAAATCACGAACCTATCACAGAATATGATGTGCAAAGTTATATTGTTTCCCGTTTTGAAAAAGAACATCTTGTTTATGATGAGGCTCCTATTGTCGCAACAGGAAAGAATGCACGAAGTCCTCATTATTCTCCCACTAAAATTGTTTCCTCTCCATTAGAAAAAGGAGATTTAGTCCTAATTGATATGTGGGCAAAATCGAGTAAAACACACGCGGTTTACGGGGATATTACATGGATGGCATATATTGGAAGCACTTTACCTAATACTATTGAGAAGCGTTTTTCTTTGATTCGTCATGCCGCAGATGCCTGTTTTGCTTTCATTAAAGAGTGCTACGGAACTAGGCCAATATATGGCTATGAGGCAGATGAGGTTACTAGAAGAGTTATTGAAGAGGGAGGATATGGAAAATATTTCTCTCATCGTACTGGACACTCTATCGCCTATGATGAAGGACCTCATGGAAAAGGTACTAATTTAGACAATTTTGAAACGCACGACGACCGGGAATTACTAAACGGAACTTCTTTCTCAATTGAGCCAGGAATTTACGCAGAAGATTTTGGAATGCGCCTTGAAACGGATGTTGCCATTCATAATCATGTTCCAGAAATCATTGCAGGAAGACAGGATAAAATAATTCTTCTTGATTAAAAAACGCGGCGATTATGCCGCGCTTTTCTTTATTGTTTTAGAGTAAAGTTTCACACCACTTTGCAAATTCTTCCTTCGCACTTTCATCCATTTGGAAATTCGCGCGGAAGGGAGGAATCACTTTTGCTTTTAGCTGCTTCAAGCGTTCGGTTAGATGAATGACCGCTTCTCCGCTCCAGCCATAATCACCAAAGGCGCCAGATTTCTTCCCCATAAGTTTTGTATAAGGAAGCGCCATAAGGATGTCATAGAAAAACACAATCGCATCACCAACAAGAGTAGGGCTACCAAGATAAAAAGCGCCAGAATGCAAAATATCTTTCAAAATAAGAGGCTTTTCTTCTTGATAATTTAAAGCATCAATAAGGTGATAATGTACCTTCTTTCCGTGCTTTTCGAGGAATTCTTTGATCTTTAAGGCCATATCTTTTGTATATCCATAGGCAGAAGCGGCTACAATGGTAACTTCATTAGGATCATTATGAGGTAATCCTTCTTCTGCTAAATGACGATATAAATCAATTTGAGCTTGCGGATTCTGATCCACAACAGGGCCATGTCCTGGAAGAATCATATCAATATCAAGCTTAGAAACAGTATCACAAGCCTTAATGACAAAGCTTGGGAAAGGACCCATGATGTTATCAAAGTAATACTTTAAGGCATCATAGTAACCTTCTTTGTCTTCTTCTTTGGATAAAAGGATAGCATCAGAAGCAAAATGCGCTCCAAAAGCGTCGCAAGAGACTAAAGTTTTTAATTCATGGATATAAGTAAACATGACATCCGGCCAATGAAGATTTATGCCAGAAATAAAGGAGAATGTGTATTCTCCAATTTTCATGTCCTTACCAGGAGTCATAGGGATTTTCTCAAAGTCTTTTCTGGTAATTTTTGTAAGATTCATCAAAGCTGTAGAAGAAGCAACAACCTTTAAAGAAGGGTTTTTCTCAAGCAAAAGATGAATCGCACCAGAATGATCAGGTTCGGTATGAGTAACAAATAAGTACTTAATGGAAGATAAAGGAGCAATCTCCTCAATATGTTCTAACTGTTCTTCCCCAAAAGCTTCCTTGCTTCCTTCAAAGACAATATTTCCTTCCTCTGTCTTTAATAAATACGAATTATAGGAAGTGCCATACTTTGTCAAAATTGCTACGTCGAACACTTTTAAAGCGTGGTCAATAACTCCAACATAATAGAGATTTTTCTTTAATTCAACTACTGCCATATACTCTTTCTCCCGCGGCGAATTATACACATAGCGAAAAGAGATTTCTTTCTTTATTGTAAGAAAAAAAGAGGGCTCCCGCCCTCTTAGAAGAAAGATGCCTTGTTTATTCGATGGCGATAAGGTGTTCTTGTTCTTTTTCTTTTCTTCCGTTTGGGAAGCTTAAGCTAAGAATACCGTCTTTAAAGGAAGCTTTAATGGCAGTCTCATCAATATCACCTACATAGAAGGAACGAGAAGTGGAACCGTAGAAACGCTCTCTACGAACCACGTGCTTATTTTCCTTTTCTTCCATAGGCGCTTCTTTACGAGAAGCTTTAATGGTGAGATAGCCGTCTTTAAAGGAAATATTAATATCTTCCTTTTTAAAGCCAGGAAGCTCTACTTCCATAATATAAGAATCGTTTTCTAAGCGAATATCTGTAGGCATCGAGAAGTCTTTGGCATAATCTGAGTCATCAAAGAAATCAGGCGCAAAGAAGTCTAATAAGGGATCTCTAAGTTCGTTATTTGCAATGTTG
This sequence comes from uncultured Bacilli bacterium, assembly GCA_944376605.1. Classification (GTDB taxonomy): domain Bacteria; phylum Bacillota_I; class Bacilli_A; order RFN20; family CAG-826; genus UBA4951. Next base: position 37,534 of record CALWDE010000007.1, read on the forward strand.
CTAAGGATAAATTTCATAAGAATGTACCTCCTACATCTTTTGTTTTAGCAATCTCATCTCCTGATTGCTAACCATAGTGTAATCCTATTTTTAGCAGTGTCAACACCTCTCTGCTAAAAAATTATTATTTTTCTATTTCCTTAGCGTTCATCAACACTTTTCATGAAAGATAACAAAGAATCTCTTCTTTTTTATAGGAATAGAAAGGCGAAATATACCAGTAATGACGCGAATCAGAAGCAAGGCATTTCCCTACCTCTTGTTCTAAAGTTGCGATTAAACAGTTCGCTGCTTCTTCCTTCTCACCTTCTTTTGCAAGCTGGTAACTTCTTCTGACCTCTTCTCCAATTTTAGGCAGAGAAAAGTTCCCTCCTCCCTCTAAATATAAGGTAAGACTTTCTTTTACTAATGCTAAACAGTACAGCATTAAATCATTGCACCCATTATCCACCATACTTAGATATAGGGGGTAAAAGAAAAGGAGGCCCTTAGCCTCCTCAATCTTTTTACTATTTACTTATTTTTTCCAAATAAACCGATAGCACCAGGAACAAGGCATAAGACCGCAGTAACTAGAGACGCAGCCCCTGAAGCAATAAAGCCCCAGCCAAGTGATAAGGTTGGATCGGTGATGAAGGAACCCACTAAATTTAAACTAAGGAAGAATAAGACTCCAGGAACAAGGAAGAGAATTCCGGAAACAAAATAAAGGAACCCTGCAAATTTCTTTCCGCCTTTCCCAAAGCTTAAAGCAACCGATAACACTAAGAATAAAGAAGCAATGAGAAGTAAAACAAAGCAGGCAATCATGGCAGAGTTTGCTTCTGCATGATGTGCTTGATTCCCAAAGATGAAATCATAGCAGTAGAAGTATTCACCCATAGCATTGGTGAAGCCTTGCCCAATAAGAAGTAAGAAGGTAGCGATTACGCCTAGTAGAGCGCTAAATCCGCAAGCAATGTAAATTGTATTTTTCTTCATAAAGAACCTTTCTAGCGTGAGTTATCTTAGATAAGTAAGCCTTATCTATCAAGGCAAAATCATTGATAAAGAATTGTTATAACTGCTTCCTCCCCAAGTGAATCAACACGAATTACAGGTAAATCTGAAATAGAACTGCCATCATTAGTGTATCCATTATTCCCCATAGGGAATTGCGAGCAATGGATACTAGGATCAAAAGAGTCTCCAGCATAGAAGAGGTCTTCCTCTGTTTGCATGTTATACCTTTCACCAAAAGGAATATTTCTAGAACTAATAAAGGTTAATTGGCGGAAAGAGCTGGTATCAAAACTATCTGCCCAATCAAAGTCTGAATACATTTGTTGTATGTTATAACCTTGGCTATTGGAGAAGGCTAACATTTGGTTCGTGATAACAGTAGAGCCTTCTTCTACATAGGAATCCCCTAACTCTAATAAATCATCAATATAAGAGAAGGAGTAAGAGTAACGGCCAAAGATACTCATGGTAACTTCAGCCTGAACAATTCTAGAATCAACATGCCAAATACGAATTCCGCTTTGATTCATCGCTGGCACATCATTGCTATAAGTTTCTTCTGCATCTTTCTCGTTTAAATTAGAAGGAGTATAATATTCCACCATTAAAAACTCATCAAAAGCCGTCCCGTTATAGCCATTTGGCATGGGAATAACTAAAGCATCACCAGTTTCTGCAAAAGAACCAAGCTTAATTGTTTTTGAGGTGTTATTTGCCATTTGAGGAGAAATCCATCCTAAGGCAAATTTCGTCCAAGCGTTATGATCGATGATGTTGTTATCCATCATATCTACCGCTCCAGCAGGAGAGACAGGAGGGTACTCTCCAGAAGCATCATAATAATCTGGAAGGCCTAATAAGTGACCTGTTTCATGAATATAGGTATGCGCGTCAATGTCAGTATCTCCATAGCCTTCATCCATAAAATCCCAAGAAGCCCAAGAAAAACTCATTGGCTCTGGATTATATGTATTCGGCGTATTGAAATCCCAGTAAGTATATGCCCAGTTATTATCGGTGATGTTATAAGGGTCATGAGTGTAATTATGCCCAGAATAAACCACCCACACCGCATCAATAAAGCCATCATCATCCTGATCAAAATCATTGGTATCAAGTCTTCCAACATTGACCCAGTAATTAATAGCCTCTTCCATCACTCTAACCGCGCCTTCTGCAGTACCGGGAGAACTATTCATTCTGGCAATTTGTGTAGAAGTGTAACCAGAGTCGTACCAAGGCATTACTTCCCCAACAAGATGAAGCTGCCCATAAGAACTTTTTTCATAAAAGGAAGAAACAGATTCCCAAGAGGTATCAGAACTATCACCAAAGAAACAAGATTCTAAACGTGAAAGAAGTGTCTGTTGTTCACTGCTAGATAAATCAAAATCAGTTTGAATGATTGGCAAAACTAAAATGCTGCGTGTTCCGCGGGAAGATAAAGTTGCTTGGTATAACCCATCTCCTCCATTGCGGTTAACATCTTCATAGTCATAAGGAGTAGAGATTCTGCCATATTTATCCGTAGTTTCTCCCGATGTAGAAATAGAAGAAAGCGTAGAGGAAGCGCCATGCCCAAAGGAAAAATCACAAGAGGATAAAACAAGAGCGGCGCAAAAAATCCCTGCAAAAACGAAACCTTTTTTCATATTTTTATTTTAAATTCGCAGTAATGTCTCCAACAGGATTGCCGAATTCATCTAATTGAATCGGATGAGGATCGTAGTCAGATAAAGTAGAAATAGATGTAGCAAGAACGGATTCTAGCAAGATAAATAAACCAGCAAGTAAGCCGAGCCAGAACACGGTATCACCGATATGCTCATAGGAATCTAAAATGGAATACGAGAAACAGACAGCAAGGAAGAGGAAAACAATCGAGCATCCATTGATTGTTTTAAATTTCCAGTCAGCATCGCCGTTTAATGCCTTAAAGATATAAGAGAAGATAGAGAGGAATGTGCACACACTGCATACGGCATAAAAGATACCTGAAGTGGTTCCTTCGCTCCCCTTTTCAAAAGCGACAATCGTCAAAGTAAGGCAATAAGCAAATACACTAATTCCGTGCAAGAGGACAAGTAAAACATGACTCGCTTTCTTACGGTAGAGCAAATCAAAGAATGTGAATAAAGAAAGGAAGAAAGCGATTGCCATAAACGTATGGAACGTATTAGGCTCCGCCATATAAGTCACCTCGCTAAAATCCATATTCCAGACTGCAATCCAGTACAAACCGGTAAGCACAACCATTCCTAAAGCGAAAACTGCAAGGAAGGAAAAAGATGGAACGTACTCTTTTCCGTTTGGAAAACGGATTGTTAAATGCTTCTTAATGAAGGACAAAGCTTTATGAACATATTTCATCATGCTGCTTTTGCTCCTTTCTTCGCATCAAGAATGCGAATTTCTTCTTCATATTTTTTCATCTCTTCGCTATTGGCGAGGACAAAGTGTCCAGGACGAATTTCTTGAAGAGATGGTTTCTCTTTGGAGTAATCATGCACCTCAGAAGGGTTATACACTTTTCTTACTCTCTTTTTCTCACCGCGTGGATTTGGCTTTGGAATAGCAGAAAGCAAGGCTTTTGTATAAGGATGAAGAGGATGCGCAAAAAGTTCATCCGAAGTGGCAAGCTCGACAATCGAACCAAAATACATAACCGCGATACGGTCACAGAAATATTTCACAACGGATAAATCGTGCGCAATAAAGAGCATAGTTAAACCCATTTCCTCTTTTACGTCGTTTAACAAATTCAAAATCTGTGCACGAATGGAAACGTCTAAAGCAGAAATTGGTTCATCACAAATGAGGAATTTTGGATTCATGATAAGGGCTCTTGCAATACCAATTCTTTGTCTTTGCCCACCCGAGAATTCATGAGGATAACGAGAAGCATATTCTGGAATAAGACCAACTTTTTCGAGCATATCAATGCACTTTTTGTGGTTTTCTTCCTTGTTATGCTGATGCTGAATTTTTAACCCTTCTTGAATAATATCTTCCACCGTCATACGAGGATCTAAAGAATCCACAGGGTCTTGGAAAATCATTTGGATTTCTGTGCTTAAAGCGCGGTCACGATGACTATCATCATAACGAATCTGCTTAATTTGTTCTTTTTGCTCAGCAACATGCGCCTTTAAGTCGGTTTTAATCTGTTCAATCTTTTCTAAATATTTTTGCTTAATCGCTTCTACATCGCCTTTTCGGGCAGTGAGCAAGGCATCTCTTTTTGTTTCTAAATCATGAATACGAGAAAGATGTTCTTTACGAACTTGTTCAATGGCAGGAGCGGTTGCATCATCGGATTGATTAAATTCCGAGATTTCTTGCTCCATATCTCTTTCTTCACGAATGATAAGAGCTTCGACCTCTTCTGGACTATCTCCCCCATTTTTGACAGTGGTGATAGCTAAATTCATTTCTCTACGTAAAGCAGCAATTTTTTCTGCTGCATGGATCTTGCTCCACTTAATTTCTTTTTCATTCCAGCGGGAACCTGCAGCAATTCTGATCCCTTTATAGTAAATGGAGCCAGAAGTGATGTCATAAAGATTAATAATGCAGCGTCCAGTAGTGGTTTTTCCGCATCCTGACTCACCAACAAGACCAAAGCATTCCCCTTCTTTTACATCAAAAGAAATATCATGAACTGCTTTCGTTTTATATCCGCCACCCATATCAAAGAACTGCTTTAAATGGCGAACAGAAAGAATGGTTCTACTTTCAGCAAGTTCAGGGCGATAAGTAACTTTAGGATCACTAGGAGGATCCCAAGGTTCTAAGGCAGGAAGAGCTTTCTCTTCCTTTTCTTTATGAAGATTCACATCTTTACTCATCTTGTTTGCCTCCTTCCTTTAAAGAGTTCCGAATACGGGTTGCAACAATTGAGGGCATCTTTGCTTCCGGTGCTCTCTCGTCCAAAAGCCAAGTGGCTGCATAATGCGTATCAGTTAACTGGAACATTGGGGGTTCTTCTTTGAAATCAATACCTAAAGCATACTTACTACGTAATGCAAAAGCGTCCCCTTTAGGCGGGAAAAGCATGTTAGGCGGAGTGCCAGGAATCGCTTCTAATCTTTCCTTCGAATCGATATCAGGAATGGAAGAGAGAAGCGCCCAGGTATATGGATGAGCAGGATGATAGAAGACATCTTCTGCAGTTCCATATTCCACAATCTTTCCAGCGTACATAACCGCAACGCGGTCAGCCATATTCGCAACAACACCTAAATCGTGTGTAATGAAAATAACCGACATATGTCTAGCATCTTTTAAGCGGTTAATTAACTCTAAGATTTGCGCTTGAATGGTAACGTCTAAAGCAGTTGTAGGTTCGTCACAAATTAAGATCTCGGGATCCGCGGTTAAAGCAATTGCAATAACAATTCTCTGTCTCATACCGCCAGAGAATTCAAATGGATATTGATTGAAACGACGTTCTGGATCAGCAATACCAACTTCAGCCATAACCTTCAAAGCACGGCGTTTGGCATCTTTATGCGTCACACGGAGCTCAGAGATATAGCGACGTCTTTCAGAAATGAAATCTCCGTAAAGAGTGCCTAAAGTTTCTTTAGAAGCATATTTCTTTTGCAATTCGCGCTTCTTTTCTTTGAATTCATTTTCTTTTGCAGCAGTTTTTCCTTCTTTTGCAAAAATCTCTGCATATTCGGCTTTTAATTTTTCAATTGCAGCTTTTCTTGCTGGATTATAAATGCTAGCCCAAGCCGAGTTGATTTCTTCTTCACCAGCTTTTGGCAAAGTAAAGAAGAACTGTTTTGCACGAGATAAAAGAAGCTTTTCTTTTTGATGATGCTCTTTCGCAACATCTTTTTTGAACTTTCTTGCAGCAAAGAAAGCTTCTTTCTTTTTCATGCGGAGAGTTTTCTTATCTTCTTCACATTTATGGTAAAGTTCCGCTCTTTTTTGCAAATATTTTTCTTTTAAAGCGTCTTTATCTTCTTTGGATAAAGACTTATCTTTTTTGGCAGAAACATATTCTTCTTTGGCAAGAGAGAGAAGGCGAAGATCGTTCTTATACGCAATTAAAGCGTCATCAGTAATCGCGCTTTTAATTCTCTTTACCTTATTCCCATTAATAATCATGACTTCGGTAATTTGCTTACCAATTTTCATGATAGGGTTTAAAGAAGAGAGGGGGTCTTGGAAGACCATTCCAATTTTTGTACCGCGAATACGGTGAAACTCTTCTTCGGAGATTTTGGTTAAATCTTCCCCTTGGTAAATGATATGACCAGAGTCAATGTGCGCGGATGCGCCTAAAATGCCCATAATCGTTTTGGAGGTAACCGATTTTCCAGAACCAGATTCCCCAACAATACAAAGGGTTTCTCCTTTATATAGGTCAAAGGAAACTCCTCTTACGGCATGAACTTTTCCTTCGTCCGTGCGGAAAGATACCTCTAAATTACGAACGGATAAAACGGTCTGTTTCCCTTCTGGAGTAACACCGACCGTGTTTGGATAATCAATCTTTCCGATTGGTTTTACTTTCTTTTCCATATCAGTCTTGCGCTCCTTTCATAGAAGGGTTAAAGGCATCACGTAAGCCGTTTCCAAAGAGGTTAAAACATATCATGATAATGGCCATAATCACCGAGCCAGAAATAATCATGTATGGATAGGTGTTAATGTAGGCCTGCGCGGTAGATAAGGTAACACCAAAACTTTGGGAACTACCAAAGTTAATAACGCCAGGTAATAAATATGAAATCGTCGCTTCTGAGAAGATAACAGAAGGAATCATAAGAACACCAGAGGTTACCATCATACCAACACCGTTAGGAAGAATATGACGGAAGATAAGTCTAGCATCCGAAGCACCTAAAGTACGCGATGCTAAAACGTATTCTCTGCCCTTAAAGCGGTAGAACTGACTACGCGTTGTTGCGGACATCCCTATCCAGCCTGTTAAACACAAAGCTAACAGCAACGTCCAGAAACTTGATCCTAGCAGCAAGACAATTAAGGTCATTAAAACAATGAAAGGCATACCGCCCAAAATCTCGGTCATTCTTTCCATTAATAAGTCGACCCAGCCACCAAAATAACCTGATATAGCGCCCCAAACAATACCAATAGTGATATTGATGATAGAGGTTAAAACACCAAGTCCAAGCGAGAAAAGTAAACCGGAGAAAAGAATCTTAAAGAAATCTTGTCCATATTCTGTCGTTCCAAAAAGGAAGCAAATATTCGGACTATTTGTGGAAATATAGCCTTCATCATACATGTAACGATAACGGCTTCTTACCCCAGTTAATGACCAGCTTTCAATGTCTTGGAAACGTTCATGTACTTCGCCTGTTACTTCGCGAATAGGACAATATTCTTTTCCAAGTTCCGTTAAGGCAAACTCCCCTACAGTTCCAGCCTTATGGTTCCATGTATAGGTCATATAACCTTTAGCGATATAAGAGTTAATTAACTGCTCACTAAAGGTGAAAGTATCATCGCGGAAAGCGGCAGCGTAATAGTCATAACGGAAACTGCCTACAAGAAGCTCTGTATCTTCTAACGAATTTTGGCAGCTGCCTTGTCTTGTCCAAGCAGTGCCCTCTCTCCCAGCAAGAAAAGCCGTACTATCCGACCAAGAAACAGAAGTGTTCACCGTGCCGTTAACAGAATATTGGAAGTCTTTCACATAAGTGGTGGCAAGTCTTCCTTCTGGCGCGATTACTTCAAAGCCAAAGCATCCTTGCACCGCTGTAACAGAAGAATCATTAATTTGTTCGTTGATAAGAGAGGTAACATCAAGCGTGTAGTTATCTTCTAAATCAGTGGTTAAAGGCACAAGTTCATAAGTAGGAACGTAACTTCCTTCTTCCGAAATATAGAAGAAGACACCTACCTGCGGAGTGCCGCCCTTACTAGGATCTTCCGTATAGGCGCTTTGCATGTTGAACTCAATTACGTTTTCTGCAGTTAAATCTAAATTGATATAAGGGCTAAGGTAATGAGCAGTACCGCCATTCGTGGTTACACGGATTGTGACATAACCATTTGCCCCATATGCAAGATTAGAAGAGGTAGAGCCATCTGTAATCATCGTAGACTCTTCAATCTCGCCCATAATCCCTTCTTCGACGTATTGCGCCTGTCCAGAATCGACAGAAGCAGCAGGAAGATGGGTATTTGGATCTAATTGAGCGTTGGTGATATATCCTGTTCCGTCTAAAAATCCACCCGCATCAATATCCCAGAATTTGGGAGGTAAATACTGCAAAACTCTATTTTCTCTTTGGATATCGTTACCATCTGCGACAGGAACAATAATCGCCATTAAGACGATTACACCTAAAATTGCTGCAGCAGTGACTGAGCTCTTCGACTTTAAAAATCTCTTTAAAGCATCTTTAAAATAGGTTGTGGGTTTGGTTTTAAACTTCACATCGTGAATTGATTTATCAAGTTGAACGAACTCAAAGTCTTGTTCCTGCTTAAACTGGAAGGTTTCTTCATTAGAAGTTTCTTCTGCAGGAACTTCTGGAGCTTTTTTCTTCTTAAAAAGTGCCATATTACTTCGCCTCCCCCATACGGATACGTGGGTCAACCACGCCATAGCTTAAGTCGACAATTAATGTCGCAAATAAGCCAATTAAGGTGTAGACCGCCATATCAACCATAACGACGGAGAAATCGCGGCGGTTAATTCCTTCGACAAACATATTGCCGATACCAGGAATGTTGTAGAGTTCCTCTAAAATCATCGAACCAGAAAGAATCGAAATAAACTGGCTGATAATCATAGGAACAATAGGTACCATAGAATTTCTTAAAGCGTGACGAACAACAGATTGTCCTTTGGTTAAACCTTTTGTTCTAGCAAGAAGTAAGAATTCGCTAGACATTACTTCACAAAGTTCTGCTCTGGTATAACGAGCAAAGCCAGCAATAGACCCAAACGATAAAGCGCAAACAGGAATGATATAAGCCAAAGCAGCTCTTGTAGGATCTGCTAATGCTTCCGAATTTGTTGGCCACTGAGAGGGCAACCACCCAAGGCCATAAGAGAACCAAATTAACAAGAAGGAGATGACAACGAAAGAAGGAACAGAAATGAAAATCATGATGACTGTGGAAATAAAATCATCAGTAAATTTCCCCTTCTTCAAGGCAGCAACAATTCCTAAAAGAATTCCTAAAGGTGTAGAAATCGCGACAGAAATTAAGTTAAGTTCCATCGAAACGGGAAGGCGTTCCATAATAATCTGCATGGCAGAAATGGTTGGCTCAATTTGCGTAGAAACACCCCAGTCCCACTTGGTAAAGATGTTGAAAATCCACATGCCATAACGTTCAATGATGGAGTAATAGACATAAGCATAACGATTGCCTACATCATCATAGAAGTCAGTTGTAGGAATAATTTGTCCTGTTTCAATCAGGTTATATTTTTCTACCGGAACCTTCCAGCAGTACCCTAAAGAAACCTGTTGATCCCAGAAAGCAATCTTATTGCTTAGAGATTGCGGTTCGTTTACAGGGAGGCATTGCAAAAGCATATAAGTAATAGAGAGAACAATAAACGCCGTAAGGCATATTAATAAAATTCTCTTAACAACATATTTCCACATTCTTTGGAATACCTCCTAAAGGAACTCGGCATCTCATTTTCTCACCCTCTAAAGCGAAAAAGAAGAGCAAGAAATTAAGATGCATAAAACGGTAATAAGGGGCGGGAAAACCCGCCCCAAAAGAAGCAATTTGAATTTAGGCTGTTTCTTTACTGAGCTGTGACAGGAGACGAAACACCTAAATCGGTTAAGGACATGGTTTGTGTGACAGCAAGAGCACGTTCGACACTACCATATTCGCAGCTGAAGGAAACAATGATACGAACTCCATCAAAGGAAGTTAATGTTTCTTGGCTGCTGAATAAGCCTTGAAGAAGCTCCGTAATGACATTGGTTTGAATTCTAAACTCAATGGTTGTGCTAAGCACTTCCGCAGAAATGGTTGCACCAGGAGTGTCTCCTTCAAAGTTGACAGGAATGGTGTAAGAGTACATACCCATCGAATTACCATTCATACCGATGAAATATAAGTAGTTAATACCAGTGTAATGGATTAAATCTAAACCATCTTCGTCGGTAAGACCGGGTGTATTCATATACCAGACAGATTCATTGCCATCTGTGCCAGCAGCTTCCCCAACTGTAACTGGGTCAACGTTCACACCATTTTGCAAAATAGCAGCACCGTTTACAGCGACATATAGGCCATCATAGCTCCAAGTCATTCCGTCGAATTCAATTGGATGAGAATCGGAAACTAAGTCGGTTCTTTCACCCCAGTTGGTGTTGAAGCCTTGCGAACGGCTATTGGTGCAGATAACGGACATGAACTCTAAGGGGTTGAGGACGTTACCAGAAATAGCACCTTCTGCAAAGTCGAATTCACCATTCTGCATTCTGGTGTAAGTAGCGTTGTAGTCACCAACCGCACCAACTTCGTTCTTGATGGTGAGTCTAATATCGTTGCTGGTAGCAGTAGGAGTATTGTTGAAGACATTTTCAATGTAACCCTTTAAGCTATTACCAATCGAATCGATGGTGCTTTGATAACGCCAAACAGCAGTTAAGGTAATACGGGCACCTGCTTCATAATCTCCATTTGCAAGGAGAGTTTGTAAAGCACGGTCGAAGAGGCTAGAAGCAAGCGATGGGCTATAACCATAATCGTTATCAACGCCAGAAGTGTAGCTATCAATAACAGCTTGTCCAGCTGGGGTATCGCGGTAAGAATAATCGGTTTCAGGATCAATCATGTAAGCTTCCGAAAGAATACCAAGAGCAGGATTTCTTCCTAACGCATTCGCCATTTCTTGACGGTTAATTGCAAGATAGACGCCATTGAGGAAGTCTTCATTGCTCATAATGGGCTTCACATCCCAATAATTTTCTCTCGTGTGCTGAGACATGGTGCCATTGACACCGTGGTAGTATTCCCATTCTTCTTCCGTACAAGCATTGACATTAAGTTTAATGGTTGTAGTGCCTTCGGTGCGGTGCGCCATAGTGGCATATTCGCCGCTACCGGTAGCAGTTTGAATGTGGGTACTAGGAGGAACCATGTCATCAAGTCTTCCTGCGACCCATTCTTGCCATGCAGCTTCATCGTTTTGGAATACTCTTTCACGATAACCAGCAAAATGGATTTCATTTGTACGGTTATAAAGATCGTTTTTGGTGTAGATGGTTTCTTCTCTTACATCCCAAGTGTCCACAATATAAGGACCGGTAGAAAGTAAATAGTTAATTCCGCCACCAGAGGTACCAAAGCGTTCCGCGCCAATACTTACATAAGATTGGATGGTGTTGTATTTTGTTAAATCACTCTCACTTGTTGGACGTTCAGCATAATAGGTATATCCACCTGCAGGACCTCCGCCAATATCGTAAAGATACTCTTCTGGAACTGGCGAATAGAGAGAGCTAGAGAGGTTATACATCGCATAGAACTGAGATTGAGGAGTAATGAAGCGGAAGTCAATCGAACCTTCTTCTTCATTAATTTGAATACCAACATCATCCCAGCTACGGGTATTTGCGTTGCCATATAAATAGTCATAGGTGCCATAGAAACCGGAAGAATCCTGGGTCATTTCAGAAGCACGCATTAAGTTGTTATTTAATAAGGCTTTATATGGGGTGAGATAGTCTTCTAAACGAATCTCACGGTTATGATATTTGCTGTAATAGCTAGAGCTTTCCGAAATGTTATAACGGAAAGTACGTCCGGTATCTGCCTCATCAGCGGCAGTATAAAGATGAACACGCCAATAAAGGCTTGTCATACCTTCTGTATGCTCAATTTCGTTGCCATTTTCATCAAGAGGAACAGGACGTAAATCTTTAGAAAGATCATTTCTCCAATAATAACCACTACGGTCTCCATTCATGGTAACGCTGAAATAAGAAGCGCTAATCATGCCGTGTTTTCCCGTAACGTCTTCCCCTTGGCTGTTCCAGAAATTGAAAGTACCAGAGTCTTCAGTTGCATAAGATTGATAATAATTTGCAGTAGAAGAAGGTACTCCGTTTTCTGCTGCAGTACGGCCATTGGCCATTGTGCCATTTGGATCTAAGGTTGCTTCACCAGCACCGAATCCATAGTTAGGAATATATTCGTCGCTAGGTAAATCAATACGAGGACTGAAAAGTTGATAGCCAGAATCATCGTAAATTGGGATGCCACCTAACTTCGTATCCAAAGCATATTGCTCAAGAGCAGCCAGAGCTTCGCTGCGAGTTTCAACATCTGCCTCGAGATAGTCTTGAATACCAGAAGCATAAGGCAAGGCAGGACCACTGCTACCACTCGAACTGGAACCACCACTGGAGGTTGTTGTTTCCCCTCCTCCACCACAAGCGGCTAAACCAAGAACGGCAGCAACGATTCCAGCTGCAAGAACTGTCTTTTTCATTGCTTAATTCTCCTTTCTTATCAAAAAGCGGGAAATCCCGCGCCGTAAATATGCCTTCCGTAAGAAATATGTCAATAAATAGTTTCCGTTCATCCCATTAGTTAACCTATTTTTCTTGAATAAACGACAAACTTTTTAAAAAATCAAAGAAAAGCGAAAAGTATCGCGAAAAGGAGAGAAACTCCTCCTATTACAAAATAGGATAAATAAAAGGGAACGTGCTTTTTCCGCTGCTCCGCTTTCGCTTGCTTATATTCATAAGCGCTGTCGTAGCGTTTTTCCATTCCTTTTCGATAAGATTCAAAAAGGCGGTAGAAGCCATAACGAAGAACATCAAAAACTCCCTGTCTTCCAATCCATAATAATAAGGAAAAGCCAACTAAGATAACTCCAGGAATTAAAAAGGAATCGGAGTAAAGATTATAGTCGTAATACCAAAGCCCTTTTCTTGGTAATCCCATAGCAAGATAACAAATAAGAAAAAGGACAAGGAAGATGCCTCCTGCTATAAGCCAATGAATCAAAATTTGTTTTTTCCTTGGATCCATGGGGGGCATTATGCCATGAAAAAGACAAAATACACTTTTTTCCTGGGGCTAAGTTGAGTTTATCCTTGAAAGTATCCTTCTTCGATGTATCCTCAAGCCCGTCTTTATGACAGAAAGGAGTTTTTCTTACGCTTATGAAAAAATCTAAGTTACTTATACTCTCTGGCGTTGCTGTCCTCTCTCTTGCAGGATGTGGAGGAGAAGGAACTAGCGACAGCTCTTTAGATAGTTCTGGCGGAACTAGCACTTCCACCGCAGCACGTTATCTTGAAGTCACCATCGAACATAACACGATTCCTGCTGGCAGCACTTTCTTTGATGCTGCTAATCCAACTGTTTTATACCATGATAACGGTGAAGTGACCGATTACACCAACTATTCCAACTACGTCACTTTTGAGTTAACCAATCTCGACACCAATGAAACCTTTACGGCAGGGGATGCCTTAACTGCTGGCTCTTATGAAGCAACAATTACCTGCCGCAGCCGCACAGATACAGTGGAATTTACTGTTAGCAATGATACGCCCGAAGCGGCAAGTGAAGGAAACGGCTATAAATCCTATTATCATGATGATTTTGCTGGGCTTGAAGTCAGTGCCCATAACGCTCTTGGTACGCTTGGCCCAGGTAAGTTCCCTGCTTATGGCACTCCAAAAATGCTCGTTATCCCTGTCATCTTTAGCGACATGGTAGGACAATACGATTTCACAGAAGCAGAACTTGGTGTCATTGAAGCTGCTTTCTTTGGAGAAGCTAATGAAACAGGATGGGAATCTTTAAAGAGCTATTATCTTAAGAGTTCCTATGGCTTATTAGATATTCAGGGGCACGTTGCAGATCCCTATGTGACCTCTCTCACAGTTGCGGAAGCGGATAGGCAAAGCATTGGAGCCAGCCACCAGATTGTAACTGCTGCAACTAATGACTACTTCACCAAACATCCAAATGAGAGCCGTAGCGATTATGACTATAACGGAGACGGGTTTATTGATGGCGTGAATATCATCTATAAAACCACCGCGCAAGACACAAGTGAAAATCCGAACGCTTCTGATATTTGGTGGAACTACACCACCGTTATCGATCCAAATGGTACCACTGCCAATGTAACTAGCCCTGTTGCCAATCGTTATTTCTGGAGCGAATACGATATGATTCGTTCTGGCTACTATGAGCCAAATATCGATGCGCACACCATCATCCATGAAAATGGTCACTTAATGGGTATTAGTGACTACTATTCTTATGACAGAGATCCTCAAACGAATGGCGCTTTAGAAGCTGCTGCAGGTTGCTCTGACATGATGGATATGAACGTAGGTGACCATAATGGTTACTCCAAGATGCTCTATAACTGGCTTGCTACTGACGACGAGGCAAATGGTGTACATTTAAAGGTTGTAGACGGGTCTAGTGATAACTTCACAATTACCTTAAATAGTTTCAGTGATACTGGTGATCTTCTCTTAGTGAGAAATACTGTCACCGACACTTGGAATGAAACTCCTTATGATGAATATTTAATTCTTCAGTACTACACCCCCACTGGTGTGAATGAAAAAGACTCTTCTGGTTATCCAGAGTGGTCTGGATTAGGAAGCCACGGCGGCACTTACGCCAATCCAGGTCTCCAAGTATTCCACGTTGATAATCGACTTGGCGCCCAAGTTGGTACTTATCATACGGAAGGCGGCAGAAACATTATTGATGAATCTCACTATGAATATGTCGATGGGATTCAAGATACTGCTGTCTATAACGAAGATGGTACCTTTGTTGGAGCAAGCACAACCTTAACCAGCAATACTGGCTCTGAAAGTAGAGAAATTATCGATGGTGCACTCCACTCGAATTCTTCTTTCCGTGAACTCTCTGCTATTCTTCCGGGCGGAGTAAATTCTTTAAAAAGTTCCACCTATTACAACTCCTTTGGTCAAATGGCTAATTTATTCGGCACCAATGAATACGCTGATGAGATTGGTCTTACCGAAAGAGAACGTTATGGCGGAACCACCTACAGCAACTACAAGATGAGAGATTTCTATGCAAACGACTTGCTTTGGAATGATGGCACGGAGTTTAACTGGAACTTCTCGGTCATTGATCAAACTGACGATAGCATTACTCTTCATTTTGTTGATCTCTCAGCCATTTAAGGAGATGCAATGAAAAAACCTATTGTACTTATTGCGCTTTCTGCATGCCTTACACTCACTTTAGCAGGATGTAATGGTGGAGGAGGAGATACCACCTCCTCTTCCTCCACTCCGATTAGCTCAAGTGAAATCATTGGTGCAGACCGTATTGTTATTAACGATGACTGCCCGACACAAATTGCAATTGGTGAACCTTTCAATTTGAGTCAATATGTGGAAGCGACTCCCGCTAATGCTACTCTTTCCTACCGCGCTATTACGGAAAATGTAACCGTTACTGCAGAAGGAGTTGTTACTCCTGTTGCTCCTGGGGAATTTGCCGTTATGGTAGAAGCAGGCACTACAAGAAGACGTTTTGAAGCAGAAGCTGTTTCCCAAAATCTTTTAGATATTCAAGCAGTGCTCTCTACCATTGAGAATAAATATCAAGCAGTAGGCATGATTACAGACGCTTCTACCTATGAACAAAGTTACATTGATATTAATGTTCATAACGACAATTACTTCTGGTCGTTCGCTCAGCAGGGCGGAATTGTTGCTTTAGGTGACTATAGCTATCAATACTCCCTTACCTCAGAAATGAGTGATACTGGTGAAATCATCATGACTGACTTAGAAGTTCTTCCTGGAAGATACACAGATTTTAGTAATTTAATCTATGGCACACCCCTATCGGATTATTCTGCTTATATCTCAGATATCTTAGATCAAAACGGAAACATCACCGGAACTGTTTCTATCGATAGAGCTGCAGTAGAAGATTTTGTCTATTATGTTTTTGGTGGAATGCCTCTTTCTACGTTAGAGATGATGGGCGGAATTTATAACGCAAACGGGACCTACACTATTGAACTTATCAAAGATGATAACGGCAATACTTTAGGACTTGATGTAGTTGGGAACTCCCCCGCTTTAGGAACCGAATATCTCATTATTGAATTAACTTCCATTGGAGAAGACGGTTTAGTGGAACCAGTAGAAAGTTATATCGCGTCTGGGAACACTCCTGTAAAACTTGAAAATCCTAACTTAAACGCAAGATTTGCAGAGATAATTGCCGATAAGCGTTACAAAATTAGCGCGAATGCTAGTGTTGGTTCTTGGTCGAGTGATGATCTTGACTATCGCTTAGAAAACTGGGAACACTGCCAGGAGCAAAGCGCAATTAACTACATGTATAACGAATGGGGATTCGAAGAAGGATCTTTCACAAGATATATGAATGAAACTTCTTCTTATTCTTTTGACGCAGAAGGGAACTTAGAAGCAGTGCTTCCACATGATGGAATCTACTACACGGCAAGAGGAACGGAAACAGATGGCTGGGGAAGCCCAGAACAAACCTTCTCTAGCGAATATCCTGATCTCACCATTTGGGATACAGGAATTGGCACAAACGTGAATCTTCCTTCTATTGGAACTATTTTAGTTCCAGCCGGATTAAGTTTAGTAGATGCGACACCAACTCTACTTTCTGCAATTGATTACCGGAAAGTAGCTTCAGAAGAAGATGGGTCGATTCGTGCTGTTGCAAGTCCTCTTGGTGATAATGACCAAGGCGCTTTTGTACAAATTATGCTGAGCCAAATTCCTTTCATTGGTAACTATGCTGCCGCGATGCTTTCTTGTCTAGCTGCCGCTAATGGCGCAGCTACTTGGATTGACTTGCTTGATCCAGTGATTCTTACTCTAGATCAAAATGGTGATATCCATGTTCAAGTGTCCATGGACGGATTAGCACTCAATGCTGAACAAACTGCTATTTATGGCATGCTCTGGGAATTCACGATTTCTGATGTAGGTGTAGACCAAGTTCCAAGCGATTTGGAAAGTCAGGTATTCCCTGCTTAAGAAACCGCTTTCATCCAAAATTAGGCCCTAAACGGGGCCTTTTTTTGTAAAAAACAAAAATTTTGGTTGAGATACGTCACAAAGAGGATATAAAGCAAGCATCCTATGAAAGGAGATTATTTTTATGAATAAAGCGAAAGCATGTGTCTTCGCTCTCTCAGCACTTGCGATTTGTGGCCTCTTATTACCCAGCTGTGATAATGGTGGCGGCGCAAGTGGAAGTGCTAGCGATACTTCCTCTTCTTCTACTGATTTGCCTGCTCTTGATCCTTCGCAAATTACTTCTATTACCATTAAGGATACGGCAGAAACAACAGTTGTAATTGGCTCTACCGTAGAAGTTCGTCCAAATATTCAAGTTCGTTTAAGCGGCTCTAGTGAGTCGATTAGCGGCGATGAACGCTCCTATGCTATGACCCTTACCGCTACTACGCCAAACGTTACTGTGAACAATGATGCTGGAACCTTTACTGTCACTGGTGCAGGAAGCTATGGCGTCCGCATCACCATCGGTACAACCAACCGTTTATGGCAAGGAACTGGTATTACACAAACTGCAAAAGAAATGCGTGATTTAAGCGCTTCTCTTTCTGATACCTATCGTGCACGTCTTTATGTCAGTAATTCTTTAATGCTTCGCGTCTATCACGACACCAACTATGTGCAAATTGAGCAAGCTGGAGCAGATACTTATGGTTTAATCCGTACTGGCTTAGATCATACCTATGAGTATACGATTGGCAAAAATGGCGAGATTGAAGTGCAACCTGGTCGCTATATGGATTTATCCCAACTTGTTGTGGGTGTTCCTCTTGCTATTCCTGAAGATGCCATTACAGATGTTGTCGATGATGATGGCAATGTAACTGGGCAAATTATGAGCAACTCCGCATTCTCTGATGTTGCCTATTACTCCAGCTTACAAGATATTTCTGCTGATGCTTTAGATCAAAGCAATGCTGTTGTTGAACTCAGCACCGTAGAAGCTACCGATAGTGACACCCTTGGACTTCAAATGGATGTCATGTTCCCCGATAGCACCACTCCGCAGTTCACCCTTATTTTGGACTGCATCAACCAAAAAGATCTTGTTCCTGCTTGCCAAGATTACATTGATAGCAACGCAGAACCTGCAGCCTTGCATAATGAATCCATTGAAGGGCTTTTAGATAGCATCATTACAAATAAGACCTCTTATACCTTAATTGGTTCTTCTTCTGTTGGTTATTTTGATGGTAATGGCTACTGGGTTGATTACGAAGATCCCACTACCATTGCTACCGCTCAAGGCTTTGGCTTTACGGGTATTGCAGGCGCCGTTAGCTTTGTAACAAGCGATTCTGCTTTCACTTATAACATAGATGGTGATGTTTCTGCCTATCTCCCAAGCGGACAAGATGGTGACGAAAATGTCTATGCTGTTACAGGTTCTATCACTCTTCCAACGGAAGAGAATCCCAATATTGATATCAGCACGTTCAAACAAAGCAAAATTGCCGATTCTGGCATCGATGTTGCTGGCACTGCAACTGCGGATGGTACAAGTGAAGGCATTTGGTCTCCTGGACTTGGTTATAGCTTATCTGCAAACGGTCAAACTTATTTTGCTCCTGCTCCTATCACAATTGCTGATTTATCTGCAGAAGCTCTCCACAATGTTGACCTTCGTATTAGTGAAGATATCCCAGCCACAGACCAAACTGGAGCTATTAATGCAACACAACATGTTGCCGTTATGACTCCTTATGGCGATGAAGATCTTGGAAACTTCATTAACATGATTATGGCCAATGTTCCTATGACTGGTTGGAATGATGCCTTCACCATCACTGGTTTAACCGATAGCACTTATACCTTACCTTGGTATGCTTTCGCGAATGTTGCGCAAATTGTTTATAACGATTACGATGCTGCTTCCGAAGCACTTGGTTATTCGGATACCCTCCAATTCTTGTTCACCGTTTCTGGCTTTGGTGCTGCGTTAATTGATGGAGAATATGTGTCGATGGAACTTTGCTGGAATGTAACCATTACAGACATCGGTTCCACAGAATTACCTGCTGGATTTAAGGATGCGGTGAACTTCTCGAGTGTAACCACTCCTGCTGCCTAATTCTTTATCTAACTTATTCTTCATTTAAGGATCTCTGGAATAGAGGTCCTTTTTCTTTTCCCCTTTTAGGAAATTCTCTAAAATGAGAAAGATGAAACGCAAAAAGAAAGAAGCAGAAATCATATCGCATATTCCCTATCAACATATTCTGATAGCAGGTGCGACTGGATCAATTGGAACAAGCACATCAGAAGCACTCGCAAGAGCAGGAAAAAGCTTATATTTTTTAGTAAGAAATCTTGAGGCAGGAGCTTCCCTTGCAGAAAAGTGCCTTGCACTTGGGGCAAAAGAAACTCATGTCTTTTCTTTTGATTACTCTGATCCTTCCAGTATGGAAGTATTTTTAAAGACAGCAAAAGAAAGAAATTTACCTTTAGAAGTTTTTCTAAATATCAGCGGTATTTATCATCAAAAAGAAGATTTCTCCTCGCTTCTTGAAAAAACATACATGATTAACGCTGTACGGCCTTTTCATTTTATAGAAGGGCTTTGGCAGCAATATCCTTCTCTTACCGTTTTAACGGTCTCAAGTTTAACTGCAGCAAGATATTCTTTAAAAGGAATAGAAATGAATAAGGAAGAAGAATATCTCACTTATTTCAATGGAGTGAAAAATAAAACGAAACGTTATGCTTTTTCAAAAGCTTTACTTCTTTATGCATTAATGAAAAAGAAGAGAGAAGGAAAAAGAGTTATTTTTGTTCATCCTGGAGTTACTTGTTCCAACTTATTTCACCCTAAAAATAACGCTTATTCGAAAGCGTTTTACCTTATCGCCCCACCTCTCATGCGCCTTATCTTCATGAGTCCTAATAAGGCGTGTCTCTCTTTACTGATGGGCCTTAATCCTTCTTATGTGGAAGAAAAAGACTGTTTTTGGATTGCTCCAAGAGGGTTACTAGAAGCCTGGGGTTATCCAAAAAAACATCCTTTAAAGAAAGTATTTCAAAAAGAGGACACACAGGAAAAGGTATCTTCTTTCTTAGAAAGTATCCATTAATATGAAACGCGTGATTTTGTTTTATTTTACGGGCACTGGGCACACTTTAGCGCTTGCCAAAGAGATAGAGAGAAAAGGAAAAACAGAAGAAGACTGGGAAGTAACCTATTGGAATATCTTATCTTCGGAGAAGTGTCCATCTTTATCCGGTTTTGATTTTGGAATCATTTGTTATCCTATTTATGCCTTTAATGCACCTAAAAAAGTAGATGATTTTATTGCAAAACTCTCTATCCCAAACGCTTTTCCTTTTCTTATCGCAAAGCAAAGTGGTGAACCCTTATGCTGGAACAAAGCCTCTTCTTATTACATCCGGCGCAAAATACGAAAAAAGAGAGGGGTTTTGCTTGGAGAATATCATTTTTTATATCCCTATAATATTCATTTTCGTTATGAAGATGACTTTGTAAAAGAATTACTTATCGCCAATGAAAAGTTAATGCGCGTTATGTTTTGGGATTTAAAAAATAAGCACTCTTCTTATCTAAAATATAATGTACTTTTTGCACTAAACGCTTATGTATTTCGCCTTCAACGCTTAGGAGCCTTTTTAAACTCTTATTTTTATAAAGTAGACGAAGACAAATGTATTCATTGTCTAAAATGCGTAAAAGAGTGCCCTGTGCAAAATATCCGTTATGAAAATAACAAATTTCATTTTTCTCATCACTGCCTCATGTGTATGCGTTGTTCCTTTATGTGTCCGAAGAACGCTATATCGATCGGTCTATTAGAAAAATGGAAGGTAAATGGTCCTTATTCTTTAGAAGGAATTCGAAAAAACGAGGAGCTTAAGGGAGAATATACAAAATCACACCATAAAGGTTACTATTCCTTCTTTCCGAAATATTTCCAGAAAATTGATGAGATGTTAAAGGAAAGAAAAATGCTGCCCGAAGGCAGCAATCAGAATAATTAACGTAGTTTTTTGCTCTCTACTTGAAGCATATGCAGTCCGTATTTGCACTTGCTTCTTTCAGAAGGCTTTAAAGCACGTAAGCGGGTGCTTTGTTCTTGAATATCCTGCAATTTTCTTTCTTTACTAACAAGAGAATTGCTGAGATTCGCCATTAAGATTTTTTCATAGCGGAGTGCCTCTTTTAAGGCTGGGCTCTCTTCCTTTCCTTTCTTTGTTTGAACTTTAGAAGGAGAAGTTTCTTTTGCTTTTTTTGGAGGATCTTTTTTCTCCTCTTTCTTAAGGGCAACGCGGTAATCTCTTCTTTTTTCCACAACAAAAGTGGCTTTTTGCAGAGATAATTCTTTTCTCTCTCCAGGAAGAATCTCAAAAGAGTTAAGCGCCTTATTTAAATCACTTTCCTTAATATTATAAGGTCCATGAACTAAGGGAATATACTCTACCGAATCTGCGCGAATCAGTATATTGGCATCACTTGCCGCTTTACGAAGCGCCTCTTCCAAAGTAGGAGCAGTAAAGAAATTTAATGCTGGAACAGCAACTAGAGTGTCCCCTACTTTTAAAGGTTTTGGTAAAGGATTACGCGGTAAAGGTTTTTCTTTTCCCCGTCCTCTAAGCACTTCAGGAAGAGGATTTTTTCCTTGTTCTTTCCCTCCCTTTCCTGCGTTATCCAGTGCTTTGTTTCTAACTGTTTCTTCTTTTTGAGTTTCTTTCGCTTTTCCTTGAGGAAGATGACGAGGAGAAAGATTAGAACTTTTCTTTGATGCAGTCTTTTCTAAAGCGTCTTTAATCGGTGAGATAAATCCCTCTTCTTTAATCGTGAACACTTGAACGGGTATCCCGTGCTGTGATTCCATCTCATTGAGCTTTAAAAGGTCACGCGCTAATTTTCTATCTTGCGTAATTACCAATACTTTCTTATCTAAGCGGTAACGATTCACCATATTCGTAATCGAATTATCCGCGAAAGTATCTTTGGTTTTCTTTTCGTGCTCCAATAGCTTAGTACCGCCCATCCCTGCATCTTGCTTTAAGATTTTTAAAGCGCGAATTGCACCAATTCGTTTAACAGGATTTGGATCATTTACTTTTTCTTCAAGCTCCGCATTCACTGCACTTAGCAAAACAACGTGTGTGCTAATCTTCCAGTAGTCTTTGGAATTCCATAATCGTTCCATAAATTCAGGGAATTCCTCTTCCATCAAGGAACAAGTATCCAAGAAGACATAATCGAATAATGCAAGCGATAATCCGAATGCCGAGGATCTTTTTTCCTCTATGTACATAAAATGTTTCTTTCCTCCTTTCTTTCTTATTATCTTATTTTTTGTTTTGTTAGAGAAACTTTTCTTAAATCCGCATTTCTTAAAATAGAAAAATAAAAATTAATATAATATCGAAATTTGATTTATAGTTTTTTACAAAATGAAAGTTTTTCATAAGAAAGGACTATCAAGTAAATAAACTGAAAGAATATAAGCGATTCTATTATTTAGGGTTAGCCGTCGCGGCAATCGCTCTTTTTTTCCCTCTTCTTTGGTATTTCACCATTATTCACCTTGTTCTTGTTATCAAAAAGAAAGAAGAGTAATAACACGAATTATTAACGAATATCCTAGCAAAACTAGGATATTTTTTATTATTTATATTCTATAAAAAAGACCACCAAGGGGGTTTTGGTGGTCTTCCTTATAGAAGTGAGAATTAAGCTACAAGAGTTAATGTGCTTCCAGAAACTGTGTAAGTATAAGTGCCAGCAGTTGTGGTAACAGTGTAACCTGTTACATCACCCGTTGTTTCATCAGTGGTTTCTGCTACTTCAACGTTGAAGTAAACTTCACCATCTTTGATAAGGCAATAACTACGGCCTGTTACAGTTTCTCCATCAGCAGGATCATGAACACTTACAGAGATTAAGTTACTTCCTGTTCCTGTCATGGCAGCGTCCGCTCCTAAAG
This sequence comes from uncultured Bacilli bacterium, assembly GCA_944376605.1. Lineage (GTDB taxonomy): Bacteria > Bacillota_I > Bacilli_A > RFN20 > CAG-826 > UBA4951. The sequence goes on from CALWDE010000007.1 coordinate 60,542, forward strand.
TGAATCCGAAGTCACTTGTGGTAAGAGCGTCTCCTCCAACTCCGATTGGTGAATAGTTAAGGCATTCTTTGGACATAAAGTATCCACTTGTACCGCGGAAACAAATCGCTTGAGTGCCGTTTGTATAGACGTAGTAATGAGTGTTTCCGTCTACAAATTCTACGTAAAGCGTTCCGTTTGCCTCTTCAATAGAACCTTCCACAGCGGTCACTAAACTGCTACTACCTTCCCAGTACAATCCATCTTCCGTTAAGGTGATTGTATAGTAGGAACTACCACTAATGCTGCAACCATTGTAGAGACCAAGATACTCGGAATATTCTGTTAATGGACCAACATACGCAGCATAAGTTAAGGTGAGAGAGGCAGTATCACCTTTTACCACAACGTAATAGGTTTCTCCTTCTGTAATCTCAATACGGGCAGTTCCATCTAAAGTGCCAATCAAAGCTTGAGAAGCAGTATAAAGTTCAACAGTAACTCCCTCTGTAACAGATGGAGCAATGGTGTATGCACCAGTAGCAAAGCCAGTGAAAGTGTAATAAACACCATCTGTATCTCCGCCATTAGCAAGAGTTAAGGTTGTTCCTTCCCAAGCAACTTCATGGGGATAAGCAAAGGCGTCACCTTCCTCTAACTTAGTAAGAGTGAAGTTAATTGTAGAAGAACTGGAAGGAGTACTACTATAACCGACATAGATATAGCAGTCGCCTGCAGTCTCTAAAGTAAAGTAGTCTTCGAGGTCTGTGCCATATGTGGTGTCACCCCAATAACCGCCGCTAGACTCCCCTTCTTCAGTAACAGTATGGACGGCTTCTCTATTTGCATCATAGATAACGACTTTCTTAGCGTAAGAGCTATTTCCTCCGTCTAAAGAAATGCGGTAGCTTCCTGCGTCAAGATGCGTGCCATAGTAATAACAACCTACATTGCTAGGGAAGGCAATCGCAATACTTTCTCCTAAGGTGTAAGCGATAGGATTATCCATACTAGCACCTTCTGGTAAGTCGCCTAAAGTGATAGTAAAAGTGTCGCCTTCATCGAAGGTATCATCCCAAGAAGAAGAAACTTCTAGGTAATAAGTCACTCCTGCTTCAAAGGAAATAACGCTATAAGGACTGGAAGCGGTATAAGTAGCTACCTCACTAACAGTTCCGTCTGCATCGGAATATAAAGTAAAGTTCCAACCATATGTTTCGCTAGAAGTGTGAGTTAAAGCATAACTGGTGCTTTCCGCCACTTCGATGCGGTAGAGATGAGGAATTCTTTGATCACGTCCCGCCGCGCGAGAGAGGTCTACTTCGGTTTCTACATTGATTTCTAAGGTAGGCGCTTCGTCGAAAGAGTCTCCCTCTGCTGTAAAGAAGGCATAAGAGAAGCTGCCTGCATCAATTTCATCGCCCGAATAAGACGCACCTGCAGCAACGCGCAAGATTACAGATTCTCCTTCCGTCATATCGATGCGAAGCATTCTGTCATTAAAGCCAGTTATTTTCTTATCGCTTGTTGGATCGATAGCAGCTTCGTTGCCTTCAATTTCTTCATGCGTAGTAGCGTCATAAACTACAATTTCTGGATCATTAGAACTGTCTGTTTGTACATCATAAAGTTCAAAGTACCATCCATCCGTAGTTGGAGCGGTGAACTCAATATAGTAATAGAGTAAATCGCCAAAAGTGGATGCTGTTCCGCTTGTTGCCTCGCTCACTTGAGCTGGTGAATCAATCGAGTAACCATCTGGAATATCCACATAGTGTGCATATAGATCAACATTAGTGGTAACAGGTGCTTCAAAGTCATACTTTTCTCCACCAGTCTCTGCGGTGTACCAGCCATCAAACATTAAGCCAGCTTCATTGGGAGAAGGAGTGCCAATATCCGCGACAGTTTTTCCGCCAATAACTATGCGTGTCACATCTGCAGCGCTGCCATTTAAAGTGCCATCTCCAAGATGGAAGGTAACTGTATAAACTTCTGTGTCAGAGCAAATGACTTCTGTATCAGCAGATACCCAGTCTGTGCCAGCAGATAAAGCTGCCCATTCTGCTTCTGTTCCTTCGTAGTTAATGCGGCCAATCGTGCCATTAGTTAAGGCCTCGGGAAGCACTTCAACTTCATGAGAAACATTGACCGTTCCAATATCGTTAGAGAACTGTGAATGCATATTCTCAGTGGTGAGATTCACCGCATCATAATTTAAAACATCTAAGGTAGGAGATGAAAGAGCGTTATTCCCGATTTGCTCTAGGTCACGCGGGAAGTTCATCGTCTTTAAGGCGTTTAAGCCAGAAAGACAGTAGCTATCCATAATCGCGATGGTATCTGGTAAGGTTAAAGTGGCGATATTGTCTTTATTTTGCAGCGACTCAAAAGCACCATAATTAGAACGATGTTCTGCTAAACCTGTAACAGTGCCAAGATGCGTAGCAACATAGCCTTCATAAGTATAGTATTCGCCAGGAACTGTAATGGCTTCTGTACCTGCAGGAATATATCCAGGCCCTACATAATAACCGCCATATGCAGCAGTATTGGTAACGGCATTATCTGTTAGAGTCTCCATCTCGCCATATGTCCAAGTGACTCCGCCCGTATCCGCTTCTCCCATAATGCCAATCACGTTGCCAGAAATCTCTCTTGTGACGGGATCCCCTGTAACAGGAGTAGCGGTAAAGGTGATATCTAATTTGGCTAACTCTTCAGTAGAAGGAATGTTTTCCATGGTATACACCATAAAGTAGGTGCAAGTGTCAGGAAGTTCTTCCGTCCATTTTACCGAAGCAGCATCCGTGTATGAGGTGTATACAGTGGTAACAGGTAAGGTTACATCTCCTAAATCAGTGCCATCTTCACTAGTTAAAGAACGGGTGAAGCTTGCCGCCGATAAACCTTCATAGCCATCAAGAGCAGCGATTACACGAATTGAATAGGTACCATCATCTGCAGTGAAATACTGAATTCCTAAAGAGGTATGAATGGTGTCTACCTCTGCAGCATTTAAGCGTTTTGCAGGGAAGGCTAAAGCGTTTCCTTCTCCAATTTCCACCGAATCGCTAGGAGTCACTGCTTCTGGAGTAGTAATTGAGGTGATCGACATAGTTAAGGCTGCCGCGCTTCCTACAAGAAGAGAAGATAAGGCAGCAATTTTCATGAAACGATTGTTTTTCATTTTCTCTCCTCCTTATAGCGTAGGCCAGGTATCAATCGTACCATCGCCCTCTCCCGCTTCTCCTCCCTCATGGAAGGTAACAACATTCACAACAAAAGAACCAGCCTCGTAAGCATCGCTTTCCACAATAATGGTAGCTCTACCAGCAGAGATAGCAGTGGCTTCTCCTGTCGCCTCGTCAATGGTTAAGACGTCTTCGTTCGTACTTGTCCAAGTAAGCGTTCCTTCTGCCTCAGCCACATAAGTAGCAGTTGCACCCACTAAAAGTTCACTTTCACCAGTAATGGTAAGTAAATCCGTAACCGTTACTTCTAATGTTCCGTGCCCTGTTTCTGTTACCGCGGTAATGGTAGCAACTCCGCCACCAACCGCTGTAGCCGCCCCAGTAGCAGGGTCAATGGTAACAACTTCTGGGTCACTACTTGTCCAAGTTACGCCTGTAGTTCCCGCTACAGTATATGTAGTAGTATCACCAGCAGTCAGAGAAGTAGAACCCGTAATAGTTAAAACGACAGGGTCAGTAATCGTAACTTCTAAATTGCCAGCACCATTACTTCCCGTAGCGGTGATTGTTACAGTGCCTGCGCTTAAAGCAGTAGCAACACCCGTATCTTCTACAATAGAAAGAATCGTGTCATCACTACTTGTCCAGATAACATTTTCTCCTTCTGGTGCGGTATAAGTTTCCTCATCCCCAGTCAGAAGAGTGGTATCTCCTTCAATGGTGAGAGTAATGGGAGGAATTTCGCTTGTACTTGAGGTGCCAGAAGACTCTGAAGTAGAAACGGATGAAGAAGTAGAAGTGGATGAAGAAGTATCATCAATACTCGAACTTGTTGTAGATGATTCCCCTCCTCCACATGCCGCAAGCAGTAAAGCTGCTGCAGCAATGACAATTGGAATGGATTTTTTCATAGCATCCTTCTCCTTTTCGTGCCCCTTTGAAGGTAAATTAGCAAGGTTTTCTATTTTTTCAATTTTTTGTTGCGATTTTCACTTTTTGTTTGCAAAAGGAGCCATTTCTTGCGAAAAAATGGCAAAGAACGCATGTTTTTTATTGACATCTTCCCATACTCTTCTAACTTAACGGGAGGCCGGCCTTTATGGCCCCTAATTTTGTTTAAGCATTGGAGGATTTAATACATTAATGAAAAAAATACTCTTACTTGCTGCTGTCCCCTTGCTGCTCCTATCCGCATGTGAAGGAGGGGAATCCTCTTCCGGCAATTCTTCTTCCTCATCCAGTGATATCTCTTCTTCGCTTCCTGTAACGGAAGTACCTGAATATGATGATGAGTATGATGTTGCTACCTCTGATTATCTTACAGAGTTCGCGGTAGGAAAGGTTCTCGCAACAGGAAGTAGCTGCACCATTACAGTTCGTTTTCCAGAATATGGAACAACCGTAGGAGCAACTGCAGAGATTCTTCAAAGTGATATTGCAGAAATCTCTCCTGCTGCAGAAGATCATTCGAGTTGGACTCTCACTGGTTTAAAAGCAGGAAAGTTTGTCCTTATTATTCGTGATGCGGACAATAATATTCACCTTAGAAAGACTTTAGAGGTACGTGATCCTATCGCTATTGAAGATATGGAAGATTACCTTGTTTACGAGGTAGACCATTTCCAAAGTTGGGTAATGTACTTCCTCAATATGCAGGTGACCTTTATTGGGAATCAAACCGCTATCGCGACAGGCACAGATGAAAATGGCTCTAATTTTGGTTCGATTACCTTTAATTATGAGTACAGTGAAACTAGAGGAGATGAATACATCTACCAAGTTTTAAACTGGGAATCTAGCGCCACTTCTATGGTACCATCTAATTTCGCTATTTATAACACAGGCGAAATGGCACATTTATATGATGGCAACGGGGTTTATGCAGTATTAACACCCGTGTTTGCATAAAGAAAGGAATCTTATGGCTAAGAAAAAAATTGCTTTGCTCCTCATTCCTGCAGCTGCTCTTATTTTGGCAGGCTGCGGCGATACAGGCTCTTCCTCTACCACTCTTCCTGGTAGTAGCGGCTCTGACACAACTAGTTCCATCGGAGGAGGTTCTTCTGATAGCTCCTCTAGCTCTACCCTCCCTGCCACGGAATACCAAGTAAATGTTCCAAGTAAGAACGGCGTCACCATTACCGCTGATAAAGAAACAGCAAAAGCTGGCGATACTGTCACTCTTACCATCATTTTACAAGATGGCTATTCCTTAACAGGATTAACCGTTAATGGCGAAGAGATTTCTTTTGAAGCAACAGGAACTACCTTCACTGTTACCTTCACCATGCCCGATTTTGACGCCCATATTGACTGCACTTTGTCTCTTACTAACGCTACCGTAGCAATCGGCGGCGATGTAGTCGCAGCCATGACGGAAGAAAATGGCGTTTATGTTGCCAAAAATGTGAAAGCAGTGAATACATCCAATATTTATATTGCTGTTGCAGGAGAAAATGGCGCTTATACCTATTTTGCTTATGGCGAACTTGCAAGAACCAAATGCTTTGGTGAAATTACCTATTCTGATCTTCAATTTAATGAAGTCACTCTTCCTGGTGGAGCAATCACTGGTGATCAAGCAAAAGATTCTTTAATTGAATTAGGCGGAAATGCTGCCTATGACATTACCTATGATCCTGCTGCAGGAGAGGTTTATATCCAAAGAGTGGATGTCTTGAATTTACCTTCCACTCCTGAAGCGTTTGAATCGCTATTTGCTGGAAATATTCTTAGCGAATCTTCCAACTATCCTGCTAATGTGAACGCTGTTACCTTCAGTGACAACCTAACAGGCAATGATTATAGTTGGAAGCTTTATGCCAATAACACTTCCTTAGCAACCGTAACAAATGAAGACCGCGGTAGAACCTCTTATGTTTATAAGACCGTGAAGGATGGTGTTTATACTGTTGTAGATAACTATATTGAAGGCGTTACTTACACAAATCCTTATAGTGATGGTAGAACCAATCTCTATGTTGATGATTCTGCTTCAGAAGACACTTACGCTTATAGTGGAAAATATAACGTAGTAGACGTTGTAGAAAGCGGAGCAAGAGATCATCAAATTAGTGAAGAAGATGCCTTATTTACCGCCAATCACTATTCTCACGATATGTATTCTATCGACAGAATGCAGTGGGAAGGCTACCGTAGTTCCTATAGCTTAGAAGATGACTTAGTGGATGCAGGTAGAGTCGTTACTTCTGTAGAAAATGCAGACGGCAGCTTCACTACAACCATTTCTTCCTATAAGACTTTTGACCCTGTCAACGCCAATTCTGCCTATGCCAGAATGACAGAAAGAACACACATTGAATACGACATTGTCACTACCTTTACTGCTGCCGGCGCACCTCTTGAAGGTTCTTACCGCGAGATGAAGTATGGGCAAAACGAATATAACTTTGATGATGGCGAGTTCTATCCTGGTATGGAACAAAATGGTGGAACCTTAGTCAAACGTTTCAACTACACTTATTCTTATGGTGATGCTGATACCGCCACTCCAACCTTTGACGCAGATCCTTATTTTGCCACTGCTGTTACTGCGCGCTTAGAAGATAGTGACGGCAACGATGTCACCTCTACCCCAGTCAATGGCGGCTGGAGCACCGCAGATGATGAACCAGCCTTAGTCATTGAAGCGACAGGAGAAAATGCTTCTACCGCTCTTGATACATGGCAATATGGCGTAGTTTCTTCCTCTTCCAACGTCTTTGTTCCTGATGAGTGGGTGCAGGGCGTTTATGTTGCAAGCAACACCGTTACAGGCACTGCAACCTTAACACTTGGTAACTTCGTTGATAATAACGCTGCAGGTACCATTGATATCACAGTAGAAAATGCACCTGTTCATGGCTTCTATTTGACTTCTGAAGATCGTTGGACAGAAGACTGGCACTTAACCTCTGCGGATACTGCTCAACTTTATGGCGGAACAACATGGGTTGCTGGATTACATTCTGCAGGCGAAGATAACGCCAATCTTAATAACGTTACTGCTACCTCGAGTGACGAAAGCGCCTTAACCGTTTCTATTGATGTTGAAAATAGAACTATCGCCTTTACCGCCGCTCCCACCACCACCCAAAAGACAGTAACTGTTACCATTACTTCTACCGATTATGAAGAAGGCTGGGGAGATGGATATGACGTCTTCACAATTACCATTCTTCCTGGAAACGGAATGATTGAAAACGATGATATCGTCGGAGACTGGAGAGTAGAACTTTCGGAAGATGTCTATGACTACAATCCTGATGATCCAACCGTGTTAAGCTTCCATGATGATGGAACTGGCACTTTAACCTTAGAAGATCCTGATTGGACAGCAAGTTATTCCTTCAACTGGGAATATGATTCCAACACCAACGCTCTCAATGTCACTGGTATCCAAAAAGTTTCTGGTACAGGAACCTTTGGTTATTACCAAATGTTTATTGCTATTGAAATTGCTGGACAAGATGCAGGCGGAAATAACCTCTATAAACTCGGTTCCATCTTCTTTGGTGCAACTGATGATTTAGAATCTTACACCACAACAATAACAGACATTCTTGGTTCTTACGCCACAGATGAAGAAGGATATCTTGATCCAAATTATTCCGAATACGTCTTCTTTGTGAACACTTCTTTAGTAGATTAATTTCTCAAAGGAATTGTGTTGTCTAAGGCTGCTCCTATGGGGCGTCCTTTTTCGTATATAGCTCATGGTCACATCACAATTAAAAAGTTCATGCAGTGAAAAGGCGGACTAATTTAAGGCTATAAGTTTTATTTCAGTGATAATGTGGAGGCAAGGATAATGCCCACAGCAACGTTGACGTAACCTTGTGCTTGGTCAATCCCTCACAAGGCGCATCAACATTTTTCGCCACCATAAAAAACTTATCAAAGGGAATAAAAGTAAATTTAAATCCATCATGAATGCTTGCAGGTTGACTCATGCATTTAACATCTAGTTTTTGCTCTTTCAAACTATAGAAGTAGGGAGCTCCCCCGGAACGATTTTCAGAAATCTCTTTCAGTGTCTTAACTGTTTGATTAAAGAGTAAAAATAACGCGTGCTGGAATATAAATGGTATCTAGATTTCAAAAATATTTCCTCTAAATCAAAAGAGAAGGAAGATATAAAAGCGAAAGAAATATGGCCTTTTTGCAAAGAAAAAACCACACAGGATCACTGTGTGGCCTATTCTTTAAAGAAGTAAACTAACGGAGATTATTCGTATCTAAGAAGGTTTCTACTGCAGCAATTTCACTTGTTCCAAAATCAAAGTATGGATAGATAGCAGTGTTATTTTCTGCGCCAGAAAGCCCGTAATACATTGTGAAGGTAATTCTTGTTTCGTTTTGATTATCCGCGTTTTCAATTTCCATTCTTAAACGGTGAGAGGTTGCTCCAATGCTAGCTAAGTCAACTCCATTGTTATCAGCAAAATCAAGAATCAGTTCTTCGTTATAGAGTTCGTAAATGCCTTCATCTACTTCCTCAAACTCTTCCAAGTGATTCCATAACTCCATGTTGCAGGGATAGTTGTAATTACTCTCATCATAGATAGTAGGAGAACTGTTATAGGGACGATAGATAGGATTACCACCAGACCCAACTCCCGCTGCAACCATAGTGACTGCGCCATTTTGCAAATAGAATAAATAGGAACCATATAAATCATTTCCTAAATAACTTACATGATTAAAGGCCATCATTCCTTGCGAGAAGATCTGACTTTCCCCTGTATAGTCACCATAGAAATAAGTAGGAAGGAAGTACTCATAACCATCACTTTGTAATGTGGAGTAGTTAATGACGTCTCTGGTGTAATTCATTTCTGCAAAAAGAAGACGGGAAAAATCTAGGTCAGTAGGAACCACAAAAGCAGAACCGCCATCAGCCAAGAAAGCTTCTACCGTTTCGGAAGTAGTAATACCAATATTTTCAATGGTCATCTCCCAGACTTGATAGGTAAAAGTAAGAGTGATGGTGAATGTAGAAAGGGTATCCCCGACTTCTACTGTTAAATCCTCAATGGAAACAATTTGGGAAGGATCCATACCCATCATATCAAGGATCGTTAAGCGGGCAGCTTTATTGGTGACGCTCATCTCCTTTTCCCCAGGAGTGAACCAAGAAGCGTCTAAATCCGCTACAGAGGAGAATAAATCTCCCCCATATAAACTTGTTTCTCCAGCGATAAGTTCGCCTCCGACAAGAGTTTCTCCTCCTTCACTATCTGTTTTCATAGTTAAAGGATAAATGCCCTCTTCTGAAGAAACATAACCCCATTCTTGCCCTAAGCGGTCAGAATACACGTAGTTATTTGTGTAGTAATTATTGTAATAAATACCTAATCCGCCATTGCGGTCATAAAGTTGATAGTAAGCAGTATAGTTATGAACATCATTTAAATAGGTAGCTGCAGAAGCTAAATCCGTGACAGCTGTAGAATCATTAATATCTGGTGTTTCTCCACTAGAAGTGGAAGCACCACCCGTATCACAACCCGTCATAGCGAGTACACTTGCAAGCGCAATCACAATAGGAAGTTTTTTCACTTTGTTTTCCTCCATTTTCTTAACGCAGTGCTCAAAGTATCACTAGTGAGCAAATAAGTCACGCTTTACCTTTCTATATTCGTCAAAATCGAGTAGAAAGAACTCTAACAGCGACAATCTTTCTCTTACCTATTTTGTTACATCGTTATAATTAGGACACGATGAAAACACTAGAGGAAATAGTCGCACGTAATTTGGCGGAACTTAGAAAAGCCAAAGGTCTTACTCAGCTTGAAGTAGCAGAGCATTTTAATTATACCGACAAGTCTGTTTCAAAATGGGAACACGGAGACGCTTTGCCTGATGTAAAAACACTTCAATCTTTTGCCGATTTTTATGGCGTAACTCTAGACTACTTAACTCACGATCAAAGCGATGAATCCTTATACGAAAAAGGAAGACTTTCTCCTCAAGATTTACGAGCAAACCGCATTGTTCTTACCTCTTTGGCAGTTCTCCTTGTCTATTCTGTTGCCACGGTTATTTGTGTCTCAGCTTATGTCATGGAAAACGTTTTTTGGACGGGGTGGTTAGCCTTCGTGTGGGCAATCCCTGTCATGTTTATTGTTCTTTTATCTTGCAACAGAAAATGGGGCAAAAGAAATTGGGCGATGTATTTATCTCTAGGCTTTGCTTGGAGTTTACTTCTTGCTGTCTATATGGAGTTAATGATTGATATTCCTAATTCCGGTTTTAATCTGTGGTTTATTTTGTTACTTGGTATTCCTGTCACAGTAGCAATTGTTTTAGCTTTCCGTTTAAAAGATTTTCAAAGAAAAAGTAAAAAGTAAAAAACAGAAAAAATACTTAGTTTTTGCGACGATTTATCGTTTCTTTTATCCAGTCACATTCCTCTTTATTCACCTTTTCTGAAATGTCCACTCTTGGGTCTAAATGAAAGACATGTCCGTATTTTTTCTTGTTATTTGAATGGTAGTCATGAAACTCATGAGAGATACCAAGCTTTTGGCAACGCTCATGGAACCAAAGCGATTCGTTCCTTAAAAAATCGCCATCAGAGGTCATCAAATACATCGATGGAATAACTTTTTTGGATAAATAACGAACAGGATTAATACGGGGATCATTTTTGTCATAACGCTTTGGTAAAACTTGTTTTGCAATAAAGCGAGTTAAAATATCGTTTTTGCGATCTCCAAAGCCGATATAAGTTCCACAGTTTAAAACAAGCCCTGCAATCGAAAGAGGATAGGCAAAGGGGAATAAAATCCCATAATCATGATTTTTCGAAGCAATGCAGTATTGCACTGCCATAGAAGCTCCTGCCGAGTCACCAATTAAGAAAATGTTTTCTAAATCGATATGATACATATCGCGTTTCTCCTGAATTTTTTGCATCGTTAAATCAAGATAACGCAAGTGCTCAGGGTGCTTTACTTCAGGAGATAAAGGATAGTCAAAACAAATCGCAAGAAAGCCCTGCGAGGCTAAAAATTTAGCATAAGGTTCATAAGTATCTAAATCCGCATAAATCCACGCGCCGCCATGAACTATTACAAGAGGAACAAGCAATTTACCTTTATTTTCTTTTAGATAGTAAAAAGCAATACGGCAACTAGAAGATAACGTATATAAATCCTTTTCTACGGAAGCAAATTTAGGTGCAGCATCATTTCGTTTTTGGTCCGACTTACCCATTGTTTTCCGAAACCAGTTGACGATATATGACATAACTCTCTCGCTTGTCCAAATAATACTCTATTTCTTAAATATCGAATTTAATTTTATGCGCTATAAGGAAAAGAATAGTTACGATGTAAAAGAATTTTACATAGGGAACGAAAAGGGAATCGTCTTTTTTATTTATGCAAATCGCTATTCTTTTTGCGGATTTTAAAAGAAAAGACCCTTATGTCGGTTAGTCCAACATTTGGGTCTTATCTTCTCCTTAATGGCTTTCTTATTTTTCTTTGACAATGATCTTATTTTCAATCACATCAAGTAAATAGGATTTCTCGGTAGAAAGCTCTCCCCTAATAATCTTTTCTGCAAGAAGAGTTTCAATCTTATCTTGGATATAACGCTTGATAGGTCTAGCGCCAAATTCTGGAGAATAAGATTCCTCTAAAATGAAATCTACTGCAGCCTCAGTCCAGGAAAGAGAATAATACTGTTCTTCTAGACGGGACTTTAATTCACCAAGCATCTTTTCCACAATCTTTCTTTGAACCTCTTTGCTTAAAGAATGGAAAGTGCAAATTTCATCAATACGGTTGAGGAATTCCGGTTTAAAGGTGTGATGAAGTAGAGTTTCCACTTCTTCCGTTTTGCCATTTAAAATGAGGTCACTCCCCAAATTAGAAGTCATAATAATGACCGTATTCTTAAAGTCTACAAGCCTGCCCTGACTATCGGTTAAACGCCCTTCATCTAATACTTGTAGTAAAAGATTAAATACTTCAGGATTGGCCTTTTCGATTTCATCAAATAGAACAATAGAATAAGGGTTGCGGCGGACTTTTTCCGTTAACTGTCCCCCTTCTTCATAACCAACATATCCAGGAGGGGCACCAATTAAACGAGATACACTATATCGCTCCATATACTCAGACATATCAATACGGATGATGTTGTTCTCGTTATCAAAAAGTGCTTCTGCTAGAGATTTAGCAACTTCTGTTTTACCAACTCCTGTTGGGCCAAGAAAGAGAAAGGAACCAATGGGGCGATTAGGGTTTTTAATCCCTGCCCGTTGACGAAGAATAGCGTTAGAAACAAGCTCGATAGCTTCGTCTTGCCCAATAACTCTCTTCTTTAAAGTGTCTTTTAACTCGAGAACTTTTTCTCGGTCTCCCTTTTCGATTCGAGAAACAGGAATGCCAGTCATCCTGGCCACAATTTTGGCAATTTCTTCCTCATCTACCACTTCCGATAAAATCTTTCCTGCCTTAGAGTTTTCTTGAATAAAGCGAATCTTTTTTTCTATATCAGGTATTTCTTGATACTGAAGTCTAGAAGCTTTTTCATAGTTACCAGAGGTAAAGTAGTTTTGCAGTTCTAGTTTCTTCCTCTCTAATTCTTCTTTTAAAGATTTTACTTCTGCATGTTCTGCTTTTTCTTTTTGCCATTCCTTTTGGAGGGAAGAGAAGTTCTCTTCTAAGTGTGACAGCTCCTCTTGAAGAGCAGATAAACGTTTCTTACTGCCTTCATCATCTTCTTTTTCTAGAGCAAAACGTTCAATCTGTAACTGACGAATTTTACGGTTCACTTCATCGAGTTCTACAGGCATAGATTCCATCTCGACCTTAATGCCTGCGCAGGCCTCATCCACAAGGTCAATTGCCTTGTCGGGAAGGAAACGGTTTGTAATGTAACGGTTTGATAAAGTTGCTGCGGCAACTAAGGCTCCATCTGTGATAGTTACGCCATGATAAGTCTCAAAGCGTTCCTTTAATCCTCTTAAGATGGAGATGGTATCCGCAACAGTAGGTTCACCAACCATAACAGGTTGAAAACGTCTTTCTAATGCGCGGTCTTTCTCAATATATTCCCGATATTCGTTTAAGGTTGTTGCACCGATACAGTCGATTTCTCCTCTCGCTAATAAGGGCTTTAACATATTGGAAGCATCTAAAGCGCCATCCGCTTTTCCTGCGCCAACAATTAAGTGAATTTCATCGATAAAAAGAATCGTTTTCCCTTGGCTTTCTTTGATTTTGTTTAAAACTGCTTTCAAACGTTCTTCAAACTCACCTCGGTATTTTGCTCCTGCAACAAGCGCACCCATATCGAGTTCATAAATTCTTTTTCCTTTTAATGTTGCAGGTACATCGTCTTTGACAATTCTTTCTGCAAGACCTTCCACAATGGCAGTCTTACCAACGCCAGGTTCTCCAAGAAGAATGACATTATTTTTTGATTTTCTTGCTAAAACTTGGATAACTTTTCGGATTTCTTCATCTCTGCCAATAACAGGATCTAGTTTCCCTTGTTCTACGTAGGAGTTGATATCACGACCAAACTTTTCCAAAATGTGTTCATCTTGGCTGTAATTTTCCATACCTTGTTCCATCATAAAATCCTCCTTCTGCCTTTTATGGCAAAAGATATTTTATGAAACCATTTAGCAGTGTCAATATGTATTTGCTAAATTGTAAAGTTATTTCTTTTTTAGTAGAACGTTTGACCAATATAGAGATTTTCATTCTTAGAAACTATTCTGCTTTTACAGGAGAAGTAAATTTCCGCATTAAAATCCTAAAAGAAAGTCATCAACAGGCAGTTACAAGCGGTTCTATAAATTGTTCTTCTTTTTTAACAAAAAGAAACCGCTTTCATGAAAGAAAATATTTTTCTTTTCCCTTCTTTTAAAAAGATAGGGTATCTTTGTGCGGAAACAGAAAAGGGGCAGTATGCAAATAGGTCAGAAAAATACCAAAATCGTTGACATGACAAAAGGAAGCATTCTCAAAGGAATGCTCATCTTTCTCTTTCCACTTCTTATCGGTAACTTGTTCCAACAGGCCTATAACGTGGTGGACTCTATTATTGTCGGACAAATTTTAGGAGACGATGCTTTTACGGCAGTAGGAGCAACTGGAAGTTCTTCCTTTATGATTCTTGGTTTCGCCTCGGGATTAACAAGCGGACTAGCTGTGTGCGCAGCGCAGTACTTTGGTGCAAAAGATGAAGCTGGGCTAAGAAAGTCTCTTGTTACTTCTATTTTAATCAGTCTTATTTCGGCTATTATTTTGACTGTTGTTGGAATTGCTTGCATTGATCCGCTTTTGACTTTAACGGATTTAGACGGTCAGTTTTATCAATACGCCAAAGAATACTTATTCCCTATTTTCATTGGTATTGTTTTTACGATTGCCTACAACTTATTTTCTAATATCCTTCGTTCTTTAGGTGATACAAGAACACCGCTTTACGCTTTGATTTTAGGCTGCCTTGTTAATATTGGAGCGGACTATTTATTTGTTGGTCCTTTCAATATGGGTATAGCAGGAGCGGCTTGGGCTACTATTCTCTCTCAAGCAATCTCTGCCATTTATTGCGCCATTTGGATGTTTTACCGCTATTCCTATACAAGAATCAAAAAAGAAGACTGGAAACCAGTCGGCAAAATGTATGCCAGCCACGTAAGAATTTCTCTTCCTATGGCAGTCCAATTTGCCATTGTTGGTATCGGTTTACTCATGCAGCAAAAAGGTGCCAATATGATTAATAACGCTTATATGGCAGAGATGGCAGGAAACCCAAATATTGTGGAAGGGTTATACACCACCGCTTATAGCGCGGCAGGAAGAATTGATGGTTTCTCTAACTGTGTCATTCTTGCTATTGGCACCATGATGGCAACCTATTGCGGACAAAACTATGGTTCAGCCGATTTACCAAGAATTAAAAAAGGCCTCTATTTAGGAACCGTTATGGGTATTTCCGTTTGCCTTGTTATGGCAGCAATCTTAATCCCATTAACCCCATATATCCTTTATCTTTTTTTGCAAAATCCAAGTCCAGAAGTGCAGCAAGCCACTTTCCTTTATATGGCAGTACAGCTAGGCTGCTACGCTTTACTTAGCACTTTATATGTTTTCCGCAGTTCCATTCAAGGACTAGGAAGATCTGAAATTACCATCATTGTTTCCATTGTGGAGCTTGTCTTACGAATCATTTTCTCTTTGGTTCTCGCGCAATATGCTGGATGGATTGGTCTTTCCTTCTCTAATCCTATTGCTTGGATTGGTGCGGATTTGGTGTTAATTCCTGCGATGATTTTGATAATAAAGAAATTCAATCGTCAGCAAAAAGAAGGCACTTTTGGTCTAACAAAGGAAACAAAAAATACGGAAGAGACTACGCAAAAGGAAAGCGGTACAAAATAAACAAAAACAAGATAGGATATAGCCATGAATAAGTGGCAAACCTTTTGGCATAAATATCGTGAAAGTATTAAAAAATTAGGCATTTTTCTCATTGCCTGTTTTCTTGTTTCTCTCCTATGTTTTTTCATCTTATATGGAGTAGGAGTTATTAGTTTTGAAGGCGGAATTCAGTTTAATGCTTCCCTATTTGAAAGCATTAAAAATGAATGGTATGGCTATTTATATTTCTTTTTCCTTCAGGTGCTTTTTACGACCTTACTCTGTTTTGCGCCAGGCGGCTCATCTACCTTTATTGCTTTAGGGGTCGTGCTTTATGGGCCAACTTGGCAAACGTTTCTCTTAGTTTTTGCTGGGGTAATTGCCTCTTCTTTAGCAATGGATCTACTCGGGAGATTTGGTGGAGCGGCCTTAATCCGTAAATTATTTGGTGAAGAAGATTA
Source organism: uncultured Bacilli bacterium (assembly GCA_944376605.1). Lineage (GTDB taxonomy): Bacteria > Bacillota_I > Bacilli_A > RFN20 > CAG-826 > UBA4951. The sequence goes on from CALWDE010000007.1 coordinate 76,568, forward strand.
CAACAAAGGCATGAAATTAATTCAGGAAAAAGGAATCGTTTACTTGCCCTTTATGTATTTATTCCCCGTCTTCCCTGATGATTTGCTTTGCTGCCTTGCTGGAATGAGTAAGATTAAGCTTTGGTATCACTTACTCATTATTGCTCTTTGTCGCGGAATTGGAGTAGCCACTATCGTCTTTGGCGTCAGCATTATTCCAATCGAGCAGTTCACAAGTCTGTGGGACTGGATTGTAGCAATCACGGTCATTCTCTTCTGGGTTATTTTGGCCTTCCTTTTTGCCCGTTTCTTAGACAAAAAACTTACTGCTTATTTAAAGAAAAAGACTAGCCCTAATCAGGAAGCAAATAAGGAAGAAGAAAAGAATATAGAGAAAGACACTCTCACAAAATGACTAATCTCTTAGTTGTTCTAATCACACATTTTACCTGTTCTATTCGTAATTAATTTGTCGCGCTTCCTTGATTTATGGACAAAGTCTTGTAGCGGTAAGCGCTCAATCAAAAGAGAACATTTTCCCTTTTATTTCTTCAAAGATAAGGTAGCAATTGTTTCCACGTGTGTGGTCATGGGGAATAAATCAACAGGTATCACATCAGTAAGTTCGTAGCCCTTTTTCAAAACCATAATATCTCTTGCTAAGGTAATAGGATTGCAGGAAATATAAACTACTTTTTTAGGCATAGAATGTAAGACGGTATTTAAAAATTCTGGTGTACTTCCTTTACGGGGAGGATCCATAAAAAGAATATCGATTGGGTGCTTTTTTATAAGAGAAGGAATCACTTTCGTGCAGTCCCCACAGCAAGGGAAATAATTCGTAATTCCATTTTCTTTGGCATTCTTCTCCGCGTCTTTTACAGCCTCTTCCACCTCTTCAATCGCGTACACTTCTTTCGCTTTTTTAGCAGCGATAATCCCGATTGTACCAATCCCGCTATAAGCATCTAAAACAGTGTCGTTTTCCGTAATTCCAGCACTTTGAAGAGCGTGTTCATAAAGCTTTTCTGTCATTACAGGATTAGTTTGATAAAAGCTATTTGGTGAAATCGAGAAAGTAACTCCGCATAAAGTGTCTTTTAAATTCTTTTCGCCAAAGAGAAGCAAAAACTTTTCTCCCATGATCACATTCGTGTTTTTATCATTCACATTAAGGTACATAGAGCAGAGAAAGGGGCATGATTTCTTTAGTCCTTCTATTAACTCTTGCTTATGAGGAAAAGAAACTTTCGTAGTAACCAAAATAAGCATTACTTTTCGAAAGGCAAAAGAAGAACGGGCAACAAAATGCCGTAAAATTCCTTTCCCTGTTTTTTCATCATAGGGAGGGATTTTTAATTCATTGACAAGACGGATTGCCTCTTTTAGCACTTCGCGAATAAGAGGGTCCTCAATGTTGCAAGAAAGGCACTCTATCACCTCATGCGTACCCTTACGGTAAAACCCTCCAATCGCTTTCTTATGAAAGTGATCCCAGCTTATTGGCATAGAAGCTTTGTTACGGTAATCATAGGGATGTTCCATAGCAAGAAGAGGATGAACTGTCGTGTTTTTCTCAAGAACATCTTTTAAAGCTACTTCCACAAAATGCTCTTTGATCTTCTTTTGTGCCTGATAAGTCAAAGCCTGATAAGAGCAACCTCCACAAGCGGAAGGAACAGGGCACTTTGGAATAATTCTCTCTGGAGAAATTTTTGATAATCTTTTTAATTTTCCCCGTAAAACCCCGTTTCTTTTATAGATAATTTCAATATCTCCTTCTTCAGCTAGAAAAATTGAAGGAACAAAAACAATTTCGCCTGTATCTAAAGAAACAACACTTCCCCCTGTTGGCAAATAGTCTTTGCACACCCCATAGCCAAGATAAGGAAATTTTTTCATATTAGGCAGCAGCCTTCTCCTTAGGAGTAGCCATCATTTCTTTTAACCATTCGTTTTCTTTTTGCGCATCTAAACGCAAGAAGAGAGGCTCACCCTTATGAACCTTGAAAGAAGGTAAATCTTGATCTAATGAAGAGAAGTTACGATAAGAAGAAGGGATACCGAGTTGGTCTTCTAGAAGGTCACTTTTGGTAATTAAGATGGGGCGAAGTAAGGTAGCAGCAGTGTGTAACACCTTTACTAGATGTTCCATGCAGGCAGCAAGCTCTTCTTTCTTGCTTTCATCCTTTGCTAAAGCCCATGGCGCCTTTACTTCGATATATTTATTACCCATCGATAGTAAATCCATGACGGAATGGTAGGCTTCTGTCACTTTTAAATCATTAATAGAAGCAACATAGATTTGAATTGTTTCGTGAATCTTATTGGATAAAGCAGCGTCTTCTTCTCCTTTATCTTTAAATCCAGAAGGAGTGACTCCATCAAAATACTTTCCAATCATCGAGACAGTGCGGCTTAAAAGATTCCCTAAATTATTGGCCAAATCCGCATTCACACGGTCCACGAAAAGCTCAGGAGTGAACTGGCCATCTTGACCAAAAATAATCTCGCTTGCTAAGTAATACCTTACCGCGTCCACGCCATAACGTTCTACCAAAGGTTCCACGTAAACTACATTCCCTTTGGATTTAGACATCTTGCCGTCTTTCATCATCATTAAACCGTGCACAAAAATACGGTTTGGTAAACGGAGATTTAATGCATCTAAGAACATAGGCCAATAAATGGTGTGGAAACGCGTAATATCCGCTCCAACTAAATGGACAATTTCCGTATTAGGATCTTGCCAATATTTTTCAAATTTCGAGTCATCTTCTTGCAGATAACCTAAAGCACTAATGTAATTGAGCAAAGCATCTAGCCATACATAAACTACATGCTTTGGATTATCAGGAACATGAACTCCCCAATCAAAACTTGTCCGAGTAACACATAAATCATTCAAACCAGGCTTAATAAAGTTATTCAGCATTTCTACTTTTCTTCCGCTTGGAGTAATGAAATTAGAATTTTCATCAAAGTATTGCAGGAGTTTTTCTAAATGCTTCTGACAAGAAAAGAAATAAGTTTCTTCCTCTTTTTCTTCCACAGGTCTCCCGCATTCAGGACATAAATGTTCTTTTCCTACTTGGGTATCTGTCCAAAAGGTTTCTTCATGCACGCAGTACCAACCCTTATAGTGAGAAAGATAAACATCCTTTTGTTCTAAAAAGCGGTGAAATACTTTTTGAACTGTCTCAACATGTCTTTTTTGTGTTGTTCGAATAAAGTCGTCATAAGACACGCCTAAAAGCTTCCACAAAGAGAGGAAGGTATCTGCTACATGATCAACAAATTGCTGAGGAGAAACTCCTTTTGCGGCAGCATTTTTTTCAATCTTCTCCCCGTGTTCATCTAATCCTGTTAAAAAATATGTGTCGTAACCTAATAGGGCTTTGCTCCGGCGAATAATATCCGCTAAAACAGAACAGTAAGCATGCCCAAGATGAGGAGCTGCGCTTGGGTAATAAATTGGTGTGGTTATATAAAACTTTTTGTCCATGATGATCTCCTCACTTATTCTACACTTTAAAAGGCGCTTTTCTTATAAAGAAAAGGCAGGTCTCAATATGCCTGCACTTGTTTTGTTATTCAATAGAGAATGTGGAAAGGGCGCTAGGAGGCAAAAAACAGAAGAGATAATCCCCTTGGAATTCATCGCGTAATAAAATTCCTTTTTCTGAGCCGTCAAATCCAACATAGAGAGTAACCGCGTGAGTGTCTTCCCCGTATAAAAGAGTGCAAGAAAAAGAACCAGAATAGCCATTCAATAAATTGTTATAGGTTAAATCATAGAAATGGCCTCTTGCTTCTTCCTTTGTTAAACGACTAGTGATTGTTAAAGATAAAGAGTATCGATTTTCATTTGGAGTCATTAATGTATCGACTCCGTTTGCGTCAAAATACTCTTCTTCGTCAATTGTAAGAATTTGCATCGCTCCTTCATATTGACTCATATAGTCATTATCTTCCACGTATGGGGAAACATAATAACCACCAAAATAGTTATTCGCTGAGGCGCAACTGAAAAACAAAGGTAAAGCAAGAAGAGATCCAAATATTTTTCTTAAAAATTGTTTCATACTCTTACCTAACGAAAAAAGGCTTCCCGGAGGTAGCCTTTGTTTGTTTTTTTACTTCTTATTTGCTTTTTGAAGTTTTCTATTGAACTTATCAATGACTCCGTCCGCCTGAACAGCACGTTGCTTACCAGTGTAGAAGGGATGGCAATTGGAACAAGTGTCAACTTTGATTTCTTCAAGTACCGATCCGGTTTCAAAGGTAGAACCGCAGGTAACGCATGTCACCTTGCACTTGTGGTACTCTGGGTGAATTCCTTTTTTCATACTTCTTATAACTCCTTCCGCCTTACAGAAATCTCTGCAAAGAGAGCGGTGAAATCCTACTATTCTTTTAAAAGAATAGCAATCATTCTTTTTTTCTTCATATCTTCTTTCTTTAAGGGTAGAGAAGAAAGCCTAATAGGAACTATTAGAGAAGAATAAATTTCTAGTTGATTTTTGCGATGAAGAAAGGAAAAGTCTAAGATGATTCTAGGAGAGTTATTTATGGCAAAAGAAAAAATCATCCATGCTGGTAAGGGTGGAGATCACTACATCCCTTATGAAGAAAGAGAAGGCAAAGAATCTATTGTCTTTTTCACAAGAGATTTATCCGCGGAAGGATTAAGAAAAATCTATGCAAGAATAAAAGACACTTTAGAAGGAAAAATTGCAGTCAAACTACATACAGGTGAGCCTCATGGCCCCAATATTATCCCAAGAGATTGGGTGAAATCGCTTTTTGAACATGATTTAAAAAACGCCGCAATCGTTGAAACGAATACATATTATGAAGGCGGAAGATACGTGACAGAGGAGCATCGTAAAACCATTGACATTAATGGCTGGAATTTTGCTCCAGTTGATATTTTAGATGAAGACACGGTTATACCACCTTCCCTATCCATAATGGAAAGTGGTTTGAATGTATGGCAGTAGGCAAAAATCTATCAAACTATGATTCATTCTTAGCTTTGACACATTTTAAAGGCCACACAATGGGTGGATTTGGCGGTTCGAATAAAAATATTGGCATTGGCTGCGCAGATGGAAGAATTGGGAAAAGCTGGATTCATACACACCCTGGCGCAGAGAATATGTGGAGTATTTCCGAAGAAGAATTCATGGAAAAAATGACCGAATCCGCAAAAGCTACCATCGATCATTTCAAAGGACATATCGCCTACATTAATGTGATGCGTAATATGTCGGTTTCCTGCGACTGTGAAGGAGTTGCAGCTGCCCCTGTAGTGACGCCAAATGTTGGCATTCTTGCTTCGCTTGATATTCTTGCTATTGATCAGGCATGTATCGACATTGTCTACGCCATGAAGGAAGAAGAACATCATGACCTTGTAGAACGTATTGAAACAAGACACGGCCTTCGCCAATTAACTTATATGAAAGAACTTGGAATGGGTAATGACCGTTACATCCTTCTTGATATTGATCATGACGATGACAGAATCTTGCCATCCGATGCTGTAAAGGACTTAAAACCATTTAAAGAAGAAAAGTAGGTTATTACAAATAACTCTGCAAATCAGGCTTTAAATTACAAAAAATGGTTGTTCTAGTTTCCTAGGACAACCTTTTTTATATGAGAAATGTCTTTTATAAAACCGCAATCACTCCGTCTGAGCAAGTTACTTGGCCGTTGAGTAAACTGGTTCCAGAATGCCATTCCCCTGCGCTGCCATGAAGATCAATTTCACTCCACTCAGCGATTGTACCTTCATAAATGATATGAAGTTCTTTGGGAGTAGTAAGCTCCGTATACATGGAGGCAAAAGCTGCATTAATAGAAGTAACACTTGTAGGAATTACTACAGTATCCACGTTTCCTACAAATAGGAAAGCATCAGGGCCAATTTCTACTGTGCCGTCAAGGACAGAGTAAGTCGTATCTGCTTTGCCATAAGAATAGCTAATCAGAGTGCGATTCTCTGCGAGAGAATATAAAACATTATCTCTGGCCTCAAAATGCGTGTTCCCCGAGGCAACAGTAAGAGTATCTGCAGCATAACCAATAGAAACAATACCCGCAAAAGGGTTGTTACCAATCTCTACTACGCTAGAAGGAATGGTTACTTGCTCGATTGCCGCAGAAGCGACAAAGGCACTATTACCAATTGCTTCTAACCCTTCATTTAAAGCAAGGCTTGTTAAATTAGAGCAGCGCGAGAAGGCACTATTACCAATCCTTCTTAAACTAGAAGGAGTGACTAAGCTGCGGATTCCCGTCATAAAGAAAGCTTCTTCTCCAATTTCTACTAGACCTTCAGAGAAAGTAATAGAAGTTAAAGAGCTTGCTGTATAAAAGGCCCAGTGAGGAAGCATTTGAATAGTGGAAGGAAGATGAACGCTTGTTAGATTGGAAGCATAGAAGGTTCCCTCACCAAGCTCTTCTACTCCTTCTGGTAAGATAACAGTTTGGAAAGAATCCGTGTTACGGAAGGCGTAAGCACCAATAAGACGCAAAGAAGAAGGGAAAGTTGGAGTTCTTAACCCTCTAGCATCATAAAAGGCACTATCACCAATACTTACTAAAGTGTTAGAAAAAGAAATATTTCTTAAGCCAGAACAGTCTTCAAAAGCGTGATTTGCAATCGCAGTTGTTCCTTCTTTAACTGTCACTTCGCGTAAAGAAGATGCAATTGGCATTCGTATTAATACGTTATCTGCCGAATATAAGATGCCTTCTTCTGAAACAAAACAGAGATTCTCTTCATCCACTAAAATAGAAGATAAAGACATTGCCGCAGTAAAGGCATTTTCATCTACTTCGCGGATATTTTTACCAAGAAGAACAGAGGTGACATCAGTGTTTTGGAAAACATTTGCCCCTAAAGAAACCACTTCCCGTTTAATTCCATCTTCTCCTGTTACCTCATCTGGAATTATGACAGGATCAGGAATACGAATTGAAGGATGATAGAGAGAAACTTCCACCTCTTCCTCGTTCAAAATAGTGTAATCAAAGACATCTTCTGCTTGTAAAGGGATAAATACAGCATGAATCAGATTTAAACCCTCTTCTGCCACAAAAGTGAATGTTTGATTCACGCCTTGAAGAAGATTGCCATTTAAAGCAAGACTTTCTAATTCATAACGAGAGCCAGGATTGGCAATTAAAGTAATGGTGTCACCTGGCTCCACTACATCATCAAAATTTTCTTCTGTTACAGCAGTTCCGTCAAAATAGAGAGAAAGGTCTCCTTCTCCTTCAATACTCACACGCAAAGAGAAAGATTCTGTTATTGAGGAGCTATGAGAAGTAGTACTTCCTTCTCCCCCTCCACATGATGCTAGGAAAAGAGGAAGCACTAAAAGAGGGATAATGTAACGAGTCTTCATGCTCCAATAAGCCCTTCTAAGGTTGTATTACCAATCTGTGAGAAGGTAAGAAGCACTTCACCTGTTCTCATCTCACCCATTACGTTATCAATTGAACTATAAGAAATAATAATATCCGCTAAACTGCCATTTTCATTCACATGAACACGAACGCTAGAGATATTCTCTGTTCCTTTAATTTTGAAAGGTTGATTTTGCATTAAGAAGCAGCCATTTAAAGCAGAAGAGTTTTCTGTGGAAATAAACGCGCCTTCTCCTTCTTTTGTAAAGAACGCACCAGAAACTCCTGCAATAACAGGGAGTAAATCCGCATAAGTATAAATGCCACTATATCCTTGGGCATAAATAATAGTGCCGTCTTCTAAACTATAACCTTCACTCTTTAGTTCCCATTCTCCGCTATCCGCGTTATAGCCATAAGGATATAAGGTAGCATCCGATGCTCCTGCAGTAGCTAAATAATAATCTGTGCTAGGATCAAAATCCGTGTAGGTATTGCCATGATGATGGACATAAATTTCTTCTCCAGTGAAGCCATATGTAGAAATATCAATGATATCTTCACTTTCTTCTGCCACTAAATCGGTAAAGGTATAAGTGTTTTCTACGTCCATAATGAAGTTTCCTGCTTCAAAGGCAGCAAAAGCTTCCTCTAAAGGAAGAGTGTCTTCACTTACCGTATTAGGCGATAAATGTTCAATAGTTTCTTCACCAATATGGGAGAAATTAAACAAAATGGAGTTGGTGACAAAGGTTACTTGTCCGGTGATATTATCGATAGAAGCAACAGGGCTTAACTCGATAGATAAAGAAGTAAAAGATCCATTATCCACACGAATATAAGCAGAAGTTGGTAAAGCAAAGGCGCCAGAGTTTAACGAATACAGTAAATTATTCGAAATCACTCCTGCCTTATCGGCAGAAAGATCATAACGGGTATAAGCAGTAACGCTTTCATTTAAAGTGAAATCTTCTTCCGTGAGAATCGTGAAGAAATTATAAAAACCGTTGTCACCAAAGGTTAAATTATCGCCGCCCACCGTAGAATAATCTCTTACTACTTCGTTTTTATAATTGAGCCCTTCTTGATAAGTGAGTCCGTTTTCGTCTTCAAAGAAAGTATATGGTCCCTCTCGGTCAATGGTTACTCCACTCTCTTCGCCATAAGTGTACTTATAAAAAGCGTTCTCTGTAGCGGAGTTAAAAGCGATATCGGTGTAATAGATATTGGTGTCAAAAGGCTCGCTATCAAGCATAGGATCCCCAGAACCACTATAACTACCCTCATATCTTCTTTGCGTAATATTCCCGTTCAAACGGAATCCTTTTAATAACGATTGAATATTTGTCTCTAAGACAGGATCTTCAAAATGTTCTCTTTCCTCATCTTGAGGAAGAGTAGAAGGAAGAGAAGAAGAAAGGTCACTAGAAGAAGTTAACTCTCCTCCGCAAGAAGATAAAGCGAGAAGAGGTAACGCGAGTAAAAGTGCATATTTTTTTCCGTTCATATCATTCTCCTAGGCAAGATTAATTTCAAAGCTGGGATGGCTATCCCCTAATCCGTCGTAATGAAGCGTGAAGGTGCCACTATAACCAACAAAGTCTTCATAAGTAGCTACAACGCGGTCCAGACAGTTATTTTCTTCATCTACATATACTTTCACGTCGTTTACATAACCAGAATCAACCGCAGAGAAAGTATCAAGAGTAGACATAAATACTTCTCTTGTAATCCATGGCACATTATCGATAGTTGGACTATAAGAACCATCCTCATTTAAGTTGAAAACATTGGCATTTAAATATGAAATATCGTAACCAAATTCATCATAAGTTGCGATGTTATCCAAATTCGAATATCCGCTGGAATTAAGAATAAAGTTTCCTGTCGAGGAATCGAGTTGATAAACGCGGAGTCTACCTCCGGTAACAAGAGGGCGAAGAAGCACATCAGAGGCAGAAGGCGCTGTTGGAGCACTTCCTCCTTCTGCTAAGGTATAAACTTGGCCGTATATACCCTCTTCCTCCCCCATGTGATAGAGAGCATAGCAAGAATCTTCTCCAACATATTCTCCATTAACACAAGGATGGAGTTGGCGGGTAAGCGTAATCTCTTTCCCTGTCATATTGGCAATAGCATTGGCTAAAGGAGCGTTTTCTTCCTTTTCTGGTTCTGCTTGAATCACATCTTGCGCATTAGCAGTCCCAATTTCATCAAAAGTTAAAGTCGCTTCATATTGATGGCGGACATAAGTTTGATAGTAGGGATTAGACGGAATAGATACGGTTGAAGCAGCGTCATCATCCATATTTTCCGAAACGAGATGCGCACTATGTAAGGCACTTTTATCGAAATCAAAAAGTCTTGTATGGAAAATGACATTACTCTCATATTCTTCTATTTGATTGAATAAACTTGAGAATAAAACACTTGTTTTGGTGTGATTAAGTTCAAAGCCATCCTCTACTTGATGGAAATCTTCTCTTACCATCATCGTGAAGGGATTTAAAAGCCCGTTGGCGCCATATGGAATTCTGTCTCCGTTGGAATCCAAAGCTAAATCGTGAATAACAACGTTGTCATATCCTAAATAATTAAGCGCGGCATAACCGTTCGCGTTATAGGCATTTTCTCCAGAAACATAAACCTCTTCGCCATCTGCATTTAACTCATAGATGCGGCGATCCACGCCCATATAATCTTCTGAATTTTCAAAGATAAAGCGAACGCGATAGGTAATGCTTTCTGCTTCCAAATTAGCGTCAGGAATTTGATAGGCGCGATCAGAGAAATAACTTGTGTTGACCGTTAACTCTCCTGTTACTGCAAATCCTTTCCGCAACGCACCTAAAGCATTATTAATCAAAATGGTATTTACATTGCTAGTAGAAGAAGAGATTAGGCTGCTACTAGCACCTCCATCTCCACAAGCCACTAAAGGCAACGCAATTACCGCGCTACATAAAGCCGTAACAAAAATTTTCTTCATGAAATCTCCTTAAATCTCAAGTAAATTAAATGATTTTATTAAATCGAGTAACCCTCCAAAGCAGGATCGGCAGGCCAATCAAAGGTAACTGTTACATCTTCAGCAGGCATTGTGAAGGAATAAACACCATAGCCTTCATCTGTGCATGGCACGCCATTAGCATAAACAGCGGTTGGTGTCTTTTCTGCGCTAAAAATAGAGACATAAACAGTGTCGCCTTCTGCAGCAGTTTCAAGAGCAGGCCAGCCTTCTGGAGTTCCCATGAACATTACTTCCGCATCACTTGGAGCGTTTTCTCCTAATTCATAAGCTAAAGCATACTCTGGAGAAGCTTCCACTAAATTAATGACAATTTCAACATCAGCACTTCCGACTGTAAAAGTGTAATAGGTAATTCCAGCAAGTGTAGCAGTAGGAAGCTCTTGTCCATCATAAGTAACGGACTCGATTTCATATCCATCATAATTGTGAATGCGGACATAAAGGTATGCGCCTTCACTTGCTTCAAAGATAGGATCACTATAAACATCTTCATAGAAATCAACCCATATTGTGTCTTGCATGGAGGATGGGTTAGTGGTGTAGTTCAAAGTGTGAGTAGTTGGAGTTTCCCATTCAATGGTAATAACAACATCTTGATCTGGCATCTCAAAAGAATAAGTGCCATTGAAGCTATCGTAAGGAATTTCGGTAGTTCCGTTCATATATACGTGCGCAATGGTGACGTTTTCATAAGTGTTAATGTTTAACGTAACCGTATCACCAGCGGACGCAGTAGTTACATACATCCAGTCTACCATGAAACGTACAGATAAATCCGACGGATCATCTTCTCCTACTTGATAAGTAAGAGAGTGACCGCTGCTTTCCCAGTCCACAGTGATTTCACAATCGCTTTCGCCTAAAGTTAACTCATAATAAATACCATTAGGCGCTAAAGACAATACTTCTCCGTTTCCATAAACAGCGGTGTAAGTAGTTGATCTTGACCAAATATCAATATAGTAAGTTTCACCAGCAACAGCGCTTTCATATGCTTCATCCGAAACGAGAAGACGATAAGAACTGTCATAAATCGAATAAGTCACATCATCTGGTGCATCTACTGTATCAAAACTGATTGTATAAGTAGTGATAGGGGCGCTTTCTGTATAGACAATATCAAGAACTGCATCGCCAACCGGCATTACGAAAGAATAGTAGCGAGAGGAAGCCCAAGCATCATCTTCGATCGTCATTGCTGCGCCATTCATAGTGGCGGATGCAATGTTATAACCATCTAGTTTAGGAACACGAACAAATACTTCTGTTCCTGGCATGGCTTCTCCATAAATATAGTCACCCCAAGTACTGCCTTCCATAAACTCTAAAGTTACGTCTAAATCACTTGGAGTAATGTTGTATGTAATACTATAAGGTCTATCTGTCGTTAACCAAGAAGCAGTAAGAACAACGTTTTCTCCAGGCATTGTGAAAGTATAAGTATTACCTTCAAGCACTGGATCAGGATAGGTTCCTGGTTCTCCACCATTAACGAGAACTTCCTCTAAGGTAGCGCCATCAGGATGCGTGAAAGTTGCAGTAACAATCTCATTTCTTCCTGCTGTGGTGATGGTTTCGCCTTCTTCATTTGTGAAGATGGCAGTAGCACCGGTATCCTCCGCATCAAAAGCTAAGGTATACTGGATTAATTTGGAGGTAGCAGCAACATTAACATCGCTTGTTCCAACAGTGAATTCACCAATTCCGTATTCATCTAAGGCAACTGTTTCGCCATTTACTGTCACAGTATCTATTTCATACATATTGGCGTAAACAGGCATGATAGTAACTTGGAAATAGAAGTGAGTGCCTTCGGCAAAGCGCTCTGTATACCAGTTCACTTGTTCAAGAGGGATAACACTATGAGTGGCTTCATCAACCTCTTGGCCAATTTCAATTTGTACACCATCATCTTCTGTGCGGCTTACTAAATAACCAGAAGGAGCAACTCCTTCAGTGGCAATAGCTAACGTCGCATCGTGGTTTGGCATGATCATATTGACGCCATAAGATTCCACCTCGAGTGGTTCTCCATCGAGAGTAGCGCTTGTTACAGCGTAACCAGGATTCACACCCCAAGAAACATAAATTTCGCTTCCTTCTGGAATAGCATCTGCATCAAGCATGCTCGACATCGTGCTATCCATAATGATGATTTCACTAATAGCAGCGGCATCGTAAGTAATATTCAAAGCGTAAGTCTGAATATAAGAAATGGTAAGAGTGCTAGCCTGAGCAGGCATAACAAACATGTAGTAACCTTCTTGGTTTGCTAACTCTTCGCCATTAAGTTCCACTACGATGGGGTTTGGCTCATCTGTAGTAAGAAGACGAAGCATATAAGAATTGCTTGGTTCAAGGTTATAAACGCCATCTACTGGTACAACATCTAAATAAGTTGATCCATCAATAATGGTAACCACTTCCGCTAAAGTCTCATTATCAATGGTTAAAGGATAAGTATCCGCCACAACATCTTTTAAAGTAACATTGATAGTAATGGCAGTGCTTCCCATCGTAAAAGAATAGGTGTTATTGCCAAGAGCAAGAACATCAATCCCTTCTACGTCTGTGGTAACAGAATCAACCTCTTTTCCCTCAGGAATATTGGTAATCGTAATCGTAACCAATTCTCCTGCGGCAGCAGTTTCCTTATCCGTGGTTACGGAAGCTCCGTCTGTTTCTCCAATATTGATCGCATATTTTGTGACTTCTGATGAGCTCACAGGATCTTCTGAAGAAGTAACAGTCGAACTAGAATCGGATTCGCCTCCCGAACCGGAAATACTAGAAGAGGTAGTTCCCCCTGCACAACCCATAAGCAAGGTAGAAAGCAGAAGGAGCGCGGCTTTTTTTGTAATTTTCATAATGCGCCTCCAAAGGATTGTCCATCCATGTTTGAAAAGTTAAAAGTTCGGGTGAAATTATCAAGAATTTTTTTCTAATCTTTCCGAAAAGTTTACTTTTTTCTCTCTTTTACCTCTAAATCACCGCTTTTCATACGAACTAGACTAAAAGGTGGAACGCTTTCTAATAAGAAAACATTAGAGCCAATGACTGAATCATGACCAATCACTGTGTTGCCTCCTAAAATTGAAGCGCCGGCATAAATCGTAACGCGGTCTTCAATGGTAGGATGACGTTTAACGCCGCATAACGCTCTTCCCTCTTTTAGGGATATTCCGCCTAAAGTAACACCTTGGTACAGTTTGACTCCTTCACCAATAATGGTTGTTTCTCCAATGACAATTCCTGTTCCGTGATCAATAAAGAAACTAGGCCCTATACTTGCGCCAGGATGGATATCAATTCCTGTTCTACTATGAGCATATTCACTGATGACTCTTGCTGGGAAGGATAAGCCCATCGTAAAAAGAAGATGAGCAATTCGGTATGCACTAATTGCAATAAAGCCAGGATAGGCAAGAATTACTTCCATACAAGAACGACAAGCAGGGTCGCCCTCATAAATAGAAACAACGTCACTATCAAGTAGTCTTTTTAGTTTTGGTAATTCCTCATAAAAAGCGGTAAAAGAAGGTGGATTTTGCATCTCTTTTTGAGCAAAAGAGGTAAAACGTTCCTTTGCTCTTTCACTAATCCGCCAAGCATCTTCCATATCGCCTTTTGGGTGATAGGCATTGAAAAAGAGAAGTTCACGGATATCTTCATAAAATTCTCGGATACCATCGCGAGAATATGCTTGTAAAGGGCAGTCTTCTTTTTCCTTTAAAAGTTCATCTAAAACGCGTTCTTCCAACTCTTTATTTTCCATATAAACCCTCAACCGATAAGTATCTTTCCCCATTATCTGGTAAAACAATCACAATATTTCCGCAAAAGTTATATTTTTTAATGTATTTTAAAGCGCCCATTAATGCTGCTCCAGAAGAAATACCTGCCAAAATACCTTCTTCTTTTGCAAGCATTCTTGCTCCTTCTTTTCCTTCTTCATCTTCAATATCTATTACTTCATCAAGTAAAGAAGAATCTAGCGTTTTGGGAATAAAATTAGGTCCTAATCCTTGTAAGGCATGGCTACCTGTAATTCCTTTTGCAAGTAAGGGAGAAGAAGCAGGTTCTACTCCAATAATCTTGATAGAGGGCACTCTCTGTTTTAAATATTTTGCGGTTCCAGATATCGTTCCTCCTGTACCAATACCAGCAAGGAAGACATCAATTTTTCCATCTAAATCGTTATAAATTTCTTCCCCTGTTTTTTTATGGGCTTCAGGATTTGCTAGATTCTCAAATTGATGCGCTAAAAAGGTGTGAGAAGAAGCTTCTTTCTCTGCGCGAATCACCGCGCCATTCATACCTTCTTCTTTTGGAGTAAGAATCACTTCTGCACCATAAGCCTCCATCATGAGTTTTCTCTCTTTCGAACTATTTTCCGGCATATAAATACGAATCTTATAACCCTTTGAGGCAGCAATCATAGCAAGAGAAATACCCATGTTTCCGCTTGTTGCTTCCACAATCATGTCACCTTCTTTTAAAAGTCCTTCTTTCTCTGCTTTTTCAATAATGGATAAAGCTGCCCGATCTTTGACAGAACCAGAAGGATTAAAACGCTCACACTTCGCAAATAAGCAGCAAGAAAGAGATAGTGTTTTCTCAATCTTCTTGAGTCTTATTAAGGGAGAGTTCCCAATAGCTTCTAATACATTACTTTTTACATTCATAAAGCATGGTTAATGTTAATGAGGAAAATCTCCCTTTCAAGAATTACTCCACTATTTTTCCTCGATATTCCGTTTTCTTATTCATCTTTTCTTCTTTACTTGTCGAAAAGGCAAAGCCTGAGTATGGTTAAAACATGAACGATATTAAGGCTGTATTTTTTGATTTCGACTGGACTCTTTTTGATCATAAGACGCGCTCTTTTATCCCTTCGGCAATAGAGAGCATCAAACATATTCACCAAAAAGGAGTTCAGACCTTTATTAATTCTGCTAGAAGTTATTACGCGTTAGAAAAACTTGGCACTTTTGCCAAAATGCCATTTGATGGTTACGTTACGAATAATGGCGGGGCGGCATTCACAAAAGATAAAATTTTATATCAAAAATGTCTTCCTTCTCTTACTGTTGATGCAATTTTAAGCATCATTCTAAAACACAACTTTTCTTATCTCATTTGCACTTTAAAAAATACTTATTTAGAAGAAAAAGATGAAAATGTACGGGACTATTACAAGGTTTTTTATGAACCTCGCCCAAAACCAATGAAGGAATATTCCAAAAAAGAAGAAGTAATTTCTATTCAAATTTTTATCGAAGAAAAATACGATTATCTTTTTAGCAAGATACCATCCATTTATATCAACCGTTTCTTCCCACTTGCTTTAGAAATTACCTCCGAGCCTTTTAAGAAAAGTGAAGGCATCAAGGCTTTAATTGAAGATACAAAACTCAAGAAAGAACAGTTAGCAGCCTTTGGAGATGACTATAACGATATTGATATGTTCTCTTTCGTAGAACATTCTGTCTGCATGGGAAATGCGGCAGAAGAGGTGAAGAAAAAAGCAAAATACGTAACTTCTAATATTGAAGATGATGGTATTAAAAACGGATTAACTCTTCTTGGTCTTTTATCTTAAAGTGGCGCTCTCCAAGTGAAGCTTTGAGCGTCAAACATGGAGGAACCACCAATTGCAACATCGGAAGTTTGGCTAATACACTCATCCCAAACATCTTCCGTGCCACTTACCTCCATCCCGTTTGGGAAAGATGCTAATAAGAAGTGGGTGTCATCACGAGTAACAGCAAAACGGAAACTATTTTCCCCTTTTGTTCCGCTTACCCATCTGCCATCAGAACCGCTCTTCCACACCCAGGCATATAAAGCGCGGTTATTAATGTATTCGTTATCAATATTTACGACTTCAATCTCTAAATGATTGGGGTCTCTTTTTGTATAGGTATATTCTTGAACAACCTTTTTTGCTTCGTTTTCTGCGACAACGCGCAAATGAATTCTCCCGGAAGAAATCTCTTCCCCAAGCGTGACATCTGTCTCACCAGAAAAGGAAATTTCTTCTCCGGCATCAATTTGATAATAAGAAGATTCTGCGTTTCTTACTTCAATATGCACTGGAATAGGGTCATAACTTGGCATACTGCCGTCATTACTCACTGTGATGACAGGAATATCCACTACTTTTGGTTCAAATAAAGTAACAATGCCAGTTTCTCCCACTTCTCCTGTAAGAACGCCACTTTTTACTTCAAATTCATTTCCACTAATTTGATCAATATAAGTGCCATCTTCTAAAAGAGTAACAGGGAGAGACACTTCTGTATTTGTTACTCCTTCTTCTGGAGTTAATACAAGCACCGCGCCATAATCGCCGTTATTATCCTTTTCATTCAAGAAGATGCTGCCATCAGCAGAAGAAGAAAGGTGATTTTCGCAGCCAATAAACTGGTTATGGAAACGGTTAATTTCACTAATTGCTTCACTTTGCCAAGCATAAGTAGAAACGCTTCCTAAAGTTGCCCCTTCACTAGGACGCGCGAAGTAGAGAACTGGAAAATCATTGCGTGAAGCAAGCACAGCATACGCGCGGTCAATATCTGCTTGTGAAATATTAGTCGTTTCATGTACATCATTGGCATAAGTATCATGACTTTCTGCCCATAAAAGGACATTGTCACTTGTAACGCCTTCATAAGTTAAAATGTCTTCTTTGGCAAGGTTTGTATAAATTCCTGCAACAGCATTATTCCGTACATAGGTGGAAGCGTTCGTCTCTGTAAAGTCCATATATGGAGTGTAATAAGTCACACTTCTTTTTTCGCTTTGTCCGCCTACGTTATTTAAAATTTCTCCATAAACATAGAGTTCATCCTCTTCTTTGCCAGAATAGTAGGTTTTGGCACCATCAATTACAGTAGGCCAAAAAGAAGAGGCATATTCCCCATCACTTGGTGTCTCAATATGTTTGGCTGCATCAAAACGGAAACCGTCTACTCCGCAATCAATATACTCTTTCAATAAAGAAAGCACTCTTTCTTGAACAAATGTATCTTCTGTTTGCAAATCAGGATATTCACCAAGTGATCCGCGCACTGTTGCGCGAGTAGAAGAGTCGTTTGTGTAAGAACCTGGTTTATGCAGTAACTCTCTTTGATAAATATCTCGTTCATACTCTTCCACATCTTGATGGAAAGAGGTTGGAGTGCCGCCCGCTAAATGATTCGCAACAACATCCACGATGATTTTTATTCCATATTCATCCGCTTTCTCACATAAAGAAATCAAATCATCCTTTGTTCCAAGAGAATGGTTTTTTGTGGCAATAGAAAATCCTAAAGGTTGATAAAGCTTCCACCAAGATTCTGTCCAAGTTTGCTCCCCTAAATAATCTTTTTGTGGCTGCATGGGAGAGGTTTGAATGGTGGAAAATCCTGCCGCAGCAATTTGAGGAAGCAAACGTTCAATCTCACTGATCTTCCAGTTCCAAGCGTGCAAAATCTCACCATCTTCCACCTGATCAGCTAAGCCGTAATCCTCGGAATTAATTTCTTCGGAAGTAGAATAATAAGAATAAGTATCACTACTAGAAAGGATACTGCTCCAACTTTCTCCTCCGCAGGAAGATAAGATCAAAGTAAGAGCAAAAACAGGAAATAAAATCAATTTTTTCTTCATGCTGTCATGATAGAACGATTTTTATGTTTCGAGTATCTTTTTTCATAAAAAGAAAAGGCTTCTCTTCCGAGAAACCTTCCTAAATCATGATAGTATCCTTTATGTCGCCGCACGGAGCCATCCGTCCCCGAAACTACGATCTTCTCCCTTCCAAGGCGATCATGCCGCGTTTCCATAAATCCGCGAACGACTTTTCCATACCCGCCTATTTTAGATGGTTGAGCGAAAATGAAACACAACTCATTTGCCATATTGCAATTCGAAGCCAACGGGTTGAATATGAAGCCCTATGTACAAAGGCAATCGAAGCCCGCAGGTCAACGACCTCGAACAGGTTAACCGCCAACTAGCCTTCAAGGCGGCAAAAGAAGGCATCGTTTTGTTGCGCAATGAAAACCATTGCCTAGACTATAGTTTCCCTGTGAAGGCTTCGAAATCTTCTGGCTGCGATGGTAAGAAATCGTAATTATAAGTGATAGAGTCTATCTGATCAGGTATTCCTTGGATAGTTTCAAGGTTCTTGTTTAGATAAAGGGTTCTTGTCTTAATAGAAAATCTTTTCGTTGCGGCGTCCTGCGGATTAACCTTCGATCTTTCCTTTTGCAGTTTGATCATAAAACGAAGATTGGAGGAAAACGGTTTTGAAGTAGAAAGGAACTCGATTAGTTCATCCAGTGTCGTTCCGGAATTGTCTTGTTCTATGTTGATTACCAAAACATAGTTCGTTTTTTCGTTGAATATTTGTTTATGTTTGATGAGGAAAATTCTTGACTCTTTTACTGTTGTTTTGACTTCTAAGTTAAAGCCTTCGAAAACAAAGTCGTATTTATCTGTGACCCCGTTCGTGTTATGCCAGTTTTGTGTGATATCTTTATTTTTTTCTTCAAAAACCTCTTTAATAAAGGCTAGTTCGCCAAAAGCACCGACTAAATTCGTGAACGATGTTTCTTTTTCTGTTTCGAATAAATTCACTAATGAATAAAAGAATTCATCGAAACTTAGAGATTTATCAGAATTGACATAGGCTTCGCACAATTCTGCAAATCTATTCATCGTTTCATTGTTCTCGAGTGCAGTATATTTCAATAAGTCGTATTTTCCCGGCTTAAAAGAGGGGGAATTTTCTACCGTATTTATGGACACATTAGTTCTTAAGGTTAAATACTTTGTGTGAGTAGAATCTGCTTCGTCCGTGACACTTGGGGTCGCAAAATATAAGGCGTCTTCAGATAACAGAAAAGCTGAATCCTCTCCTATTTTAGATACAAGGTAAAGATTTTTATTTTGATAATCGGACACATTCTTAATTGCATCAATTAGTGGTTTTAAATTCATTTTTCACAAAGCCCTTTCTGTCCTTTGGAACTCTTATCGAAAACATGTATTGAATCTGATCTATAAGCAAAAGTTTGTTTTCGAACCTCGGACAAACTCTGAAAACCTGGAAGGTTACTGCATCAGCATCTACGAGAACATAAGAATCGCCTTGGTAGTGTTGAAGTTGTTCGTCGGATTTGTCAGGACCTTGTTGCAACGCAAGTATTCTGTTTGTGTCGCTATTAAAACTTCTTTTCCTGTAGTCTAATTGTCCTTCTAGACCAAACATTTTCTGAATCACAATCTTATGGTCTTTGCAAATCTTTAAAATGTCATTTTTATTAAACGGTTCGTAATCAAATATGCCATAAACCGCATTCAGGAAGGCTTTAAGTTGCTCGTAAGTGGCCTCCGCATAAAAACACGACGGGACTGTGGAATTAATTCTTCCGATTGTTGACGGGGTGAAACTTAAATCATTAAGGAACTCTTCAACTATTTGGTTATTTTTCTTATTTGTTTCTTCATCGAAGAATCCGGTTTTTTGGTTATTCCACTTTTTGCTGAATTTAACGCTTTTATAACTAACTACGTTTTTGCGGGTTGGGTTTAAAGACGTTGAATCTGCATCGATTACGATGTCGCTAATTGTCATCTCGCCTTGCTGAACAAGGTAACATTGTTCCCATAAATCGTTTTCTGTCTCGGTCAAACCGGCGTATTCCGATTGTATTGTTGATGTCATGAATAGCTTGCAGAGATCGAGAAATTTGCTTCTATAGCCGAACCATCGGGCTCTTTGCATTGTTGTGTCCATATTTCCGCTTTTTTTAGGCCAACGCGTGAAGTATGTGGTAACTAAATGTTTAAAAGTAAGGCCTCTCTGGAGCAAGTCTCCACCGATATAAATCTTATGAAGGCGGAATTTTTCGTTGCCTTGAGTCAGTTTTCCCTGACTATCTTGAAGAATTAGGTGTGTGTCTCGAATAACCTTTTTAAGGTCTTCCTGTATGTCATCAAATGGCGTTTCTGTTATTAGGTCCTTATCGAAATAGTCTTCGGTGTAGGCGTCTGCGATCTCCGCTAATTGGATAGCCGTCTCTTCGTTGTTGTCCTTTATGTTTTCTTTTAACGACTGAATGTAAGAATATAATGTGGAATAAACTCCTCCATGATCCTTATTTCTTCTGCTTGTGTGGATGATCATGTCGGAATAATCAATTCCGCGCCTCATCATAAATACACTAGCAATGAAAAAGTGATGCAGCGCAACATAAACCGAATTAGGTATTGTGCCGAGTTCTAATTGATCGACGTCTTCTTTATCAATCCTGACGATTCTATCTTCATCTAGGTGGAAAAACTCGGCTCCGGTATATCCTTTGCCTGGTTCGATAAGATAAAGCTTGGCAGGCTTTAAGCTTGAGTAATCTCCCAGCAAAACATTTGCTTGCGGAGTTGCAGTAACCGATAAATATAGTGGATCTTCCAATTGCGCTTTCATTTCAACGATCTGAGCGTATGTGGGAGACTTCTTTTGTTTCTTAAATTCGGTATTTAAACTGGCTTGGTCGCCTTCGTCATCGATGATAAAAGCGGGTCTTCCGTTTTGGCTGATTTTTCCAAGAACATTATTAATCTTCGCCAATGCGGCCGGCCTTTTCATGCTTACGAAAATTACCGGTTTTCCTAAATCGTAAACCTTGTTTAGTATGTCTTCATCAAGCGCATCAACCCCTGAATCATCTGTAGAAAATAACTCTGGTTCGGTGGGTTCTAAACTCGACTCACTAACATCAAAGGTTTGTCTAAAACGATTGGATGTCTGTGCCAGAAGTTTTGTGTCATAGCCTCCATAAATGATGACCGTCTTAAAACCGTTGTCAAAAGCAAAAGCCGTAAACATCTCTAAATTGGATGTTTTGCCTGATTGAACTTTGCCAATAAGCAAAAGATTTGGGGTCTGGTGAGTCTGGATTTGAATTAGAGCATTTTTAAATATGCCTTTTATACGTTCTCTTGTTTTCTCGGCGTTCTGTTGGCCATAATCCATGACATGTTTTGCAAAAATTTTGTTTACAAAGTGGCCAATGTTTATGGTGATTTCTCCTTCGCCGTTTTCAAAGAAATACTTTTCTGGCATATATACTCCTTATCTATCAGATAATTTTTTAAGAATGCTATTCATTTTGCTTCTGAAAACAGATGGCAGAACATAATTTTCTAAACCGCCGGATTGAATGGACGCTTTCTTCGCCAATTCTTCTGCGCATATAAATGCAACTACAAAAGACTCTAAAACACCTTTGAATTCGTTGTCCGAACTATAAGGTTTAAAGAATGGGTGGTTGATGTTTATTGTGATTTTCGCTTGGGCGGCATCATAGTCTATCCACTTGTCGTTGCCGCTTATTTGCCAAATAACTTTAAAGGTTTTGCTAGTTATTGGGTCTAATTGGATTGTATATTCCCTTTCCTTTGATTCAAGGTCCGGGGCTTCGGCATTGCTTTCTTTTTGTTCTCTTATGAACTGTTCTACTGGAGTTTCCTCTTGAGTTTGCTGCTCCTCGTTTTGAGATTCATCGGCGTGAGAATCTTCATCCAAAACGATGTTCTCAAACATCTTCTGGACGACGTCTTCTGTCTCTGAAGATCGTTCTTGGCCTATTTCTTCTTCTTGGAGACGTGCTTCTTTGGATAATGACGCTATGTCTATATAGTCCTTTATCACAACTTTTAGCTGCGCTAAAAATTCGTCTTCTAACCCATCGTCCCATACGAAGCCATCTTTAGCTTGGTTGACAGGGAAGTCTTCCATATTTAGTTCACCAAAAAGTTTCAGAGAAATCTGGCTTTGTGGCTGTCCATATATTTCATAGGGCTTATAGTTCTCATCGTAACCGCCGATAACAACCCTATCGTAACGGAATAAAGCAAGGCCTGCTTTTGGATAACTACCTTTCTCCATTATTCCAACCATGCCGCTTACGTGGTAAGTCTTGTCATCGAATACAAAACTAAAATCTATTTGACGCTGCCATTCTGTATTTCGAAACTTCAAAACCTTAAGCGGTTCGTAATAAAGTTTTTCACCATTGAAATACAAATCTAATTTGCCAGAAGCTATGTCTCTTCTGTACATACTGCTTAGCAAGTCCCGAATCTTTTGCTTCGTTTTAGGCGCATTAATTTTTTTAGTTATTTCCGAAATAACGATAGTTGTTCCGTGAGACATTGTGTCCGTTGGATTTTTGCTGATCGTAATGGTGTTTAGGCCTTCTGCTTTTAATTTCGGAATATTTACTTCTGCGTAATATTCTTCTGTATTCCCTAATTGGGTGCTTCTTACTGACCAGACTTTTCCAAACCAAGATGCAGCAGTTTTTAAGCCCATCCCAAATTCGTTTCTGCCGTTTAAATGATCTGGCTCTTGATCCATCAAAACCGCTCTTTTGAAATCTGGCAAGCTCATTCCGAAGGCATCGTCGACGATCGTTAGGGTGTTTTTATATGCATCATACTCAACGTTCACAGTTAACTTGTTGAATTTATAGAAGCGCATAGATTTTTCATGGCCAAAATAAGATGCCGTGGAATTATCTACAAACTCTCCAATTGCATACCAGGGTTTATAGTTGAGTCTAGAAAAAACACTAAGTATTCCCGCTTTTGGTTGAATGTTGATTTCTTCATTAGCCATTTTTCTGTTCCTCTATTAGTTTGATGAATTGTTGGAAAACGTTGGCTATGACGTCGACGTTTACTGCGTTACCAAATTGTTTATATGCGAGCCTCATATTTTCGTCTATTTGAAATGATGGGGGAAAACTTTGAAGATTCGCCGCTTCTCTTGGCGTAAGGTAACGATGATACTTTCCTATTATAGGCACGTGGACCATTGCTACCAATGCAGGGAATTCGGTAGGTTGTTTGACCCTTATTCCGCTCGGCCTAAATTGGATTATGCCCTCAAATACCGAGGTTATTTTGTTGTCAACTTGCCATTCAAATTTCCTATGTGTTTTCTTGACCCATGACAATTGGTCGTATTTTTTATACCAGGAATCTATAAATTCTTTGTTTTCTCTATAGAGTTCTTGATTCTTCCTGACGAATTCTTGCTTCCATTCCGGCATTTTGCTGTTAATCGGCCTTTTTGAGAAGAAAACATCACTCCAAATCGGGAAACCAATTATTTTTCGATTTATTCCGTGAATAAAATCGTCCCACATTGCAAGAAGGCGTTCCTCGTAATCATCCAATTTGAAAGAGGCTAATTTATACTCTTTGGTATCCCTTTGAATGAGTACGGAATCCATGGAACAAGAATTTTTTGGCACTCTTGGGATAGTTAACTTTATTGGTTTGTCGTAGATTTCTTTTCTGACCGCAACTATGACGGCTCTTTCCCTTAGTTGGGGTATTCCGAAATAATGTGGCGACACTATTATAGGGTCCCTTACTACGTTGTAACCGATGTCTTCTAACTCTTTCCTAATTCTGATCCATGTTTTGCCGTGGTCGTGAGAAACCAGATTTCTAACATTTTCTAAAACAAGGAATTTTGGACCGCCGTATCTTTGAATGTGGTTTTTGAGAATTCTTACAATATCAAAAAATAAAACGCCTCTAACATCTCCAAAGCCCTTTTGTTGGCCGGCTTTAGAGAAGGATTGGCAAGGAAAGCCGGCGCATAATACTTCGTGCTGGGGTATATCGTTTGGATCGATTTTTGTTATATCGTGGAGGGCTTCAAGGTGGTAATTATTCTTGTAGGTTCTCGCTGTTTCTGGATTTATCTCCGCTGCATAGACGCATTTTCCGCCAAATCTAGTCATCGCTTGATGAAACCCACCTATGCCGGCGAACAAATCTATGAATTTAAAATCTGGGCTTAGTAATTGTTCCATTTGTGGTTAGTTCCTGTTGTAGGCGATGTAATCTTCTAAAAATTTTGAAAAATGGTAGGAATCAAACAACCATACTTTTTGAGATGAATTGTTGGTAATCAGATAGCCAGCTTGGTAAGCCCTTTTTAATGTGTCGATGTTCACGTAGCAAGAGCGGTTTGTTTTGTGCTTGACATAGCGGTAAGCATCCCATGCAACCATTATTGGGTTGTTGTCATAGTTGTAGTAGCCAAGGATCAGCATTGTTTGGGAGGCCGTCGTAGAGACGTAGTTGTCAGGTGAAGCGACTCTTATGTTTGTTACTTGCACTCTCTTGATATCCGGTTTGTCTTCCCAACCTGCTCCCGTAATGTTTTTAAGGTAGATTACGAGATGGGTCATTTTTTCGGTTTCGTCGACTATTAATAGTTCGTAAGGAACGCAATTTGTATTCAACCATTTTTCGACTTTGTAACCAGAGTCGTTTATAAAACGTTCGAACTCTTCTAAAAGTTTTTCTTTCGGATGTTTTATGTCTTCTGCATAGACAGTGGTTAGGTCTTTAAGGAGATTTGTATACTTCATAGGAGTCTCTTTCGTTGAATTCAAATACTTTTAATCGACAAAAATAAACTTTGATATTATATCAAAATAGCTCTCTCTCTATTCTATCATTGCTTGATTTTCCGTATCGACTTGTCGAAGGAACCTAAAGTGACAAACCCAACTTCACACCCATGAAAAAGGATGTAAAAGGAGGCGGCCCGCTTCCACGGTTTTGCCAAAAGACCCCTTTTAGTAAAATGGGGATGCCCGCCGGATGCGGAAAGGAAGCCAGTATGGTTGACGAAAAGAAGGGTCGCCGGATCGGGATCCGCGACCGCATCCGCATCCAAGCATGCCTTGAAAGCGGCATGCCGCCATCCGCGATCGCCGAGGACACCGGGTTCTCGAAGTCGGCGATCTGCCGGGAGGTGTCATCCCGGTCCACCTTCGAGGGCCCAAGGGAAATGAGGTGCAGGCAGGGCGTCTACGTCTGCAACCGATGCGGCAAAAGGGCGCATTGCCACCGCCTCAAGGTCTTCTACGACTACGCCTCCGCCGACCTCGACGCCGAGGCCAAAAGGAGGGACCCAAGGTCCGGCAGGCGGCTCGGGGCCGACGAGCTGGCCAGGCTGGACGGGCTCGTCTCGCCGAGGATCAAACTCGGCCAGTCGGTCCACCACATCCACGCGACCGACCAGGAGGTTGCCGCGATATGCTCCGAGAGGACCCTAAGGCGCATCCTGTGCGACGGATTGCTCTCGGCGAAGGCCCATGAGCTCAGGCGGTACGTCAGGCTCAAGCGGCGCCTCCCCGGGGGCAAGGAAGGCAGGCGCCTGGTCGTGTCCGACGTGAGGAAGCTCCTTGGGAGGATGCATCAGGACTACCTCGACTACGTCGCGTCCAACCCCGGGGCCCCGGTCTGCCAGCTCGACTCGGTCGTCGGCAAGGCCGAGGAGGCGAAGGCGATCCTCACCATCACCTGGCCGGAGTCCAACTTCCAGGTCGGGCTGCTCATAGACAAAGGCAGGCCGGAATCGGCCAGGAAGGCCATCCTCAGGGCGATGAGGGCAGTCGCGAAGGCATGCCCGGGCCGGCGGTTCCCGATGGAGGCCTGCCTCTCCGACAACGGGACCGAGTTCTACGACTACTGGAAGGTCGAGGAGGCGATGGCCGGCGGCGGGATCGCCGTCAAAGCCTTCTACGCGAGGCCGATGAGGTCCGACGACAAGGCGGAGGCGGAGAGGAACCACGAGCTGGTCAGATACGTCTTCCCAAAGGGGAAAAGCCTCGACGGCATCACCCAGGCGGACCTCGATTCCGCCTTCTCCAACATCAACTCCTACGTCCGGCGGTCGAAGGGCGATCCGCAAACCCATCGGGCCGTGGCGCTGGAATTGGCCAATTCCGCACGGGAGGGCTTTCGGCTCGGCTACATTATGGCAAATGGGGGGCTTTTGGGCAATCTTGGCCAATCCCAACGCGACGGGAAGGCGGAAAAACCATGAAAACGCCTATGAAAAAGAAACTGTAGCGTTTACATTGTCACTTAACCGTCATAAACGTCTGCTTTGACTTTTCCCAAAGCGAGGCGAATTCCTTCGCCATCGTTGACAAGGACGTCGACATCGGGACAAGACACGTCCCGACTACCTATAACCTAAAAATCGAACTCGATGGGGATGAGCGCTCCATAAAGGTCCCAAAGCACGTTTATGACGCAAAGGAGATCGGGTACTCTATCGAGGTAAGCTATTATGATGGCCTTCTTGGCGAGCCATATTACATATACGTAGGCTGCGTCTTTTGAATAGGATCCCACGGCCTTCTCGCAAACCGCCGTCAGAAGGCTCCTCCAGTAGCATCCGTTCCTAGGCGAGGCGCGCCCGTCTTCACATTCCCCTGTGGAATCCAGGAGGACGCCCTCCACAGCCTCGCTGAAATCCTTCTCCATCCCGCGTCTTAGCATCTCGCCAGCGGGAATTGGGCTTCCCCAAGGGAGCCCTTCGCGTCGTCTTTTGCCATGCGGCTTTCTCTTTTCTAGGCAAATGCAAGGATAGAAGTCTACATCTTGGGAATCTAGCCCTTCCGCGGTAGCCCAGTGGACGTTCGCGGACGGGTTTTTAGCTTACACCACATTTATCCGCGGTCCCGAAGATTAGGCCAACGCTCCCCCCGCGTGTGAATTCCCTCTCCCAATGTCAAATGGCTTCCTTCCCAAGGAATAAATCGATTGCATTTATGTGGCGAACCCCTTCTTGCTGATCTCTAAGCAGATCAAGGGAAACGATATATCGGGGATAGCCATCTCTTATTTCCCTA
>CALWDE010000008.1 GCA_944376605.1 uncultured Bacilli bacterium
CACAGTAATACTTTAGTGTCGAACGATCTAAACCATGCTTTTCATGAATCTCACGAATTGGCACTCCATCAAAAATATGTAGCTTCACCAATCGCAGCTTTTCTTCTAGAGTTAACTTCATAAAAAATCCTCCATTTCATCTTACCCAATTTGGGCAAAATTATGGGGGAAATTTCAATTGCGATGGTGGAGCGTATGAGTCTCGAACTCACGACCTCCTCCATGCCATGGAGGCGCTCTACCAGCTGAGCTAACGCCCCATCGCGCGCTTTTTGCGCTTCGAAAATATAGGCTTTTCACCTTTCTTAGTCAAGTAAAGAATAAAGATGTTACAAAAGAAAGGAAGTAGGCTTAACAAATAGAGGTAGGTATTAAACTCTTTAATCTTCGCGAAAAAGAAGGAAGGGTATCTTCTTTTTTCTCTTCATGCACGGTTAAAGAGGTATTTTGCTCTTCTTTTTTAGCAGAATCTCCTCCGCCTATATCTTTCTCATTTCGGTATAAAAGACGGAGCAAAATCGGGGTTAAGAAAGAGGAAGAAATAATGATAAGCAAAGTGAATGGCATAATTCCTGGACTTACAAGAGAGGAGTCAATTCCTGTTTGCGCTGTAACTATGACTACTTCCGCGCGTGCCATCATTCCTACTCCAATACAAAGAGAATCTTTTAATGAGAAACGGCAGAGTAATGCCCCGCCTCCTGCTCCAACAACCTTTCCAAGCAAAGCAGCTACCACATAAGTAAAGCCAAATGCTAAGAAAAGATAATCACTAAAATCAAGGTTTGTTTCATACATCTTTAAGGCAACAGAAGCAAAGAAAATAGGAACAAAGAAAACATTCATTGTAGTTTCTGCGCGATGATCGATATATTTCTTTGGCGAAGTAGGCGCAAGAATTAAACCAGCAATATAAGCGCCAGTAATATCCGCAATTTGGAACAAACCCTGTGCTAGATATGCCCATAAAAAGCAAAAAGCCAAAGATAAGATAGGAATGCGAATATGATGGGGATATTTTTGGCCTAGCCAGTTAAATAATTTGCGAATTAAGTAACCTGCTCCAAAAGAAAGCAAGACAAAAATAGCCATGTTAGCCAAAACGCAAACTACCTCCCATGCGCCTTCAATCGTAGCCCCACAGCTTTCGAGAGTAAAAATGAGAAGATTAAAATCAGAAGAAGCGCTAGAAGTGCCAGATAAAGAAAGCACAAGGGAAAGTAAAATAATGCCAATCACATCATCAATAATGGCAGCAGAAACAATCGCAGATCCAACTTTCCCATTAAGCTTTCCTAATTCTTTTAAAGTGGCTACGGTAATAGATACGGATGTCGCAGATAAAATAACTCCGTAATAAAGATCACTCCAAATAGGATCTACTCCCTCTGGTAAGAAAGAAGCAGATAATCCGCCATAACTTCGGAATAAAAAGGCAATTAAGAAGCCAAAGAGCATCGGACAAATAACGCCTAAAGAGGTAATCACCATTGCTGCCCCGCCAACTGCCTTAATCTCTTTCATGTTTGTTTCTAGTCCAGCGCTAAAGAGAATAAAAACAACACCAAACTTTGCCAAAATATCAATTCCCATTTCGGTATATGGAGTAATTACCGATTCTCCAGGAATAAAAGTCAAAAGTCCAACAAGTAAACCTGCACAAAGAAAACCAATCACCGATGGTATCTTCATTCTTTCAAAAACAATGGCGAGAATTTTTGCAAGAGCAAGGATAATAGCTACCGGCAGCAGCACTTCAAAGGGGCTGCCACTAGGTAAAGCATCAAATACATTTGGCATACCCTAATTTTAACCACTTTAATGATAAGTAGGGTAAAGTAAGCGCTTTGTTGATACAATGAGAAGTGTGTTAATGCAAAGAAAGGTAAACAAATATGAAAGTCCTTCTCTATTCCATCCTTGATAAAGGCCCCCGCACGGACGCTTTACACCGTGCAATCTTCAAAAAAGGTTATAACGCTTCCATTTTAGAAACTTCTGGTCTTCGTCACGTGCTAGAAGAAATGGATGAGCCGCATAAAATGGCAACTTTGTCTTTATCTGATATTGCAGAAACTCCACAAGAATATGCTGGCTCTACCACAATGTTTATTATTCTTGATGAAGACAAAGTCGAAGAAGTTAAAAGCCTCATCCGTGAATACACCGAATCCTTTCAAAAAATACACGGAGCAATGTTTGCCTTTCCTATCCCCTCTTACGAAGGTTCCTTCTAATTCATTATCTAATAAAATAACCTAGTTTTGCATTGTTTTTAATAAAAACCTCGCAAAGCGAGGCAATATTCTTTGGCGCGCCAGAGGCGATTCGAACGCCTGACCCCTTCCTTAGGAGGGAAGTGCTCTGTCCAGCTGAGCTACTGGTGCAGCGGCAATATCTTACTCTTTTCCGTCTCAATAAGGAAACTATCAAAATTAACTCTTATTATTACAATTAAAACAAAAAAAGACTGGTACCCTCGTATCAGTCTATTTTTTCGTTTGGTCGGAACGACGAGACTTGAACTCGCGACCTCCTGGTCCCGAACCAGGCGCACTACCAAACTGTGCTACGTCCCGCAAAGCGGGAAGAGTTTATCACTCTAAGAAAGAAAATCAAACAAAGACATCTGGTTTGATTCGCCTAAATCCTTGAGAGCGCCTAGGTTTTTTAGTTGCTTGAGTTGTTCATTTGTAAGGGAAGTACGCTCCATCAAATCTTCTTGTGATAAGAAAGGTCCATTTTTTCGTGCATCTATAATAGATTGCGCGACAGAGTCACCTAGACCATTTAAAACATTAAAGGGAGGAATAACCGCGTTATTCTCGCGGTCTACTGTCCACTCAGTAGCAAGAGAATGCTCAATTGAAATATTCGAAACTTTCAGCCCTCTTGCGTAGAGCTCTGCACACGCTTGAAGGGATTTCATAAAGTCGTGGTCGGTATTTTTTGCTTCGCTAGAATGCTGTCTTGCTTCATAGCGCTGATAAGAAGATACAACAGCATCTAAACCATCTAGCATCGCAGGTAAGTCGAATTTTTCACAGCGTACCGAGAAATACGTCGCATAGAAATCTAATGGGCGATAAAGCTTATACCATGCATTTCTCACGGCATTAATGACGTAAGCGGTTGCGTGAGCACGAGGGAAAAGATAACGGATTTTGTTACAAGAAACGATATACCAATCAGGAACTCCATGTTCCTTCATCAACTTTTCTTGCGCTTCATTAACTCCTTTTCCGTGTCTTACTGCCTCCATAATTTTAAAGGAGTCCAAAGACGGAACACCCATCGATATCAAATAAGTCATGATATCATCACGGCATCCAATTACCTCCTGCAAAGAGGCCACCCCGTCTTGAACAATATCTTGAATGTTATTGGTCCACACATCCGTTCCGTGGCTAATACCAGAAATAATAAGCAGGTCATTAAAACAGGTCGGCTTAGCGTCCACTAAAATACGCTGAACAAAATCGGTACCAAATTCAGGCAAGCAAATGGCCCCAGTTTTAAAGTTCAAAGGATTTGCCGAAAGCTGAAGTGCTTCGGGAGACAAAAATAAAGAAATCACTTTCGGGTCATTAAGAGGAATTTCCTCTGTCACAACATTTGTCCTTAAAGAGAGAGAACGTAACGCTAAAGGATCGACATGGCCTAATAAATCTAACTTTAAAAGGCAATCATGCATGCTTGCAAATTCGAAATGAGTTGTAAGCCAGCTAGCATCGGGGTCGTCGGCAGGATGCTGGAAAGGTGTAAAATCAAAGATTTCTTGGTCTTTTGGAATGACAACAATACCGCCTGGATGTTGTCCTGTTGTTCTTTTAACTCCAACAATTCGGTGCGCCAAGGCGCGAATATAGGAACGAGAATAGGAATTGCTATCTTCCCCAAGGAATCGCTCAATAAATTCTTTTTTCACGTAACCGATTGCGTTTTTTTCTTCGGTAGTAGAAATAGTACCAGCACGAACAACATGTGGGCTTTCAACTGGTAATCCTTTTTCAATCAGTTCATTTTCTTCTTTGGAAGAAAGTAATTCTCTAGCGTAGGCATGAGCGCGTGCTTGATAATCTTTAGGGAAGTTTAAATCAATGTCAGGAACCTTGTCTGCATTAAAGCCAAGGAAGGTTTCAAAAGGAATATTTTGCCCATCACGAAGCATATTTTCCCCGCAAACTGGGCATCTTTTTTCTGATAAATCAAAACCAGAACGAACTCCAGTTCCCCATTCTAAATGTTTGCATTTTGGACAAAGATAATGTGGAGGAAGTGGATTAACCTCGGTAATATCCGCCATAGTCGCAGCAAAAGAAGAACCTACTGAACCTCTAGAACCGACAATATAACCATCTTCATGCGCTTTCTTAATAATCAGATGCGCAATGTAATAGGTTACAGAATAACCATTGTCGATAATACCGTTTAACTCTTTGTTTAAACGTTCCACAATGGAAGGATCAGGATTATCACCATATCGTTTTTGCAAATTAGCATAACAAATATCACGTAACTTTTTATCAGTTCCTGGAAGATTGGAAGTTGGAGAATATAAACGGTCTTTTAATATCTTTAAAGATTCGCAAGCATCAGCAACTTTGTTGGTATTATCAATCACAATTTTTCTCACGTAATCTAGCGGTAAGAAAGAAGAAAAGGCATCTATCATTTCTTTTGTTGAACGGAAATGTTGATCGGGATTAGGGAAAGGTGCAAGACGAGAACGATTTCTATTTAAAGGGTGCGTTCCGCTTCCCACTGCGCGTGAAGCAATTAAGACGTCGCGGCTAATCTTGTCCTCTGGATTTAGATAATGACAGTCTCCTGTTGCGCAGACTGGAACATGCGCTTCATCAGCAGCTTTACAAATCGTTTTTAATAAATCGAGAATTCTCTCGTTAGTGAAATCGCCAATATTGACACGATAAGAGTAATTAGCAGGAGGTTGAATCTCGATATAATCATAAAACTTTACTGCTTCTAGAAGGTCAGGATAACGGCGGCGAGAAGCTATCTCAAAAATTTCACCATTAAAACAAGCCGAACCTAAGATCAAATTCTTGCGGTAACGCGCAATTTCGGAACGCGGGATTTTTGGTTCTGCGCCAGAAGATAAATAAGTGACATGGCTTTCCGAAACTAAACGATATAAATCGCGTAGCCCTTCATAGTTTTTAGCAATGGCAACGCAGTGCTGGGAACGGAGATGACGGAAAATCGACTGCGAATTACTTTTTAGCTCTGTTAATCCTTTTAAAGTTAAATCAGGATTTTCCTTCAATAAAATCGTCATAATGGCGTTCCATACATGCGCAAGAGCTTCGGCGTCAAAATCAGCACGGTGAGCATCATCATCGTTATAAAAATCCAGTTTTAAATTTTTGGATAAATCTCCTAAACGATGATTTTTAGCATTTGGGAATAAATAGTGAGATAAAGCTAACGTATCAATGACGGGATTGGTTATAGGCCCTTTGCCTTCTCTTTCCCGCATGGCATTTAAAAAGCCGATATCAAAGTTTGCGTTATGGCTTACCAAAATAGCATCACCAATAAACTCTTCAATCTTTGCCAGAGCTTCCTTATTTTTAGGAGCATTTGCGACCATCTCGTCCGTGATTTTTGTTTTTTCCGAAATGAATTTGGGAATATGGCGTTCTGGATTGATAAAAGTATCAAACCGTTCACGAACAATGCCGTTTTCTACCATAACCGCGCCAAACTCTGTTGGACGATCATAGGAAGAAGATAAACCTGTGGTTTCAAAGTCGAATACACAGTACTTCCCTTTGCTTAAAGGAATATTATTCGCGTTATAAGCGTAGACGGGATAATCGAACATATAAAATTCGATGCCGTATAAAATCTTTAAACCATATTTTTCTCCCGCTCTTTGGGCAGCAGGAAAAGATTGCACAACGCCATGATCTGTCACAGCAATTGCCTTCATCCCCATATGAGAAGCTAATTTACAGTAATCTTCAATGTCAGCGGTGGCATCCATTGCAGACATTTTTGTATGTAGATGAAGTTCAACTCTTTTTTGCGGCTCAGGATCTTCACGCAAAGGCTCTTCTTCCTTTTCTAAAGCGTGCACGTAAAGCTGGATTTCGTTTGAATAATCATCTAGAACTAGCCCGCCTTTTAAATCAAGATAAGTTTCTTCTTTTAAATTATGAAGAAGCTCACTGTCAATGCCCTTTCCTTCATACACTCTCGCAGTAATTCCCGATGTAGCATCATAAAGAAGAATTTGACCGCCAAAAGTGCCTCTTTTTGTAAGTTTTAAATCCATTGAAGCAACTTTTGCATGGATTTCTACATTTCCACCTTGTAACGCAAGTGCCTCTTCAATGGAAGAACAGACAACATAATTGCCTTTTTTTCGTGCCTGCATTCTCTTGCGCTGCATATTAGCAGAGCGAATCGTTTCCACATATTCACTTGTGGCAAGAGCCTTTGCCTCCTTCTCTTCTGCCTCTTCTTCCTTGCGTACCTCATTCCATCCTTCTTCTTCGATTGTTTTTACTTCTTCTTTGACCTTTTTCTCTTGGAAAGAGGTAAGGACTTCATAATGAGGATATTGAAGAAAAGAGAAAAGTTCTTCTAGGCGAGAGGCAAATAAGTCAAATTGCTCCTTTTCTTCTCTTGAAGAATAAAAAAGGCAAATTTCTCCGTTTTTCGTAATAGTAACAGAAGAAATAGTAAGACGCTGCTCTACTAGAGCCCAATCTTCAATAAAATGGCTTAAGGAATCATTAGATGGCAAATAAATATAAGTGAAGTGAGCTTCATAAGGATAAGAAATCGTTTGGATACATTCTAAAAACAAA
This sequence comes from uncultured Bacilli bacterium, assembly GCA_944376605.1. GTDB lineage: Bacteria > Bacillota_I > Bacilli_A > RFN20 > CAG-826 > UBA4951. The sequence goes on from CALWDE010000008.1 coordinate 6,840, forward strand.
GTGAGTTCATTTACTGTCCAAGGAGACTCTTTTTGAAAATGAAGTTCAAATACGTTTTTTTCGTTGCGAAAAGCATCCTTTAAGAGAATGTCAGAGATTTCTTCTAACGAGCAATGAATCGAGGTGAAAAAACGTTCCGTTAGATCATGCTTATTCATAACAGCCTCCTTAGAACAAACCAATTACGTCTTTTATGATAATACCAACTCCTAAAATAAGCAGGAGACCTAAGCCAACATAAGAAACAATGTTTTTTACTTTGTCGGGTATTTGCCGCTTGAATACTTTTTCTACACCTGTAACAAGAAGCTGCCAGCCATCTAACCCAGGGATAGGTAAAAGATTAAAGATTGCTAAATTAAGCGCTAAATAGCCTCCATAGAAGAAGAAAGTTCTTCCCCAGCCAATCGCTGCAGAGGATTGAGAAAGCATACTGCCCATCGCTACAACGGAGCCAAGTTGGCTAAAGTCAAAAGTAAATAAAGCACCAAGCCCTTGACCTATGGCAACAAAGAAATTAGCAAAATATTCGCAGCCCATCAAAAAGCGGTCACCAATAGGCGCGTATTCTTCTAGAGGAGTTAAAATCATAGATAATCCGGATAAGGTGATTTCATCCGCTTCTCCCGTTGCACGAATCGTAACAGAACGTGGTTGTTGAATTCCTTCTAAGATAGCTTCTTCACTAGGTGCAGTATTGGCATCAAGCGCAGAAATCAACGTCAAATCGAGCTCAAATTCCTCATTTCCTAAAAAATGGTAGGTTAATTGCGATACATCTGCATGACCATCTATTCCTAAATAAGTGTCTTCATCACTTACAATCGAAGAAGAAGAAACGGGATAAAAAACCAAAGAGGAAAGCAAATCAGCTCCTTCTAAAGAAGAAGGAATATATACAGCAGCATATACTTCATCAGAAAGAGGCTCTTTCGTTTCTTGATTGATAAAAACAATATCGCTATCAAGCAAGAAGCCAATTTGATTTAAATTATTATCCGTAACAATCTCAGGGCTATAAATGCGGTAAGAGCTGGGAGATATGATTTCTCCATCGATATCACCCTCCCCCCATAAAGCGTAAGAAGTTAAAACTGAAGAAGAATAAGGTGACTCGAGATATAAAGCCTGAGACTGATAACTACTTGGGAAAGCTAAAGCGTAAATAAAAGTGAAGATTAAGGAGAAGAGCAAATTCATGGCAATTCCGCCCATCATCACAAGTGCTCTTTTGCCTGCACTTATCCCCTCAATGGAACGTGATTTAGGAACCGTTTGTCCTTCTTCTAGCTCAACCCCGTCCGCATACATAGAGACATATCCGCCAAGCGGCACTGCTCGCAAAGAGTAAAAAGTCTCACCACCTTTTTTTCTCCAGGAAAACAGTTTTGGCCCAAATCCGATGGAATATTCTAAGCAAAAAACATTAAATCCTTTTGCAAGTAACAAATGGCCTAATTCATGTGTTGCCAGCAAGATGCCAAGCATCACAATTAAGATAACAATAGTAATGAAGATATTCATCGGAGAGCCTCCAGTGGAAGAGAAGAAACAAAGTTGCGAGTCATACAGTCTGCCTCTTTTAAGTCAGAATAAGAGGTAACTGTACTCATAGGCACAGAGTGTAAGGCCAAAGCAACTATCTTTTCAATGGAAAGAATAGAAATTTTATCTTCTAAATAAAGACGAACAGCTTCTTCATTTGCAGCGTTTAAAATCGCTAAAGAAGTGCCTCCTTTTTCATAAGCAGCTAGGCAGAGAGAGACAGCAGGATATCTCTCTTTTGAGAAAGAAGAAAAGTGATATCCTTCTAACTCCTTAAAAGAAGAGAACGAAATCACTCCACTTGTATCTTTCCCTCCATATAAAGCAAAGCGAATTGCTTTATGCATATCTGGTGCGCCTACCTCAGCAAGATAACTCCCATCTTCAAGAAGTAAAGCGCTATGAACATAAGATTCTCGATGCATTAAAATCTCGATGTCATCTGGTTTTACAGAAAATAAACGAATGGCTTCAATGCATTCAAAACCTTTATTAAACATCGTAGCGCAATCAATTGTAATCTTTGCCCCCATTTTCCAGTTGGGATGATTAAGTGCTTCCGCAGCCTTTTTCTCTTTAATTTCTTCTCTAGAAAAATCACGGAAGGCACCGCCAGAAGCGGTAATGAGCATCTTTTTCCACTTAGAATGTGCAAGCAAAAGACATTTTGCTAGAGCAACGTGCTCTGAATCAATAGGAATAATCTTGCCTCTATTTTCCTTCAAAAGATGGGAGATAAGCTCTCCTCCAACTACAAGGCTTTCTTTATTAGCAAGTAGAAGAGTCTTATTTTCTTCAAGAGAGACAAGAGAAGGCTCTAATCCTGCAAATCCAACTAAAGCATTCACAACAAGATCGGAAGGCGTATTTTTTAAGAACAAAGCTAGCCCGTCTTTCGCGGAATAAAAATGGATAGAAGGATACTCTTTTTGATAATAAGTAGCCTTCTCATCCTCTAATAAAAATATATTTTGAATACTTGGAAAATCACGGATATATGCAGGGATTTTTTCGTCGTGATGTCCTACCGAAACTCCCGTAAGAGAAAAAGAAGCACGATCCTCTTTCAATAAATCTAACGTCTGACTACCAATACTGCCAGAGGCCCCAAGCACAACAACCTTTTGCATTTTTAAATGAAGAAATTCCACCCGTTGCCAATAAAGATAAGGAGAATAGATAAGCCTATTGATACAAACATCACGCTATCCGCGCGATCTAAAATTCCACCATGTCCCCTAAGCACTGTCCCAAAATCTTTAATCTTAAAATGTCTTTTGATAAGCGAGAGAGATAAATCTCCTAGCACGCCAATAAAAGGAATTGCTAATGAGACTAGAAGAATCCAGTACCAATGATCTAAATCTAGCGTAGGTAAAATGGGGTAACCTGTCGCTGCCATGGTAAAAAGAAGAACCATATTCAAAAGGAAGGAACCAATCACACCAAAGAAAAATCCTTCCCATGTTTTCTTGGGAGAAATATGTGTTAACTTTCTTTTTCCGAAATATATGCCGCCAAAATAAGCAAAAGTATCATTAAAGATAGTTCCCGATGCCATAAGGAAGAATAAGGCAGAAGATAAAAGAAAACGGAAATTTAGATTATCCGTTAAAGCGTGTCCCCCAAGACCCTCATACCACAAATAAGTTGGATTTTTTCCTGCTAGATAAAAAGGATAATAACGAAGGAAGAAAAAGCTTTGAAAGCCGATTCCCACCATGAAGGTCATTAAAAAGAAATACGCTACATCACCAAAATCAAAATTCTTATCAAAAAGAGCAATAGTGAAATAACCACCAAGCGTAACAGCAATCCCGATGATAGAAATGGATAAACCACCAAAATATTCCTCTAATGAGAAAACATAGTGTTCAGGATCTTCCAAATAAGCGCCAATGTTCGCTTTAAGAACAAACCAGTACACATATAAGAAAGTGACCAGATAGGTAAACGCCCATACCCACCAACCATATTTTTTGCCTGGAGCTTTACAAATTTCAAAAATAGCAACAGCAAGAAAAATCGCCATTATGCCAAAGAAATACCAGGAACCCACAAAGATAGCAGGAGCCAAAATTACAATCAAAAGTATGGCTACAATGACTCTGCTTCTTAAAGAAGCTTTATAGCCTTCTCCAGGCTTATTGATTTGAAACTCTTCGCGAAAATTCATGCAGAAACCCTTCCAAATCTCCGATTTCTATGTTGATATGCTTCCAGTGCTTTTCCAAGCTCTTCCTTCCCAAAGTCCGGCCAATAGGTAGGAGTAAAATATAATTCAGCATAAGCAAGCTCATAAAGTAAGAAGTTAGAAATTCTTTCCTCTCCAGAAGTACGAATGAGTAAATCTACATCTGGTAATTCAGGATGATACAAATAATGACGCAATGTCTCTTCATTCATCTCTTCTAATTTTACTTTCCCTGCAAGCAAATCTTCCCCGTATCGCTTTGCCGCATTCGCTAATTCATCTCTGCCCCCATAATCAAGGCAAACATTAACAATTAGAGCACTATTATCTTTCGAAGAATTTACTGCCTTATCTAGCGATAAGAGAGTTTTAGAAGGTAAACGGTCACGCCTTCCTGAATGAAGCAAACGGACGCCCTCTTTCGCTAAATGAGGAAAATCACGCTCACAGAAGTCCATTAAATAGCCCATAAGAAGATTGATTTCTTTCTGAGGTCTGTTCCAATTTTCTGTAGAAAATGCATATAAACTTGCGTAAGGAATTCCGTACTCTTTGACTGCTAAAAAGACATCTTTTAGCCTTTCACAAGCAGCTTTATGTCCTGCTGAACGAGGAAGACCTCTCTTTTTAGCCCAGCGGCCATTTCCGTCCATAATAAAGGCAACATGCCTTGGAATAATAAGATGTTCTGTTGCCTGTTCACTCATGTGTGGCATTATATCGCACATCAACCTTAGAGCCTAGGTGCGGAAACTAAGGAAACACATTAGAATAATCATATGAACGAGAACGAGAAAAACGAGCAAGCTAGTTCCTTGCCTCCTATCAAAATTAAAAAAGAAGAATTACCCGCTTCTCAAAGCGAAGAAGCCATTAAAAAGAAAGCAAAAATTACCTATATCATTACTGGTATTTCCGGCTTCATTTTAGTTGGCTTATTAATTACTGCTATTACGATAGGCGCGATTGAATTAAATCGTCCCAGTCAAAGTGAAACCATATCGCATTACGATGATGGCAACGCAGGTGTTTATCAAAATAATCACCGTTTAGAAAATGCAGATGGGTCCGCAATATTCCCGTTTCATCTTACTTTTTCAAATAATGACAATGCATATTACATATCCGAAATAGATCTTTTTCCACAAGAGGCAAACCAAATGGTCATGCCAGGATTTGAAGTAGAGGAAAACGGACAAACTTTGGCAAGAGTAATTGGAACAGAGGATCAAACATCCTCTCTTCTTTCCGAAAGTTATATAGAAACACTATATTTTCCCTATCCCGTCTTCTCGCTAGGAGAAAATAGTTTTGCTGCTTCACCTTCCTTAAAAGAAGTTTATTTTTCTAATGGCAATCTTTCTTCTAGTCCTCGTTTTCAAATTAAGGATAGTGCTTTTGAAAACTGCAGTAATTTAACGACAATTAATTTGCCTGGCTCATTGTCTACACTTGGTGATGCTGTATTTGCGGGATGCACACTTTTAACGCGTTTAACATTACCGCAAAATTTAATCTCTATTGGTGCTAACGCTTTTGCAAATTCTGGTTTAGAAGAACTCAATTACGAAGGAAACTCTACTAGTTGGGAATTAATAAAAAAAGACAACGCATGGAATGCAAATTCGAACATTCAACGCGTTGTCTGCAAAGATAAGACAATTGAAATCGAATAATTTACTCGCTTTTTGCAAAGATATTAAATTGTCATAATGTCTTTTTGCTTATCAGCTAAAATGGATTCCACTTCTTTTACGCCGCTATCAATAACTTTTTGTAAATCTGCTTCCACTCTCTCTTTATAGTCATCAGACATTGTGTCGTCTTTCTTAATGAAATCTCTCGCATCATTACGAATATTGCGTAATGCGATTTTTGCTTCTTCAGCAAGAGATTTTGCTTGTTTTGCGATTTGTTTACGAACATCTTCCGTAAGAGGTGGGATGATGATGCGAATGCAGTCAGCCTCTACTTGAGGATTGATTCCAAGGTTAGCACTTGAGATTGCGCTCGCGATTGTTTTTAGATCTTCGCGGCTATAAGGCTTTATCAAAAGCTGACGTGGTTCTGGCATGGAAATGCTAGATAAAGAGGAAATCTCCATTTTCTCACCATAGTAATCGCATTTTACCCCGTTAAGCATGCCAGGGTTCGCACGTCCAGTTCTTAGTTTCCCAAGCCCCCGACGTAACGCTTCAATCGCTCCATTAACCTTGCTTTCTGCTTCTTTTACAATAGCTTCCATAATTACATCTCCTCATCTTCAATGATACTTCCTACCTCTTGACCTGACAAAACGTCTGTAAGGGAGGAAAAATTATCCATATTAAATACACGAATGATAATGCCTTTTCCTTCAAGCATTGTCACTGCAGTCATATCCATAACCCCTAAATTCCGCTCAATAACTTCACGGTAGGTTAACTTAGCAAGGAATTTGGCATCATCATTAAGACGCGGATCAGAATCATAAATTCCTTCTACCCCATTTTTCCCCATAATAATGGCATCCGCTTTCATTTCAAGCGCCCGCAAGGAAGCAGTAGTATCTGTCGTAAAGAAGGGATTCCCAGTACCGCCTGCAAAAATAACAATACGGCCTTTTTCTAAATGAGATAAAGCCTTGCGGCGAATATAAGGTTCTGAAACGGAAGGAACATTAATAGAAGACATCACGCGTGTAGATAAGCCTATTTCCTCTAATGCACTTTGCAGTGCTAAAGCGTTAATAATTGTGCCAAGCATCCCCATATAGTCACCAGTTGCCTGCTCAATTCCAACTTTATTGGCTAATTTACCACGCCAAATATTGCCAGCGCCTACTACCAAACCGATTTTTGCGCCCATCATATGCGCTTCTTTGATAGAGGAAGCGATGGAAGATAATTTAGAACGATCAAGAATAGTTTGATCATGCTCGTCTGCAAGAGATTCCCCTGAGACTTTAACAATAATTGTTTGATAAATCGATTTCATGCTTTTGAAATTATACACGAAGAAGAATATCTTGAGATAAGAAAAAGAGGTCCGAAGACCTCTTCTTATCTTTTCTTAGAAAATATCGATTATTCCTCGCTCTTTTCGATGCCATCACCAACTTGGAAACGGAGGAAGGAAACGACTTCATTTCCTTTTTCCTTTAAAACGTCCCCAACTTTCTTAGTGGTATCGAGAAGATATTCTTGTAAATATAAGCAAGAAGCGCTGAGCACTTTATCGGCTTTTCTCTCGACAATTTGTGCCTTAACAGCATCAGGCTTATTCGTAAGCTTAGGATCATCAGCAACTTCCGCACGAGCAATGGCAAGTTCTCTTTCTCTTTCTTCAGCAGGAACACTGTCAAGCGTGGTGTATAAAGGAGCATTTGCACACACATGCATTGCTAAATTATTTGCTAATTCTTCATCAGCCTTCTTTAAAACGAGAAGAGTAGCAATCTTTCCACCTAAATGGATATAAGAGCCAAAGCCTTGTCCTTCTTCTAAGTGAATGATGCCGTATCTTCTAAAGTCAAGCTTTTCGCCAAGAGCAAGTCCAGCATCTTGGAAGGCAGTGAATGTGCCTTCTTTTGCCTCGTCAATACTCTTTGGCTCGTTGTCCATTAAATAGTCAACAACAGTGTCCACTAAGTGATGGAACTTATCGGAAGCAGAAACGAAGTCAGTTTCGCAGTTGACCTCGCAGATAACTGCTTTGCCGCACTTATTGCAAGTCTTAACAGCAGCAAGACCTTCAGAAGCAGTTCTTCCTGCACGCTTAGCCGATTTGGCAATTCCTTTTTCTCTTAACCAGTCAATGGACTTTTCCACGTCAAGGCCATTGGCCTCTAAAGCATGTTTGCAGTCCATCATACCTGCACCAGTGCGTTCACGGAGTTGTTTGATTAATTCAATGACATTCTTCTCAGCCATTCTTATTTTTCCTCCTTAGCAGCAGGGGCTTGTGCTTCCGCTGCCGTTTCACCAGAAGCGGCTTTGGCAGCAGCGTCTCTTTCTGCTTTCTTAGCAGCCCATCTTGCTGCACGTTCTTGTTGTAAACGGGCCATTCTCTCTTCTCTTTCTTTTCTTTGCTGACGGATGAGAGCTTTTCTTTGTTCATTTGCAATATCTGCAGCGCGAATGGCGTCTTTCATAGTAGCCTCTTCGCTTGCATCTTTCGTATAGGCAATCTCAGTAGCGCCACCTTTTGCCTCAGCAATCGCATCGGCTAAGACAGCAACAAGCAAACGAACAGAAGCAGAACCATCATTATTGGCACCAATAGGATAGGTGCAAACGGTTGGGTCGTCATTTGTATCACATAAAGCAAAGACAGGGATGCCAAGAGTATTGGCCTCTTTTACAGCGTTATGTTCGACAGTAGGATCGGTAACGATAAGAGCTTGAGGAGTGCGACGCATCTCCTTAATACCGCCTAAATTCTTTGATAACTTTTCTAAAAGTTTGCGGTTTGCAGCTTGCTCTTTCTTCGAGAGTCTTTCCATGCTGCCATCTTCTTCCATTTGCTCTAAATCTTTGAGCTTCTTAATACGGGTAAGAATGGTACGGAAATTGGTTAAAGTTCCGCCTAACCAGCGATTGGTAATATAGAAAGAGCCAGAACGAGTTGCCTCATCAATGACCGCTTGCTTGCTGGATGGCTTTGTGCCTACAAAAAGAACTTTTCCGCCCGCCTTAGCGATTTCATAAAGCTTATGATAAGCCTCTTCGGTGGCTGCAGCAGATTTGACTAAGTCGATGATATGGATGTTATTTCTTGCCCCATAAATAAGATCTTGCATTTTGGGGTTCCATCTACGAGTTTGATGACCAAACTGGACACCAGCCTCTAAGAGTTTTCTTACGGTCATAATTGGGGCGTTGGTGTCATGATAAACATCCGCCATTGTTACCGTTTCTTCGCTTCCTGTGGAAGCATTTTCGGGTGTTTCTACCACCACTTCTTCTTTTACTTCTTCTGACATTTTGTCTCCTTCGTGTTTATTTCCTCCCTTGCTTCCAAAAGTTCCCACTCGCTATGCTTTTTAAGCGTCTTTGCCCATAGCAAGAACACCGGGTCTTCATTCACAAGGTGTGCATTTTGGCAACAAAAAAGTGCCGTGAAGAATAATACGCCACGAAAAAGCGTCTCTCAATGCTAACTTTTATCATTCTTGTTTTCGATGGAGAATGCTTTGTCGTATTCTTCTTTTAACATCTTCCCAGATACATGCGTATAAATGGTTGTAGTTCCTAGTGATTTATGCCCTAAAAGAGTTTGGATAAGACGTAAATCCGCGCCTTTATCTAGAAGAATCGTAGCAAAAGTGTGACGCAATTCGTGAGGATGCACGCCAAGAGGCAAACCAATTCTCTCTTGGAGCTTCTTAAGAAGATATTCCACGCCTCTTACGGTCAATCTTTTTCCGTTTGCGTTTAAAAACATAGCCTCTTCTTTTTCGTTTTTTATAAGAAGTGGCCTGCATTCTTTCTCGTAGAGTAATAATGCTTCTTTTGTTTTTTCGTCAAAAGGAACAATTCTTTCTTTTTTTCCTTTTCCTTGTACACGTAACAAGCGGCGAGAAAAATCAAAGGAGCGGCAATTGAGTTTTGTTAACTCACCTACACGGATTCCGCTCGATAAAAATAAAAGTAAAATCGCTTGATCACGAAGAGAGAGAAAATCTTCTCTTTTTCCGTTTTTCTCTAGCAGGCGTTCCTTTTGTCCTTCCGATAAAACGTCAGGAAGAGAGTTTCGTCTTTTTGGAGAAGTTATCCCTGCTAAAGGTGAATAAGAGACGATATTCTCTTCTTTCAAAAAAGCATAAAAACCGCGAAGTGTGGATAGCCTTCTTGCATTAGAACGTGGAGACACTCCTCTTGCTAATTCATAGGACAAAAATGCACGAATATCTTCTTTTCTAAGGGAAGAAAAAACAAGGCCTTCGCTTTTTAAGTAAAAAGAAAACTCTTTTAAATCTTCTTGATAACTGGCAATAGTGGCATCCGAATAAGAACGGACATAACGGAGGTAGTCCAAATATTTTGCGGCCTCTTTCTCCATAATCTCTTCCCTTTCTTGCGCTTTTAATGATAAGGGAGAAGAAGGAAAAAGTTTACGTTTTACTTCTTTTCTAATGCTTCAACGTGACGGCATTTGGGGAAATTGCTGCAGCCTAAAAAGTCACCTTTTTTACTATGACGAATCACAAGCATCCCTGTCTCGCAGTCTGGGCACTTCTTTACAGCGACAGGGGCTTCTTTCTTCTCTTCCTTTTCTGCACCTTTAATGTAGTGGCAAGAGGGATAACCGCTGCAACCAATAAACGTTCTCCCTTTTCTGTCTTTTCTTTCTACAAGAGGTTTGCCGCATAAAGGACAATTTTCTCCTGTATAAACAATCTGCTTTTCCTCTTTTTTGATGTAGTGGCAAGAGGGATATCCGCTACAGGCTACAAAACTGCCATATTTCCCTTTTTTCACCACAAGAGGTTTGCCGCATAAAGGACAATTTTCTCCTGTTTCTTCATCTGGGTCCTTATACATCTTCTCTGCCACTTCCGAAAACTTCTCCATAAAGGGGTAATAGAATTCATTCATTGCCTCTAAACGAGATTCTTTCCCTTCCTCGATTTCATCGAGTTTCGTTTCCATGTTCGCTGTATATTCTGGCGAGACCACCTCAGGAAAATACTTTTTAAGAACAATTACAGTTTTCTTTCCTGATTCTGTCGGGGTTAAAACTCCCTTATCGGAAGTAACATATCCTCTATCTTTTAAAGTTTTAATGGTCGAAGCATACGTACTTGGTCTTCCAATTCCCTTTTCTTCCATAAGGCGCACAACTTTTGCTTCGGTAAAACGGGCAGGAGCTTTGGTAAACTTTTGCTCCCCTTCCTTCTTGGTAATCGAATAGGAAGCGCCCTCTTTTAAAAGAGGCAATTCTTTCGTTTCTTCCTCTTCTTTCAAAAGCTTTTCAAAGCCGGGGAAAAGCGTCTTCACTCCACTTGCTTTAAAAGTCAAACCATTCACATCAAAAAGGGCGGTCTGTGTTTCTTCAATCTTATCCGCCATCATCGAAGCTAAAGCGCGTTCATAAATGAGCTTATAAAGACGATATTCATTTTGACTTAAAAAGGGTTTCACCATTTCTGGCGTGCGGTGTGTGCCAGTGGGACGAATCGCTTCGTGAGCGTCTTGAATTTTACCGCTTGCTTTTGCAGATTTTGTTTTTCCGCAATAGGCTTCCCCAAAGCGTTCTACAATGTAAGGTTTTGCATGATGTAAATAAAATTCTGGGCTAATACGCGTAGAGTCTGTTCTCATATACGTAATCAAACCGACTTGCTCCCCGTTAATCGAAGCCCCTTCATATAATCGCTGGGCAATAGACTGGGTCAAAGAGGGTGAAAAATGATAACGGTTATAAGCCTCTTGCTGCATGGTGGAAGTAGTAAAGGCGGGTTTAGAAGGAACATGACGTTCCACTTTTTGCAAGGACACCAAAGCACCAACTTCACCAATTCTTCCTAAGATTTGTTCTGCTTCTTCCTTGGAATGAATTTCAACAGGTTTTCCGTCAATCTTATCAAGAGAGCAGGTTAAGGGAGTATCTTCCACAAGAAAGGTAGCTTCTATCGTCCAATACTCTTTCGGGACAAAAGCAGCAATTTCTTCGTCATTATCAACAATCATGCGAAGGGTTACTGATTGAACGCGGCCTGCTGACTTAGAAGAAATCTTTCTCTGCAATAAACCAGATAATTTAAAACCAATGATGCGGTCATACATTCTTCTTGTTTCTTGGCTAGAGACAAGATTCATATTGATGTGGCCTGGCTCTTGCATGGCAAGCTCAATAGCAGGCTTGGTAATCTCATGAAACTGCAGACGTTTTGTCGTATCTAAAGGCAAATGAAGAACTTCTGCCAAATGCCAAGAAATTGCTTCTCCTTCGCGGTCAGGGTCGGTAGCTAAAATGACTTCATCCGCTTTTTTGCTTTCTCTTTTTAAAGCATCCACAATTTTCTTTTTATCCGGATTAATCACAAAGTCAGGCTGAAAGGAGCGATCCACATCAATCCCTAACCCGCCTTTGCCTTTTGTGCTGAGGTCACGGATATGACCTTGAGAAGCCATCACTTTATAATCATTCCCTAAATAAGTTTGGATGGTTTCACATTTCTTTGGGGACTCAACAATGACTAATTTCATACCATGCCTCCTACTCGGCTAGAAAATATAGGGTGCTTCTTTTTCTAAAACAAGGAAAGATTTTTTCCTTTTTCCTTATAAATAAAACCTTTATTTATCTTTTTAAAAAATTTCTTCTTTTTCGCTTTTATCTCCCAGCATAAAAAGGATATCCCTAATATCTTCCACCAAATATGCTCCTTGATTAATAAGGGCGTTACATAAGGAATCTTCCCCGGCTGGAAAAGGGACGCAGCCTATCTCTTTTGTTAGTCCAACAGCGTAATCTACCGTAATTTTTGTTCCGCTTTTTCTTTTAGCCTCTCCAACAATCAAAGCCCGGCTTAAACCTGCGAGCAAGCGGTTTCTCATAGGAAAATGAGAAGAATCGGGTTTTGTTCCTGGAGGATATTCGCTTAGAAGCAATCCGCATTCCTTGATTTTCTGATAAGTATCACGGGAAGAAGCAGGATAACAAATATCCACTCCGCACCCTAAAACTGCCACAGGATTTCCGCCCGCTTCAAGCGCTCCTTTTGCTGCTTCCGTATCAATTCCTTTGGCTAAGCCCGTCACAAGATGGTAACCTGCCTCAGAGATACCTTTCGCAAGTTTTCGTGCCATCTTTAGCCCATAAGAAGAAGCCTCACGCGACCCAATATAAGTCACACATTTTTCTTCCTTTTCAATTAAGGAAAAATCGCCCTCATAGAAGAGGCAAAGGGGCGGCTTCCAAACGTTCTTTAAAGCTGCTGGATACTCCGGATCAATCAAAGTAACGTATTTGCCTTCTCCAAACTGCCGCTTTGCTTCTTCTATGTCCTCGTTAGATAAATACTCATGTCGACGTACAGCAGCAACCTCTTTCTCCCAGTCTCCGCCATAACGCATCGCTAAAGTTAAAATGATTTCTCTTCCTTTCAAACTCTCTTCCTCCTACATAGATATAGGAGGGCAAAAAGAGAAATGGCCTTTTAAAATAATTTTAACTGCTCTGCTGCATTTTTCGAGACAGGCTCAAAAGAGAAACGATGTACCCCGCGTATGGGACCATAAATACGTAATGCATCAAGATGCTCTCTTGTCCCGTATCCCTTATTTTTCTTAAACCCGTACTGCGGATAAATAGTATCTAAATCCATCATGTAACGATCACGGGTTACTTTGGCAAGAATCGAAGCTGCTGCAACATTGAGGCATTTTGCATCTGCCTTCACAAGAGGCACAACAAGTGCACCCATATTTTTTAGGGGCATTGCGTCAGTAATAATAAGATCAGGTTTTGGGAAAAGACGCCGCAAAGCATCCTCCATTGCCTTCTGTGTCGCTCGATAAATATTTAAACGGTCAATATCTTCAGGAGGGAGAGAAACAACACTCCAAGATAAACATTCATGAAGAATTACTTCGTATAGTTCTTCTCTTTTCTTCTCAGATAGTTTCTTGCTATCGTTAATTTCTTCATTCTCGTAAGAGGGAGGAAAAATAACTGCTGCCGCCATTACAGGGCCAGCAAGTGGTCCTCTGCCAGCTTCATCTACCCCTGCAACATAAGCAAATCCGTCTTGGTAATAACGTCTTTCATAATTCAGCATAGGGTTCCTCCAAAGAGAATCTTCCTAAGATACCATCACGGAATTCTCTTAATAATAATTTTTCTGTTTCTTCTTTTTGAATATTTGCTCCCTTTCCTAAATAACCTCTATTGGTAGCAACTTTTACCAAAATATCTTCCGGAGTAAACTCTCTTACATTGTCAATCTCATAACGATCTTTTAAGGCGAAAGGATATTTTTCTTGCAGAAAATGATAAAGAGCAAGGTAGAGTTCATGAGTAGGCAAAATCACGTCTGGCAAAGCTCCAAGTAATGCTAAGCGGACAGCATCTTCATGATTTTCATAACGCATTGGTAAAATACCAGGAGTATCAAGAAGAGTGATGCCTCCTTTAAGGCGAATCCACTGTTCTGCCCGTGTGACTCCAGGCCGGTTTTCACTTTTCACCTTACTTCTACCTGCAAGGGCATTAATAAACGTGGATTTTCCCACATTAGGCAATCCAAATACCAAAATACGTGCATCTTGCTTTTTCATGCCAAATCTGGCTTCTTTTTCTCGTTTTTTGCTAAGTAATGGAGCACTTTCTCTCTCTAAAATGGTATTTAGCTTGCCTTTTTGCATTAAATTAGAAGAAAAACAAAGAGTTCCTTGTTTTTTGTAAAAAGATAGCCATTTTGCAGTGATATTTGGATCTGCACGATCCTCTTTGGAAAGAAGTAAAAGGCGAGGCTTATTGCCAGCTAAGAGAGAAAAAAGAGGATTTCTAGAACTTTCTGGAGCACGAGCATCGGTTATTTCTATAAGAAAATCCGCGCTTTTTACGTAGGGAGAAAGGCGTTCTAGTGCCTTCTTCATGTGACCAGGAAAATGATGGATTCCTTGCTGCATTTGACTCATATCATTTCCACCTCCCATGGCCAGCGATAGGATAAAAAGGTAGTAGAACCGTCTGCGGGGCGATAAGAGCAGCTGCCAATAATGCAAATCGCTTTCCCAATAAGCGAGGAAGAAGAAACTGGTCCTTCAAATCTGCTATCATCGGAAGCGCCACTACGGCGGTTATCACCAAGCAAAAAATATTCATCTTCCTCTAAAGTAAGGGGGGCCATCTCTCCTGTTTGGGGCAAACTTTCTTCAAATAACTCTTTCTCTTCTCCAAACAAAAAATCTTGTGGAGTTAAAGTACCGTTGATAAAAAGATTGCCTTCCTTATCAAAAGAAACTGTTTCTCCTGGCATACCAATAATTCTTTTAATTTTAGGAGAGGCGCCACTTGTTAACTCTCCATTTGTTAAAAAATCATCATCAAAATAAGTAATGACAACCGAATATCTTTCTAAAGAGTCACGAAAAGAAGGAGAGTTATCCATTAAGCCAAAATCACAATGATATTCCACTCCTTCCCCACCACTAAAACTGCCAATATTTTCTGGAGCAATATCTTGTTTGACACCATCAATATACATGGTGGCATTTTCGTTTAAAGAAGGATACATGGAGCTACCATTTACCACAAAAGTAGCATATGCATAACGCCAATAAATAATTTGTGATCCAGCGGAAAGTAGTAAGACAAAAAGAATCAAAAAAAGAACGCGAAAGAGTACAGAAAAAACTCTCTTCCAAGAGAAAGGAGTTTTCTTCCTTAAAGGAGGTAAATTATGTTCGCGACAAGCTTGATTCATATGACAAATTATAGCGAAAGAAAAAGCCCCCGTAGGGGCTTAGTTTTTGAAGAAGCTTATTTACTCGCTTTTGCTTCCGCCTCTTTGATACGGGCAGCCTTCCCAGAGAGCTTACGCAAATAGTGAATCTTCGCGCGGCGGACCTTACCATGACGAACCACTTCAATCTTAGCAATCGAAGGGGTATGGATTGGCCAAATTCTTTCTACGCCAATGCCATCAGAGATTTTGCGAACTGTGAAGGTTTCGCTAACCCCATGACCTTGACGAGAGATGACCACGCCTTCAAACACCTGAATGCGTTCCTTCTTGTTTTCGACAATACGGACAGAAACTCTAACCGTATCACCGGACGAGAAGCTCGGGATGTCGTTCCGAATCTGACGGGAAGTGACTTCTTCGACCAAATTTAAGTTCATGAGTCATTTCCTCCTATATTTTTCTCCCGGGTTCATAGCACGGCCTTGCTAGCGGAGCCCGACTCACGTTCAAACGTGCTTTCGAAATATACGCGCATTATTAAGAAGAAGCAACTTTTTCTTCATTTATATCTGTCAAGCAAAAACACTTGACAGCATGATTAGAAAAGTTCATATTACTGCCCGGAAAAGGAGAAATCACTATGTCAGTAAAGATTAGATTAACCCGTATTGGCCGCCACAAGGATCCTTTCTTCCGTATTGTTGCAGCCGATTCTCGTTCTCCTCGTGATGGACGTATCATCGAACAAATTGGTACTTATGACCCAGCTTTAGGTGTTTCTGCCGCCAATATCGACGAAGAAAAGGCCTTAAAGTGGCTTCGCAGCGGTGCCATTCCTTCTGATTCGGTTCGTGCTATGTTATCCGATAAGGGAATTATGCAAAAGTTTGCTGCAGAAAAGGTTAAAAAGAACTAATGGCGGATTATATCAAGGCTATCGAAAGCCTTATTAAACCAATGGTGGAGCATCCCGACACGATTATTATTCGGGAAATGCCTTCTACTTCTGAACGCGACCTCACCATCCTAATTTGTGCAGATGACGGGGACACAAAGCGGCTTATTGGAAAACATGGGGTTGTCGCCAATGCCTTACGTGAAGTTGTTCGCGTTGGCAGTAAAGCGGAAAATTCCCAAATCCGTATTCACCTCAAGTTTGAAAGCTTTGAGGAGGAAGGAGAGAACGCCTAACAAGGCGTTCTTTTTGACATGGAAGACTGGATCAAAGTTGCAGAGCTAGGAAAACCTTTTGCTTTAAAAGGAGAAATCAAAGCTATTTCGTATACTTCTTTCCCGGAAGAGCGATTTCAAACTGGGAGAAGTTTTTTACTAAAAAAAGAGGAAGAAAAAGAAGGCATTATTCTTACCTTAGAAAGCTTTCGCGAATTACCAAACTCTCTTCTTTTATCTTTTAAAGAAATTCAATCTCCTGAAGAAGCAGAAAAGTATCGTGGCTACTCGCTCTACATCAAAAAAGAAGAGGCTCCCCTTCCTGAAGGCTATTACCGACTAGAAGATTTAAAAGGTCTAACCGTTTTTGATCAAAACAACGAAGAAATTGGCTCAGTGATAGACACCATGCAAAACGCCCCAACGTTAAATCTTGTTGCAAAAGCAAAAGATGGTCACCGCTTTATGGTGCCTTTTATTGATAAAAAGTTCATCTTAGATATTGATTTAGAAAAGAAAACAATTCATATCAATGTCATCCCAGGCTTACTATGAAAATTCAAGTTCTCACACTATTTCCTGCCATGTTTGAAGGCTTTTGTTCCCAAAGCATCATCAAACGTGCTATTGGCAAAGGCGTTGTTGATTTTTCCACGTTAAATATTCGTGATTTTACAAAAGATAAATATGGCAGAGTAGACACTCCTCCTATTGGAGGCGGAGCAGGACTTATTGAAAAAGTTCAGCCGATTGTGGATGCTTTAAAAGAAGCAAAAAAGCGTTCTCCAAACGCAAAAGTTCTTCTTTTTAGCCCAAGAGGAGAAACCTTTCAAGAAAAGAAAGCGAAGCAGTTATCCAAAGAAGAAGGACTCATTCTTATTTGTGGGCACTATGAAGGAGTAGATGAACGCGTTAATGAATACGTCGATGAATTACTTTCTATTGGCGACTATATTTTAACGGGAGGAGAAATACCGGCGATGGCCGTATCAGATGCGGTAATCCGTTTACTAGATGGTGCTATTGCAGAAGATTCTCTAAAAGACGAAAGTTTTAACGATAATTTATTAGAATATCCTCAATATACAGAGCCCTACGCTTATGAAGGAAAAACCGTTCCAGATCTGCTCTACTCTGGTAATCACGAAGCGATTCGCAAATGGCGAAGAAGAGAAGCCTTACTCTTAACAAAAAAGCATCGTCCTGACCTATTTTCAAAACTTACTTTATCAAAAGAAGACAAAAAACTTCTAGAAGAAGAAAAGCCCGCAAAATGGGAATTAGAAGCAATGGAGAAAGGGAAAAAATTTCTCCATCATAAAGATTAAAACTTCATTATCACTGCAAATACGGCATTAAATATTCAATTTCGTCCTTTGTTGCTTCTCTTGCTTCTTTTAAAGCCATATTGCAAGGGAAGACGTGATCAAGAGGAGAGGTTTCCCCAACATATAACTTAAATTTGTGGGTAATCCCCTCTTTTTTCATTTGTTCATCCATTGCAATGTTATCGTCTTTTAGAAAATCATTGTCACCAGTGATCATATAAATAGGAGGTAGCTCTTTTGACAAGAATCTTTTAGGGTCCAGACTAACATCTTCCTTTAAAGCAGTTTGTAACATTTCAGTAATCTCGTTTTTTAAATTTAAATCACGGAATGTTGCGCAGTTTAAACCGATCCCTTTAATCACTAAAGGACAGGCAAAAGGCACTTTCATCAAAGCTTTTAAAAGAGGGTTCACACATATTTCTGTGTAATGAAGAGCAAGATGTCCGCCTGCGCTATCTCCAAAAAGAAGAACGCGGTTTTTATCTAAGTGATATTTCTCCCCCTCTTTTAGAAGCCATTCACACGCTTCATCTAGCGCAAGAAGCTGACGAGGGTAAGGATTTTCTGGCGCAAGAGGATAACTATAAACAAGCACTGCAAAGCCTTGTTTTGCTAAATATCTTCCATAAAGATAATAGGTTTCTTTTGTCCCGTAATACCATCCTCCGCCATGGACAACAATAATGGTAGGAAGAAGGCCTTCGCTTCCTTCAGGAAAATGAACGTCTGCTAAACCATATTTTCCAGGAAAAGAAGAGTAACGAATGTTACAAACACTAGAAACTCCAGTGATTTCTCCAATTTTGGCATCGCGAGCGTCGTCGCCTTTTTTAATTTCTTTTCTGCTTTTCTTTGCCGAATAAAGCAAAGCCATTTTTTTAAAAATATTCATCGCCGAAACCCTCCAAATCCAGGGGGTAATCCCCCGCCTTTCATCGACTTCATCTGCTTCATCATATCACGTGTGCGTTCATATTTCTTTAGCACTCGATTCACATCCGCGTTTGTCATTCCTGATCCTTTTGCAATACGCATCTTCCGTGAATTTTTTAAACATTCAGGATGCTTTCTTTCATAAGGAGTCATGGAATTGATGATGTTTTCAAACACCTTCATTTCTTTTTCAGCAGAACTTTTTTGTTCTTCTGTTAAAGAAGGCATCCCAGGAATCATTTTCATAATCGATCCTAACGAGCCAAGCCGTTGCACCATTTTCATTTGATGCACCATATCTTCTAAAGTGAAGTCTCCTTGTAAAAGTTTTCTTCCTTCCCGTTCTGCTTCTTTTTCGTCAATTACTTCTTTGGCTTTTTCTACCAAAGAAACCACATCTCCCATACCTAAAATGCGGTCTGCCATGCGGTCAGGATAAAATTCTTCTAAAGCGTCTAGTTTTTCTCCTGTACCCACAAACTTAATGGGAAGACCAGAAATATACTTAATAGAAAGAGCCGAACCACCTTTCGCATCCCCATCTAATTTCGACATGATAACGCCCGATAAAGGAACTTGTTCGTGGAAAGCTTTTGCCACATTAACAGCATCTTGTCCTGCCATAGCGTCCACAAGAAGCAAGGACTCTTCTGGATGCACTTCATCAATGATGTTTTGTAATTCTTTCATGAGTAATTCATCAATCTGAAGACGGCCTGCTGTATCTAAAATAAGGACATCATATTTTTCATTTTCGGCCTTTTCTTTTGCTTTTTGTGCAATGAGCAAAGGATTGACATTTGTCCCCATTTCAAAAAAATCTACATCAATTTTTTTAGCGATTGCGCCAAGCTGATCTAACGCAGCAGGACGATAAACGTCTAGCCCTGCAAGAAGTACTTTTTTATGAAGTTTCTCCTTCATTCTTTTGGCAAGTTTACCTGCGGTTGTAGTCTTTCCACTTCCCTGCAAACCCACGAGCATGATTGTTGTTAATCCTGCTTTTTTATAATGAATTTCTGTCTCTTCGCTTCCTAATAATTCTACAAGTTCATCGTGACAGATTTTAATGAGCATCTCTCCCGGATTTACTTTGAGATAAACTTCTTGACCAAGCGCTTTTTTCTTTACTTCTTCCACGAAATTTTTAACTACTTTATAGTTAACATCTGCCTCTAACAAAGCTACGCGGATTTCCCGTAAAGCATCGGCCATATTTTTTTCATTTAAGGTTGTTTCTCTTCTCATCTTCTTAAAAAGAAGCTGAAATTTTTCACTTAACGATTCAAATGCCATGTTCTAGTAACTCCTTTGCTTTTGCTAAAGACTCTTCACTTCCCTCTTCTAAATAAGAAAGAAGCTTTTTTCTTGTTTCTTCAAAGCGTAAAACACTTTCGATTTCTTCTAAACGAGCTTCCGCTTTATGAAGAGCATCTCCTACCGCGCTGCGCGTAGTATTTCTATCTTCCGATATTTCACCTAACGATAAATCTGCTAAATAGTGATCTTCAAAGGCCTCTTGCTGTGTTTTGCTTAGTAAAGGCCCGTATAGATCATAGAGAGCAATTAAGTGTAAGCGATCTGCAATATAGTCTTTTTTCATGCTTCCATTAATAAGGCGTGAAGGTATTCATCTAAATCGAACTCCTTCAAATCTTCCATTTTCTCTCCTAATCCAATAAAGCGTACAGGCACGCCAAGTTCATCACGAATAGAAAGAATAATTCCTCCCTTACTTGTACCGTCCATCTTCGTAATTACAATCCCAGTTACGTCAGATACTTCTTTAAAAGCGCGCGCTTGCGATACACCATTTTGCCCAGTTGTAGCGTCAATAACTAAGAAAGTCTCATGCGGAGCACCAGGAATTTCTCGTCCTAATACTTTTTTCATCTTTCCTAACTCCGCCATAAGATTTGCCTTATTTTGCAGTCGCCCTGCCGTGTCCACAATTAATAAATCCACATGCTCTGCTAATGCTTTCTTCGCCCCTTCAAAACATAAAGAAGCAGGGTCAGCACCATCTTTACCAAGAACAATTTCTACCCCAAGACGCTCTGCCCAAATAGAAAGTTGTTCTTTTGCTCCAGCGCGGAAGGTATCCGCAGCAACAAGAAGTACTTTTTTACCCTGTTTGAGAGCACGATAAGCAAGTTTTGCAATGGTTGTGGTTTTTCCAACTCCGTTTACCCCTTCCATTAGCAAAACAGTAGGAGAATCTTTTGCGTAATGAATTTCATTGATAACGCCTTCGCCTTTTTCCACATATCCTACAAACATTAAGTCCACTAACTCTTCTTCTAACACATTAGGATCATGGATATTTTCTTTTTCACTTTTTTCTAAAAGCTCTTCCACCAAACGAAGCGTTAAATCTACCCCCACATCTGCCTCAATTAAAATTTCTTCAAGTTCCTCAAAATAGGCAGAATCTACTTTTTGATAACGCTTATTGAGTTCTTTTAATTTTCCTGCAAAAGCAGAACGAGACTTTGCCATTCCTTGCTGATATAACTTCGTCTCTTCTTTTTTCTCTTCGCTTCTATTTTTGGAAAATTTTTCTTTTAAATAGCGAAATAATCCCATCTTTAATCCTTCTTTCCTTCCGCAAGTTTGCCAAGAGCGAGACGGGCAGCCATCACTTCGGCTTCTTTTTTACTCTTCCCTGCTCCTCTTCCAAGTTCTTGATCTTCAAAATAAACGGCTACTTCAAAAGTTTTATCGTGAGCAGGTCCGCTTTCCGATAAAAGACGATAAGTCACAGAATCGCGGTGATCAGCCTGAATAACTTCTTGCAACTCACTTTTCGGATTATCAGAAGATTTCACTTTCGCTTCGGCAATTTCCTCTTCGATAATGCTGCGAATAAACTCTCTTGCAAAGATAAGTCCTTGGTCTAAAAGTAAAGCGCCCAAAAAACTTTCAAAAATATCTTCCATCAAAGAATCACTATCTTCTGGTTTTCCTTGATAAGAACTCCCTACCCTGACAAGTTGATCTAAGTGTAATTTTCTCGCTAAATTGGCTTCACTTTCTGTACGAATAAAATGCGATTTTAAAGAGGAAAGACCGCCTTGCTGAAGTTCAGGATGATGTTGATAACAAAGCTCTGATACGCAAAAACCCATTAAAGAATCCCCTAAAAACTCGAGACGTTCATAATCTTGGTGCTTTGTTTTTGCGCTTCCATTGACGGAGCTATGAGTAAAAGCAAGCTCATAAAGAGCAATATTCTTTTCGCGCGGATAAATTCCTAAGGCATGTAAACTAGTGAGTAAATTATTCGGCATGCTGAAGTCCTTTAATGATTTCCTCTAACGCTTTGCCATCAGCCAAAGAGCTTGCAAGAGCAATCGCGTTTTTAAAAGCATAAGCGTCAGAAGCACCATGCGCCTTTACAGCGATGGAATTCACGCCTAGAAGTAATGCTCCTCCTATTGCCCCAGGATCCATTTGGCTTTTAAGAGAAGAAATCCCTTTCTTGGCAAATAAATAACCAAGTTTAGAAGAAAAAGAAGACAAGAATGCTTTCTTCAAAAGATGCCCCATTGCTTTGGCTGCCCCTTCTGTGGACTTTAAAAGAATATTTCCAGAGAAGCCGTCTGTTACAACAACATCTGCTTCCCCTTCTAAAATATCTTTTCCTTCCACGTTCCCAATAAAAGTGTAATAAGGCGAAACTTCCTTTTTTAATAAAGCGAAAGTAGATTTTCCTTCAGGCGAACCTTTCCCGTCTTCTACCCCATTAGAAAGTAAACCTACCTTAGGAAGGTTTACCTTATAGGCTACTTTTTGATAAATCGCACCCATTAAAGCAAATTGAGCCATTTCTTCAGGAGAATTCTCATTATTTGCCCCGATATCTAGCACAACAACATGACTATTTTTCTTAAAGTTAGGAAAGCATGCTGCTAAAGCAGGACGTAGCACGCCTGGCGCCTTTTTTAAAATCAAAGAAGCACTTGATAAAAATGCCCCAGTGCCTCCAGCAGAGACAACGCCTTGATAACCTCTCTCCTTTACCGCAAAAACTGCCTTTGTCATGGAACTCTCTTTTTTTCTCATAACATCAAGAGGACCAGCATCCATAGGAAGAACATCTTGCGCATCGAGAATTTCTACATCCTTCATGTCGCTTAACTCTTCTTTTTTGCCAACAAGAAGCAATTTAGCGTCTGGATGTTCTGCTAAAAAAAGACGCACCCCTTCTTTTGCCATATTGACCCCTAAATCGGAGCCCATCATATCAATTACTAGTTTTGCCATATATTACCTCGCTAAAAGTATAAACCATTCTTAAACTCCTCTCTATGAGAGGAGACGTCCCTCACTATCATCTTTTGCCTTCTGGTAGCAAAAACTATCAAAATACTCGGGATTTGCAATGATTTCTTTTGCATCATTCATTGCGCATTCAAATATTTTAAAATCATCTACTACATTACAGTAATTAAATTCCGGTAATCCTGATTGTCGCACACCAATAAAATCACCTGGGCCGCGTAAAGATAAGTCTGCTTCTGCAATAGCAAAACCATCATCGCTTTCTTCTAAAATCTTAAGTTTTTCGTTTTCTTCGCTTCCTTCCTCTTCCACAAGAAGACATAAAGCATTCTTACCATCTCTACCAACTCTACCTCTCAACTGGTGCATCGAAGACAAAGAAAAAGAAGAAGCGCTATAAATAATCATTAATCCAGCTTCTGGAACATCAAGCCCTACTTCTATTAAAGAGGTCGCAATTAAAATTGGTCTTTCCCCTTTTCGGAAGCTCTCTTCTGCCTCTCTTTTTTCCTCCGCTTCCATCTTTCCATGCATCAGCACGCAGCGCCCAGGAAAAAGTTTGCTGTACTGTTCATAAAGTTTCTTAACGGAAGTTAATGCGGAATCCCCTTCAATCTGCGGCAAAACAACATATATTCTTCTCTCTTGCTCTAAAGCAGTAAAAATTGCAGTAAAAATTTCAGGATCATCTGGCGTACAAATTTTCGTTTCTACCTTTCGCTTTCCGTGCGGGAACTCTCTTAATGTGGATACATCCATATCGCCATATAAAGCGAGTCCTAATGTGCGCGGAATTGGAGTGGCGCTCATGAGAAGTAAATCTGCCTTCTCCCCTTTTCCCAAAAGCTTACTTCTTTGGTTTACACCAAATTTATGCTGCTCATCAATAATGACAAGACCAAGATTAAGATAATGAACACTTTTTGCAAATAAAGCATGCGTACCAATTAAAATATCAATATCACCATCTGCTAAATCAGTCAGAATTTCTCTTCTTTCTTCTGGCGAAGTGCTTCCTGTTAATAAAGCAACGTGAACATTACTGTTTTCAAATAAAGAAGTAAAAGTTCGGTAATGCTGTCTTGCCAAAGCTTCTGTTGGCGCCATTAAAGCGCTTTGGCTGCTTCTTGTAGAATTGGCAAAGCAAGCTAAGGCAGCAACAAGCGTTTTTCCTGTTCCTACATCTCCTTGCAATAAGCGGTACATCACTCCGCTTCCCTCCATGTCTTTATAAATTTCGCGAAATGCTTTTCTCTGATCTTCTAAAAGAGAATAGGGTAACTGATCAATAAAATCCTTTACACGAAAGGGATCCATTTCTCGTTGATGTTCCTTTTTTAAGGTACGATTTTCTCCCTTAATGAGTTCATTGGATAATTCAAAAGTGAGAGCTTCTTCGTATTTTAAAGTGCGTAAGGCTTGTGTCACTTCTTTTTGCGACTTAGGAAAATGAGCAAGATGTAGTGCCTCATAACGGTGCTCGAGGCGGTATTTCTCGCGAAACTTCTCCGGAATAATATCCTCTATTTTTCCTTCTTCTCTTTGAAAGGCTTTTTCCACACTTTGACGGAATGTAGCCTGGCTTACAAAAGAAGGCAAACGGTAAATAGGACGCAAAGATAAAGAATCATTATCGACAAATTTAATAAGATTTTGCAGAGATATTGTATGTCTTTTCGCCTCATAACTCCCTAGAAGGAGAAACGTAGAGGTGTTATCTTTCATGCTCAATAAATAATCACGGTTCCAGGCTTCGATACGGAAGATATGTCCGTCTTTACGTACAAACTGGAAAGAAACTAAACTTCTTTTTAAATAACGAATCGCGCGGAAACTTCCTTTTAAAAACTCCCCTTTCATGACGATTCTTTCTTTCTCTTTAAAAGAAGAGATAAGAGGAGTTTCATGAAAGTCTTCGTAACGTTTTGGTAAATGCATAAGCACCATTTCATCGTCAAAAAATCCAGCGCGAATTAAAGTGGGAGGAAGGGTGCTTTTCTTCATATATCTATTTTACCTTTTCTGTTAAGAAAAAGGCCTAGTTTCCTAGGCCAAGAAAGACAATATTTCTTTTAATCTACACCAAGTAAATAGGAATAAACAGGTTGCCCGCCATTTTGCATATTTACTTCAATGTCCGGGAAGATCTCGCTAAGACGCGAAGCAGTAGAATTTGCCTCCTCTTCTGTTACATCTTCACCATAAATAATCGTTAAAGAAGCGCTATTTTCATCAATAAGAGCCTTTGCTAACGCAATTAAAGCATCATCTTTGTTTTCTAAACAAGCAACAAGGCCCTTATCATCTTTCATCGCAAGATAGAAATCTTTGGTGATATGAATTCCTTGAATATCCGCGTCTTTAATCGCGTAAGTAATCGAGCCGCAACGGATTTGTTTCAGCACCGATTTCATATCATCATAAATTTGATCGGGATCGCCTTCTTCTGCATACATAGAACAAGCAACAAGCCCTTGAAGAATTGTTTTAGAAGGAATCACACGCGCTACCACTTCACTCCCCTCTACCTTATCGCAAGCCTGCGAAGCAGCCATCACAATATTAGGATTATTTGGGAGAATAAAGACATGTTTTGCGTGGCAAGCATGAATCGCTTTAAGAAAATCTTCTGTAGAAGGATTCATAGTTTGGCCGCCTGCAACAATTTGGTCCACACTAGAATCACGGAACATCTGATCAAGTCCAGGACCAGAAGAAACCGCGATAAGACCAAATTCTTTTAAGGGTTTATTCTCTTCTTCCACATGAGAGAAATCTGTTGCAATATGACCTTCTTGAATATTTCGATGTTCTTCTGACATATTCTCAATGACAACTGTGACAAATTCCCCATAATTTTGCGCATAATTCAGCATTTTGCCTGGCGCTAAAGTGTGGACATGAACTTTTACCAAATCGCCATTTCTCATAAAGACAAGCGATTTCCCGTGTGTTTTTAAGAAATTAGCAAACTTATCTTCAAAGAAAGGGCGTTTCCCGTCTTCTGGCTTCCCAAGACGAAGCATGAACTGCGTGCAATATCCCCATCCTTCTTCATCTTCAGAAAGCTGCGCGCCAGCATAAGATGGCTTAGGAAGAGCAGAAGCATCAGGTCCTTCCGAAGGAGCTTCTTCACTGCGCTCAATAAAGCGTCCATTTGCCGCGCTAAGCATTCCTTCTAAGATTTTTAATAAACCTGCTCCGCCCGAATCAACAACGCCAACCTGTTTTAAGACAGGAAGTAAATCCGGTGTATGTTCGAGACTCTTTCTCGCCTCTTCTACAAGCAAAGATAAATAATCTTCAATGCTCATATCACGCTTCATCTTTGCGTGCGCTGCGTCGCTACTTTCGCGGATAACGGTTAAAATGGTACCTTCCACAGGCTTTTCAACAACGCGATAAGCTGTTTCTTTCCCTTGTCTAAAAGCAATATCTAAATCACTAGAACGGGCCTCATTTTTGCCCTTTAATCCTTCCGCAAAACCGCGAAATATTTGGGAAGTAATAGAGCCACTATTTCCTCTAGCTCCATTGAAAACACCATCCGCAAAAGATTCTGCAATTGTAGCAATGCTTTCATCGCCTTTATTGACGATTTCTTTTACCCCACTTCTTAAAGTAAGGTTCATATTCATCCCTGTATCACCATCTGGCACAGGGAAGACATTTAATTGGTCCACTTCAGGGTAATGGTTATAAAGATTATTCGCACCTGAAATAAGGAACTTCTTTAATAACTGTCCATTTATACTTCTCATATCGACTTATATTTCCTTGATGTCTTCCACAAAAACATTCACTTTCTTCAAAGGAAGAGAAAGCTTTTGATGTAAGGTAAAGGCTACTTGGTTTTGGACCGAAGAGATTACTTCGGTTACTTTTAAGCCATAAGCTAAAACAACATAAATATCAATCTCGTAGCCATCCTTGCTTTTATGGATGACGACGGATCTCTCCTCTTTTTCTTTCTTACTAGAAAGAAGGGAAGATAAAGCGTCTTCTCTTTCGGAGGCAAAGCCAGTGACGCCATAACACATGCTTGCCGCGTCCTTTACTACTGCAATGATGACTTCGTCAGAGTAACGGACGAATGTTTCTGGTTTATGATTTCCTTTTTCCATAGGCATTCCTCGTGTGCATTATCGCACGTTATAAGCGAAGAGAAAACCCTTAACGAACATTCTCTAATTATTTCCAAAAACATGCGATTTTTGCAGGGTTTTTGGAGTATTTATTTTCCATAAAATAAGAAAAAAGCGCCTCCATAAGGAGACGCTACTGGCAGCCCGGCAACGCGCTACTTTTGCCCCAAGGAGGCTATCATCGCCGCTGCGGTGCTTGACTTCCGTGTTCGGGATGGGAACGGGTATGACCACCGCGCCACAATCACCGGACTGCACATTTTCCTGTGCTCTTTCAAAACCGAACATCTATTACTTTCACACATTCTCTCGTGCTTACCGATAGGAGTTTTATCGGCAAAAAGATAAATTGATAAGAAATCCTCGGGCTATTAGTATCGGTCTCCTAAACGCCTCACAACGCTTACAGATCCGACCTATCAACCCCCTGACATTGGGGGGCCCTTACTCCATAAAGGATGGGAAACCTCATCTTAGGGCGAGCTTCACGCTTAGATGCTTTCAGCGTTTATCTCTTCCGAAGGTAGCCACCCGGCCGTGCCGCTGGCGCGACAACCGGTGTACCAGTGCTTCGTTGATCTCGGTCCTCTCGTACTAGAGACCAGACCCTTCAAGTTTCCTACGCCCACGACAGATAGGGACCAAACTGTCTCACGACGTTTTGAACCCAGCTCGCGTACCACTTTAATTGGCGAACAGCCAAACCCTTGGAAGGTACTTCCCCTCCAGGATGTGATGGGCCG
>CALWDE010000009.1 GCA_944376605.1 uncultured Bacilli bacterium
ACTGGGAAGCAAATTCCTATTGTTATGATAGTGACTAAAAAGCCAAGCAAGAACCAGCCGATTTCTTGAAGTAGCCAACCATCGAATCCGCCTTTTCCACTTCTTTCATTTTCTGATTCATTTGGACACATTTCATATTTTTTCTTAAGTTCTTCGCACTTATCGTAATAAGCATCCGTAGTCTTAATAATCCAATCTCGATCTTTGGCTTTTAATCTGATTTTAAATTCTTTTTTAAGAGACTTACTTGCTTCTTTTCCTTCGAGATAATAAGCGATGTTACAGGTTCTATTAACAACATTTTTATAGTTTGTTATTGAAGGAAAATATAAGAAAATTGTTAAAAGTAACAATGTTCCTAGCACCGCACTAACAGAAAGAAAGGCAACACCGATGACGCTATTTTCTGATAGTTGACAACTTAAATATGCACCCATAAATAAAAAGTAAGCTACAAAAATAGAAAGGATAACAATGAAGACAATTCTTCTTTTAAAATGTATTTTTAAAACTCGCTCTAAAGCCTTTTCAAACTTCTCACCATATTTACTCATTGCCACACCTCAAATCAAAATAATCAATCTAAAAAGTATATCCCCACCCGACAAAAGTCAAGAGTTTCGATAAAATGGGCACTATTTGACCATCGCTTCATAGCCCAACTTATACCTAGTCAAAGTCGCATATGCAATAATAGTCGCCACTGTTCCATCTATCCTTTTTAGCCTTGAATTAAGCTTCGATGGCTGAATTGAATATTCAATTTTCGACTAAAATAAATTTTTTCAGAAATTGTGATTTCGTGGTGCCTAAATCAATACGACAAACCCTCCTCTTTTTATATCCATATTTATAATTTGCGAATGTTCGAACCCGTTGTGCTATTGCGGTGTACGTATTGCGGTGGTTCGAACTTTTAGGGGTATTTTTGACTAAATTTAATGATAGAGATAGGACACTAAAAAATTAGGATGCGACATAGTGAGCACGAATTGGTAATTTTTGATAAAAAAAATAACCTATAATGACTAGGCATTATAGGTGTTTTTTATAAAGATGGTGGAGATGACGGGACTCGAACCCGCGACCTCATCGTTGCGAACGACGCGCTCTACCAGCTGAGCCACACCCCCAAACGCATGGCGCATTATAGGAGGGAGAATCTTCTTAGGCAAGAAATAACCCTATTAATCTTCATCGAGTAAGTGAATGCTTTCTTCTTCAGAAGATAGTCTCTCACTAGTATTTGGTGCTTCAATATTTTTAATAGAAGTGAACTTATTAGAAATCTTTTTGACAGTGGTATTAAACTGCACTGCATCTTTCCCCATACTTTCAATATGTCTATTTAAATCACTCCACCTTTTTGTAAGACGAACAAACTCCGCTCCAAGAGCGTTCAAATTGGTACGAATCTCTTCCGAAGCTTTATTTCTTGCTAGCTCTTGCTCATTGGCGTGAATAATCACAATCAAAGCAGTAAGAATGGTAGGAGAAGCAAAGATAACGCCTTTCTTAGAAAATTCAGCAATTAAATCTCCGTATTCTTGCTGAATTGTCGCGTAGATTCCTTCAGAAGGAATAAACAAGATTGCATAGTCTGCAGTGCCAGGTACTCCGACATATTTGGTAACCTGCTTTGCTTTCTCTTTTACGGCATTTTTAAAAGATAAAGAGGCTGCAGTGGTGTCTTCTTTTTTATCGGATAAGGTAAGAAGAGTTTCATAATCTTCATAAGGGAATTTACTATCAATACATAAACGAACAACCGTTTCTCCGCTATGGAAAATAACAGCAGCGTCTGGCTTTAAATTCTCATCTTTTACGTCAGGAAGTTTCGTTTGTGTTTCAAATAATCCTTTTCTTCTACCATCAGGGAAAATCTTTTCTAAAAGCATTTCAAGTTGCATTTCTCCATATCTTCCCCGAGACTGATTCCCTTTTAAAACTGTATTAAGAGAAATGACATCTTTTTGCAAAGCATCTAAATGCTTTTGTGCTTCATCAATTTTCCCTAAACGTTCCCGAATCGCACTCATGCTTTCGGCATTTTCCTTAAAGCCGTCCGTTAAACTTGCATTGACTTTCTCGGTAATCGCATTCAGTTTACTTTCCATCTCTTTACGCATCGCATCTGTGCTTTCACGAATAGATTTTTCATTGACTCTTTGGGTTTCTCCAATCTGATCACGAATCTTCTGAAAATCGTCTTTCAAAGTGTTCTCTTGCTTATGAAAGGCATTTTGAATATTTAGAAATTCATCTTTCACTTTCTCTCCTACAATATGAGGAAGCTGTTCGCGGATGGATTGAAACTCCATTTTTATCATCTCTGTATCCTGATTCGCATTACCATTTTGTTCTTTCTTTTTTAAGAAAGAAAAATAGACAAAACCGAGAATAAGTAAAACTAGGATTGCAGCGCATAAAACGATAAGAATTATTGTCTCTGTCATGAAGATTTCTCCTTATATGAAGCTTTTCTTTTCTCTCTATTTTGTCAAGTCTGCTAGAAAAGAAAATGTACACATAGTATATAGCCACATGAAGAAAGCGATTGCGGTAATTGACCTAAAAAGTTTTTATTCCTCAGTGGAATGCGCATGTCGACATCTCGATATGTTTGAGACTCCTTTGGTGTGCTGTGATCCTTACCGCAGCGATTCTTCTGTTGTGATGTCGGTTACTCCATATTTAAAGAAAGTATACGGAGTGCCTAATGTTTGTAGAAAAAGAGATTTACCCAAAATTAAAGGGATGATTTATGCGCGGCCAAGAATGTCTTATTACTTAAAAATGGCCACAGAAGTCATACGAATCTTTCGAAATTATGTCGCGGAAGAAGATATTCATGTCTATTCCATAGATGAATCTTTTCTCAATATTGGACCCTATTTATCGCTCTATCAATGCACAGCAGATGAATTAGTAGAGAGAATCAAAAAAGATATTCATGAAGAGCTTGGACTTGTTGCAACAGCGGGCATTGGAGACTCCATGTTCATGGCAAAGTGCGCGCTTGATCAAGAAGGGAAAAAGTGCCCGCCATATATCGCAACTTGGAAGCAAAAAGATTATGAAGAAAAGCTTTGGTCCATCCCAAAGCTTCATCAAATATGGGGTATTGCAAACGGGATAGAATCTCATTTAAAACGTATTGGAATTCGTACTCCAAAAGAGCTTGGTGAGGCAAGCGTTACTTTATTAGAAAGTGAATTTGGAGTGATAGGAAGACAGTTACATGACTTAATGCACGGAATAGATGAAAGTGATTTGCGTTCTCCTTATCAAGTAAAAGAGAAAAGTTTGCATCTAGGACAAACTCTAATTCGTGATTATTCCTATGAAGAATGTTTCTTGCTCATAAAAGAGATGAGTGATGATTTACGAAGAAGACTTCGGAAAGAAAAGATGCTGGCAAGAAAAGTCTTTTTAGGAGTTGCCTTTGCAAAAGGGAAGGGAAGTTATGCAAAAGAATGCCGCCTCCTCTCCCCCACGAAAGATAAAATAAAAATAGAAACTGCTTTTCTTTCTTTA
Source organism: uncultured Bacilli bacterium (assembly GCA_944376605.1). Lineage (GTDB taxonomy): Bacteria > Bacillota_I > Bacilli_A > RFN20 > CAG-826 > UBA4951. The sequence continues at coordinate 3,538 of CALWDE010000009.1, forward strand.
CTAGAAGAGGTGCCTCATGAATATCAAGTCAGACAAATCTTCTTATCCTTAGGAGATTTATCGAGAGAGAGCTATTTACAGGGGAATTTCTTTGATGATTTAGAAAGAGAAAAAGAACAAGAACATCTTGATGAGAAGATGGATGAGATTATCGGGCGTTATGGAGAGGACGCTTTGATGCGCTGCTCTAGTTTAAAAGATTACTCTACCGCAAAGCTGCGTCACGCCCAAATTGGAGGGCATAGACGATGAAAGATAGAGGGATGATGAAGTGGTTACCTTATCGCTCTTTAGTGGAACAAAAAGACATTAATGACGCTTTGCATGAAGAGCTTTCCAAAGAAGAAAAACCGTTCATCTCAAATGACAAAGCAATGGAAATTAATGAGATTTTGCAAAGTTATCATGGACAAAAGCTCCACATTTATTATTTTCATCAGGGACATCGTCACCATATTTATGAAAATCTCTGCAAAATCGATGTTACTTTTAAGGTTTTAACATCAGAAACAAGAAAAATTCCCTTTTCAGAAATCTTTGCACTAGAAGAATAAAAAATCCCTTGGTGACCCAAGGGAGTTAAATTTAGAAAGCGAAGTTCCCGTCTTTAAAGATGATAATCTCTTTCCCTTTATCATCTTTACCCACAATGCTGAGATCCGGTGTGCCAATCATAAAGTCGACATGGCTTAATGATTTATTAATGCCGAAGGAATAAAGCTCTTCTTGTGAATACTTTTCAAAATTAGGATAAAGATTGGTAAAGCCTCTTCCTAAAGCAAGGTGGCAGCAAGCATTCTCATCAAATAAGGTGTTGTAGAAGAGGATGCCGGTATTGTTAATAGGGGAATCCCATGGCACTAAAGCGCACTCTCCAAGATAAGCACTTCCTTCATCTAAAGTAAGGATAGACTGTAAAGCATCATTACCGACTTCTGCATGAGCTTCTACCGCTTTTCCTTCATGGAAACGTACATAGAAGTTCTCAATGAGTTGACCGTTGTAATTTAGTGGCTTACTAGCATAAACAATGCCCTCTGCTTGTCCTTTCATAGGAGAGGTAAAGCATTCTTCACTAGGAATATTTGGCTGGAAGAAGGTTCCACTAAAAGTCTTCTCTCCCCCTGCAAGCCATTCCACATTAGGAATAAGACCAACTGTTAAATCGGTACCATTGCTTGCTTTATAGTGAAGCGAACGGAGATGGAAAGTATTTAACTTGGCACATTTTTCTTTTAAATCTTTTTCATGTTTTTCCCAGTTTTCAATGCCGTATCCAGTTTCCGCACGAGCACTTTTTAAAATGGCTTTCCAAAGCTCATCTACGGCTTGGCACTTAGTTAAATGAGGGAAAACCTTTTTCGCCCAGGCAATGGTAGGTGCACCTGCAATTGTCCATTGATAACGGTTATCTCTCGCTTCGATGAAGCGCGCATTTTGCGCGTGACGTCTTGCTTTAACGTCTGCAATTTTACCCGCATCAAGTCCCTTTAAACCATCAGGATCATCGCCATCTAACCAAATAGTTACTGGTAACTCGTCTGTTAAAAATTGTTGATAAGCAGTTTCATGCGGCAACACTGTGGCAAGATTTCTCGTTCTTCCTAAGCGGTAATCGGCACGAGCAAGTCTACTACTCTCCCAATTCACAAATACCCGCTTTGCTCCAAGCTTATAACACTCTCTTGCCACAAGTTCGGCAAAATGCTCTAGCGCAACATTGGCACGAATGACAACATATTGACCTTTTTGAACATTAGCACCAACTTTGGCAATTAGTTCTGCGTAACTTTTGAGAAGGGAAATTTTCATATTTTTTATTACTCCACTTTTGCGGGGTTATGGTAGCAAACCCGCCGGCGGTTTCAAGATTTCCCTTTGCAAAATTGTAAAAAAGTTCGTCTTTTTAGCCGTTTCTCTCTCTTTCTATTAAAATAAGGACAGGAGGCTTATTTATGGCTAAATTTAGTAAGCAATTAGAAAAAACAAACTTTTCCCGCGGCTCCAAAAAGTGGATGATTTTCACCTTAATTGAAGCTGCCTTATTTCTTACGGCAGGTATTGTGACAATTGCCTTATATAACAAGACATTCCAAGTCATGTTCCCTGCAATTGGAAGTTTACTCATTGTAATGGGTGTTCTTCGTATCCTTCTTGGCTTTATTCCTGTGATTACAGCAAGAGATAAAGATTTAGAAGGTAGAAAGAGAGTAAGAGAAAATATTCGTTACGGGATGCTTATCGCTGCTTCCATTTTCCTTGCTTTAGGAATTGGGCTAGTTGTTTTACATTGCACTGGCAATACAGGAGGCATCTCGCAGTTCTTACAAACCGCTATTACCCTAATTGCTACCGCCTTTGTCACCATTGGTGCAGTTGCCTTACTCTTTGGCATTGCTCTTCTTTATGGAAAGGTTGATAAAATCGGCGTTGGAATTGCTGTTATTATCATCGGACTTGCCGCGCTTGCAGGAGGTATTGTTCTTTTTATCTATCAGAACCAAACAAGCTTTATCTTACAAGCATTAACTATCATCATTGGCGTGCTTGTCGCTGCACTTGGTGTCTTATTTGCCTATGATGCTTTCCGCACCATGGCCAAAAAGTAATCACAATTTTAATTCCTATAAAAACAAAAGATTCCCCAAGGGAGAGGCTTCGTAAGGAAGTCCTCTCCCTTTTGCTTTTGTAATCGGCTGAAATGATTGAATTGGGGACAAAGACACCGACGCTATCTCAAAACCCACCGCAAGGCGCTGTATACATCCCTGCTCACCAGTGACAAGTTAAATGGTTATCTCGCTGATATTGACCGTCAGGCAGAGGAGATGTTCTCTCGGCTGGTAAAACAGCTTTCGGAAAAAGAGGGCGTAACGGAAACGCTCAAAGTGGAAAACCAAATGCCTTGGGTACAGAAGATGAACAACTTGCGAAACGCCGCTATGGAAATCGTATCAAACGAGCTTATTTATTGCTAACACTGCACAAGGAAGGTCGCTGTCAACAGACGGCGGCTTTTCTCATTTTGGGTGTAATCTGAAGGTCACATTACACATTTTGCAGGAACAATCCTGCCGTTTGATACACAGCAGTAGATTATTTTGAACTTATATGGTATAATTAACTTTAAAAATCAAAATGATATGTGTTCATTTCAAAGATGCGGAAATATTGAAAGGCAAACCGTCGCTTACTATAAAACATTGGACGAGTTGTATACGGCCGAACAAGTTGATAATGTCATTTTGGCGAGGGATTGGGACAATATTACAGAGTTTGACTGTGTAGACTTTGAAATGTCGGGATATTGGGAATAATTAGGGCTTCCAATCTAAAGAGTTGTCATTTTAATTGGGATTTGCGGGAGATGTGGTATTTTACATTTCGGGTTTGATTATGAGAACGAAACGCAGTTTTATGTTTTAGTTGTATTTTATTTCCTGAAACTCTACGGAACGTTTATTGAAATTTTCGCTTCACGATCTATAATAGTATGTGGGAGGAATAGATATGGATAATTTTAAAATCGGTCAGCTTATTTATAGGCTGAGAAACGAAAAGCATTTGACCCAGTTGCAATCAGCCAATCAAATGAACATAAGTGACAAAACAATTTCAAAATGGGAACGAGGAGTTTCCAAAACTTAAAGATACCATACTAAAAGCCCACGCTTACATTACTTCCAAATAACATAATTTTGGAGGTAAACCCTATAAAACGTCTTATATCCTGCGAATATAACTTCGACAACTACTGTGTGGAGCTGAAATTCACAGACGGTAGCATGATTGCGATTGATACCATCGCCGTTGAGA
>CALWDE010000010.1 GCA_944376605.1 uncultured Bacilli bacterium
CGAATTGGCACTCCATCAAAAATATGTAGCTTCACCAATCGCAGCTTTTCTTCTAGAGTTAACTTCATAAAAAAATCCTCCATTTCATCTTACCCAATTTGGGCAAAATTATGGGGGAAATTTCACATAAGATGGCGGAGGCAGAGAGATTCGAACTCCCGCCGGAGTGGTACCCCGCTTCCGGTTTTCAAGACCGGTCCCTTCAACCACTTGGGTATGCCTCCACGCAGGGGTGAATTATATCCTTTTTTCTTTCAAAATACATTGATATTATTTCGCGCATGGGCACAGCAGTTGTAACCTTAATCCTCTTGGGGCTATCTCTAGCCATGGATGCATTTACAGTATCTGTTGTAGACGGTTTGACTTTGCGTAATTTAACAAGAAAAAGAGTCGTTATTATCGCTTTATTCTTTGGCTTATTCCAAGGCCTTTTCCCGCTTGTTGGCCATCTGATTGGATCAACATTCATGGGCTATATTGAAGATTACGATCACTGGATTGCTTTAGGTTTATTAACTCTTATTGGCGGTAAGATGATTTATGACGGAATAAAAGAAGCTATTGAGAAAAAGAAGGGTGAAACTTTAGAAGAGAAAGATTTTTCGTATCGCTTAGTGTTCTTTCAGGCTGTTGCTACAGCGATTGACGCTTTCGCGGTAGGAATTACTTTGCAAAGTTCCATCACTCCTATTTCTGTCTATATTGGAGTTGCAGTTATTATTGTGATTACTTTTTTACTTTGCCTATGCGGAGGCTTTTTAGGTTCTAAAATTGCTAATCTCATCCATGGTCATATGGAAATTGCAACGATTTTTGGAGGCGTTGTTCTAGTTCTAATTGGTGTGAAGATTGTCTTCTCTCACCTCAGCTACATCCCCTTCTAGGGAAGTGTTCACCGCCATCTTGACTAAAATATCTCCATTTTTTAGCTCCGTGTTTCCATTAGGAACAATGACTTCTCCACCTCTTTTGACTAAGGCAAGAATAGTACCTTTTTTAAAATCAAGTTCTTTGACTTTCTTTCCTTCATAGGGAGAAGAAAAGCCGACTACCTCTTCATCTACTTCCGCAGCTTCACTGCCATCAAAGCTAGGACCAGAAGCAATTAAGATATCTCCTGCGGCAAAAATTGTGCTGCCATTAGGAACAAAAGAATATTTTCCTCTCATAACAAGTAAAAACAAAAAGCCGTCTGGAGTAGTGCAATCGCGTAACGCTTTCCCTTTCCAAGGGTGATTTTCCCCAATCGATAAGCGAAGAAAGCTCACTTCTTCCTCTTCTAAATAGTCATTGAAGGTACGCATAACGTCACTAGAGGAGTCAACCATGTGGAACTTTTTTGCTAAGAAGGGCAAAGTAGATCCTTCCACGAGTAAAGAGAGAACCATCACCAAAAATACGATCGAAAATAAATCAAAAGGTAATGCCGTTTGCCCTAAACTCGTAATAGCGAAAATCGCAAATACCATCGAGGCTACTCCCCTTAAACCCGCTACAGAGGTAACGCCAATTTGTCCCCATGAACTGCGGAAGGGTAAAAGAAGAGAGGTAACCGCCACTGGGCGAGCTAAGAAAGTGATTAGAACAAAGGTCAACACGGCAAGAGTTAAAGTGACAGGATTGATAAGATTTTCTGGTGTTGCTAATAAACCCATTAAAAAGAAGACAACCATTTGGCAAATATCACTAATAGAACCAAGGAATAACACAGAGTTTTTCTTTTCGGGGATTTTGGCATTACCAATTAAAATTCCTGCTAAATAAGCCGCTAAATAACCATTCCCCGCATAAGGAGAGGGGACCATGCTTGGTAAGACGTAAGATAAAATGGCTAAGGCTAAAACTAAAATAGGTGCCCCTTGCCCTAAACGGAATCCCCATTTCTTTAAAAGGAAAATACCAAGAAAGCCAAAAAGAAGTCCTGAAGCTAAGCCAATCCCAATTTGGCAGAAGAAGGAAATACTTACCTCTGTCACAATATCCCAAGGATTATCACTAACACCTGCCACAATAAGCAAAAGTAAGGTGGTTAAAACATAGGCCATGGGGTCATTAGAACCGGATTCAATTTCAAGTAAAGAAGCAGTGTTTTCTTTTAAGCCTAACTTTCGCGTTCTTAAAATATCAAATACGCTTGCCGCGTCCGTAGAAGCAATCACAGATGCTAGTAAGAAGCATTCTGCAAGACCAATCTCTCCTCCTAAAAAGGAGGCAGGAAAAGCCAAAAGAAGGCAATATAAAAGAGAACCTAAAATTAAAGCAGTTAAAAGCGTTCCTAAAAAAGAAAGAACAAGCGCTTTCCCAATGACGGGTTTTGCTTCCTTAATTCTTGTTCCAAATCCACCATAGAAGATGATAAAGAGCAAGGCAATCGAAGAGACAATATTTCCAAAGTCATAATCCGTAAAATTCCCAATCGGAGTCATCCGGAAAAGAAGACCAAAAATAAGACCAAGTAAAATAAATAAAACAATAGAAGGGACTCTAAGCTTATTAAAGAAACGCGAAGCAAAAACCGATAAGCCAATCACAAGTCCAAAAACAAGAAGAATAAAGATCCATTCACTCATAACCTTATTTTACCAGCAATGAGGATATAAAAAGAAAAACAAGATAAAGAAAAGTCTGTTCTTCCCTTCAATAAATAAGAGACAAACAAACTTTGAAAGGTATCTTTATATCCGTAATCAATAACTCATCATTCTTAGGGACACACAGAGATTAGAACAATAAAAATAACATTAAGCAAACCAATATTCGATGCTTTTTGCAATATAAGAGGTACAATCGCGATTAAAAGTCCATGCTATTCGAATTCAAAAGAAAATCGAGAATATTGATAATCAAAGATCCTTTTTCGTTTCGCCAAATAGGTGTCGGCTGCCCTAACACAATTATTTTTTTGAAAGAGTCGTCGATGTGATCAAACGGAGCCTGTTCTTGTTCCATTTTATCTCTATCCGGTATGGCGAATGCTGACTGAATGTAATATCGTTTGCCACCTTTATTGCAGACAAAATCAACTTCCGATTTTCTTTTAATCGACTTGTTGCCTTCCGCCATTTTTCGATATTCTATGATACCAACATCGACATTAAAGCCACGCATCAACAGTTCGTTATAAATGATGTTTTCAAGAATATGCGTTTGTTCTTGTTGTCGGAAATTTAAACGAGCATTTCTAAGTCCAATATCCGTAAAATAAAATTTAAATGGAGAACCAATATATTTCTTTCCTTTTATATCGTATCTTTTTGCTTTTGATACAATGAAAGCGTCTTGAAAGTAATCAATATAAGAGGCGATGGTGTTTTTGTTTGTTTTGATGCCGTTTGAAACAAAAGTGTTGGCTAACTTTGTTGCATTGGTAAGAGAACCGATTGAGGAAGCAAGAACATCAATCAGAGTATCTAAAACAACGTCACCTCGCAGTTTATAACGTTCAACGATATCTTGTTTATATGTTGCATCGAAAAGATTCTTTAAATATTGGCTCTTTTGTTCATCACTTTTTAAACTCGGAATCAATGGCAAACCGCCATACATTGAGTATTCATTAAAGCCGCTATACTTATCGCCATCATAGGCAGACATAAATTCTTCGAACGAAAGAGGGTAAATCCGTACCTCATCGCCACGACCCCTAAACTCTGTTAGGACGTCAGTAGAAAGAAACTTGGAGTTACTTCCCGTTACATAGACATCAACGTTGTGATGGCGCAAAAGCCCATTCAGCACGCCATAGAGTCGAATATCGCCACTTTTCATCTCTTCGGAGGTAATTGCAAATTGTATTTCGTCAAGAAAGATATAGAACATCTTTTCTTCATCTTTTGTTACTGCGATAAGATAATCATAAAGAGCATTCACATCGCGAAGTCGCCTATTTCTTTCATCATCAAGGCTAATGGCAATAATCTGATCATCTGAAACACCAGTGGATAAAAGATATTTTTTATAAAGGTTGAACAAAATGTAACTTTTTCCGCATCGACGAATACCAGTAATAACCTTAATCATTCCGTTTTCCCGTCTTGCAATCAGTTGATTTATATATCGACTACGCCAAATTTCTTTCATGCTTATCTCCTTGTTTACCAAAATGTGATTTTTGACCTATTTTGGTAAATAGATTATAGGGAATTGAAGCAAAGAAATACAGGTGAACAGAAACTTTATTTACCAAAAACTGACTATAGTCACGTTTTGGTAAATAGAAATCTCTACTGCTTTCAAGCATTTACTCTCGTCTTGTTTCTCTTTTGAAGTAGGTATTTGTCGATTGTGATTCGTTTCTTATCGCGTTTGCTTTCCACTCCTGCGTTGGTTTAATCTGATTTTCTTTACCCATAAAGACTAGACAACTGCGATTTCTAGAAGTTATTACAGAGACTAATTATTTCGCACATAAAACAAAAAATGTTTGAACATCCCTAGGAATACTAAGAATGCGTCAAACATTTCATGCAAATATGGTGGACCATGCAGGATTTGAACCTGCGACCTAGCTCTTATAAGGGGCCCGCGCTAACCACTGCGCTAATGGTCCGGCCTCACAATTGAACAACCGAAAGTGACAGAATGCAAGAAAGAAACGTTTTATCTAAGAAAATATCTTACTTATCTTTTATCTTTTCAAAATCTTTTTTCCATTCCTCTAGATTTTGATAAATTCCAATGCGTGCATAATTTAAGTGAAATAAATAAGCAATCTCGCCAGCAGGAACATGCGCGGCAACATAGTAAAAGGAGTCTGGATAGATCGATAAGTCATCTGGAAGATAAAAGGTATAAATAGAAGAGAGAATACCTTTCTCTTCATCAAAAAAATATTGATTAACCGAGAAATAATGATCATTTAAATAACAAAGTGCTTCTAACATGAGATTTAAATTTCTATGAGGAGTCATTGCGAAAACATAGTTCGAAACCTTCATCATCCGTTTTGACGAATCAAATGTAATCTCGGAATAGTTTGTTAACTCATCCTTTTTTGCTTCAAACTCTATAAAAATATGACCATTTGTATCTTTATAAAAGCGCTTTTCTTTTTCGAGATATCTTTTGAAACCGTGATAGCTATCATCAAGACATAAATCCCCAAAGGGAGAAGTTTCTGTCAGAGAAGAAAGTGAAAGATCTTCCTTTTTAAGGGTCTTTTTAAACTCTTCAAGGGAGGTGATTTCTCCTCGCTGCACATCATATAAAGCGTGATCAAAAAACTTCGCCAAAAGCAAGCCACGTTTTAAATATAAAGCAAGAATAGAGGTGTTTAATTCTGAAACAGCAATATAGAAGGAAGCTTCATAATCTCTTCTATTTTCTTTGGTTAAAGTTGTTTTTCCAAGAGTAGTGAACGCATTCACATAATTAATAGCAGAAAGTAACAAAGCGCGATTTATAACCTCAGAAATACCAAAAGAATACACGATGGAAATGAAGAAATGGTTAGGAGAGGTTTTAAGTCTATGAAAGTACACGCTCCCGGGGTTGTCATTCATCTTAAAATGAACAGGATTCGTATTTTTGTCCGTTAAAGAAATGTCTAATTCTTTTAAGATTTGAATGATTTTATTGCGTAGTTTCTTTTCTTCTCCTAGTAGCATCCTGTTTTCTCCTTTGCCATAACCTAGCAAAAAGAGTAAAGAAAGAAAAGAAAAAGTCTGCCTATCGCAGACATAATTTCTTTGGTGGCTGAGGAGGGACTCGAACCCCCGACCTGTCGGGTATGAACCGATCGCTCTAACCAGCTGGGCTACTCAGCCATGAGGCAAGGTAAGATAGAAACAATTTGGTGGAGCATAGGGGTCTCGAACCCCCGACCCCCTGCTTGCAAAGCAGGTGCTCTACCGCTGAGCTAATGCCCCAATTACCTTGCGGCATGCGCGATTATAGGACTTAGGTATGGGGTGATGCAATAAAAAGGTGTTTTTTCTAAAAGAAAAAAGCTAGCAAGTTGCCCTGCTAGCTTGTTTTTTGTTTTAGAAGCGAGAATTAACCAAGGGTGTACATGGCTGTGACATCAAGTTTCACAGCGCCATAGCCAAGATTCTCAGGAACGGTTCCTTTTTCCACAGTAAGAGGAGTTTTGTAGTCAGTTGCCATCCAAGTGGAAGTTTCAAAATTCACTTCAACACGGACACGGCAGCCATAGTTACGATTACCAGGACCAACCTTGTCGCCAGAAGTTGGATTGTATTCGTAGACTAAGATTTCACCTTCACCAGTAAGAATAAGGTTATGGAGAGTGGTCTTATTGGTGATAGAACCAGAGAAAGTAGCAGTATTTGTTTCTGCATCATAACTTGCACCCATACCGTAGACAGCAACCGTATAATTGCCCTCTAAATCAGAAGTGACAAGAGACTTTGTCGCCACAGCATTGTAGTAGTTATCTACCTTATACGCTTTGCCATCATTTGGGAAGACATCGTCCATATATTCGGCGCCTTCAAGTTCGGCAGCTTCCGCTAAAGTAGTAGCAGTTTCAACGCCATTCTCGATATCTTTCTCTGTTGGTTCACTCCAAAAGTAGTTGTAGTACTGGAGATTTGCTCTTTCCACCATCCATTCAAGAGTGTAGTAAGAACCGCCACCACTTGGAGGATAATAGTCAGTGCCTGTTCCAGAAGCGCCAGTTTGGCAATCACCTTTTCCATCTTCAGGAACTGTTTCAGTTTCATTGATGGGGGTGTTAGGATCAACATAAGTGTATCCAGTGATGCCAGCCATTTCTAATTGTTCAGCAAAGGTTGTAGGAATTTCTTGAGCAGGGTCTTCAGAACTTGAAACAGGGGTGGTAGTGCTAGTTCCATCTCCACCGCAAGAAGCAAGCATTGCAGTTGCTGCAAGAAGGGATAGTAAGAAATATGGTTTTTTCATTGTTCGTCCTTTCCGATATTTCACGCTAAAAACATATATACATCAGCACAAAAATGCAAGAGAAACAAAAACGAATTGGTATTTTTTTCCTTTAAAAGTTAGGAGTGAAAAGCAAAAGTAAAACCAATCACGTCTGGTCCGCCGTGACAAGCATCTGTGGCGTTAGTAGGAACGGCTAAAACTTTCTCAAATCCCCACTTTTTTAAGTGATTCACAGCCACTTCCACCCCGTTTCTAGAAGCACTTGTATATCCAAGCGCGGCAAAAGAGAAGTCAATCCTATCTTTGCCGTATAGTTTTAAACGGGAATCGATATAGTTTTTCACGCATTTTTCCATGTTCCCTAGAAGAAGAGTCTTCGCTAAGCTTAACTTTCCTTCCTTAATAAAAACGCTCACACGGATTTTTAAAGGAGATAAGAGTTTGGCAACTAAAGAAGGGCATCTTCCCCCTTTTGCCATAAATTTTAAGTCAGAAATCATCAAAGAAGTATCAAGATTATGACGGTATTCTTTTGCTTTCTCAGCAAGCACTTTTAAGTTCTCTTCCCCTTCTTCTATGAGTTTTTTGGCATAAAAGGCTTCCATAGCAATTCCAAGAGAAAACTCTTCGGAATTGACCACTTCAATCCCTTCGTCCTCTCCTTTTGCAGTGGTAGCGTTTTTATATCCTCCACTTAACGCTTCCGAAATGGAAAAATGTAAAACTTCTGCGCCGGAATCACGTAACTTCTTAAAATGAGTTTGATACTCATTTACATTAGGCGCGCTTGTTTTTGCAAGATCACTATGGCTATTCCCATAGGCAAAGATTTCTTCATTACTTTTTTCGCCATCTAAATAAGTTTCTTCCCCCATAGTCACATGAAAAGGAAGAGAGGGAAAGCCTGCTTTTTCTAACTCTTCTTTTGGTAAATCTGCAGTGCTTTCTACGGAAATAATAATCTTTTTCATTTTAGTACCTCAAACGTCGCGAAATAAGGAGCAACCTAGTTAAGCATGAAATCTAGTATTGTCAACTAAATCACATCGTATTTACAAGCGAAGACGTTCAAAAATGCCACTAGCGATAATGCGGTCAGCAAAAAAGCCTACCGCAAGACCTGTGAATAATCCAACAAGTGCCATCAAAGGGAAATACCAAAACACCCCTGATGTAGAAAGAAGGATGGAAGCAATAGCAATTTGTCCTAAGCAGTGAAGGACGCTGCCAAAAAGCGAAGCCCCGTAAATAGAAAAGACTTTAGAAAAGCATTTTGCAATAAGAAGCATTCCTAAATACGACAAAATGCCTCCTGCTAAAGACATATAAAAAGGAAGAGAGAAGATTTTGCCTGTCATCAAAGAGGCAAGAAAAATCCTTCCAATATCAATAAGAAGCGCTTCACTCCACGAGAAACGGTAAATTAAAACTAAGATGATAATATTGGCTAAACCTGGCTTAAATCCAGGAAGAGAAGAAATAGGAATAAAACTCTCCGCAACAGATAAGGCAAGAGCAAGTGCTAACATGGTCGCATCGAGAGCGATTCTTCTTACAGAGGACTTCATACGATAATATCAACTCCTGAAGAAGAGGAACTTGGAGGAAGAGAAGCAATTTCTCCTACATATTCCACATGAACATGGTTATAAGCACAGACAATTGGTTTTCTGGGGTCAAGGGTGTAGCCAAGTGAAACGCAGTATTGAGAAGGGCAACCAGAAGATAGCACAGCAATACCCTCTTGGCTTATCGCGAAAACCATAGGGGTTAAAGCGCCTTCAATTTCATATGCCGCTTCTACCTCTTCTCCATATAAGGAGGGATCTAATTCTTTTACTCTTTCTTCTTCATAAATCACCGATTCTTGAGGAGAAGAAAGATTCAAATAAAGAAGACACACATCATCGCAAAAGATATTCGCCCCGCTTGCGCTAGAAGTAGGTGCTAATAGAAGAAAGATAGTTCCTAAAGTTGTCGCGAAAAGTAAAACAAAAAAGAGAATGATATCTCCTAAGTGTTTTTGCAAAAAGGCTTTCGCTTTCATTCTCTACTCTTCCGTAATAGGAAAATCCTCACTTAAATAAACAGAGGGATCACTTCTTCGATTATCGTAAAAGAAGAAAGAGTAGCCCATCTCTTCAAAGGCAGAAACATCTGCACTTTCTCCAAGCATTAAAAAATATGTCGATAACACGTCACAAATTGCAGCGTTTTCTCCTAATACAATCGCGGTGGTAAGCGCTGGAACGGCATTACCCGTCTTAGGGTTTACCACATGGCTATATAAAGTATTTGCAGATACATCAAAATAATGCTGATTGGTAACAGAAGAGGTACCGATTGCTTCATTTTTTACCTTAAATTTCATGCCTTCCACATCGGATACTCCTACGGTGAAAGTGCGATCTTCTGCGTAAGGATTCTCACCAACAAGAATCGAGCTGCTTCCTGCGTTAATTAAATAATAGGTAAGCTGATTATCCTCGCAAATCTCCTTTAAGCGCATCAAAGCGTACCCTTTGCCAATCGCGCCAAAGTCTAATAAAGCGCTGCCCTCTTTTGTTGCGTAATATTTCCCATTTTTTTCTTCTAAAGTTAGAGAACTTTCTTGCATCTCTAAGATAGAAGAAGAGATTTCTTCCTCAGTTGGACGAGAAAAAGTCTCCCCGTCTTTTGGGAAAGAATCTTTCCATAACCAGTTTAAATTACCCGATAAAATATCAATGTAACCATCTGTCATCTCTTCTGCTTCTAGGGCAAAAGATAAGATGTCGTAAAAGGCTTTATCAATCTCAAAAGTGCCCTCTTTTTCACTCAGCGTTTTAGCATTTACCTGAATCCCTCCATAAGAAAGATTGGTGTCCATATAACGCGAACCAAGAGCAAAATCACTGGTAATCTCGTCATAAACATCACTTGGAGCAACTTCCCCTTCTTCCCGCAAAAACTGAAAGCTTGTCGTCACCGCGTATGAGTAATAGTCATGCGCCGTGCTAACCACATATTTTTTTGCTTCACTAGAAGAGAGAGAACTGGAAGAGCTTCCCTCGCACGAAGCGAGGACGAGAAGAGAGAAAAGCAGAAGAGAAAAGGATTTTTTCATACGCGCCATTCTAGTAAGAAAAAGGAGGCTCTTCAATGCCTCCTATTTGTTATTTCTTTTCTTCTTCCTCCTTTTCCTCGTCCTCATAGACAGGATCAGGATGGGAAGAGAGATAACTCATGATGGGGTCAAAGTTCGCTTCCTTTTTTCCAGGACGGCAAATCTTGATATCCGCAATTTCTCCCTTCACAAGTTTTTCTGCCATTTCATGGCATCCAGCGTTGCCGCATGCACCGCAATTATATCCAGGCAAGAGTTTTTCTACCTCTTCTACTCTTTTATCTTCTCTTACCTTAAAGATGGCATAAAAGATACAGAGTAAAACAGCAAAAATCGCACCAAGTCCAATTAGAAGAAGAACAGCATACAAGATTGCCATTCCGTTTTCGAAACTGACCATTAATGGAATATTCATAACTCTTTCTCCTCATTCTTCGTTTCTTTTTCTTCTTCACTTCCCTTTTTCTCATATAACTTGCAGCCAGCATTTGAGCAGTGCGCGCAAGCGTCTTTGTTTTTTGGGATTCTCTCACAGCCTTTTGGGGCTGGAGTTTTTACATAAAAGATGAAAGAAACAACAAAGATAATAACTAAGACGATGACAAGGACGATGGCAACAATACTTGCTACCTCACTTGACATAGCTTATACGATTCCTTGTAAACCCATGAAGGCTAACGCCATAAGTGCGGCGGTTACAAGAGCTACAGGAACTCCCTTAAAGGCGCGAGGAGTATCAGAAGACTCTAAGCGTTCACGGATTGTCGCAAATAAGACGATCACAAGAAGATATCCAAGAGAAGTACCAATCGCATTTCCTAAAGAAGAGAGGAAATCGAGCCCTTGGTCGGTATTTCCTTGTGCGACACCTAAAACCGCGCAGTTGGTGGTAATAAGAGGCAAATAGATACCAAGTGTCTTATAAAGAGTAGGAGAGGTCTTCTTAATAAAGATACCGACAAGTTGCACTAAACTAGCAATCACTAAAATATAAACAATGGTATCTAAGAAGGCCATGTTCGCTGGCACTAAGATATAGGTATAAATAGGCCAGCAGACAACAGAAGCTAAAATAATAACGAAAGTCACCGCTAAGCCCATCGAGAAGGCAGGCTTAACCTTGTTCCCTGTACCAACAAAAGAACAAATGCCATAGAAACGGCTTAAAACAACGTTATCAATTAAAGCCCCAGAAACAATAGCAAGAAGGAACGCAACAAATAAATCCATACTTATTTCCCTCCTTCAGCGGCGGCTTTTTTAGCGTTAAGCGCATCCACTTTTGCTTTATTTTTCTTGTAAGAAGAAGCGGCAGCAATAATCGCAAGGGCAATGCCAAGTACTAAGAATCCGCCAAGTGAACGCTGGAAGAATTCGATTGAGTAATCATAGACTCCTTCGAGTTTTAAAATAGGTAAAGAATATTCTGGAATAAAGGTGAACACTCTTCCAAAAGTAATCATTCCTGTTCCTAAAATTTCACGAACAAGAGCGATAGCGCAAATAGCCCATGTAAAGCCAATTCCGTTTCCAAGTGCATCTAAAGTGCTATTTAAAACGGTATTTTTGGAAGCGTAAGCTTCGCTTCTACCAAGAACAATACAGTTGACCACAAGAAGAGATAAGAACACTCCTAACGAGGTATATAGTTCCGGTAAAAATGCTTCACAAATCATCTTCACTACCGTAACAAAGGTCGCAATGATGACGATGTAGCAAGGAGTCGTGACTTCTTCTGGAATAATCTTCCGAAGAAGCGAAACAAAGATATTGGAACCAAGAAGAACAAAAGTGAACAAAATGCCCATGCCAATTGCAGATTCAAAATTAGTGGTTACCGCTAAAGCAGGACACATTCCCAGTAAGGAAACGAACAAAGGATTCGCTTTCCAAATACCGGAAACGAAGGCTTCTTTTCTTTCTTCTCTTAGACTAAGAGCCGTTTCTCCCATATATAGTCCTCACATTTTATTAGGCGATTGCAAGATAGGCATTGAAGCATTGGTCATAAATGGCAGTAGCAACAGCATAATAAGTTTCATCACCAGTTAAGTTACTTCCCCCAAAAAGAGTTTCAATGCTACTCGCCCAAGTCTTTAAATCTTCAAAGTTCGTATACCCATCTGTATTAGCAATCTTTAAGCCGCGAATGCTATAGGCATCATCTGCAAAGGCTAAAGCGCATTCGAAAGTATGAGACTCTACTGTAACATTGAAGGTAACAATTTGAGCAAAAGGTTCTCCTAAAAGAAGTACATCATAAGAAGTGAAGGTGTCGTCAATAGTTGTTGCTGCACCAATGCTAGAACCAGAGGCGTAAGTGCCATCTTCGATAAATTCATTGACGATATCAGGAATAGAGGTGCTTGGTGCATCTGGATCAAAGTTAGAAGCTTCGTTCATGGCAGTTTTAAGAGAAGCTACCACATCAGAAATATCCGCACCTGCTACAGGCTCTTCCCTATTGTTATAAGAGCTTGCCCAATCAAGGAGAGCAGAAATATGTTCATATTCTCCCCAGCTGCTGATATAGATGCTTGTAAAGTCTGCATTATCAACAGCGACATAGAAAGAAATCGTTTCAGAACCCGCTAAAATCGAACCAGTGAACATTCTTCCCTGGCTTCCTTCATAGGTAACATCGTAGTATTCGGTGAAAATAGAAGAACCATCGATGCTTGTTGCACTTTCATAGTAGCAGCTTGGCGTGAAGGCTTCATTCATCGCTTCTTCTAATGTGTAGCCATCTGCAGGATTTGGTTCTACTGGTTCATCAGGTTCATCGGTAGGAAGAGTTCCTTTGTAGTACTCCACTAAAGCAGTAGAGATACGGTTTACAGTTTCTTCATTTCTTGTTCCAGTCTCTGAAACAACATCCACCGCGCTAACAACATCGCTCACCTCGTCAGTAACTAAATCACCAACCGAGATAAGAAGTGTTGCGCTATAAGAATCCTCTTTGATGTTTGCAACATAAACATTGCCGGGATAAGTAGGAGTTCCGCCTAATGGATCACTAGAAGGAACATAAACGCTGTAATAAGTCTTTCCTACTTCTGGAGTACCTGCTAAAGTGAAGTTTCCACCCATCGTATCATACTTAGCATTTTCACCAAAGTTCTTCGTGACTACTTCGCCAATCTTAGCGGAAATATCTTCTTCCACATTCACGCCATAGTCTCTTTGGGCATCTTCAATCGCGCCGATTAAACTATTAATTTCGCTAGCAGCAGCGTTTTCGCTATCAGGAGCAGTAAGTGTCTTGCTGCTATTTGTGCTGCTAATCCACTCATTTAAGGCGGTTAAAGCAGTATCTGTTAAAGCAGTAGAAATAAGCTTCACTTCTACAAAAGAGGCATCCGCATTTAAAGCGACGTAGAAAGTGTTATCGGCAGCAGTTTCTAAACGTACTGCATAAACTCTACCAATCTCTTCGCCTTCTGCATCATAAGCACTGTAATAGGCATAAGCGTACCAAACATTGCTAATAGAGACTTTCTCGCTCCAGCTAGAAGCAGCAGGAAGCATAGTAGTAACCTCTTCTGGCGCGGTTAAATCAGGATTTTCAGTTGGATCAGTAATTCCCGCAATTTCTTTTACCTCATCTAGCATAGCAGCAATCGAATAAGCAGCTTGCTCGCACCCAGAAGTAGCAATATCATCGCGATAATCTACTGTGCCATTATTAATCTTTTCTATCCATCCTTTGACGCCTGTTACATAAGCAGCGTCATAGGAAGAGGTGTAATAACCAACTTTGATGTTCTTATCAGCATCAACTGAAACAAGAATACCTAAGCTATCACCAGATTGTTCATAAGTAGCTTGATAGACTGTTGCAAGCGTATCGCCATTATCATCAAGAGCTAAACGAGTAGTTTTAACAAAGTCATGACCTTCCACGCTTTGCACATCTCCCCAGATAGCATCAGGAAGTAATGCGTCATAAGCAGCTTGCTCTTCCTCTGTTAATTCACCGCTTGAAGAGCCACCATTTTGATAATCGGAAATAGCCTCCGTTACAATGCTTTGAATGGTCGCATAAGAAGCACCTGCGCTAGGCGCCGTCTCAAAATTAGAAGGATCTTCATTAACAGAATCCACCCAGTCTTTAATCGTGTCTTCTGTTTCTGCTGGATTGCCACCAGAATAATCTTCAAGCAACATGCCCGTAACGGCGTAATTCGTATCAAGACCAACTAAGATTTCAATATGGACACCAAAATTATTAGTACCTGCACCAAGATATGCTCTGCCTAAGAGAGTATTGGCAGAATCATAAACTTCGCGGTAAGAGGTAATGTAATCCCCGGTAACAGTAACCTCATTTCCAGTGGATGCGGCGCCTTCAAATAAATCAAGATATTTTTGATTTTCACTAGAAGAACCACCATCTTGATAATCGGAAATGGCCTCCGTTACAATGCTTTGAATGGTCGCGTAAGAAGCACCTGCGCTAGGAGCAGTATCAAAGTTAGAGGGATCTTCGTTCACAGAATCTACCCAGTCTTTAATGGTATCTTCTGTTTCTGCTGGAGTGCCGCCAGAATAGTCTTCTAATGACATACCAGTAACCGCATAATTAGTATCAAGACCAACTAAGATTTCGATATGGACACCAAAACCGTTAGTGCCCGCACCAAGATAACCTCTACCAAGTAAAGCGTTATTTGCACCATACACCTCGCGATAAGAGGTGAGATAAGTGCCAGATAGAGTCACTTCATCTCCAACCGATGTAGCGCCTTCAAATAGATCGAGATATTTTTGAGCGCCATCAGGGAGTGGAGTAGAACCGCCTCCTTCATAAGAGGCTAAAGCTTCGGCAATCATTTCACGAATCACACCAGCTGAGTTAGAAGCGCCAGTGGTGACTCCATTTTCTAAATTCGCAGGATCTTCGTTAATCGAGTCAATCCATCCTTCGATAACATTGGTAGTGCCGCCTGTGTTATCTGGTCCATAAGAGACAAGATTCACATGAACAAGACCTTCCTCATTAACACCGACAATTAAGTTAATTGGTGCGCCAAAGCCAGAAGTACCCGTTACCACATAGCCCTTACCAATTTCGTTACCACTTGCATCAAGCGCGCTGCGGTAACCAGTAACATATGTCTTTCCTGTTACTTCTACTAAATCACTAAAACTAGCGGCATCAGGGAAGCATTCCCGGAAAGCTGCTGTTTCTTTATCTTGACTATGACTAGAAATAATACCTTCTGTAAAAGCGTTCACTGTACCAATAATGGCACCAGCTCCACCTCCCACTAAAGCAAGAACCGCTACAACACTTAAAACGTGTTTCCAATCAATTTTTAGTTTCATGAGATTTTTCCTCCATAATAGATCCCTAAAAGTAGGACCAAAATAACTGCAAAGATAATGCCTCCTACAAGGAGTGCTTTTTTCCAAGTCCAGCGAGAACTTGCCCATTTGGGATAATCAAGCGCCGGAGTAAGAAGGTTAGCAAGAAGAATCGAATAACCAACTCCCTCTGGACTGCTTGAGAATAAACGAATAATGACAGTTAAACAGCCCGCGATTAAAGCGTACATATAACGGCCAGGTTTCGTTACGGGAGAAGTAACAGGATCAGTTAGCATAAAGGTCGCACCAAACAGCATCCCGCCCGATAAAAATTCAAAGCCAATAAAGTGCCAAGCATTGAAATTATCCACAAGACCGCTTGATGCAATCGCAATGGACGCAATCGCCATCAAAGCGGTAAACGTCCCAATGTAGGTGAAGGTGATTCGCCAGTCAATCGCTTGACGAAGAAGTAAATAAAGTAAGCCAACAAGGATAAGCACCTTGCAAACTTCACCCATCGCTCCTTGCGTTTTTCCAAGGAATAAATCAAGAAGAGAAATATCCGCAATAGAGGAATATCCTCCGCTAGAGATTCCGCTTAGCACTGTGCCGCCTGTTGTGATATCAATAATAGGCGAAGTGCCTTCTGTCCAGTAAATGGGCGAATATGTCATGGAACTGCTGAAAGATAAACGCGTAATCAGCATCCCTACTGCCGCAGGGTTAAAAATGTTATGTCCTGTCCCGCCAAAAACCAGTTTAGCAAAGACAATCCCGCATAAGGCACCAATAAAAACGCCATACCAAGAAGTAGAAGCTGGAAGACACATCCCGTAAATAAGAGCGCTGACAAGAGGCGCCAAAGCATTTAAGGGAGTGTAACTCTTTATCGCATAAAGGAACTTCTCTTGGAAAGAATGTTTCATGCCGTCATAGGGCATCTTTCCTTTAATCATAACAAATACCCACTCGGCAAGAAGCATCGTGGGAATAGAAATGCCAAAGACCTTTAACGCGTCAAGTCGGTAAATAATAAAGGAAAAAATAAGAAGAGGGAGTAAGGCAAGAATGACATCAAGCATCATGATCGAGGCGCTATCTCTGCGTCTCACGTGAGGACTTGGTTCTTGCAAACTGCGTACTGGATTCATTTCACTCATAATTTGGCAATCCTTTTGGCCCTCCTTACAAATTCCGTAACATTAATGTGACTTGTACAAGCATATGCACATAAGCCGCATTCGACGCAGCGTTCAGGGTGTAATGATTTTACTTTTGCTTTATCCCCTGCTTTTACTGCACTAGCAATAAGAACAGGCATTAGATGAGTAGGGCAGCTATAAACGCAAGACCCGCAACGGACGCAAGGATCTGCTTTATAGGGTGCTTCATCTAAAACAAGAAGAGAGGTTACTGTTGGAGAGCAGATGACATCATCAGAATTTACTGTGTTCCCCATCATAGGACCGCCAAAAATAAGACGTTTCTTCTTACCTGAATCGGTATAACCTCCGCATAAAGCGACAAGATCTTGGATAGGGGTACCAATTCTCACTTTGAAGAATTTTGGATTTACCACGCCGTCTCCATGAATTTGCACATATCTTTCTAAAAGAGGAGTGCCATAACGAATGGCAAGATATAAGGAATAAATAGTAGCAACGTTATATTCCAAAACGCCATATTCTGCAGGAAGATGGCCGCTTTCTACTTCAATGCCAGTCGCACTTTTAATACAAGCAACTTCCCACCCTTGTGGATAAAAGTTATACACTTGGCAATAGGAAACTCCGCTGCCTTCCTCTCCTGCCAAAGCGCTGCTAAAGGTGGACTCTAAATCTTTATAAATCCACTTTGCACAAATCTTGCCTTCTTTGGCTCCAACCGCCTTCATTAAATACTTCACGCCCTCAATAATCTCATGAGGATGTTCGAGCATTAAGCGGTGGTCACTAGCTAAGGAAGGTTCACATTCCACTCCGTTAATCACAATGGTGTGGATATCGTGTTCACCTTGCAGTTTGACATAGCTAGGGAAGGAAGATCCTCCAAGTCCAACAAGTGCCATATCTTTCATGATGTTGAGCACATCATCTTTCGTTAAAGAAGCAATCTCTTCTTCGCTCCTCTCATGGCAAAGGGAGCTTAATTCATCCTGGAAATCATTTTGAATCTTCAAAAAGTCACAGGTTTTGCCCGTATGGTGAAGGTGTTTTTCAATGCCAAGATAAGTTCCTGAAACAGTGGAAATAATCGGCTGTTCAAAGAATGGACCTTTCCGCATTCCGAGTTTGTCGCCAATCTTGACATGATCCCCTTCTTTGACATCAAGCGTGTAAGAAGCGCATCTTCCATTTGTACCTGCTAAAAATACAAAAAGAGGAAGGGGAGCTTCCTCTAACTCCTGATGAGAAAGAAGTACCGCGGGCAGTTCAATATGCCTTGCTTTCGCTATCATGTTTTTTACTTCACTTTCCTTTGGAAAGAATAGCGAGGAAAAGAAGAGGTAGCAAGAGGGGGATACAAAAAAAGGGGCTTTTTACATCGTTTTTTATGACAAAAGAAAGAAAACAAGGTTTCCCATTAAAAAGCTAAATAGATTCGCGCCAAAAGATAATAAAAAGGTTAGAAGTTTTTCTTTACCGTGAAAAAACTTACTTTGAAAGTAGAAAAATTCCGTAAAAATGACAAGGATCTCAAGAAAAAAGAGAAAGATCGAAAGATAAATAGGAAAGAGAATTTCAGAAAAAGGAAGATATAACAAATGGAGTGTTACGTTGGTAATTAAGTTAAAAAGAAGTAACTGGGATATAAATTTTTTACTGCGAAAGAGGGAAGCAAATGGTAAATAAAAAATATCTCAAAGCCTTCTATTAAAAGAAGAGAAGTTCCTATAAGAGGGAAAGCGCCAAAATGATCCACTAATATTCCCCCCAATTAGTTTTCCTAAAAAGATTCCTATTGAGGTATAAAGGAAAGCGTAAGCTACACTCTCTCCGCTATTATAACTCCCTATCAAACCTCGCAAGAAGATAGAAAGAGCAAGAAGTAACAAAAGAAGCGCGCCTTCTTTGAAAGAAGGCATCACTGAAATCCCTGCAATATCCTTTCTTTTTATTTGATTTTGCATCCAGTAGTAAAAAAGAATAGGGAAAGCAATTGCGCAGATGAATTAGAAAAAGAAATATAAAATTAGATTTACTAAAAGGACAAATTCGTTGCGGATAAGATCAGAAGAAGTCAATGCCACCGCAATCGCGCCAAAAGAAATAAAGACGCCTAGTTCCCCTGCGCTTGCCTTCTCCTCCATCAGTCTTCTGCCAACTGTAACATGGAATAAGCAGTTCCCTATTCCAGCTAAAGGAAGCGAAAGACCAAGTGTTAAAGGAATGGTATAAGCATTCAAAAAGAAAATAGGAAGGATACCAATTAGGATAAGAAGAGGAGATAAACAAAAAGATAAGGGTCGAGTTTACCGTTTGTGTGATCTAGCAATAATCCAACTGGACCTTGAAGCAAAAAGGCAAAAACAATGTAAATCGATAAGGCAAGAAAAGGAATGTAATTATTCTCGTCAAAAAAGCCATTACCTGCCCAGGTTGCTCAATAAAAAATCATTAGAGAAAGAAAATCGATACCAAAGTGAAGAATACCAAACCCTAATGCTTTTTTTATAACTTAACTATATATCAAAAAAGGGAGACACGAAGTCTCCCCTGCCCCTTTTCTTTTAATTCATCGTAGAATTTCTAGTTACAAGACGCGCTTCGAAACTGTAACTCTTATCGTATAGTTTATCGTTGATTAAATCGATAAGCATGTACATCGCTCTGCGGCCAACCTCTTGCAAATCAATTTCTAAAGAAGTCAGCATTGGGCGCACAATATTGGCATATTTTGTTCCAACTAGAGACAAAATCTCTACTGCTTGAGGAACGTCCAAATGGCTATCTGTCGCTGCATTTTCTACTGCTGCGGCAATCGAGTCACGATAAGCGATGTAATAGCCTTCTCTTTCCTCTTTGAAACGTTCTAAGAAATCGTAATAGGTTCTCTTATAGGAATCATCAACATTAATGATTTGATATGGCTTTCCTAAGCGTTCATGCGTGACGCGGAAGATTTGTTCGCATTGCGATAAAAGTTGTCCTCCATCATGAACATGAAGGAAGGTCATAGGACGGTCATTTCTTTGGTAATGTTCTTCAATAATCGTTTCTAAAAGCCTGCCATAAGAGAGAGAAATACTTCCAGTCTTCTCTCCCTGAAGATTTTTATTAATCACAATAGTAGGAACACTATAAGAATTTAAATTAATAACATCTTCTTCTGAAAGTTCATCATCGAAGACAATTGCCCCGTCAACATGGGTAACAATTACCTTTTCTAAAGTTTCTAACGCTTCTTCTCTACTATGTGAGGTTGTAAAAACAGTTAAAGTAAAGCCTTTTTCCTTGGTAACTTCGGTAATGCCGTTCAAGATATTAGAAATATAAACATAGTTGGCGCTAGGAATGATAAGCCCAATATTAGTGGTCTTATTTGTAGCAAGTGCCTGCGCAAGTCCGCTCGGTTTATAGCCAAGCTCTTTAATGGCGTTTTCTACGCGCTCTCTCGTATCCGAAGTAACGTTTCCTTTTTTATTAATGACGCGGCTCACCGTCGCTAAAGAAACATGAGCCTTTTGTGCAACTTGATAAATGGTAACTCTATCTTTGGTGTTTCGCATATGATTGCCCCCTTCAATCAAATCTTATGCTTCCATTATGGGTCTATTGTGTTCCATTTTCCAATAAAATTTATGAAATTTTCATTCATAATTTATGAAATTTTCATGGAAAATTACATTTTTAACAACGCAAATGACACATATAATCGAAGAAAGCGCTTTCTAAAAAGTATGAAAAAAGCACCCAAGAAAATTGGATGCTTTGTTTTCTTTCTTAATAAATAGGATAAGGAACCTTCTTTAAACGCGCTGAAGGAATATCTTTTCTTCCTTCTTTTGCTTCATCTTTTCCGTCAATTTTTACTAAGTCTCCTGTAAAGCCAACGGTTGTGTTATTGACAAGAGATGTACCTACTCCGTACATATCAACAGGAACACCAAGACGCGTCCACTCTTCAATCTTCTTTGCTGTAAAGCTAGAAGAAACGGTAATTTTTACCCAATCATAACCGTTTTGAATGAGAGCTTTCTTTAAAGCGTAAATGAGTTCTTTACATACTCCATGCGGATCAAAACCGCTTGTATCCTTATCATCAAAATAGTGATCAATTAAGGATTTCGAAGTATCAACTCTCACTCCTGCTAAATCTCTTCCTAATTCTTTGGCAGCATATAAGGTATCGCGAATAACATTATTATGATAATCAATAAGACAGGTTAGTTTTTCATTTGGAAAAGTAGCGCGATACATTTTGGCTGCTTTGACAATATCGCCACCAGCAATTTCAATTAGAGCGTGAGGCATTGTTCCCATGCCTTTTACCCCTACCCAAGAGCCTTGTGCATCCGTGCTGAATTTTTTGATACCAGCAACATAAGTGCTATAGCCGTCCCCTGCTTGTGTTAAATAGTCATCTTGCCGGTCAGCCATAGAAAAACAGTCTGTTCCTCTTAAGGCAGTAACCACATCTTTGACGTTTGTTGCGACAGAACTTCTTCTTGCTAAAACACCGTCTAAAATCGATTCTAAAAATCCAAAATCTTCGTATTTCCCATATATTTTTAATACAGGTTCCCCAGCAGAGGCAATATCTCCATCATGAAGAGCGAAAATTTCTAGATTCTCAGGATGAAAAGCAAACTTATGAAGAATAGCAATGCACTCATCAATTCCGCATACCATCGTATTATCACGCCTTTGGAAGAACTGCTCTTCCACAATATGGCCAGGTGCTTGCTCTGCGACAATTTTTCGCGTCTTTAAAAAGTAATTCGCGCTCCAAAAACCTTCCCCAATTCTCTTATCTAAATGAAAAGTTTTATCTGTTAAACGCGAAATTTTTCCCGCTTCTTTTAACTTAATTTCAAGCTCTTCCATACTCATTACCTCTCTTTGGGAAGATAAAAATCTTCACCAGGTTGATATCCTTCTGGGAAGAAGGGTTTTTCTTTCTCTTCCCCAAGCCGTAAAGAATAGGGAGAAGAAAGATGCACCTCAACAGGAATATTATGGTCAAGATGAGAGGAGAATAAAGTGCCATCTCGTTCAATACATCCAGGCATTGCTGCTACAACCATATCACCGACTTTTAAAGGAGATAAAGAAGTGACTGTCTCATAAGTTTTTTCTCCTTCGAGAGTAACGATTTTCTCTTTTTCTGACAAAGGATGGTCTTCTATTTTTGTCACTTTTAAAACAAGATAACCAGAATCGAGAGTAGGAGGTAAAGGTGATAAATCGTTCTCTTGTAAAAGGGAGTTAACAATCTCCATTAACTCTTCGCCAGGTGTTGCAATCATTCCGTGCGAATATAGACGAATAATGCGTGAAACATGAAAGAAATTCACTCCTACCAAATCAGCATCATGATAAAGAAGTGCCGCGTTCTTTTTTGTGATAACTTTGTTAGGAGTTACTTCCGGTTTTAAAAGAAGAAAAAGCACATCTCCTGTTACTTCATGGTTATAAAATAAGCGGTACATTATTGTCCCTCCTTTTGGAAAACGATACGGTGAATCTTTTTACCTTCCGCGCGAAAGTTCCTCTCATATTCACTCATAACATCACTCTCCTCTAAAGAATAATCTTCTTCTACTTTAAGAAAAGAGAAACCGGCAAGAGGAATTGCTTTGAGGCCATATTCAAAAAGAGAATCATTATCTGTTTTAAAGCGAACTTCGCCATCAGGGGCTAAAAATTTTCCGATTTCTTTTAAGCGCGGAGGATAAAGAAGTCTTCTTTTTTCATGTTTCTTTTTTGGCCAAGGATCAGAAAAATTTAAATAAATGATTTGGAACTGACCTTCGTGAAAATAAGAAACACACTTATCAAAATCGAGAGGCAATATTTTAAGTGCTAATTTCTCTTCCTCTTGCAAAAGTTTCTTTAAAAAGAGGCCCGCACAAGAAATATCACGCTCAAGAGCAACTAAGCAGTGTCCTTTTTTGGCCATGCCAATGGCAAAATCGCCTTTCCCCGCGCCAATCTCGCATTCTTTAGCTTCCTTGAGGAAAGAATCTTGCTCATTAAAAATAACGTATTCGGGATGCGCTTCTAGCAATGGCTTAGCCCAACTTTTAAATCTTCCTCTCACTGTGCCTTCTTTCCTAACGATAAAATCGCCTTCATATAAATGGCCATATCAAGGAGTAAGTCTTTTTCTAAGATATATTCCTCAGGCGCATGCATATTGCCATCTCTTCCCTTAAAACAAGCACCAAAAGCAACTGTATTTGGGGCTTCTTTTGCATAAGTACCTCCCCCAATAGCAAGGGGTTTTGCAAAGTAGTCATGCGATACAGAGCGATAAGCAGATAAAAGTGTTTTTACTAAATCACTCTTCTTATCAAAAAGAAGATGGCTGTGTTCACTCACCATTACTGGGTTCATCTTACTAGCTTCGGCAAGTTTTTGAATGCACTCTTCTGCAGGGCAAGTTTCACCAAAGCGGAAATCAAGCGATAAAGATAAACGCTTTCCGTCATAATTTACTAAGCCGTAGTTATAAGTTGCTTTGCCAAGTTCAGCAGAAGTATGAGCGCCTCCAAAGAAAGCACCATCGGAAGAAGCGATTAAACTTCCAAGTTTTTCCAGCCATACATTTTGACATTCCTTTCCTAAAAAGGAGAAGGCAATCGCTGCAGCATTTTTCCCGTTTTCTGGTGTAGAACCATGTGCCGCTTTTCCTTTAAAACGGATCATAGTTAAAGCGTCATTACTTAAAATATCCGCGTCAATCCCTTGCGCTTTGAGTGATTTTTCAATTTTCTCATTCTTAGTCATCGTAACAAGAAGAGAATCACATACCGCATTAGGCACACTTCCCCCATCCATTGCAACAATCGGAGATAAATCGCAAATACGTGTTAAGTTATAACCAAGCATGCCTTTTTCCCCATAAATAAGGGGCCAATCGCTATCAGGAGTAAAACCAAATTTTGGTTTTTCCCCCTTATGCTCCTGGAAGTAGTAACGAAGGCAACTGCTGCCTCTTTCTTCATCCCCTCCGGCAACAATCTTCACACGGAAGTTTTGAATAAGACCATTATCTTTTAACGCTTTTAAAGCAAAAAAGGCAGCAATCATTGGTCCTTTATCATCAGTAGCACCTCTTCCATAAATAGCGCCATTATCATAAGTACCACCATAAGGGGCGTGTTTCCATTTGTCACCAGCAGGCACCACATCCGCGTGGCCATAAATACCAATTAATGGTCCTTTATCGCCGATAGATAATTCAGTAGCATACCCGTCACACATATCCACCTGAAAGCCGTTCTTTTTACCAAGATTTGCAAAAAATTCTAAAGACTTTTTTACCCCTTTCCCAAAAGGAGCACCAGGAGCAACACTGCTCGCCTCGTAAGGAGAAGCAATCTTGATCCACTCTTCTAGTGCAAGCAAGGCTTCTTTTCGATAAATGTTAGCAATCTTTTTGTAATTCATATTTACTCCCTTCCTAAATTCCCAATTGCTTTTCTCGCTCCTTTATCAACTGCGGGTACAAGAATGGCAGCAAGTAAAGCTTCTCCAAGCGCGCCAAGGAGCAAGGCGCCAAGGAAGGTGAATCCCAATCCCTGTACAACAATTTCATCACTCACAAAGAAGGACAACGTTTCTTCATAATAGAAGAGGAATAAATCTCCGAAAACGAGTCCAGTATGAAGCAGCGTTAATAAGAAAGCTAAACCTCCTTCAAGTAACGTGCTCCGCCATATCTTAGTTTGTCTACGAAGCGGTGCAAAGCAAACACCTGCAATTAAGCCAAATAAAAAGCGAGGTGGGATAGAAACCCAAGGATAAATAAACAGAATATTTAAGCCGCTTCCGTTAATAAAAGCTTGAATCAAAGAAGTAACACCAAAGAGTAATCCATAGAATGCCCCTCTCTTCCAGCCAAATAATGCCGCACCAATCAGGACAGGAATATGGTTTAGTGTCAAAGCAATTCCCGGGAAAACTTGAATATAACCAAGTTGAGGAACTAAACCTAGAAGCAAAATGATTGCCGCAAATATGCCATCAGTTGCAACACTTTTTGCAGTGAGAGAACTGCGCGTAAACTCTTTGCGGAACAAAAAGATAAAAAGAAGAAGTAATAAAATAATCCCGCACCAAAAAATAACCGTTTGCATCATAAAGAGTATTTCCTTTCTAAAATGGTGAATAAGCCTTCTAAAAGAAGATCTTTTTCATATCGCCACTCTGGGAGCAAAGAAGCTAAATATGGTGCATTTCCTCCTGTTAAAATCGGTGTTAAATTCGTACCAGAAATCTTTTCAAAAGCATGATAAAAACCAAGTGCTTCATAAATGGTTCCATAAAGAAGTCCCGACTTTAAACAGTCGAAAGTGTTCTTACCTAAAGCACTTGGTGGCACCTCGTAAGAAAAAGAGGGTAAAGCTGCGCCTTTTTCGGAAAGCACTTTTGCCGATATATCCATACCAGGCGCAATAGAAAGCCCTGCAAATCGCCCTTCTTTATCAAGATAAATGTATTTTGATGCCGTGCCAAAATCCGCAACAAAACAGGAATTAGGAGCATAATTTAAGGCTCCAATCGAGACAGCAATAAGGTCAGATCCTACCTCTTTGGGGTTATCTACTTTTAAAGATAATCCAGTTTTTAATCCAGGACCTACTACAACAGGCGTGCGCTGAGTGACTTCTTCTAAAGCAAGCACGTACTCGGATGTTAAGGAAGGGACTACAGAGCTTAAAATGCTGTAACTCTCTTCCAATAAAGAAAGATGATGACTAAGAAAAAAAGAACGAAGCAAAAGTATCAGTTCGTCCTTTTTCTTTGTTCCGTCTGTCGAAAATTCAAAAGAATAAATAACTTTCCCCTTTTCTCCCAGACCAAATTTCGTGAGGGTATTCCCCACATCAATTGCAAGTTCCATAAATAAGGCATCTCCTTAGCTGGAGTCCTCTTCTTTCGAGGTACCCCGCAAAGGTAATCCTACTCTAAATTACAAGAGTTCGCATCTATTAGGCGACGACAAGATTCATAATCTTGCCAGGAACATAAATGCATTTACGAACAGTTTTTTCTGCCAAATATGGTTTCACTTTTTCACTTTGGAAGGCGAGCGACTTCACCTCTTCCTCAGTTGCAGAAGGAGATACTTCCACCACATCACGCACTTTTCCGTTCACTTGAATCGCAATTTTTACTTTTCTTTGGATTAAAGCGTCAGATTCATAAGTAGGCCAAGTTTCATAAGCAATTGTTTGATCGTGGCCTAGTAAGGACCACATCTCTTCTCCAGCAAAAGGACAAATGCAGGAGAAAATCTTTGTAAAACCTTCTAAATAAGGAACATATAAAGTTTTTGCCTTGTAACATTCATTGACAAAAACCATCATGCTAGAAATCGCCGTGTTGAAATCAAGGGACTCAAAATCCTCTGTGCACTTTTTCACCATGGAATGATAAACATAATCAAGTTCATGAGAGTTTGTGTGTGAATGACGCTTCTTTTCTTCCTCTCCGTCTATCAGACGGAAAGAGCGTTCGATGAATCTTCTTGCCCCATTGAGTCCTTCTGTCGACCAAGGTTTGCTATCAGAGAGAGGTCCTGCAAACATTTCAAATAGACGTAAAGAATCCGCGCCAGTTGTTTCCACAATTTCATCAGGATTTACAACATTCCCGCGCGATTTACTCATTTTTTCATTATTGGCGCCAAGAATCATCCCTTGATGGAAGAGTCTTTGGAAAGGTTCTTTGCAAGAGACTACTCCAATATCGTAAAGGAATTTGTGCCAGAAACGCGCATAAAGTAGATGCAAAACAGCGTGTTCTTGCCCACCAATATATAAATCAACTGGTAACCAGTGATCGAGTAACTTTTTATCAGCCAAAGCGTTTTTATTATGAGGATCAATATAACGAATATAGTACCAGCACGATCCTGCCCACTGAGGCATCGTATTTGTTTCGCGGGTCACCTTTTCTCCTTCATATACAGGATGTAACCAAGCATCGGGAGCTTTCGAAAGAGGAGGTTTTCCGTCTTTTGTAGGAGCGTATTGATCAAGTTCCGGTAAGGTTAAAGGCAACTCATCATCTTTTAATATTGCTGAAGTGCCATCCTTTTTTTGAACGACTGGAATTGGTTCACCCCAATAACGTTGACGGCTAAATAACCAGTCACGAAGTTTGTAATTAATCACTTCTTTCCCAGCACCTAACGCAACAAGCTTCTTCGTAATGATTGCTTTTGCTTCTGCAATCCCTTTGCCGTTTGCCTCTTCCGAATGAATATGCGGAGCGTCTCCTTCAAATGCAGCGCTAGAAATATCTCCCTCTAAGACTTGAATCATGGGAAGATGATGCGCTTTCGCAAATTCATAATCTCTTTGGTCATGGGCAGGCACTGCCATAACGGCACCTGTGCCATAGCTTCCTAAAACATAATCTGCAACATAAATAGGAATTTCTTTCCCATTAATCGGATTAATCGCATAAGCACCAAGAGGAACACCTGTCTTTTCTTTGCTGAGAGAAGTTCTTAGCAAATCACTCTTCTTTTTAGCTTCCTCTAAATAAGAAAGAACATCTTTTTTCTCGTTTTCTCCAACAAGAAGTGGAATTAAAGGATGTTCAGGAGCAAGGCAGCAATAGGTGCAGCCATATAAAGTATCAACACGGGTAGTAAACACGCGGAAAGATTCTCCGCTTCCTTTGACCTTAAAAGTAATCTCCACACCGCTTGATTTGCCAATCCAGTTCCGCTGCATCTCAATGGTAGATTTAGGCCAATTAAGTCCTTCTAAATCCTTTTCTAGACGATCTGCATAAGAAGTGATTTTTAACATCCATTGCCGCATAGGCATACGGATGACAGGATATCCTCCTCTTTCCGATTTCCCATCAATCACTTCTTCATTGGCAAGAACGGTTCCAAGTTCGGGACAAAAATTAACAGGAACATCTGCTACATAAGCCAAATCATGTTCAAAAAGACGGCAGAAAATCCATTGAGTCCATTTGTAATAATCAGGATCAATCGTAGAAATCTCTTTACTCCAATCAATCGACATTCCAAGCGCTTGAATTTGCTTTTTAAAATGCGCGATATTTTTTCTAGTCGAAATTTCCGGATGCTCATTATGTTCAATGGCGTATTGCTCCGCAGGTAAACCAAAAGCATCCCAGCCCATCGGGTGAAGAACGTTATACCCCTGCATCCTTTTCATCCGTGAGATGATGTCTGTAGCGGTATATCCTTCTGGATGGCCCACGTGAAGTCCTTGACCGGAAGGAAAAGGAAACATATCTAACGCATAAAATTTGGGTTTTTGAAAATCATGCGTATCGCAATAGAAAGTCTGGTTACTCTCCCAATACTTTCGCCATTTTTCTTCTATCTTTTTATGGTCGTACATAGGACTCCTTTTCTGAAAGGCGTCCCAGCTATTACTTTGATAACGCCTTTTGATAAAGCTTTAAGTATTTTCCTGCCGAAGAAGACCAACTGTAGTTTTTCTTCATTGCTACTTTGGCAACTCGGTAGTAATTTTCTTGGTTTCGGTATAGCTCTTCTGCTCGATAAATCGCGTAATCGAGGCCGCCGATATTATAGTCTTCAAAAGCGATACCGTCTTCCCCAAGAGAGGTAATTCTACCATCATAAGGAACAATCGTATCGGCTAAACCGCCTGTCTTTCTTACAATTGGTAAAGTGCCATATCTCTGAGCAATCATTTGGCTAAGGCCGCACGGTTCAAATAAAGACGGCATAAGGAAGAAATCACTTCCTGCATAAATCTTATGGGCAAGTTGATCGTTATAGCCAATATAAATGCCGCATGTATCTGGGTACTGGCTTCTTAAAACCTCAAACTTTTGTTCTAGTTCTCTTTCGCCAGAACCAAGTAAAACAAAATTGCCGCCTTTCGATAAAATGCTTCTCGCCTCATCAAGCACCAAATCAATACCTTTTTGCCAAGTAAGGCGCGAAACAATTCCGTAAACTGGTCCACCATACCAGTGAAGATTGTAGCAACGTAATAAATCGGCTTGATTAAGATGCTTTGCACTCTCTAAGGAAGAGACGTTATAACGCTTCACAATATAGTGATCATGAAGAGGATTCCATTCTCCATAATCGATTCCGTTTAAAATACCGTAAAAATCTAAGCGGCGATATTCCAAAACAGTATCGAGTCCTTGCCCTCCTTCGCGCGTAAGAAGTTCTTCCTTATGCGTAGGAGAAACAGTGGTAATAATATCGCTATAAATAATCCCTGATTTAAGGGTGGAGAACATGCCCTCAAAGCGGACTTTTCCCATGTCATATAAATAATCGGGGAGATTGAAAAAATCTGTTAAGAAATAACGGTCAAGCATTCCTTTAAAAGCAGGATTATGAATGGTCAAAATTGTCTTTATCTTTGCAAAACGGGCATCATTGTAGTAATTTTCATGAATTAAGGTTGGAATAATGGCCGCTTGCCAGTCATGAACGTGAACAATATCTGGCATCGCATCAAGATAGGTGAGTGCCTCTGTTGCCGCAAGCGCAAAAAAGGCAAAACGTTCTCCATCATCCATATAGCCATACATCTTTTCTCTGCGGAAATAATAGTCATTGCTAACAAGGTAGTAGTCAATGCGGTCCACCTGCGCATGATAGATTCTAGCGCGCTGAACTCTCCAAGACATTTTAATGTCAAATTCCCCAACGTAATTCATGTCATACTGCTTATTTTCTATTTGTTGGTAATAAGGCATGATGATAGAAACGTTTTGTTTTTTCGCTGCTAAAGCGCGTGAGAGAGAATAAACCACATCTGCTAAACCGCCTGATTTAGCAAAAGGAAGTGCCTCGCTGGCAATCATTGCTACTTTCATAAAATGGCTCCTTGTGGGAAATAAATAATATTGCTGGGATCGCCTTTTAGCTCATGTCTTGCTGTGACAATAACGTATTTATCCACAACAACATCTTGAAGCGAAGAACGATCGCCAATAGCAACATTTGAGAGGATAATCGAACGACGAACTTTTGCATGCCTACCAATACGAACATTACGGCATATAATCGAATCTTTTACTTCTCCTTCAATGACGCAGCCATTGGAAATGAAAGAGTTACTAACAGAAGACTCTTCTCCATATAAAGCAGGTGGAGTGTCATGAGTAAGAGTGTAAATAGGTCTTTCTTCTAAAAATAAAGAAGAAGCGATATTTCGATCGAGAAGTTCAAAACTATAATCCACATAATGCTTAAGAGAATCAAAGCAGCGCGCATATCCCTTAAACTCATGGGCGTGAATACGGAATAAATGGTTATTTAAGCAATAAGGTAACAGCTCTCTTACCCCCCAAGAGGCATCTACCATTTGATGACGACGGGTAAGCTCAGCAAGTAAGGTACGATTAACAATAATAATTTCTAAAGACACTTTTGCCTTTTTCTTACTGCCATCATTTTTCTCCATCTTTTTGACATAGCCCTCTTCATCTAGGTGAATAATGTCTCCTCCTAAAAAGGAAGTAAGACAATCTTCTCTTTCTTGATAAACGAGCGTGCATTCTTCTTTTCGCGCGATGTGTTCTTCTAAAATTGGTCTTAAATCAATATTGAGAAGAATGTGGGGAGAAGCAAAAACAATGTAATTTGCTTGCGAATCATAAAGCACCCAGTCATTTTCCCGAATATTGGCAATATCGGAATTATAAGCAGGATTTAGGAGCCCTTTTTCGTTATAAAAGATATGCACATGACCAGTTTTGGTATTGTTCACCCAAGAGAGCATGTTTCCCATATGTTTTAAAATGGAACGTTGATGATCTTTTACCAAAACGCCTACAGTAGGAATTTCTGAATTACAGAAGTTTGACAAAGTAAAGTCAATAAAGGCATATCTTCCTAAAAAACTAGTGGAGGCGAGAGTGCGGTGCGCGGTTAACTCTCCAAGAGAAGGGGAAGTATGGCAATCCACCAATCCAATCACGTCTTTCATTCGTCTTTCCTCCCTTTGCTATTGGCAATCAAAACAATTGACTCTCCGCCAACATTAATTTCTTCTCCTATATCAGTCCCGGCTCCAGGACCAACAATGCAGTTTTCAATATGCGAACCTTTTCGAATAATGACATTATTCATAATCACAGCGTTTTTGCAGATAGCACCCTCTTCAATTAAGGTGTCACCCGAAACAACACAGTGATCAATCTCGCCTTCTACCGTTGCTCCTTGATTCACCAAACTATCACGAACAACAGCCTTTTTTCCAATATATTGAGGGATAGAGAAAGGGTCTTCACTATAAATACGATTGCTCCCCTGGACGCTATATAGATTTGTTTTATTTTCTCCAGACATAAGCAAATCCATATTAGCTTGATGAAGAGAGGCAACTGTTCCTACATCGCGCCAATATCCTGAATAGCGATACACAACAAGACGCTTTTTCTCGTTTAGCATTTTCGGAATGATATTTTTTCCGAAGTCATGTTCGCTTGTTTCATCTTTGGCATCTTGAATTAAAGCCGCTCGTAACACTTTATAAGTGAAAATATAAATACCCATAGAAGCTAAATTCGATGTTGGCTTCTTAGGCTTCTCCACAAATTCAACAATGTTGCTATCTTTATCAGCGACTAAGATACCAAAGCGAGAAGCTTCCTCTATTGCAACTGGATAAGCGCTAATCGTACAATCAGCTTTTTTTGCAATATGTGTCTTAAGCATTTCATCATAGGAACAAGAATAAATGTGGTCCCCTGATAAGATTAAGACATATTCCGGATCAACACGGTCTAGCCAGTCAAGGTTTTGCGTAATAGCATCAGCAGTTCCCAAATACCAAGCACTGCCTTCTTCCGTTTGCTTTGGCGTTAAAACAGAGGTGAGAGAACGAACTCCGTTTAACCCCCATTTTTCTCCGTTACCGACATAGGTGTTTAATTCGCTAGATTCATACTGCGTCAAGACACCTACCGAGGTGATGCCAGTGTTTGCACAGTTGCTAAGAGGAAAATCAATGATGCGATATTTTCCACCATAACTAACTGCTGGCTTGGCGATTTTACGAGTCAAGGCTTGAAGCCGCGTACCTTTTCCGCCCGCAAGAATCATGGCCGCCAATTTCGTAGACATGCGCTTTTCTCCTTTCTTGCCCCATCTTCCCTTAGATTATATCCCGTAAGCGCTTCCAAGTTAGAGAGAAAAAGTCACGAAAATTGCGACTTTTGCTTTTTAGAAACCACTTACCTATAAAAATAAGGCAACTTTTTCTTTCTCTCCGCTATAATCACGCTTCGTCAGGAGGGTAGCATGAGTAAATTTAACTCGCGAAATAATGTCCTCATTGTTGGCTGTGGAAGACTTGGTGCTTCCATCGCGAATCGTTATAGCGAATCTGGCATTAATGTCATTGTAGTAGATAAAGACGAAGACGCCTTTGATCGACTCGATCAACTTTTTGCTGGTGATCGCCAAGTTGGGGATGCCACCAATATTTCTTTTTTAACAAACGCTTGCCGTATTGAATCGGCCACTCGCGTTTTCTTAGTGTCTGGGAATGACAACGTGAATCTATTTCTTGCACACGTGTGCGCAAAAGTGTTCTCTATCCCAAGAATCTACGTCCGCTTTGATGATCCCGACCGCAGTGAACTAGTCAAAGATTTGCCAGGTGTGATTGCCATCTCCCCCTTCCAGCTTACCTTGGAAAAATTAACCGCTTTAGAAAAGGAGGACGAGCAATGAAAGTTGTTGTTGCAGAAGGAACTAGCCAAGCTGCCTACGTCATTGACTCTTTTCGTGAACACGGCCATGAGCTTGTTGTAATCAACAGTTCTCATGAGACCGCTCAAGATCTTGCTACTACGCATCATGTTCCCGTTTATGTTGGTCGTCCTTGGCGAAGATTTGCTTTAGAAGAGGCAGGAGTGAAAGGCGCTGACTTATTTATCGCCCTTTCTCCAAGCGATATGGATAATTTCGCTTCGTGTCTCATGGCAAAGAATTTATTTTCAGTAAAAAAGGTTATCTGCCTTGTTGATAACCCTGCAAAAGTCGACTTATTTAAGAAATTAGGCATTGATTCAGTCATTTGCTCTACCTACTTACTTGCCAATTCTATTTTGAGTGAGGCAACCTTACGCAAAATGATTAAATCTCTCGCTATGGAGGATGAAAGTTTTGCAATGGTGGAATCCACTGTTTCTGCGGAAGACCGTATTGCCAATATGAAGATTATGGATATGAACTTCCCTAGTTACGCCTCCATTGCCGCAATTGTTCGTAATCACCAAATGATTGTACCAAATGGTTCTGTCATTCTTTATCCAGAAGATAAGCTCTATGTGGTTGCGGCAAGCGAGAATGAAGAAAAATTAATGGCGTTCTTGAAAGAGGAGAAAGATCATGGAGAAGCAACCCGTTAAGGGAGCGCGCCTCATTTTTGGCTATTTAGGAGTCTTCCTAATTTTTGAGGGGATTATTACTATTTCTCCCCTTTTAATGCTCCTTTTTTATCATCAAGAATGGGCGGCCTATCCTTCCTTTTTGATTCCAGGGCTTATCGCGGTCGCTTTAGGACTAGCCTTATATTTCCCTTTAATTCATAACAGACCTCGAAATAGATTCCGTAAAAGAGAAGACGCTCTTTTGCTCACTCTTGTTTGGCTAACTGCTGTTTTATTTGGTGCATTTCCTTTTTATATCGGCGGTTTTTTTGGACAAGCTCAGATGTCTTTTTCGGAAGCGTTCTTTGAATCAATGTCGGGATACTCCGCGACAGGATTTACTGTCTTCCCTAACGAAGCATTTTTAGATGGTCCTGATGTGATTCAATACTGTTCGCATCTCTATTTATTTCATCGCGCGGTAACGCATTTCTTTGGTGGAATTGGACTAGTTCTTGTTATCACAAGCGCCATTAGTGACCGCTATAATTTGCAGCTATATTTTGCAGAAGGCCATAATGACCGTTTATTGCCTAATATGCGAAGATCTGCAAAGCTCACCTTCCTTATTTATTTTGCATATATCGCGCTTGGCACTTTCGCGTTTTTCCTTGCAGGAATGGATCCTTTTGAAGGATTTTGCCAAGCAACCGCGGCAATTGCTACGGGCGGATTCTCTACTAGAAGCACGGGCTTTTATTGGTATGCAAGTAACTATGCTGCTGGACTATATACTGGCTTTGGAGTTACTCCTTGGTGCAGTCCTATTGCCTTTGAAGTAATTGCTATGGTCTTAATGTTCCTTGGGGCAACTAACTTCATTCTTCATACTTATCTTTTCCGCGGAAAAATTAAGCAGTTTATTAAAGATTGCGAGTTCCAGTCGATGGCTATTTTTATTCTGCTATTTGCCATGCTGATGATGTTCTCTATGACTTATCTATACACGGATGAGTCACTAAATAACATGATTGGCCTTGACTGGGCTACCTCCTTCCGTTACTCCATCTTTACCGTAATCTCTTCTATATCCACCACAGGATTTACCAACTGTGCCAATTTAATGCAGTTAGGTGAGGTTGCCTATTTCATTATGATTATCTTAATGATTCTTGGTGCCGGGGTTGGCTCAACGGGTGGCGCGATTAAGCAGTACCGCGTTGTGATCTTAGCAAAAGAACTTTATTGGTGGATCCGCGACGCGCTCAACCCCACTCGCCTCATTCATCCCCGTCCTGTATACCGTCTTGGTCAAACAAGAGAAATTTCTAAGAAAGAGTTACGCGACACGAATAACTATTCCTTCCTTTATATCGTTGTTTTAGCAGCTTTTGCCTTAATGATGATGATGTTACCTGGTATTCGTGTACAGGAAGGCTTATTTACAAGCGCTTCTGCCTTATCAGGAACAGGATTATCCATTGTTAACTTCTTCGCTTATAAAGCAGAATTTGGTTATAACTATGACTTACTGCTTTGGATAACCTCACTAGCAATGCTTCTGGGACGTCTTGAAATCTTACCTATTGGCAGTGCTTTGGTGAAGATGGCTACCGCCCCACGCGATCTCTTGCAAAAAAGGGCGAACTTAGAAGAGGCAAAATCATAAAACAAGGTTGAACCTCCGCGAAGAAAAGAGTAATATTCGCCCTGCATTTCGTGCATTGCATGAAACGTGAAAAGAGGAGAGGAGAAAAAAGTATGGCAAGAAAATGCTTCTTAACTGGAAAAGGCCCTATGAGTGGCAACAACCGCTCCCACTCCGTCCGTGCCACCCGTCGTGTCTGGAATGTGAATCTCCAAAAGCACAAGGTGATGATTGATGGACAATGGGTGGAACTAAGAATGTCCGCACGTGCCTTCCGCACGCTCAAAAAGTCTACCAAAGCGGCCTAATCTCTTATTAAGTAATGTGATAAAACCTCTAGATACTTCTAGGGGTTTTTCTTTTATCAGATAAGAGAAATTGCAATGACCCAAATCAGTTCACTAAGTAGATACAAAGGAACAAGAGCCCACTCAGAAAGAGCAAGGGCAATAAAAGAAGGTCTTTGATAGGTGGTTGTGCCATCAGGAAGAGTAACCTTATCTAACTTATTCCACTGGTAAGTCTTCTTAAATAAAAGAGGGAATAAACGAGTGAGAGCTAGGAAGAAGAGAAGAGAAGCAGATAAGATAGAAGCCCAGCCATTTGTTTCTATATTTCTTCCCCCAAGTAAATAAAGCCCTTCTACAAAAGACAAAACAGAGGAAGAGATTACAGCAATCGCGTAGGAGATAAAATGAAGTTTTTCTTTATTTAAGGAATAAACAAGAAGTCCTAGATATCCGGATAAAAAGAGGATTTGTAAGAGAATAAAGAAAAACAAAAAGGAAGATGTATCACCATAAGTTAAAGTAAGTAAATAAGATGGCACATACACTGCTCCAGCGCATCCTAAGAAAGTTAAAGCAAGATAAATATAGCGTCTTATTCCTTCTCCTTGACTGAAATACTCATATGGATAGCTATTCTTTAAGGAAAATTGAGAAAAATCATGAGGTTTTGCAGAGATAAAACCGATAAAACCGGTTACCGCTAAGGCAATAGGAATAAGACCATAAAGCAAAGAAATCATGATAGTAGGGCCTTTCTATTTTCTTCTCGATCCCCTTGAAAGAAGAAGGAACCAGAAACCAAAATATCCACGCCTTCCTCTCGTAAATGCCTACCGTTTTGAGCATTCACTCCCCCGTCAAAAGAAATGAGAAAATCGCTTTTATGATTTTTTCTTCTCTCTTCTCGTAACTGAAATACTTCTTTTAAATGCTCTTCCCCGCGCGGATCAGAAGACTTACCGCACGCCCCAGGAATCACCCCCATAATAAGGACGAGATCGACCAAATCCAAAAAGGGTGTAATCGAAGATATAGAAGCATCTGGAGAAATCGCAATACCTGCTCTTTTTCCTCGACAACGAATAAAGCGGTATAAATTTAAGAGTTGACCAGGGTCAGATATGGTACCATGGAAAGTTAAAATATCCGCACCAGCATTAAGGAAAAAGAGACCATCTTCCTCCACTTCATCCGTCATAAGATGTACATCTTCTAAACAAGATGTCTTGCGATGAATTGCTAAAAAATCTTCTTTGCTTAAGCCTGTTCCATCCACAAAAGGAGGGCGCATATAGTCGAAATGTAAAAGAGAGATACCAGCCTCTTCACAAAGCTTAGCTTCTTTTACAAGATCCCCGCCTTTTTTGGCTAACAGAGAGGGAGAAACGCTGGGAAGCGATAAATCAAGAAAGTCCATTCCTTATTTAAACCCAAATAAACGAGAAAGGAAGCCCCTTCTTTCACGAAAATCATTTCCATTTTTTAAAGCAGCCTCAATTGCCTCTTTCATTTCGTCTGCGCTGTGATAACGATCTTGAGGGCGTTTACGAGTTGCTTTTAGTACGATGCGGTCAAGCGATTTTGGAATACTAGGCACATAGGTAGAAGGATCAGGCATCTTTCTTTTTATATGTTCCATAGCAATATCTTCTGTTCGGCTGCCATCAAAGGGTACTCTTCCTGTTAAAAGTTCAAAAAAGACAATACCCATCGAATAAATATCGCTTTGAATACAGGCTGTACCAGAAAGCAATGTTTCCGGGGCAGTATAAAAAATTGTGCCAGGAATAGCGTCACCGCGAGAAGATTCCCCCAGTCTTTGTGCAATTCCAAAATCGCTAATCTTGATAGAGCCATCGGGCAAATAGAAAAGGTTATCTGGCTTTAAATCGCGGTGAATTAAACCGTGCGCATGAATATAGGCAACTCCTGTGCATAACTGGAGCATAATCTCACACGCTTCTAAAGGACTTAAAGCATGTCCCGCTGTCATATTTAATTTGTCGCGAAGCGTTCTGCCGTCAACATATTCATTAACCATGTATGGTCTTCCTTCAATTTCTCCAGAACCATACACTTTAACGATATTAGGATTATTTAAAGAAGCAGCTGCTACGCATTCGCGGTGAAAACGTTCAATATTTTCTCTTTTTTGCGTCATCTCTTTACGCAATATCTTAATAGCAACCGCGTGGTGGGTAACTACATCATACCCTTCATAAATATCGGCCATTCCGCCATGGGCAATGCGGCCAACAACACGGTATCTTCCGTCAATCTTACCGCCAATTTCAATCATGAGGGAAAGCCTCCCAGTAAGCGATTCCGCAATTATCAGAACCACCTGCACTATTTGCTTCCATGATAAGCGATAAAACTTTTTGATCCGCTCTTTGATTGGTAGAAATGATCGCGGAAATATCCTCTTTCGCAACTTGGGTATAAAGTCCGTCTGTGCAAAGTAATAAAGGTTCTCCTTCATATTTCCTTGAAAGGAAGCTAAAAGAAACAGAAGGGTAAATACCTAGTGCATTCATAATCACATGGCGGTCAGGATGAACAGCCGCCTCTTGCGGGCTAATTTTGCCTGCTTTTACTAAGGTGTGCACATACGTTTCATCTTCTGTTAACTGCTCTAATACACCGTTTTTATATAAATAGGCGCGTGAGTCTCCTAACGAAGCAACCATCAAATGTGATCCAGTAATAAGAGCGCACACAACTGTAGTACTCATATTGCCGCAATTGGATTCGTTTTTACGCGCTGTATCATAAATGAGAGCATTTGCCTCTTTTAATGCCTTATGGAAAAAGAAGCGGTTTAAAAAAGCGAAGCGGTGTTTTCTTTTTTCCCGAAAACTTTGTAATAGGCTGTCCATCGCAATTTTCGAAGCGAGTTCACCTCGAGAAGCCCCGCCAACACCATCGCAAACAACCAAAAACACTTCATCATCTGCATTCACGATGACCCCAGCTTGGTCTTCATTGGTGCGACGCACTCTGCCTTTATCCGTCTTAGCAGCATAAACACCACGATAAACTTTATGACTCATTGACGGCTCTTCCTTTCGTATTTCACTCTTAATTGACCGCAGGCGGCATCAATATCTGTGCCAAACTCCTTACGTATGGTGCACTTTATGCCATGATTATTTAAATAATCACGGAATTTTTCGACCACTTTTCGATCTGCTCTTTCGAAGGGCTTTTCTTTTACAGGATTAAAAGGAATAAGATTTACGTAGCCGAAAGTATCACCAATTAAACGGACTAACTCTGCTGCGCAATCAAGAGAATCATTCACTCCGCGCAACATGATATATTCAAAAGTAACTCTTCGTCCTGATTTCTCTACATACTCTTTTACTGCAGGCATTAAGTCCTTAAGAGGATATTTTCTAGCAATTGGCATGAGTTTTGCGCGGATTTCGTCATTTGGAGCATGCAAAGAAATGGCTAAATTAATCTGAAGTCCTTCTTCAGAATAACGCTGAATCCCCGGAATAATTCCGCACGTAGACACGGTGATATGTCTAGCGCCTATCGCTAAACCTTTTTGTTCATTGATAATGCGGATAAATCGCATAACCTCATCATAATTATCAAAAGGCTCACCTGTTCCCATCACTACCACATGAGAGACTCTTTCCATTTCTTTCTCAAGTAAAGCGTTCATGACCATTACTTGACCAACCATTTCAGCAGCAGTGAGTCCTCTTTCTTTTCGCAATAACCCGGAAGCACAAAATGCACAGGCCATCGAACAACCAACTTCAGAAGACACGCATAAAGCATTGCCATAGTCGTAGCGCATTAAAACGCATTCTACTTTGGCGCCGTCTTCCATTTCCAAAAGAAGTTTAATTGTGCCGTCTTGGCTTTCTTCTTTTTTAAAAATAGAAGGAAGAAATAAAGAATAAGAGCTAGAAAGAGTTTCTCTTAAATCTTTTGAAAGGTTGCTCATCTCAGAAAAGCTATGAACTTTTTTGACATAAAGCCAATCAAAAAGCTGCTGAGCACGATATGGCTTTTCTCCAATAGCTTCCAGCTGTTTTGTAAGTTCTCCAAGCGGGAAGCCATAAAGATTACAAAGGCTTCCCTCTCCCATAAACGCCTATTCTCCTTCAGACGCCTGTTCGGAAGAAGGTTCTTTTGCTTCTGTCATAGAGGCGGAGCTCTCTTCCTCTTTTTCTTCTACGCTCAAGAGTGCTTTCTTTGTTTCTTCTTGATCAATGAGCCATTGAGGCTTTTCCCCTTTCACCATAATGGCGTAATAAAGGGCGGTTTCAAATTTCTTATCGCAAGGAATTAATTGTTCTTCCTTTAAAAGATAGTATTCAGGATGCTTCTCTAAGAAAGCTTTAATTTGATTTTGTCCTTCTTTCGCATTAATCGTATACACCATGTAGACAAGCTTTCCTTCCTCTCCAACATATTCGGAAAGGTGTTCGAGTAAGGCAGTTTGATTCTCAATTAATCCTTTCACATCACTTTCTTTTAAACGAAGTAAGTAATCAGGTGAGGTAGGAATCAAATCAAAGCCTGTGCTCTTAGGAAGAGCAAAGACAACATCTTGTTTTTCGGGAATATAAGCCGCTAGAGAATCATGTTCCGCACCAAAGAAGCTAATGTTCGTTAACTTATCGCGGCGGACCATTCTTCTCACTTCACTATGTTCATCCGTGTTATGAACACCAAGATACATCGCAACATTGCTCATATTGCGTTCAATGAGTTCTCTTAAAGGAGAGCAATCATCATTTTCGCAATACATAAATACATGGTCAGTTGGCTTAAATTCGATTTGGTCAATTACGTATTTGGTGCCAATCTTCTCAGGGAAAATATTGTTATATTTCCATTCCTCACGCGAACGAAGAGGAGATTTTCCTACATAGCGAAGAATTCCTTCTACAGAAGTCTTCTCATAACTATCACTGGTAGCAAGTTGCTCCACAATTGCTTCTTTTAAGTGGGAATTTCTAACACGGATTGTAGGCTTTGCTTGCCGTGTTAAATCTCTTAAAGAACGATACGCTTTTCCAGACGTAATCGTATTGCGAATGGTTTGATACACCCAAGATGGGCAATTGAAATTAAGAGTAATATAACGATTTTCAAAAGGTTTAATTCCTTTTAATAAATCTTCTCTTTCCTTTGTTAAGACACTATCACGAATTAAAATTGCCTT
This sequence comes from uncultured Bacilli bacterium, assembly GCA_944376605.1. Taxonomy (GTDB): domain Bacteria; phylum Bacillota_I; class Bacilli_A; order RFN20; family CAG-826; genus UBA4951. The sequence goes on from CALWDE010000010.1 coordinate 39,953, forward strand.
CTCTTCCCCAATTTGGGCAGATAAATAGGCAAGCACTTCATTGGCATCAAGTCTTTTTGTGTAATAGTGATTGGCCATAACAAGAGCGATAAGACGCTTATCTTCTTTGGTTAACTTTTCAAAATAATGAAGGTTATGATCAAAAAGATATTTATGACGAAGGGCCGTACCAACAAGGTTTGTAACCAAAGAACGGTAGGGCTGAGAGGCGCTATCTTCGCGGAAATAATTTCCAATTGCATCGTGGAAGGCAATTCCGTTCTCTTCAATGTCGGATAAAATCCGATAAGCAATTTCTAGTTCTTTCATGAGTTTTACTCCTTGTGACCTTTTTTGGCATTTCCCTCGAGTGCTTCTTCCAAAGCATCTAACTCTTCTTTATGCTCCGCGAAGACATCGCCAGTATAAACTTCTTCATCTTGTTCTTCCTCCCATTTTTCCTCGGCTTCTTTCACTTCATCATGACCGATGAATAAGGGATATTCCGAAGACACTCTCTTATGGGAGTGTGCTTCGTCAAAATAATGAAAAAGTACTTCGATGTGAATTGCGAAGTCCTTGAGGGTTTTTAAAAGATAATTCGCCACGTTTTCTTCCAAAGCGTGATAACGCAAAGGACATTCTACTTTGACACGAATGTTCCAACTTGTTTGCTCTATCCCGTTATGAACAATGGTTCCATTTGGAACGAAAAAAGATATTTCATCTTCACTTGCTTCAAACAAATTAGCTAAGTTCTTTAAATGCTCACGGCTATAGCGGCCAGTCACAAACGGATCTAAGCCTTCAAACGTAATCAAAATCATGGCGTCCTCTTCTCAACCGGCAACTATCATAGCACGCAAGCTAGCGCGCGTGCGTATGAGTTTTCATTCTTTTTCAGCAATCGAGCGGATCTACATCGATATCGTAGGTAATTCCGAGCTTAATAAAAGAATCCGCAATCTCTTTGAGCCGCTTTTTTAAATAAGACATATCTTTGCCAGAAATTAAAAGACTCTTGCGATATCTTCCATCCACTTCTTTATAAAATGATTCAATAGGACCTAGATATCTTGTAAATGGTATTTGTTCTTTCTCCAATTCTTCTTTGGTGAAAATGATTGCTTCTTCTGCTTTTTCTAAATGTTTTGATAAATAAGAAAGCAAGATTAAGTAGCGATAGGGAGGGTTTCCTCCTTCTTTTCTTACCCGCATTTCTTCCCTAAAAAAGGTTTCATAATCTTGCATCGCTCCAAGACGGATAGCAGAAAAGCGAGGATTAAAGGTTTGAACAAGAGCTTCTCCTTCAATTTTCGCGCGCCCTGCTCTCCCAATCATTTGGCAAACCAAATTAAAAACTCTTTCTGCGCTTCGATATCCAGGAATCATAAGACCAATATCAGCATCTACAAGTGCGCTAAGACCAACATCAGGAAAATCGTGACCTTTAGCAATCATTTGCGTTCCCACTAAGATATCTAGTTTATGTTCTCTGAAGTCTTTTAAAACTTCCTCCATTCTCTTTTTTGATGAAGCAACATCGGAATCAAGTCTTGCCACTTTCGCTTCAGGAAAAAGCCGCTTAATTTCTTCATCAAGCCTTTCGGTGCCATAACCCACTCGACGAAAGTTTTTTTGATGACAATCTGGACAAAAGGAAGGATATAGTTCCACATGGCCGCAGTGGTGACACTTTAATAAAGAATCTTCTTTATGAAAGGTTAAAGAAGCACCACAATTTGGGCAGATCCACAAATGCCCACACGTTGCGCATTCTACTCCGACCCAGTATCCTCGCCGATTAAGAAGCAGCAAACATTGCTCTTTTTTCTCTAATTTTTCTTTTATTTTAATCGCTAAAGGACGAGAAATCTTTTTGCTATCTTTTAGGCGAGAAGAAGGAAGTTTCATATCAATGATTGTGGCGGAAGGAAGAGGTTTCCCAGATACTCTTTCTTTCATTTCCGTGTAACCATATACGCCTTTTAAAGCACGAGCCTTACTCTCTAAAGAAGGAGTAGCAGAGCCAAGAACAAGTTTTGCTTTCTCTTTTTCTGCCCGCCATATTGCGACTTCTCTTGCGTGATAATGAGGGGCATTTTCTTGTTTATAACTATCCACATGTTCTTCATCTAGAATGATCAAAGAAATGTTAGGAAGCGGGGCAAAAACTGCACTTCTTGCTCCAATCACAATAGGAGCATCTCCTCTTCTAATTCGGCGATAAGCGTCATATCTTTCACCATCAGAAAGTTCACTATGAAGCACCGCTACCTTATCCCCAAAACGATGCTCAAAATATTCCACCATCCTTGGAGTTAGATTGATCTCAGGCACAAGCATTAAAACATTGCCTCCTCTTTCCAAAAAATATTCAGATAAATGAAGGTAAACTTCTGTTTTACCAGAGCCTGTTACACCCTGAAGAAGAATGACATTTTTATCTGAGGCAAGAATATCTTCATAAGCTTTTTGCTGAAAAGGAAGCAGAGGATAAGAAGGCTCAAGTTCTCCTTCAAATTTCTTTTTTCTTTCCACCTCTATTAAAGAAATTCGGCAGCGCTTTTTATCGATACATCCTTTTAAGGCTGAGACGGATGGTACTCTTTTTGCCGCGATAGGACCATGCTGCAAAAGACGCATCAATTCGATTTGCTTTGGTGTTAATCCCTCTTCTTCTAACGAAAGAGGTTCCACAATCCTCTCATAAGCAATTTTTGGTTTTTTTAATGAAGAAGAACGAGGGGATAAAGAAGGCGGTAACATCGCTTGAAGTACCGTAATAAAACTCGCCATATAGTAGGAAGAAATTTTTCTAGCAAGCGTAATTAATTTTTCGTCCAAAATAGGAGATTCATCAACAATATTCTTTTCGTTTAATACGATAAGAGAAAAACCGAATCGCTTTTCAATATCTTCGCGATTCTCGTCTACTTTTTCTATTTTTTCGACAAAACCAATAAGATTTTTGCCGTGAAAGGGAACACGAACACGAACATAAGGAAGCAATTCTATCTTCCCTTCATATAGATAAGTAAAAGCGTTATCTAATGCTCTAGTCCCTCTTTCAATTAATACGGAAACAATAACCATCAAATAAAGTATAACGAAACTTATTTGGAATGTTTCAAAATCTCGTTATGAATAATACGAATAATTTGCTGGGCACAATCTTCTAAAGTGTCATTAATCACACGATATTGATAATGCTCCGATAGTTTTAATTCTGCTTTTGCCTGCTTTAAACGCTCCTGAATGGCAGCTTCGCATTCGGTACACCTTCCCCGGATTCTTCTTTCTAATTCTTCAATAGAAGGAGGGAGAATAAAAATAGAAACAGGTTTTTCCTTTTGCTTTTTCATGGCACGCATAACTTGCTGCGCCCCATTGATTTCAATTTCAAGAAGAACGTTTTTTCCTTCATTACGAAGCTTTTCTACATAATCTTTTGGAGTCCCATAACTATGCTTTACAAAGTGCGTAAATTCGAGAAGTTGTCCTTCTTTAATTCTTTGTTTGAATTCTTTTTCACTAACAAAAAAGTAGTCTTTTCCATCTACTTCCCCTTCTCTAGGCTTTCTAGTAGTTAAAGAAACAGAATAGGCAAGATTAAGAGTCTGATCTTCCATCACTTTTTGACGGACAGTTCCTTTGCCAACACCAGAAGGGCCAGAAAGTATGATTAAAAGACCTTTGTTAATCATATTATGGCGATTATATGCCGCCACAAAGAAGCCTTCAACTTGTAGAAGATATCTTTCCTATTTGCTTCTCTTTATTGAGTTTCCCTTAAAAAGCGATTTAATGAATTTATATGGCGCTTAGTGAAAAAGAAATTGGACAATATCTTCCTTATTTAAAGGAAGCATTAGAAGGAAAAAGAATCTTAAAAGTTGCACTTTATGACGACCGCGCTTTTTATTTTGATATACAAGGATATGGGGATAATCGTTTGGCGATTATTTTAGATGACCGCGATCCTCGCATCTATTTAGCAGAAAGAATCGAACGCTTTAAATCACTAGAAACCAAGTTTTATGAGCAGATGAAAAAGGAAGTAAACTCTTCCATTATTTTGAATATAGAGGAGCTCAATGAAGACAGAATTCTTTGCTTCCGCTTACGGATTATCAATCAAGTATTTAAAGAAGAAATTCGTTATCTTGTTTTTGAGATGATTCCCCTACACGTGAATCTTGTTGTACTCGATGAGCAGAAAAAGATTATTACTTCTTTCCGCCCAGGATCGCTGCAAGATACTAGACCTCTTTTAAGAGGACTCCCCTACACGCTGCCTCATAAGCCAGAAAGAAAAAGCCTAAAAGAAGAAACAAACTGGAATACTAAATCCTACCTTTTAATGTGTTTAGAAAAAGAAAAACAAATTCAAGATAAAAGGAAGAAAGAACTCTTTGGTCCTCTTCTTAAAAGCATCGAAAAAAGAATTAAGCAGTTGGAACGGAAAAAGGAGAGGCTTGAAGAACAAGCAAAAGAAGCGGCAAATCACTTAAATGATGGAGAAATTGGAAATCTCATATACACCTATTTTGATGACATTGCAAAAGGATCCGATCATTATGAAATCGACGGATATGTAATAAAACTAGATCCTAGAAAATCACTTTCCGAAAATGCGGAAATGTATTTTAAAAGAGCAAAAAAGGCAAAAGAAACTCTCCGCTATACAAAACAGTTTTTGGAGAATGCGGAAGAGGAAAAACAAGAACTTGAGGCGAGTTTTGCGCAGTTAATTGCCTCAGACGAGTCTGGCTTAGAACTTTTATCGAAAGATTTAGGAATCACGCCTTTGCCAGGAAGAAAAGGCAGAGAAAAATTAGCATTAACTTCTTCAACCTTGCCCTATATGGTTTCCTACAAAGGGGTCAATTATTTGTATGGCAAAAATGCAAAACAAAATGATTGTCTTACTTTCTTATATTGTACGGCACGTAATCATGCTTGGCTTCATGTCTTAGGGGATAGTGGAGCGCACCTTATTATTAAAAAAGACTATCCTAGCGAAGAAGAGAAGCGGTTTGGAGCTGAACTTGCTTTGCTAGCTTCGTCGAAAGAAGATGGGGATGTAATGTGCACTCCGCGTAAATTTGTAAATAAAGGCCCTAATTCAGGCCAAGTGAAAGTAAAAGAATTTGAAACAATTCATATTAAAGAAATTCGTCAAGAAACTCGGGATGCTTTTTCACAGTCTGTAAGATGGATACCAAATCATTAATACAAATAGGGCAGAAGTTAAACGGAGGATTATCAAACGAAATCTACCGCTTAAAAGGAGATAAAATTTTGCGCGTTAAAAGAAACTCTGATCCCTATTTTTATAATGCTGAAACAGAATTAACTGCACAAAGATACGCTTCAGAAATTTCTCTTGCTCCCTGCATTTTTGATTGCAATAGTAATGGCGACTTATTAATGGAAGAAGTGCATGGGCACCCATTTCATTATCAAGAAGAAAAAAGATATTTTTCTCTTCTCTCCTTAATTACAAAAATCCACTCTCTTCCTTTGCTTCCTGTTTCTTTTTCGCCTATAGAAAGAGTTTTAACTTATCGCGTAAGCGACTTTTCAAAGAAAGAAGAGCAGTGCCTTCTTTGGGCAAAATCCTTTTTTCAAAATACAGATTCTTTCGTTTTTTCTCATAATGATTTAGTGCCAGGAAATCTTCTAGAAAAAGATGACGGAACCTATATGCTTATTGATTTTGAATTTGCTGGTAACAATCATCCTTATTTCGATTTTGTTTCTTTTTTTACAGAAGGTGATAGTGCCTTAAGAAAAGAAATAAAACCTGCCTTTTCTTTCCTTTTAGGAGAGAGAAAGTGCAATGAAGAATGGAACAATATTGTTTTTCTGACTGCCTTTGAAGATTTGCTATGGCGAGAATGGGCAAAAAGAAGATATCATCAAACAAAAAATGACACTTTTCTTTTTATTGCAAAAGAAAAGGATGCATTTTTACAGAAAGAGTTAAGTCGGATATTCAAGGACAAATAAACTCTCTAAAATAAGTTTTATGAAAAAGGGCTTAACGAGTATTCTACTTATCGGAATTACATCTATCTTCTTGCCTTCTTGTGCAGGAGGAGATGCTCCCTATTGCATTTATCAAAATCCAACTATCGTTGATGCACCAAATACATATCAAGATGTATGTATCGAAGTGACTGGTTCAGAAATCATTAGCATGTTAGAAGATGATAAAGATGTTCTTTTTCTTTTTTCCAGCGATGATTGCTCCCATTGCGCCTTCTTTGAAGAAGATTTTACGCGTGTAATTAAAGAAACTCTTGCGGAATGTTATTTGATTCATCTTACCGAAGATAATTATGTTGAATATCAAAACTCTGTCCGTTTACTCGAAGAATATTTTGATGAAGATTTAGGTGCAACTCCTGCCGTATATGTTGGAAGTGGAAATACATTAACAACCATTACTTATGGTTCTACCTCTTATAGTGAATTCCGCGCAACACTTACTCACTATGTAGATATCAATCCTAATGTCTCTATCTTGCCAAGTATCGAAAGCTATGAACAAGAAAAAGATAATGTGAATGCCCTACTTGCCTCAACCTATTCTCTAGGGCTTAACTCCTTCTTGCCTAACTATAATTTTAAAAATATTAACACCCCAATTTATGTTTCGTATTTTGCAGAAGAATTAATGCCGTCTAGTCCGCTTCAAGCCTATTTTTTGCAAAATAACAAAACATATTCATCAAATGATGAAACTTTTTATAGAGAATTAGAAACGTATCTAAATATCACAATATCAGAAAAATAGAGGGATTATTGCTTAGATTTTGCTCTTTCCCGAACAAAATGATCAAAAGCAATTCCATCCTCATAGTTTTGGAATTTTGCGTAGTAATACTCATCCCCCATACAAAGAGCTAGATGTTCTGGGTAACGCCCCATCATGCAAATATAAGGATGATATTTTTCCATAATTTCTTGCTGGGTATGAGCATACGAAATGACATCTTTTCTGCTGCAAGCAAAAGCGTAATATTTTGGCTTATTCATATCTTGCCGGTTTTCGTCATAAGCAATGATGTCAGCATAAATTTCATAGCAAGACACACTGTTGGCGTAATCCATTAAATCGGGCGTGTAACCGCCTGGAGTTCTCATGTTGCACTCTAAAGCAACAAATTCGCCTTTTTTTGCAAATCCAGGACGATCTTTACTAAGAAGAAAGAACTCAATATGAAAGGGTCTTTGCTTAATGCCAAACGCTTTTACTACATTTCTTCCAACGCGGTCAAACTCTTCTCCGTTTAAATCATAGAATGGGAGAGAAAAGGGATTCGTATAATAAAAATCATCCACGTTATCATTCACTACCGTTGCGACAGCAATAGGAAAATGATCACTTGTCGAAAAAACGACGTTACTATGCGAATCGCAGAAGCCGTCATAAGAAACAATACTTCCTTCGATATACTCTTCCATGATGTAAGTTTCTTCCAGTGGACCGCGTAAAAAATTCCGAATATCGCTTTCTGTTTCGAGTGAAAAAGAATCGGAAGCTCCAACTCCAACATTTGGTTTTACAAACACGGGGTAGCCGACTTGATTTGCAAATTGAAGGGCGGCATCTAAATTTTCAGGGCCATCTACAAGCATATAACGCATTGTTTTTGCCCCGCCCCTTTCAAAGCAAGCCTTCATTTCACTTTTGGCTTTAATTTTCATCATCTCACTAGGATAAAAACCTGTGTGAACATCCATTGCCTCACGCAGCTTAGCATCCTGCATAAGCCACCACTCATTATTACTTTCGATATAATCAATTTTTCCGTATTTTCTTTCAAAATAACGGCAACCTGCCAAAACCGAATCAAAATCGGATAAATCTTTTACAAAATAATATTCTGTTGCGGCCTTTCTTAAACGAGGATGAAGATCCCAGTGTGGACTATCCCCGATTACAAAAACTAGTATCCCATGTCCTCTAAGAGATTCCACCCACTTAAAGTTTCTTACTGGGAAGTTTGCAGAGATAAAAATGAAATTCATAACAAGATACCCTTGATGAATTATAACGATTTGAAAATAGATTTTAAGAAAGAGAGCAAAAGGAAACACTCCATAGAGTTATTTTGTCTGGATCTACAAGACAAAACCCCTCTTCAGCAAGATAAGTTTTCTCCCCTTCTGGTAAATAAATATGTACTTTCGCTTTTTTGGGAAGACGCGCTAAAAAGGTGTCATGATTTGGCGTAATTCCTACTGGACCAGAAACAGTATCCACGTATAAAAGCGTCGCTTCTCCTTTGGTAATTAAACCTTGTGGAGTAAGAAGAGCAAAAGGAAGAATTTCTTTCATTATTTCAGTTCCTTCGCTTTCTTTTCTACATCCTCAATTGCCCCGCAATAAAGGAAAGCTGCTTCAGGATAACTATCATATTTTCCTGAAAGGATAGCTTTAAAGGAACGCACTGTATCGATGCGAGGGACATAAATACCTTTCATGCCATTAAAGCTTTCTGCTACATGGAAAGGCTGCGATAAGAAATTGCGGATTCTCCGCGCTCTAGCGACGGTAATTCTGTCTTCCTGTGAGAGCTCGTCTAATCCTAAAATAGCGATAATATCCTGTAATTCTTTAAACCTTTCTAGAATGCGCTGCACTTCTCTTGCCACTTCATAATGCTCTTCACCCACAATAGAAGGATCTAAAATGCTAGAAGATGACTCTAAGGGATCAACTGCTGGATATATGCCTAAAGAGGCTGTATTACGGTCCAATAAGGTTCTTGAATCTAGGTGAGAGAAAGTTGTTGCAGGGGCAGGGTCGGTGAAGTCATCTGCCGGTACATAAATGGCTTGAATCGAAGTAATGGAGCCGTCTTTTGTCGATGTAATTCTTTCTTGAAGTTGGCCCATTTCTGTTGCCAAAGTAGGCTGATACCCTACCGCACTAGGCATTCTACCAAGCAAAGCAGAAACCTCGCTACCAGCCTGCGTGAAGCGATAAATATTATCAATAAAGAGCAAGACATCTAACTTTTCTTCATCACGGAAAGATTCGGCAATGGTTAAGGCGGAAAGAGCAGCGCGCATTCTAGCACCTGGCGGCTCGTTCATTTGACCAAACACTAAGGCAGTATTTTTTAAAACACCCGAAGCCTTCATTTCCTCATATAAATCGTTGCCTTCTCTAGAACGTTCTCCAACACCTGCAAAAACAGAAATACCTTTATGTTCCGATGCAATGTTAGAAATGAGTTCTTGAATTAAAACCGTTTTGCCAACTCCAGCTCCCCCGAATAAGCCAACTTTGCCGCCTTTTTTATAAGGACAAAGTAAATCAATCACTTTGATTCCTGTTTCTAATATTTCCTTTTTGACAACTTGGTCTAAAAAGGAAGGAGTTTTTCTATGAATAGGCATTCTCTTGGCCTCTACTTCCCCAAGACCGTCGATAGGATGCCCTAAAACATCAAACATTCTTCCTAAGGTTGCTTTGCCTACAGGAACTTCAATCGGATGAGAAGTGTCTAATACCTCCATTCCTCTTTGTAAACCATCAGTCGGACCCATGGAAACGCAGCGGACCAAGTCGTCGCCAATATGCTGCATCACTTCTAAGGCAAGTTCTTTGTCATTAGGAAGTTTTATGAGAAGCTCTGTTAATATCGCGGGAAGATGTTTTAAAGGAAAACGAACATCGACAACTGGTCCTACAACCCGTGCTACTTTTCCTTTCATTTGCTCGATTTTGCTCATAAAAAACCTCCTAGTTTAATGATCCAGAAATGACTTCAGTAATCTCTTGTGTGATGGAATTTTGTCTTTCTTTGTTTAATTCAATCGTTAACTGATGTAATAAATCGTCAACATTGTCATTTGCTTCTTCCATCGCCTTCCGGCGGGCAATATTTTCTGCTAGAGAAGAGGAAGAGTAGAAAAGATGAAGTTTGCTTAGAAGGTATTGCGGCAAAAAGCCTTCTAGTAAACTAGCAGCATCTTCATCCATTAAGGGCGCGCGGTAACTAAGCCAAGAAAAGGAATCATGAAGATCGCTTTCCTTTAAAGGGAAGATTTTTTCTTCTTCTATCGAAAAATATAAAGTACTTAAAGGCCTTCCATAGAAAATAGAAAGCGAAGAAGTTTCCGCGTTTTTCCAGGAAGAGTAAAAATCTTGAACAAGAGGTAAAAGGGTTAAAGACGGGTCTTTATCAAGAGACAAAGCACGATATTCCCAGCCTTTTTCTTCAAAGAAAGGAAGAAGGCGCGTACCGCTTACGTAATAGAGAGTTCCCTCTTTGTGCCCTTTTGTAAGAGTTTCATGAAACTGGTTTAAAAAGCCACCTGATAAACCAAGAGAAGGACCAAAGACAAAAGCAATCTTTTTTCCTTTGCTTTCTTCAAAATAAAGGGAGTTTTTTTCTTTGTCTTTCGCAAGTAGCATCATTAAAACATCTTCTAAAACTTGAACGCTACTTTTTTCAAAAGAAAGTGAGCGCTCTAATTTTCTTGCTCTAGCACCGGCGATAAGTTCCATTGCTTTGGTGAGTTTCCCTGTGCTTTCAATGGAACGAATCCGCCTTTTAATTCTAGGAAGAGCGGTTGCCATAACTAAGCTTTAAAGAAAGAGAGTGCTTCTTCTATCCCTTTCTTTAACTCCTCCTCACTTTCTTTATCAATTTGATGCATTTGATTGATTTTCTTCAGCAAATCCCCCTTCGATCTTCTGATTTCCGAAATCATCTCTTTTAAGAAAGATACAACTTCATCCTTTTCTACCTTGTCTAAATAACCGTGTTCTAAAGCAAATAAGGTAAGAATTTCATCTTGCTCAGATAGAGGTTCCCCGTTTCTCTGCTTTAAAGCTTCCATCGCGCGGTCACCATGATGAAGGATTTTTCTTGTCGATTCATCCAAATCAGAACCAAACTGGGCAAAAGACAAATTTTCTTGATAATTTGCAATGCTCATTTTTAAGGATCGAGAAACTTGTTTCATGGCTTTTGTTTGGGCAGAAGAGCCAACACGAGATACCGATAAACCTATATCAATAGCAGGCCTTTGTCCGGAAGCAAACGCCGAACTATCTAAAAAGATTTGTCCGTCTGTAATGGAAATAATATTGGTTGGAATATAGGCGCTGATATCACCAGCCTGCGTTTCAACAATCGGAAGTGCCGTAATGGAGCCACCACCTCTACTCTCCTTTAATCGGCATGCTCTTTCTAATAAACGCGAATGTAAATAGAAAATATCACCGGGATATGCTTCTCTACCGGGAGAGCGTCTCAGTAATAAAGACAAAGCGCGGTAAGAGACTGCATGTTTACTTAAGTCATCAAAAATAATGAGAACATCTTCTCCTTTTTCAAGCCAGTACTCTGCCATAGCCATACCTGCAAAAGGAGCAATATATAAAATGGGAGCCTCTTCAGAAGCAGATGCATTCACTACTAAAGTGTAATCCATCGCACCTTTTTTCCTGAGCAAATCTACAAAATCCGCAACCGAACTATTCTTTTGTCCAATTGCAACATAAATACATTTTACTCCCTCTCCTTTTTGAGAAATAATCGCATCCATTGCTAGGGAGGTTTTTCCTGTTTGGCGATCGCCAATAATGAGTTCTCTTTGCCCTCTACCAATAGGAATCATCGAGTCAATTGCTTTAATTCCAGTATGAAGAGGATGATCAACCGATTTTCTTTCCATTACGCCAGGAGCAATCCGTTCAATCGGGCGCATAGCGTCACCATGAATTGGTCCTTTTCCGTCTAAAGGTTCTCCAAGAGGAGATACAACACGGCCTAAAAGTTCATCACCAACGACAGTTTCAATCACTCGGCGAGTTCTTCTTGCATAATCTCCCTCTTTTAAAAGTTCTCCTCCCTTTAAAAGAGCAACACCGATTTCTTCTTCATCCAAATTCATGACAAGCCCTTCTGCATCATGTGGAAAGTGAATTAATTCCCCCATCATCACATCGGGTAAGCCATATACGCGCGCAATACCATCACCAATGGAAAGGATAGTCCCCTCTTCAGAGGTTTCCACTTTACCGGCAAAAGACTCAATTTCTTTTTTTAGAAGTAAAGCTAAATTATCTTGTTTTCCCATATATGTCCCCTTTCATCAGGTGCTTTTTTAATAAGCGCGCTTTTTCTTTTAATGAACCATCGTATCTTCTATCTTTTAAGGCAACGCAAATTCCTCCTCTTAAAGAAGGATCAAGGCGATTTTCTAGGTGAATGACTTTTCCGCCTTTTTCTTGAAGAGCATTTTCAAGCGAAGCTACCTCTTCTTTTTCTAATGGACGAACACTCCAAACAATTCCTCTTTCAACTCCCTCTTCTTCATCAATAAGCGCTTCTACACTTTCTTTGATTTGAGAGAAAAGTGATAATTTTCTTTTAGTCGCTAAAAGAAGAAGCAAGGCATGAAGTGGAGGAAAGGTGATTTCTTGAAAGAGAATAGAAGCAATCTTATAACGTCCTTCTTTGCCAATTCGAGGAGAATTTAAATAGGGGTAGCACTCTTCCTTTTCTAGTAATTTCCCTGCTAAAACTAAGTTCTTTTTTAAGATTTCTGCATGGCCTTTGCTTAAATCATGAAGTGCAGAAGCATAGCTATTTGCAAGAGAATCATTCATCTTTCTTTTCTCCTAAATCTTTGGCAAAAGATGCGACAAGTTTTTTGTCGAGATTAGAATCCATTTTCTCGTCCACAAGTTTTTCTGCCATAAGAAGAGCAAGATCAACCGTTTCACTTCGCAAAGCAGCACGGGTTTTTTCTTCTTCTTGATGAAGTTCTTCAAGAGCGCGTGCCTTCTTTTCTTTTAATTCAGTTTCTGCTTTTTGCAGCATTTCCTCTTTTAATTTAACGCCCTCTTCTTCCCCTTTTTGGCGAATCAAAGAAGCTTCTGTTTTCGCTTCCGAAACAATGTTTCTTGTTTCTTTTTCTCTCTCTTCACCAATCTTTTTTAGACGTTCCCCTTCTTGCATTTCCTCTTGTACTTTATGTCTTCTTGCCTCAATTAGTTTTTTAACTGGCTTATAGGCAATAAAATAAAGGACCACAAAGAAAACAATCAAAGCAAGAAGATTAATGAGTAAACTCCAAAAATTAGGAATTAGTTTATTCAAAAAATCTTCGGGACTAAAAGGCGTGCTATTAACAAATAAAGGCATGTTCCTTTGCTTTCTTATGCTCTTCCGCCAAGTACAAAGAGAAGAAGAATTGCCATGATAAGACAGTAAATAGCGGTCGATTCATCTAGAGCAACCGCAATCATCATGGTGCTTTGTAACTTCTTCTGCATATCGGGATTGCGTGACATTCCGTCGATAGCATGGGCGCAGATAATACCTTCTCCGATTGCAGAGAGGCAGCCAAGCCCGACACAGATGGAGCAGGCGATGGCAATAAGACCAAGATTAATATCCATAGACAATCCTCCTTATGGAATCTTAGTGAACAATTTTAGGCCCCTTTGGGAAGAGGGTCACGAGAAGCAAGTGGGGCTAAATCTTCTTCCTCTTTACTTGGTACTTCTGCCCCAATCCATAACGCATTGAGGTTAACAAACACCAAGGTTTGCACGTAAGAGCTGAAGAGACTGAAGTAGAGATTCAAAACACCCATCACAAACGGGGCAATAAAGATTTCAGTCCAAACATAACTTTGGTTCACGTCCCAGGCAGGCACATAGGAAGCATGAGCGGCGCTTGTTAATCCGCCCATAAGCTCTAGCAGTCCCCCTGATGCTGCCCCAAGCGCCCACTGCACCAAAGAAATAATGACCGTTCCTGCCAAACAGTTACCTAATAAACGCATCGTTGTAGAAATAATAGGAGTCCAGCAAGTAATTAAATTAATAGGAAACCAAATTTTGATTGGTTCGACATATCGATGAAAATATCCCCAGTGATTGGTACGGATTCCTTGATACTGAATCAGAACAAACATGATAAGTGCCAAAGATAAGGGGGCAGCAATCCAGTCAACAATGGTAGGTAATCCAAGTAAACCCCAGTTAAAAGCGACAAATAAATAGCAAGTTAAACCAAATAAATAAGGTTCCCATTTTTTGCCGTATTCTTTCCCCATTCTCTCTGCAGCAAAGCCTTCAATTCCTTCAAAAAGCCAACAAGCATAAAAGAGAATACCGTGATCCGCTTTTTCTAAATGACCCGTTTTTAAAGCGCGATGCGCTTTGACTCCAATAATTGCCCCAACAATTAAAACGAGAAGCATACATAAAAGAGAGCTATAAAGATTTGCGTCTAAATTCCAGTCCATCATGGACGCAATTCTCTCTTCAAATGTCATAGCGTATCCTCGTCCCTAATTTCACTAGAAGGAGTATGGCTTTCTTCCTTCTCATGCGAAACACTCTTCCCCTTCTTTGTACTCAAATAATGGAAAATCCAAGTAACAAGAGGGAAAGGCAACAACGCAGCAAAACAAGTAAAGAAATTAAAACCAGAAAATCCTCCCCAGATTTCCGGTACGAATGTGCAGATAGCGCTAATGATAAGACCAACAATATAAAGAAGAAAACGTACTACAAAAGAGCCCAAAATAAGAAGGGTGCCGCTTGTTTTATCGCTCACTCTTCCTAAAGCTTTCACCATGAGATCCATCGAGATAAAGGCAATAATTTCAATAAGAGAACCAAGTAGCCATCCAAGCGGATATGCTCCATAAGAAAAACCATCATTGTCATGGATTAAGAAAAGAGGAATTTGCACGCAAAATCCAACAATTGCAATTAAAACGAGTATTGCTAAAGATTTTTGGTTCTCGTCCCACTTAAGCCAGCGTTTTACTAACATCAATTAAGAGTTTACTCGAATTCGTTAATTCGGTAAAGCAAGAGAATAACTTTCTGTAAGCGCTTGCACGATTGACACATTTGCTATACTCTTGTGCGTCACAGAGTGATTGTGAGGTAATGAAAATGAGTTATGTAGTAAAAATAAATGGTGAAGCAAGAACGCTAGAGAAAAAAGCCTCTTTGCTTTCGTTACTAAGCGAAGAAGACAGCAAAGCCAAAAAATATATTGCCGCTAAGGTGAATAACAAAACAAGAGAACTTGAATACGAAGTTTATTATGACGCGGAAATTGAATATCTTGATTGTTCTTCGATTGATGCCATGAAAATCTATGAAGCCTCCTTGCGCTATGTAGTAGCGATGGCTTTCCATAACTTGTACCCCGAGTTAAAAATTCGTTTTGCCTATAACGTATCAAGAAGTATCTCCATTCATTTACTTGATCCAAAAGTATGTTCCAATACCAACATGCTCATTCGTGTACGAAAGGAAATTCAGCGCCTTATTGATGAAGATTTGCCTTTAGTCCGTATGGTTGTACCTAACGAAGAAGCAGAAAAGATTTACAAAGAGAGAGATTATCAAGACAAAATGGACCTATTGAAGTATCGTCCCGAAAAGACAGTCCACTTCTATCGATGCGGCGAATATATGAACTATATGTATTGCCGCTTAGTCCCATCCACTGGTTACTTAACTAAGTGGAAATTACTTTTGTACGCCCCAGGTTTCATGCTGCAATATCCCCGCGCGGAATGTAATGGAGAAATTCCAACCTTTGAAGATGCTCCAACCTTCATGCGGACTTTAAAGGAAAGTCATGATTGGGCAAAGATTATTTCTGCAGATACTGTCGGTAAAATTAATGAAAAGATTCAAAAAGCTGGACCAGTGGAATTTATCAATTTATGTGAAGCAAGACATAACAGAATGCTCTGTGAACTTGGCCAGTTAATTGAAGATGATATCGATGATATTCGTTTGATATTTATTGCTGGGCCATCTTCTTCGGGAAAAACTACTTTTGCCAACCGTTTACGCATCGAACTTTTATCAAGAGGAATTTCCCCGATTCGTATTTCCATTGATGACTACTATTTGGAAAAGAGCAAAGTCCCTCTTGGCCCTGATGGAGCGCCAGATTTAGAAAATATTGCTGCTTTAGACATTGAGCAGTTCAATAACGATATGGTTGCTCTTATTTCTGGTGAAGAAGTCGATTTACCGCGCTTTGATTTCGAACTTGGCCACCAAGTGTTTGGAAGGAAAGTAAAACTAGGGAAAAATCAGCCTATCATCGTGGAAGGTATTCATGCTTTAAATGATGCATTAACTCCTTCCATTCCAAATACAGATAAATTTAAGATTTTTATCTCGCCACAAGCGCAAATTAATCTCGATGACCACAACCCTGTTTCTTTAACTGATTTACGCCTATTAAGGCGTCTTGTTCGTGATAAAAAATTCCGCGGAGCTCCCGCCGAAGAAACCTTCTCCATGTGGCCCAGTGTTCGCGCAGGTGAATTTAAATGGATTTACGCTCATCAAGAAGGTGCAGATTTCGTCTTTAATTCGTATCTTCCCTACGAATTACCTGTCATGAAAAATTATGCCATGCCGCTACTTACAGCCATTGATAAAGATAGCCCATATTTCATGATTGCAGAGCGGCTTATTCGCATGCTCAAATATTTTGTCGCGTTAGAAGACACTTGGGTTCCAAGTAACTCTTTAATGCGTGAATTTATCGGTGGTTCTTGCTATAAAGACGTTTAATTTATTCTTCCTTTTTCTTCACAAACTTTTTCAGCATCGTAAGAATTAATTGATAGCATTCCTTTAGCTGCGAAAAATATAGTTTTCGCATGTTTAAATAACGCTGCTGTTCTTCTTTTTCCGCTCCTGGTAAATATAAAGAGCTAAATGCTCGTTCTAAGCGGAAGAACGATTCATATAGATTCACTAAAGTTTTGTAATAGAAGAAAGATTTGTTGGAGTAAAGTAGTAAAGGAGAACTATGGGCAATTTCGGAGCTCGTTTCATACTCTTTTCGATAACGAGATAATCCAGCCGCTCTTTCAATTCCGTCACGGAAATTTAATTTAAATTCAGGATCTTCTTTTACAAATGGTAAGTCCATCACCCAGCCATACTCAATAAAGCGCTTCATGTCTTTACTTTTTAAGCCGTGTTCTCGCATGCCTTCTTTGATTTCAACAAAAACAGAATCCGTCTCTTCTTTGGAAGGAATTTGGCCGCGGAAGGCTAAAGCAAAACGCATATGTTTTAAATAAGCATCTGATGCTGGTTTTCCACCTTTTAAAATAATTTCCAGAATACATTCATTTTCGTGAAGCGTTCGCCAGGTAGAAAAAGCTTCTGTTTCAAAACCAGAAGTGAGCAAGAAAAGAATGCATCTAGCCATAGAGAAAGCTTTACGAAGCATATCTACAAGGAGTGTTTGTGCTGGATTGCCGTGTTGATACCTCGCTAACATTCCTAATAAAAAAGAACAATATAGGTTCAAAGTAGAAATATCAGGCCTAAACCAAGTAGCAAAACTTCTTTCTTTTGGCGCGATATGTTCGATGGTGAGATATTTATCAAGTGATAAGGAGATAATTAAAGATTGGTAAGCGTCATCATGAATGAGGTCTTCCTCTTTTTTATCACCGTGAAGACGAAGATAAAAATCGTGCTCATTCACAATGTATAGAGAAAGAAGAAGTGGATTCACGATGGCTGAACCCAATGCCCCTGTTTTTTCTTCCATTTCTTTGGTTGCACTAATAGCAGCAACAAGACATTGATAAAGAAAAGAAGCATCATGTCCTTTTGCAACAGTTAGTTTTTGCAAAAAATTTTCAAACCGTTCAAAAGAAATTTCTATTTCCTTCATAGAAATATCTTATACCCTTAAGAAGAAAGACACACTTCTTTTGTTTGCTCAGGATGAAGAATAGAAAGTAAGAAACAGCGAACAGATTTGAGTTCTGGGAATGTTTTGCAGATATAAGCCCGGTAAGTTGCTAATTGCTCTTCATAGGCAGAATCGTGAAGAGAGGAAGTTTTATAGTCGATGATATAAGCTTCCTCCTCAAAAAAGACGAGAAGATCGATTTGTCCTTTTCTGCCTTCTTCATCCATATAGGAGTACTCCTTCATAATGGCTTTAGCAGTTCGAACTTTTTGCATTAAAGGAGAATTAAAGGCGTTTTGCAGGGTTTTTTTAACTTTTTCTGATAAAAGAGAGTTAGGGATACCATTTTTCAAATCGGATATTTCGAACGCTCGATGAAGGAAAGTTCCATAAAGTAAAGCCTTATCATCTATTCTCTCCCCTAACTCTTTACTTGGTTGCTTTATCTCTTCTTTTTTCTTACTTTGAAAAGAAACATGAAGCGTTTCTCCCTCTTCAAGCGCGTATTGATGCGTATTACCTTTTGTTTGATATTCTCTCCCTAATCTAGCAAGAGAGGGTGCTGGTAATTGAAACTTGCCATAACTTGCGTAGCGAAGCATATCTTCAAAAGAAAGAATCGAGTGAAGGGAGAACTTAATCTTCCCGTCTTCTCCCTCTTCTTGAGAGGAATAATAACTGCCAAAACGGTGAAGGATTGGAGCGTTTTCTTTCTTTTCATCAAAGACAAATACGCACTGTTTCTCAGCTCGAGTAATTGCAACATAAAATAAACGTACAAGTTCCGATACTGCTTCTTCTTTTTCACTGCTAGATGATAATAACGCACCTAAAGGTGACAAAGAAACTTGCTTAAATCCTTGACCGACCTTTTTTTGAATAGCATAAGAAGAATTTTTAAGGATAAGACCATAATCACGGCTTAAAGCGCTGCTATCGCGTTGTAACTTTTTCCAAGAAAGTTCAGGCAGATAAACATAAGGAAACTGTAAACCTTTGGATGCATGAATGGTCATAATGCGGATAGGAGAGGTCGAAGTGTTTGAATCTTTGTTTGGAAAAATCACCCCATTATCTTCTGCGCTAGGCTCAGCAGGTAAGGTTAAAGTAAATTCATTTACGCCTGTTTCTAGAAGAGAGCAAAAATCCGCAAACTTCTTCCCAAGCCCTTCGACTGTTTTAGCATAGTCACGAATGGTTCCAAGTTGACGATAGCAGGCTTTTAGATTCCCTAAATAAGGCAAATGATCAATCAAAGAAAATTCTTCAATTAATGCCTCTAGCCCTTCAACAGGTGATTTATCTCCATAAATATCCGCTAAATTTTTGGTTTTTTGACAAATAGAATGATTTAACCATTCTCCTGTTTGAAAAAGAGTTAAAAGATTTCCTTCGCTTTGTCCTTCCTCTTTTTTGCCTGTTTCCTCCACAAACAAGAAGGAACGATAGATAGAAGAGAAGGGATGACGCATGAGAGCGAGGATTTTATCTGACTTTTCTTCATCAGTCTTTTTTAATTCATAGAAATGATGAACTAATTTAAAAAGTGAAATCAGAGTCATCACTAAGTTTTCTGAATTTAATTCCGTTTCGTTCACTAAAACGACAGGCAAGTGATAGTTTGATAAAGCTTTCACATAGAGCAAAAAGTTCGTTTTTGTTCTAACAAGAATAGCAAAGTCTCCAGGTGAAGCTCCTTCAGATACACGGCAGGCAATCTCGCCAGCAAGGTATTTTGCTCTACGCTCAGCATTACTCAGTGCAAAATCTTCCTTTTCCCCTTCACCAAATTTAGGACGTTTTGGAATAAGAAGGGAGAAAAAGCCCGAACTAGGAAGGGAGGTTAACTTTCCTGTTTTCATATTTTGCTTCTCATCGTAATCCACTCCGCCGCATTCTTCCGACATTAGATTTCCAAATAGATGATTCACTCCATCAATAATCGGCGCATCAGAACGGTAATTTGTGTTCATGTGAATCACTTCAAAGGAAGTGTCGCCACTATTTTGGTTTTCTTGATAGCATTTCTCTCTTGCTTGGAATAGTTTTGGGTTGGCTTTACGGAATCGATAAATCGACTGCTTCACGTCCCCTACCATGAATAGATGGGAACTCGGATTAAGAGCATGAATCTTATCAATTAAGGCATATTGCAAATCGTTATTATCTTGGCATTCATCAACAAGAATGTGTTCGTAACGCGTTTGAAAATCTTTTTTTACTCTGTCTTTCTCCAGAGCTTCTAACGCCAGGTGAAAAATGTCACTAAAAGTAAAGATACCTTGTTTCTTTTTATATTCATCCATCTGTAAATAAAGAGGAATTGCAAAAGAACAAAGCAAGGTAGAAATTTCTTCTAAACGCTGAGCATCCTCATTTAAAAGGGCAGAAAGAGTTACATTTCCTCCTTCTTTTTCTACTCCAAATTTTAACCAATCTTCAAAAGAGGATGCACATAGCGCCTTAACCTCGCTTCTCCAAACAGAAGCATCCGTATCTTTTGGCAAAGCATAGTCATTTTTAGCAACAGGAAAACTAATGTTAGCTTCTAACGCTGCTAATAACACTTCTTTGTCCTTACTAGAAAGGGCATGCAATAACACTCCTTTTAATGACTCTACCTGCTTCGTATCCTCGGCAGCGAGTAAGGTATTCCCCTCATCCGTATCGTACAAAGAAATCATCTCTAATGCTTTCTCAACGGAGTGAAGTCTACGTCTAATAAGTTCTATTAATTCTTTCCTTATAAAATCATTATCGGAATAAATATGTGGGAATTGCTGTAGATATTCTAATGGGTTCTCGTGATCATTAGCGCGGTCAAGAAGAGATAAAATCGCCTCTTTTAAAGGCTCATCATTTTTATGAGTAAACGTTTTTAAAAAGCAGTACAAAGGGTCTTTTTCTTTATCAAAATCTCTTTCTCTTAGATGCACTATTAACTTCTGATAGGCATCTTCTAAAAGAGAATCAAGCCTTGCATGAACCTCTAGCGATAAGATAGTGTCATCTCCAATTTGAATATTTGGAGCAAGATCAAGTTCGGTTCGGTACTCTTTCACAAAAGATAAGGCAAAGGAGTCAAAAGTAGTGATGGCAGCGCTATCCACTTCGCTTGCCAAACGTAAATATTTTTCTTTCGCTTCCCCTTTTTCTTTTTTGCTCATTTCCATGAAGACATCACGGATTCTCGTTTTCATTTCAGACGCCGCTTTATTCGTAAAAGTTAAAACGAGCATCTTTGACAAAGGGACATTTAAATCATGAGCAAGATAAGCAACACGGTTTTTAATAACTTTTGTTTTACCAGAACCCGCTCCTGCCGATAAAAGCAAAGAAGAGGCAGAAGAATAAATTGCCTTTTCTTGTTGAAGATTTGGTTTTTCACTCATCTTTTTCTTCCTCCCTGCTCATCAATTTTCCCTTTTTAAAATCAGGCATTTCCCGTCGATAATCCTCTCGCGAAGAATAGCAAACATCATGATAGGGACAATAACTGCAGCCCATATAGGTAAATTTACTTTGCAGCAAAGCATCGTCTTCATTTTGCGCGTCAATATTTTCTTCCTTGTCTAGATTTGAAAAATGCTGCGCATCCCCAGAAATGGCTTCCTCCTCTTCTATTGCATCAAGATTCAGCACCAATGGAGAAATGGGAAAAAGATTATTTTGAATGTAATAAGAGGCAAGATGAATCTCTTCTTCCAAACTAGGGAAATAAAAGGAAGGTGTTTCCTTTCCTTTTTCTCCTAAAAGCATCTCCATAAAAGAGTTAGACCAGTCCCTTTCTTTGGGGTTTTTAATACGTACACCAGCTTTGCTGCGTGAGATACCTGCAATCCAATCACTGCGGTCGGTTCTTGGAAAAACAAAAGGAGTTTCGATAATTCCAGGGTCAAACATCCCGTTAAAAGAAAGATCTTTCAAAATACTGTTATCATCAATTTGCAAATCTCTAGTAGGAGTGAAGTGATAAACAGGATAATTATTTCCGTAACATTTCGCTAAGAAAATTCCATAAAGCTTTTCATCTTTAGAAAGAACTTCATGCTTCTTTCCTGTTCTTTTATCATATATATTCCCGTCTTTCTTACTCCAATAAGCATATAAAGGCAGTTGAGGTTTTACCCCTGCTCGATACCCTTCTAAAGAAAAAGATTCATGTCCGCTTTTATAATCTACAACAAGATATCCAGTTCCTTCTAAGCGATATATCGCATCAAAGCGTCCTGTCACAGGTAAATATTCCTCGCTTCGAGGATCTAAAAGAAATGATTTTTCTGCCAAAACGCTAAATTCCCTACCTGCAGATAAATGCTTAAAGTATGTAGCGTAAGAAGAAGCAATTGCTTGCACATGTTCTTTTTCAATATCAAAAAGAATGTACTCTAAAGAGGAGAAGGGTTCTTCTTTTTCACGCACTTGTTTCTCTTGATAAAAGGCACTTCCCCAAGTTTTTGAAAAAGAGAAATCTTCTTGTTGCTCGCCTAGAGTAGCAAGTACTTGATGAATGACATTGCCAAGACTGGAACTAAAAGAAGAGGAGAAGGGTTCTAAGTTCAAAACATACTCACAAAAATAAGAAAAGGGGCAGCTATAAAACTCTTTTAGTGAACTTGCCGATAAGCAAGGAGAAAGAGTTTTGCTCTCTAGACTTGCAAAAGATAAGTCATGGTTATAACAATCAAAAAGAGGGTAAGGCAAAAGAGCTTTTGCCTTTTCATAAAAGGGGCGTTCCACTCCTGTTGTTAACTTTTCATCGAGAAGAAAAGAGAAAAACGTTTTCCCTTTATTATGTGAATAATCTACATAAGCAAGAAGTTCACCTTGATCGTTATTTTTTTCATGAAAAGGCTCGTGCATCACAAACGGAAGCGATTCTAGACGAGAAGGAAAACAGACTCCTCCACTACTTTTACTTGCAAAAGTAGTCGCAGCAATAAGGCCTCTTTCTTTCATTGATTCATAAGAAGAAAGCCATCTAGTATTTTCTTCTTCCGTCGTTTCAAAACCATATTCTTTCTTCTCTTCTTCGCTCCAAAAACCGCCTTTTGAAGCAATAAAAGGGTACGTTTTGGAATCAAAAGACATCATGAAGAGATAGGAAAATGGAGGTAATGACAAAGAAGAGAGAAAATGAATGGACTCATCGTATGCGAGAGGGGTGAAAAAAGGAGTGTTTCTTCCTAGCTCTTCGAATAAGGCAACGTTTTCCTTCTCATTTTGACTGATATCGCCATAGTCGCGGACAAGACTTCTTAAACCGTTCATCTCTTCTTTGCCGTATTCGTCTTCTTTTAAAAGAGAATAGGCGTCATCAGGTGAATAACTCTGCAAAAGGCCTATAAAATCTTGGAAAAGCAAAGTAGAACTAAGCAAAAAGCGGTGATTTTTTTCTACTGGTACCCCAAATTGAGGTGCTAAATCACGGAATAACCGTTTCGCTTCTTCATCAGCCCCATAAATATAAATTTGGTCTGGAGAAACTCCATTTAAGAGAAGATGCGTCATCTCGTTAAGCAAATAATAAACTTCCTCACTTCTGTCGCGAAAGGCATAAATGCTTTTCTGCTGCGCCATCTTTTGGGAGGGATAAAGAAAGGCTTGCACCGCTAAGTTCGAATTATGAGAACTCTGAAAAATCTGATGAATGCGCTGCAAGAGAGGTTTTGATACTAAAATGATTTTATTACGATAGTCATAGTCCGCGTCGAGAGAAGGCATTAAATATCCTTCTTTTAAGAACTCTTCTCTTAAATGAGATAACCCATAAGAAGCAAAACAAGATGGTTCTTTTGTGTAGAAAGGTGAAATCAATACTTTTTCAATTTCTTTCACATCAGAAGAATGGAGATGCCTAACCTCTTTCCCTTCCTCTTTCGCCTTTCTTTCGTAATCTCGCGCTCTTTTTAAAATATGAGAAGCTAGACGCGGTGAAGGTAAAAGAGAGAAATCATTTTCAACATCTTCAATTGCTTTAACCTGAAAGCGATACTCAGAATGTTTTCTTTGATAGATGAGCCAAAAACGGTGTTCTTCCTTGGGAACAACAAGGACAGCATCTTGTCCAGGCAAAACGCCCTTTAAAGAGAAAGAATATCGATCCATTTTACTTGTTACTCATCGTCACTTTGAAAAAGTCTTGCCCCTGCCACGGCGCTCTTCCAGCCTTTATAACGGCTATCCACCTCTTCTTTGCTCATAGATGGCACATATACTTTACTCACTTTTCTGGCTTTTTTAATCGCTTCTAAATCACGAAATAAGCCAGAAGCGAGGCCAGCCATATACGCCACACCTAAAGCTGTTGTTTCAATCATTGCAGGGAGCTCAACTTTAGTTTGTAAAATATCCGCTTGAAACTGCATGAGTAAACCATTAGCAGAAGCACCTCCATCTACCTTTAATACAGGTAAATCTAAACCAGCTTCTTGTTTCATGAGTTCAATGACATCTTTGCTTTCATAAGCGATGGCCTGTAAGGCTGCACGCGTAATATGGTGACGGTCACTTCCTCTAGTTAAGCCAAAAATCGCTCCGCGGACCTTATCATCCCAGTATGGGGCACCAAGCCCAACGAAAGCAGGAACAAAATAAATGCCTTTCATCTCTTCTCTTCGCTCAGCATATTCCTCGCTTTCCATCGATTCTTTAAACCAGCGCATTTCATCGCGTAGCCACTGAACAATCGCCCCACCTATAAAAACAGAACCTTCTAAAGCGTAAGTGACCTCTCCTTGAATCTTCCAGGCAATTGTTGTTAAAAGTCCTCCCTTACTTGTCACAGGAGAAGATCCTGTATTCATAAGCATAAAGCAGCCCGTTCCATAAGTATTTTTGCTTTCCCCTTTGTTGAAACAGCATTGCCCAAATAAAGCACTTTCTTGATCACCTGCAACAGCGTATATATGTAAATCCGAATCTAAAAAAGAAGCGATACCAAAATCTGTCGCATTCTCTTTCACTTCAGGAAGCATACAAACAGGAATCTGGAATAAGTCACATAACTGCTTATCCCAGCTGAGCGTATGAATATTAAAAAGCATCGTACGCGAAGCGTTAGTAATATCCGTTAGATGCTTCTTACCTTCGGTTAAGTTATAAATTAGCCAACTATCCACCGTGCCAAAGAGGAGTTCTCCTCTTTTTGCTTTTTCTTCCGCTCCCGGGACATGTTCTAAAATGTAACGTATTTTACTGGCGGAAAAATAGGGGTTTAATCTCAGTCCCGTCTTTTCTTGGAGTAAATGAGTAAACTCCTGATAACGATTACAAATCTCTTCGCTTTGTCGAGATTGCCAAACAATCGCGTTATAGATTGGTTTTCCCGTATTTTTATCCCAAACAATTGTGGTTTCTCTTTGGTTGGTAATCGCTAGAACTGCGATATCCTTAAAGGAAACTCCACCTAAAATGCGGAGTTCGTTAATAACATCTACCACTGAAATCCATATTTTCTCAGCATCCATTTCTACATGTCCTGGATGAGGATAAAGACAAGGCAACTCTCTTTGAGCTTTAAAAAGACAAGTTCCTTCCTTGTCTAAAAGAAGAGCTCTTGTAGAAGTTGTACCTTGGTCAACAGTAAGAATATATTTGCGCATGGCAAATCATATCATGCTCATTAAAGAAGCGTTATAAACGAGAGGATAAAAGGCGTTCAATATCGTCAATTTCTTTTACAATGCCATCCGATAAATTTCGACAGCCATCTTCTGTAATAAGTAAATCATCCTCGATGCGAATACCGATTCCAAGATTTGCAAAATATAAACCGGGTTCATCGGAAATAATCATTCCTGGCTCTAAAGGAACATCACGGTAAGATAAACCTTTTTCTAAAGGCACATAGGGATCGTGCGTATCAAGACCAATAAAATGAGAAACGCTGTGGAAATAAACATCAATAAGGTCTTCTTTGGAAGATAGATACCCTTTTTCTACAAGGACTTTTTCGTAGTAATGAATAACTAAATCTTGCAGTTCATGAATCGTTTTCCCGGGTCTTGCTTCCTTTATAACAAGCTTATTTGCCCCAAGAACAATCTCATAAAGTTCTTTCGCTTTTCCTTCAAACACTCCGTTTACTGGAAAAGTGCGAGAAATGTCCGCGTTGTAATAATGATATCTTGCTCCTAAATCCATTAAGAGCAAATCATGGTTTCCTAATGTTCCTTGAGGGTTGGGATAGTGCAAGATCGTTGCATTTTTCCCAGCAGCCATAATGGTGTTAAAACTTAGACCTTGATAACCGGATAAATCATTAACTGTATGTAAAAAAGTGTCGGCAAGTTCGTACTCTTTGACCCCGGGTCGCATTTTCGAGATTGTAGATAAAATTGCAGAATTTGTGATGCGAATAGCCTCTTCTAATTCCGCTACCTCACCTGGAGACTTCCGTAAGCGTAATTCGGTTAGTAAGGGGTAGCAATCAATGATTCTTAAATCAGGATATTCAATCGATAACTCATTTTTTAAATCCTCAGTAGAAGTGGCCTCACCAATTTTTAACTCAGAATCTAAATCAAGATACAATGTAGAGACATCACCAAAAGTTTCAAAATTACGATTGAGCAGAGCAGAAACTTGGCTTTTTAAAGCGCTTTGTGGAAGAACATTATCAATTCCAGAGATGACTCTGCCTTCTGCAAAACTTACTCTTTTCCCATACCACTTTACTTTCTTAGGATCATCGGGAGGTAAAAACAAAAATTCTTTTTCTGAGCCGCTTTCTTTTGTGAGTAAAAGTGCAGCGCCTTCCTGAATAATTCCCGTTAGATAATAAAAGTTACGATTTGCTTCAAAAGGATAGGTATCATCAGCAGAAGACTTTTTTGCCTCTCCGCAAAACAAAAGGCAGGCACTATCTTCCTGCAAAAGAGAAAGAAGTCGGTCTCTTCTTTCTTTGTATTCCTTGTCACTGATCATATGATTCCTCCAAAGTGATAATGCTGCTTTCTTTCATAGGCGAATAGCCTAGAGAAAGAAGCATCTGTTTGAAACGCAATGCCATTTTAGTCTCCTTTTGGGCAAGAAAGGAAACATTACATACATCAAATGAAACTTCTTCTAATGTCAAACCAAGTTTTGTTGCGATATGTTGCACGGAATCATAAGAAGAATAGGGTATTTGATAGGAAAGAGATAAACCCTCTACAAACTGGCCAATCTTAGCCTTTTGCAAGGTTAGTTTGCCCGCTTCAAGATAGGTATGCATCAAACGTCCTGCCCCAAGTTTTGTGCCGCCAAAATAGCGCACGACTACAAGCAAAACTTGATCAAGGTTCTTTCCTCTCAGCAAAGAAAGAAGCGGCATTCCCGCCGTTTTTGATGGCTCTCCATCATCAGATGCTTTCTCTTCCCCTTCAAACCGCGCGGCATATGTAATATGTCTCGCATCGCTATATTTTTCGCGGCATTCTTTTAAATTCTTCGATATTTCATCGCGGTTTTTTAAAGGAAATAACAGTCCGATAAATCGAGATTTTAGTACAGATATCTCTGCAGAAGTCTCCTCAAATACTCCAAAACGCATTTTTTAATCTAAAAAGGTAAATTTAAATCTGGAAATAAATCATCAAGCATTCCTTGCACATCATCTGGGAGATTTTCAATGATGTCTCCTAGTGACTCATCCCCGCCACCTGGAATGTCAGGAATAAGAGAAGCAATCGCGTCCTCTAGATACTGCTTGAAGGCTTCATAAGGAGTAGGATGCAACGCGGCGGGATCTTGACTATTAAGAACAGCACTTTCCTCCATATAGGTTAAAACAGGGCTTGCTGTATAACGAACAATGCCAGGAACTAAATCGCTATGAGCTTGGAAATATTCCGCAGTAAGAATATTAGAAAGCTGACCCGAATCATCAAGGAAACCGTAAACAGGATCTAGTAAGCAGTAAAGCATATCAAGCAGCGTTCTTAATTCTGTTTCGATTCCAGCAATATCTGTAGTCCATAAATAATTGAGATCCGCATTTTGGAATTCTTCAAAACCAGCATCCACCATCGCGTTAATAAACTGAGTATAGAAGTTAGGACCAAGAATAGGACCAAAAGCTTCCGAGGATAACATGTCTTCTACTGTTAACTCAACAAAGCGCAAATCAACAAGCATAAGATCTACATTCCTTTCAAAGAAGGACATATCGTGTGCGCGCCGCATATCGTAAATGAGACTACGAAGAACCTCGCATTCCTTTACCCAGCCTTCTTTGGTAATTGCCGTGATATTCGTTCTAAGTCTTTCAAAAGTTAGTTCAGCATTAGGATCGGTAATAGGGTCAGCAAATAAACGAGAGAAGGCCTGCCCATTATCGTTGGCAATTACACTATCAATAAACTGATTCGCAATGAAAGTAGAGAAGCCATATTCCCCTTCAGGAGTGACAAAAAGAGAAGATTGGCTTAAACCATAAAGTAAATTCGTAACAGCATTCGCATCACTGCCGAAATAATCAAGCGAGCCAAGGGAGCCGAGTACCTCTGCCCCGTCCATCACAATATCTAAACAAGCCCCTTCTGCCGCCCAGTCAGTAATGTGATCAAAGGAAGCAGAGCCTTCAAGGAAAGTGCCAGAAATTAAATTATCATTGAGGAAACTAGGTAAAATTTCCCGCATTACTTGGCTTTCTCCAATGGCGCCAAAAAGAAGTTCAAAAGAGATTTGACCATACTCTTTCAAATCACTTCCTTGCATCAAAATAGATAAGACATGTTGACTAGCAAGTTCATTAATGACACCAACAAGAGAATCGAATTCCGCATTTAAATCAAAGTTTTCTTCTTTGATTAATTCTGTAGCATTTTTAACCGACTCTTCACCAAAAATTGGCGTCAGCATAGTCGATAATAAGCCAGCAATATTGGCGTTATAAATAGTAGTTCCATCTTCCCCTTCCATAACAGGATTTAATAAAGCAGAGGAAGCAAAAGTTTTTAATAACTGCCCCAGTTCATCTCCGTGTTCGGCAATCTGCATAATAATGCGGTCCAATTCCGCAGGAGAAGATAAATTAGTCCCTTGAATGGTCAAGGCTAAAGTAACAAGGCCTTGTGTCTCATTATATACTTCTAAAAGATTTGCTAATTCGTTTCCTAAATTAGGTGCATTGAAATCAAGTCCTGCCTCTAAACCAAGTTGAGTAGTAATACTATCTTCCCCACTCAAAGAACGCTCAAATAAAGCAGGTAGAACCACTTCCGCAGTCCTTGAAGTATCAAGTTTGCGAAGCGCACCAGTGAAAGCGGTAAGTAATCCTTCCTCTATACCTAAGAAATTACCATTAGGATCAAAATAAACGCCTGGAACTTCCTCATAATTTTTAAGGAAGTTCTTTCCTTCTTCGGTAGAAGTAATTTCTTCACCAACTTGCAATAAAGCACGTAATTCATTTTGAATACGTGTCATGGAAGGAGATAGAGTAGACTCCCCTTCTTGAGGCTTTAAATACGTAATAACAGAAGTAAGGTCCACCAAAGCTTCATCGCCAGAAGCACTTTCGTTTAAGCTGTACTGAATAGATTCTAAAACGCGCGGCATTCCGCGACAGAGGAGTTCTGACCCAAGTAAAGAATCTTTTGCACTTTCTTCATCGTTACCCGCAAAAATACGCGTCACATCGTGACTATGATCTGCAAATAAACTTAAAATCTCATCTTCGTAGGCAATTGTTTCGCCTTCCACTGGGAAAAGCATCTCTAAGAAAAGGGAAGGATTAAGAGCACTTAACTCCATAAGATTAGAGTAAACAATACTTAGCTCTTCTCCCCAGTTAATAGCGAAAAATTCTTCAGGTACCTTATCGGGTATGCCGTTCCCGTTCTCATCAGGATTAGTAAAACCAGGCATAAAGTCCATAAGGCCAAGAGGTACTCCCTCAACTTGGCCATTCGTTCTTTCTTCCCATTCCTGTGCCGATACCACATAGCAAACAGTCGCAAGCAAATCGTTTACCAGCGCAAGTTTGTCACTCGATAAGGAGGAAAAGACCGCGTCAAAAGCATCTTTTCCTGTTCCGTTGATAATCTTATCCACAACAATCTTGCCCGAATCAGAAGAAGAAAAATCAACGTCTTCTAATAATCCGCTTTCAAGTACTGCTCCATAGATATCCGCAGCAGAATCGAAAGTAACCTCATAATCAAATACGTGGAAATCAATTCCTTGATCTGTTTTTAAATAAGTAGATAAAGTATCGATGTTTGTCGCAATAGATAAAGCAGCAGGCATTAAACCTGTAATAAGACCTGAGTCACCAAAACTTCTTAAAATGGCAGGGGCGAAAGAAGAGGTTAATGCAGCAGTATAATTAAGTGCGCCCGTTTCACTGTCAAATAATCCGCCTTCTACTAGATATGAGAAAATCTCAACAAAATTAGGAAGTTCTTTTAAGAAGCTAACCGCATCTTCTTCCCCTTGAGAAGAAGTAAAATAGTCCATAACTTTCGTATCTAAAGTTACGCCATTTTCATCAGCATTCCAGTGAAAGAAAGTTTGTGCAAATAAACTGTTATCGTAAGCCTCCAAAACCGTATCAATCGCTTGATAAGTACTATTGTCTACTAAACCAAGTTCTTTTTCTTCATCCGAAGTCAAATCGTTCCACCCTGCGGAAACAGAATTTAAAATGGAAGTGAGAGGAAATAAAAATAAAGCCACACTCAAAACGCCTGTTACAGCCCCTTCCAGTAAAGAAATCCATCTCCCTTTGCGGTAAGTAGTTTTGCGGTGAAGTACCATAACAGAACCGTCTTCTTTTTGGAAAACATATTTCTTCTTTTTGTAGTAACGTTTTTTCTTTTCCCACTTTTCTGCGGTAAAAGTCTTTTTCTTCCTGATAAAACGCTTGAATAACAAATGCCATAAAAGCCAAGTAAGAAACATCCACACTGTCAAAAGGAGAAGTGCTTCGACAAAAAGAATTACGAGAGCAATTAAAGAGTAGGCAAGTGGCACGACTAGATTCATCACTTCTTCAGGAGAAGCATTTACATTCAAGGCATAGAAGGTTTGGCTTAATAGGTCTTCTAAAGTATCAAGAGGAGTTGTCCAACTGCTTGAGACTAGAATGCCATTTACCGTAAATTCAACAGACGGCAACCCAAAAGAAGATACATCCATCCCGCCTAAATATTCGACAAGAGGCCGCACCGTAAATAAGGCGACAAAAATAAAGATAAGGCTCATTACCATGCGGTAGGTTCCATATCTCCACCCACGGAAGAACCCGCGGAAGGTCGAATAAACCACCGCAACAATTGCGACTGCAAAAAGGATAATAAGGACCAAAGAGACAATTTGAGTTAATTGTGTGACATCAATGTTTGGCATACACTTATCCTAGCAGGATAAGACAAATCGTTGCACAATAATTACATGAAAAAATGGAATTTTCCTCCCTTTCTCTCCGGATTTAAAAAAGAAGTTTGTTCTCAGTGTGGAGAATTAAACGACGCAGTTGCTAGTTCATGTAAAAAATGTGGCCAAACTTTTGAGATTAATCTCACTCGGCAATCTTTTACGCATTTAACTCCGTTGACCCCTTTAAAAGAGATGATAATTTTCCTTTTTGGCACCTTGGGGCTTTTTCTTTTTTCGCTTTTAGCACAAGCAGTCATTATTTCCTTTGCTAGTGCCGTGCTTTGGAATGGTGGGCTTACTGGAGGCGCACTTCAGGAAGCACTTAGTTCTTATTTAGAAAGCGTGGATTGCCTCACTTTATTAAATTATGGGACATACGCTATTGCTCTTATTTTTCTATTCCTTCTTTTAGGAAGGGATTTTTTAAATCTTTATAAAACCTTTAAAAATAAGCGGGTTTTGTATGGATTTTTAATGGGAGCAATTACTTTTCTTCTCTCATATTCCCTAAGTCTGTTACTCTCTTTGGCAGCAGATACAAGCGAGAATCAGCAGCTTTCCAATTCTATGCTTGCGGCCTATCCTGCCTTATCTTTTTTCATGAGCGTATTCCTTATTCCTTTTTTTGAAGAATGTACTTATCGCTTAGGACTATTCACCTTTTTAAAAAGAATTCATCCGCTTATTGCCTATTTATTTAGTGCACTCATTTTTGGCTTTGTCCATCTTGGCAATTTGTCCTCGCTCAATGAGTGGCTCAATTTTCCTGTGTATGTACTTGGAGGATTGCTTTTTGCTTTTACTTATGACCGCTTCGGTTTTGGCGCTTCTTATTTGGCACACGCTAGCTACAATTTACTTGCAATTAGCGTCAATTTGATTTTAATTTTTGCGTTTTAAAACCTATGAATTTAAATAAGAAGTTATATTTCTCTGAATTTGTTCTCAAAATTATCGGCATTGTTTTAATGACGCTAGACCACATTGGCCTTTTTCTCCAAATGAGTCCTTTTATCGAGAGCGGCTCTGCAGGAGATACTGTAGCATTTGCTTTCCGCTGCGTTGGGCGTTTGGCAATGCCTATCTTTTTATTCATGCTTGCAGAAGGCATGCATAAAACGCATGACCGGGCTAATTATTTGCTTCGTTTGGCTTCTATTTGGGCAATTCTTTTTGTTGCAGAATTTATTCTCTATTTAATTCCACAAACACAATTTTTGACCTTTGCTCAGCCTTTTACAGATTTGCTAATGTGTGCTCTATTTATTTATTTTTTAGAGAAAAAAGGTTGGTGGAAAATTCTCTCTCTTCTTCCTTTAGGATGGATTATCTTAAGTTATGCTGCTGGCACAGCCAATTCCTTGACACAATATGATGTTACCTGGACAGAATATTTCCCTTCTTTCTGCTGGGCTGGCTATTCTCTATTTGCCCTTTTGCTTTTCCTCGGCTTTTATTACGCGCCAAAATTAGCAGAATTATTTATGAAGAATTCGCCCCTTATAGAAGAAATCGGCTGGGACAATTTTAAGGAAAGTTCTGGTTATCAGTGGCTTAAAAATTTGATTGGCTGCGGTATCTTTGTCATCGTCGTAGTGGTTTTATGGGGTATCAGCTATTTATCTTCTATTCCTGATCCGCTTAATATGAGTTTGCAGACATATTGTCTTATCGCTTTCCCTCTTCTTTTCTTATATAACGGCAAGAGAGGATACGATAAGAAATGGTGGCGTTATGCCAATTATTTTTACTATCCAGTGCATATCATTATTCTTGGAGTGATTTTTGGGCTTATCATTTTGTTATAAGGAGGTTTGTCTCATGTTAAAACACATCAAAACCGTGGAAGAACTCCACGAAGAAAGAAACGCCCCCCGCGTACTCATCGACTTTTATGCCACATGGTGCGGCCCTTGCAGAATGCTCTCTCCTTTAGTGGAGCAACTTGCTCAAGAACATAGCGAAATTACTGTATTAAAAATTGATACAGACGAAGTCCCTGCTGCTGCAGCCGAGTATGGTGTTTATTCCATTCCTACTCTTGTTTACCTTGAAAACGGCGTAAAAGTAGAACAAACTGCAGGATATCGTCCCTACGATTCTCTCAAAAAGTTCTGCCGTTTATAAAAAGGCAAGGCGTGCGATGCCTTGCTTTTTTTATTTACCAAATATCTCTTTTGCTTCTAGCATGTTTTTCATAGCATCTACTGCAAATGGACAACGTGAATTACACGCTCCGCACTGGATACATTCCCCTGCATGATGAGGTAAAGCGTCATAATGGGATTGTACTGTTTCTCTTGTCTCCCCTTCTGCTTTTGCAAGATTGAGAAATTTTGTCACATCAGCTACGGAAATACCTTTAGGGCAAGGAGCGCAGTGACCGCAATACATGCATTTTCCTTTCCAGCTAATACGCGGAAAGCTTTTTAAAGCACGAGCATAATCTCTTTCTTGTTCACTTGCCTTTTCGTAAGCAAGAGCATCTTTTATCTCTTCTAACGAATGAGCGCCGACCATGATAGCAGCTACTGCAGGGCGGTCCAAAGCATAGGCAATACACTCAGTAGGAGTTAAGGCAACTCCAGCAGGTCCACTTGCCCGTAAAAGTTCTCCTCCGCCATAAGCCTTCATTACATCTATGCCTACTCCTCGCCTTGCGCATTCTTCATAAACAGCTTCCCGCTTGGGATCTAAATTCAAAAATCCATTTTGATATTTAGAAAGATCAAATAGATCATCAACGTTTTCTGTTGCAGGCATTAAGTCATAACAAGGATTTACGGAGAACATAATTACGTCTATATCCTCACACTCACTTGCTGCAAGTGCGACTTCGGGGTTATGGGAAGAGATGCCTATATGCCCAATTTTTCCTTTTTTCTTACACTCTTTTGCGTATGCCAAAATACCTTCCTTCTTTATTTTTTCCCAAAGCGGCAAATTATCGACATAATGAATCATTCCAATTGGAAAATAGGAAACGCCAAAGTGCGTAAAATAGTCTTCAAAGCCTTTAATTACTTCTTTTAAATTTCTTGTAACTTGATATTGCCCGTTTCGCCAAATAGTACACAAGTGCGCCTGAATAAGAAAATCAGGATGATTTCGAATCGCCTCTGCTATATGAAGATGCAAGGTAGGATTTGGACTATACATATCCATAAAATTCACACCATTTTCTATAGCGTAAGATAGCAAAGCATTTGTTTCACTTTGACTTTTATCTTGAAACCCTTCGCAACCTAAAGCAATCTCACTCACTTTTAATTTTGTTCTACCAAGCTCTCTATATTTCATATTTTCTCCCTCTAAAAGAGTAGCAAAAAAGTGGGGAAAATCCTCTGTTTATTGGTTTCGCTTATAAACTTATGCAATTTTTCTTTTCCTATTCTCTCTATTTGTGATTAAATAGCGCCTGCGCTGGACCATTGGTGTAGCGGCCTAACATGCCTCCCTGTCACGGAGGAGACCACGGGTTCGAATCCCGTATGGTCCGCCAAAAGCGCGCGGGCGTAGTTCAGTGGAAGAACACCACCCTTCCAAGGTGGCTATGCGGGTTCGATTCCCGTCGCCCGCTCCAGTTAGTGTGAAATTTCCCCCATAATTTTGCCCAAATTGGGTAAGATGAAATGGAGGATTTTTTTATGAAGTTAACTCTAGAAGAAAAGCTGCGATTGGTGAAGCTACATATTTTTAATGGAGTGCCAATTCGTG
>CALWDE010000011.1 GCA_944376605.1 uncultured Bacilli bacterium
CACAGTAATACTTTAGTGTCGAACGATCTAAACCATGCTTTTCATGAATCTCACGAATTGGCACTCCATCAAAAATATGTAGCTTCACCAATCGCAGCTTTTCTTCTAGAGTTAACTTCATAAAAAAATCCTCCATTTCATCTTACCCAATTTGGGCAAAATTATGGGGGAAATTTCAAAGAAGATGGTCGGAACGACGAGATTTGAACTCGCGACCCCTACCACCCCAAGGTAGTGCACTACCAAGCTGTGCTACGTCCCGACGCGGGATAAGTATACTCGCTTCAAAGAAGATATCTAGATTTTCTTTTAGGCGTAAATACGGCCCGCTAACTCTGGATAGTCAATGAAAGGATTTCGATTTCCTTGATACTCATAGATGCCCTTATTTCTTTGAGTTTCAAAGGCGTCGACAGGATCTTCTTCGTTCCATTTTAAGAGAGTGGAAAGCTTACCCATAGAAACGCTATCAGTAGAATCCGTTTCATCAATCAATTGTAAGAAGGTGTAACGAAGCGCCATATAGAAACAAATTCTGGCAACGTCCTCACGGAAATCTCCTTCAAAAGCGTGATTATGACTGCCATTAGAAGGAATATTAGGGAAGAAGAACTGCTTCCAGTAGAATTACAAGATGCTAATAAAAGGGTTAGCATTAGCCCTGAGAGTAATAATTTCTTTTTTATACCCAAAATCCCTACTTACTATTGCAGGAGTAAAAAGAAAGATAAGAAACGAGAGAAAAAATAACATTATTTGCAATTACTCTCTTCGTTTTCTCTTATGCGAAAAGAAGATAAAATGGCCAAGATGGAAAAAGATAGTAGAAAATATATTGTTGTGAATGGAGCAAGAGAAAACAATTTAAAAAACGTTTCTCTGGCGATTCCTAAAGAGTCTCTTACTGTGTTTACTGGGCTTTCAGGATCAGGAAAAAGTACGCTTGCCTTCGACACAATTTACGCGGAGGGGCAAAGAAGATATGTTGAGTCTTTATCGCCTTATGCAAGGCAGTTTTTAGGGGGAATGGAAAAGCCAGACGTCGATTCGATTGAAGGATTATCTCCTGCAATTTCTATTGATCAAAAAACCACTTCTCATAATCCGCGTTCGACAGTAGGCACTGTGAC
The DNA here is from genome assembly GCA_944376605.1 of uncultured Bacilli bacterium. Lineage (GTDB taxonomy): Bacteria > Bacillota_I > Bacilli_A > RFN20 > CAG-826 > UBA4951. Next base: position 1,131 of record CALWDE010000011.1, read on the forward strand.
AGAAATTTATGATTTTCTGCGTTTACTTTATGCGCGTATTGGTGTGCCATATTGTCCGAATCATCACACACCGATCGTGTCATTTTCTCCTGTTGCTATGACAGACCTTATTTTGCAGTATCCTGCAGGAACTAGACTCATTTTACTTGCTCCTTATGTGCGGCACGAAAAGGGAAGACATGAAGAAGAAATTGCCAATATCCGTTCCAAGGGTTTTGAAAGAGTTCGTGTAGATGGAGAGATGACTCTCTTATCGGATTTATCTCCCTTAGATAAGAATAAACGTCACGATATTGATATTGTGATTGACCGTTTGGTAATAAGAGAAGGGGTACGTTCCCGCTTAGCAGGAGATATCGAACTAGCTTTAGATTTAGGACATGGGTATCTCATTTTTATTGCAGGAGAGGAAGAAAAAATTCTCTCTTCCAATCATACTTGTCCTTTATGCGGTTTTGCTGTTCCTAAATTGGAGCCCCGTCTTTTCTCCTTTAATGCTCCCTTAGGATATTGTCCTACTTGTAAAGGACTAGGTATTTCACGAAGCGTTTCCTTCCAAGCGCTTGTGCCAGATCCTAGTAAGAGTATCGCTGAAGGGGCGATTCGTTATTTTAAAAATACGGTAGGAACAGCAAATTTGGAGTGGCAAGATTTTGCTTATTTGCTTTCTTATTACAAGATTCCGTTAGATGTTCCTTTTGAAAAGTTAAGCAAAGAACAAGTGCAACTTATTTTGCACGGCTCTCCAAAAGCTTTACCGCGTGAGTTAACTTCTTCTAGTGGCAATGTCACTCACCGCTCAGGGAAAGTAGAAGGAATTCAGGATAAAATTGAAAGACTATATCGCGACTCGAATAGTAACTGGATGTTACCTTATTATGAGTCTTTTATGCATGATGAAGAGTGTCCTACTTGTCACGGGGCAAGACTCTCCAAAGAAGCTTTATCGGTAAAAGTAAACGGTAAAAACATATATGAAGCGACTTCCTTATCCATTGATAAGTTTTTAGTTTGGTTAAGGCAAACGCGGGAAAGCTTATCCGAAAACGAAAAGCATATTGCTTCTATGGTGATGAAAGAGATTGAAGCACGCGCGCAATTTTTAAAAAATGTTGGTCTAGATTATTTAACTTTGTCCCGTATGGCTATGACCTTATCAGGCGGAGAAAGTCAAAGAATTCGTTTGGCCACTCAAATTGGAAGTAGATTATCAGGTGTTTTATATGTTTTAGATGAGCCTTCGATTGGTCTTCATCAGAAAGATGGAGAAAAACTCATTGAAACCATGAAGGAAATGCGTGATTTAGGCAATACTTTAATTGTGGTAGAACACGATGAAGAAACCATTCGCGCGGCAGATTATATTGTTGACATTGGTCCTGGCGCGGGAGTGCATGGAGGTGAAATTGTCGCAGAAGGGAAAATAGAAGATATTGAAGCTTCTCCTTCTTCTATTACGGGGGCCTATTTATCCGGAAAAAAGTGTATCGAAATTCCAAATCAGAGAAGGAAAGGAAACGGCAAATATTTAACAATAAAAGGATGCACTTGCCATAACTTAAAAAACATTACTTTATCGCTTCCTCTAGGAAAATTCATCGCCATTACGGGAGTATCAGGAAGCGGAAAGAGTTCTCTTATTAATGAGACACTTGGAAAACTTTTAGCTAAGAAATTAAATGGCGCGGATGAAACGCCGGGCCCATATACATCCATATCTGGCCTTCAGGAATTAGACCGCGTGATCCGCGTGACACAAGATCCAATTGGCAGAACTCCAAGAAGTAACCCTGCTACTTATATCAAACTATTTGATGATATTCGCGCTCTATTTGCGGAAACTCCAGAAGCTAGAGCAAGAGGTTATGAAAAAGGCAGATTCTCTTTTAATGTGGCAGGAGGAAGATGCGAAAAGTGTCAGGGAGCAGGAGTTGTTTATATTCCTATGAATTTTCTTCCTGATGTTTATGTGAAGTGCGATGAATGCGATGGGAAGCGTTATAACCGTGAGACTTTAGAGTGCACTTATAAGGGCAAAAATATTTATGACATATTAGAAATGCGTGTGGAAGAAGCGTTGCATTTTTTTGAAAACCGTCCCCAAATTGCAAGGAAATTGCAAACTTTATACGATGTAGGACTTGGTTATATTAAGTTAGGACAGCCTGCTACAACTTTATCAGGCGGAGAAGCAGAACGCGTAAAACTCGCTAATGAACTTCAACGCCGGCCAACAGGAAAATCCATCTATTTAATTGATGAACCTACCACAGGTTTACATATGGATGATGTATCAAGACTTGTTAAGATTTTACAAACGCTTGTTGATCAAGGTGAGACGGTTGTTGTGATTGAACATAATCTCGATATTATCAAGGTTGCAGACTGGGTAATTGATTTAGGGCCTGATGGAGGAGATGCAGGAGGATACATTATTGCGCAAGGCACTCCAGAAGATGTTGCATCCTGCGAAAATAGTTACACAGGAGAATATCTCAGAAAACTATTCATGAAAGAATAGGAAGAAAGCTTTTCCTGCGGTAAAATCCCTTCCATGGATATTGCTCTTCTTGTATTTTGTCTCCTTCTCATGGGAGGAGGAATTGCTTCTCTTATCATTGGATTAAAAGGTTATGCGCATAGTAAAAGCGCCCCCATGCCTTATAAGAAAGACGGCTTATGTATTTTGCTAGGCCTATTAGGCGTAGCAATCGGTTTTGCTTTAGGAAATGGCGCGATTTTTGCTGCAAATCCTTCCTGGGCGGAGGTTACTGCTTGGGCGGAAGACACCGTTTTTGCTGGGGAAGAGGTCAACTATTCTCTTTATATTAGTCTGGCTATTATCTTTTCTTTCTTTTTTGCTTTGTCTTTTTCTATTTTATGGAGCAACTTTTATCTCCATTTTAAAAAGGAAGGATTTGATGCAAAAAGTAAGAAATTAAATTCTTACCTTTTGTATGGCTCGATACCTCTTGTTGTTATTTTCTTCTGTTTATTTACTTCTGGTTATGGGCCCTATATGGATTATCCTCTTATCTCTGGCTTCCAAATAGGCGGAGAAGAAGGATGGGCGTGGGTGACAGCGCACCGGCACGCAACAGGCGGATTACATGTCGCTTTCTATGGCATCTTTATCGTCTTTGGTGTCTTTGTCTGTTACTGGATTAGTGATCATTATTTTTATAAGAAATACGGCAAGCACGGGATGCTTGATTTAATTGCTATCATCGGCTTTTTATTTGGGGTAATCGGCGCGAGAGTTTGGTATGTAGTCGGCAATTACGAAAGAGAATTCGCGAACGCTGATTGGACACAAATGTTTGCTATTTGGGATGGGGGATTAACCATTCTAGGCGGCGCGGCCTTTGGTATTGTGGCAGGGGTGATTACTGCCCGTATTGCAAGGCCAAATGTGGATATTCGCTGGGGAGTTGACATCATTGTTCCTACTATTCTTCTTGCCCAAGCAATTGGCAGAATTGGTAATTTCTTTAACTGTGAAGTTTATGGCCAAGTGGTGTCGGTGGACGCTTGGCGTTTCTTACCAAACTGGCTACTCGCTCAGATGGGACAAAATAATGGCGGTGGAGCGCTTGATCCCGGTCTTATTCATGTACCTTTATTCTTAATTGAAGCGATTTTATCGGTTGTGGGTTTCTTCTTCCTTTATGTGGTTGTTGGGAAGCTTTTGAAACGCTGGACGAGAAAAGGGGATGTTGCGGGTGCCTACTTTATTTGGTACGGCGTTGTGAGAGCCATTATGGAACCGATGCGTGATCAAGCCTTTAATATGGGCACGGATAACGCGTGGAGTGTGATTAACTCTCTTGGTTACATTTTAATTGGTATTGCGGTGATTCTTGCTTTCCATCTCTATGATAGAGAAAAGGAAAAGAAGAGTATTCTCCCTGCTTCTTGCATCAGTATTCTTTTTGTGTTCACTTCCTTGTTCTTACCTTTTGCTACCTCCTTAACCGTAACAAAAGGGTCGAATTCCATTGTTGCAAATTATGATGGTTATTCTTTGATTTTTTCGGGGCATGCACCGATAAATCTTGCTGCATGGATTCTTGCTCTTCTTGCTTTGGCTGCTGCGCTTCTTTCTCTCTTTTTTGCGCTTAAAAAGAAAAATGAACTCGTGAAATATACTTTATATGGAGCGGCTGTTATGTCTCTTATCAGCGCTCTTCTTCTGTTTATTGGGACAGGAAATGCAGGGATTTCTGAAGTACCAGGGGAAAATATAGAAGCACTAAATTTCAATCTCTCATATGGCTTTGCCATTATGGCGTTGCTCCTTCTTGTTTCTCTTGTACCCGCGGCAGTGTATTTGTTTGATACAGGAATGAACTATTACCATAAAATCCGTCCTCCAAAAAAAGGGATTAAGAAAAGCGAAGAGAAAAAAGAAGAAGAGGTTTCCAGCGAGAATGTCTAAGAAAAAATTACTTATTTTCGATATGGACGGCACAATCGCGGACACCGATTTGATGCTTGTGCTTACTTGGCTAGATTTATATCGCCGTTTTACTCCTAAGAAAAAACCGAGAGTAAGTGAGATTATGACCTTCTCTGGTCCTCCCATTCGTGATTCTTTAAAGAAAGAATTTCCGCTTGTACCAATTGAAGAAACTTTTGATGCTTTTACCGTGACTTCTGCTTCCTATTACGAGAAGTATGTCACAACTTATCCTTTCTGCCTTGAAACGCTTAAAGAAGCTAAAAAGAGAGGATATCTTTTAGCAGTAAATACGAATAAAAGAACGGATTTAGCTTACAAAGCATTAGATGTGATGGGGATGAATGACATTTTTGATGTGGTGATGGGGGGAGGGATAGTTCCTCCCAAACCTGATCCCACAGGAATTTTTGAGATTCTCAAAATGCTTCAAGTCAAGAAAGAAGAAACTCTTTATATCGGAGATACAGAGTTTGATTATCAGGCAGCGAGAAATGCAGGAGTAGAAGTCTGCTTATGCACTTGGGGACCAAGAAAGTTGCCTGCAAATTTAACTCCTGAGCATAGTATTGACACTTATGAACATTTCTTTGATAAATTAGGGTTATGAAAGAAACAGATTTTGTCATTATTGGTGCAGGTCCTGCAGGAATTAGTCTCGCTATATATGCAAAAAGAGCAGGACTTAGTTTTTTGTTAATTGATAAAGGGGCACCAGGAGGGAAACTTCTGGAGATTGCCGATATTCATAATTATCCCGGATTTGAAGGTGGAGCAGGCATTGAATTAGCCTTAAAAATGGCCGGTAATTTGAACTCACTTGGCATCGAAGTAACTTATGACGAAATACGAAATATTCAAAAAGAAGAAGAACTTTTTATCGTTGAAGGACTGAATGATTCCTACAAAGCGAAAGCGGTAGTGCTTGCTACAGGACTTACTAACATTCCTTCTCTTCCTGGCGAGAAAGAGTTTTTACATAAAGGGGTTAGCTATTGTGCGACTTGTGATGGTCCCTTATACCGCCAAAAAGATGTTTGCTTAATTGGCAAAGGGGAACGCGCTTTAGAAGAGGCTTTATATCTTGCTCCTCTTGTTCATACGCTTCATTTTTATGAGGAAGAGATGGATGATAAAAATACTTTGCAAAAAGCACTTCTTTCTTTTGATAATGTGGTTCTTCATAAAGGAAAAGTATTAGAAATTCGCGGTAAAAATCATGTAGAAAGCGTTCTAATAGAAGAAGATGGCATGAAAAAAGAAATCCCTGTTGCGGCAGTTTTTCCGTTAAACGGCGCGAAAAGCGCGACATCTTTCTTAGCAAGTCTTCCAATAACTTTGCAAAACGGCTTTATTCCTGTCGATTCTTCTTTGATGAGTAATATCCCGGGTCTATTTGCTATTGGTGATGTTAGAGTCACTCCCATGCGGCAAGTAGTAACTGCAGTAGCTGATGGTGCGTTAGTATCTAGTACGCTTCGTCGCTATTTAAAAAGAGGAAAATGAGATGGCCTATTTTGTCCACTGCTATCAATGGGAAGATGCCTCTAGTTTATGTAAGGCAGAGGAGATATTTCCCCATTTACTTCTTCTTTTAAAAGAAAAATATTCTGCAAACTGGATGTATGAGAGGAAGGAGAACTCTTTTCTTTTGAAAGAAGAAAAAGAAAATCTGAAAGAAGATTTTGTGGTGACAACTCTTGTTAGCTCTCTTCCTTTAAGAGGAGACAATATTTTGATTCCTAATGATTTAGGAGAGTTAGAAGAGAGAGTGCGAGCGCATCTATTCTCCTCGTTAAGAACAAAAATAGTATTTGAGATGGTTTCTTCACCAGAAGAAGCAAAGGGAGATTTGCTTCTTGATGCCTCTTTTTCTCTTCATCCCTATGAAGATGATTCTTTTTCTTCCTTAGCCGCTTTCTTAAATGAATACTTTACAAAAAAGAGGCTTGTGACTCCTGCCATATACGTTAGTTTTCTCTCTTCTTCTCCCTTTGTTTTTCCCTCCTTATTTCCGCGTTTAAAAGAGTATTTTTCGTATCGTTTCCAAGTAGAGATAAAGAATAAGGAGCGCGCAAAGTGAAAGAGAGAATTTCTTTTGCGCAAGAGGCAAAAGAAGAAATTGGTAAAAAAGATAGAACTCTTTCTGAGGAGCGGGCGTTTTTATCTGCTTTAGCAAGAGAAAACGGGGCTTTTCGTCTTTCAAAAGATGCTCCATCCATCGACATTGATTCTGAACTTGCCGTAACAGCAAAGGCAACTTATCGTGCGATTCGTCGCTTATATGGTGCAAAATGCCGTTTTGCTTATACAAGAAGTACGTCTTTATCTAGCAAAACTCTGTATCACGTTTTATTAGATGAAAAAACCGAAGAGATTTTAGAAGATCTTGAGGTTGATTATTTTTCTTCTCGTCTTCCTGATGAAGTCATCAAAGGAAAAAATGAAGTAAGTGCCTATTTAGCAGGTTCTTTTTTGGCAGGGGGTTCGGTGAATGATCCTTCTAAGCCTTACTATCATTTAGAACTTACTTCAGATTCGGAAGAGTATGCAAAATTTTTAATGAATTTATTAAATAAGAAAACTGGGTACGCATTTGAAAGCAAGGTAATACGTAGAAGAAATCAGTATATTGTTTACTTAAAAAAGGCAGATCAAGTATCGAATTTTTTGATTTTAGTAGGGGCGACAAACGCTTGCTTAAAATTTGAGAATTACCGTGTAGATCGCGATTTTGCTAATTATGACAATCGCTTAAATAACATGGACGCAGCTAATTTAAGAAAAAGTATGGTATCTGGGGCTAGGCAGGTATCGCTTATTGAGGCAATCGATAAAAAGTATGGCTTAGCCTACCTTCAAAACGAAAAACTGATTACTTTATGTCATTTACGTCTAGCCCATCCAGAAGCTTCTCTTAGTGAACTTGCAGAAGAGCTCTCTACAGAACTTGGCACTAAAATTTCTCGCAGTAATGTGAATCATATGTTTCGAAATCTAGAGGAGAAATTCTCCGATGAATTCTAAAGATACCTACTTAAGTTATTTAGGGGACAGGATCCGGTTTTACCGCGAAAAGAAAGGCTATTCTCAGCTAGAGTTAGCTTTAGAAGCTAAAATGAGCAAGAACTATTTAGGAGAGTTGGAACTAGGAAAAAGAAACCCTAGTATTTTGACTCTTAAAAAGTTAGCCGATGCCCTAGAGATTGATATTTCTTATCTTCTTCCTTTTTAAATTCGGTATATCGAGATTTTACTATCTTCAATCTTTACCCCGCGCGCGCGAAGCGTTAACATTGTGACGCAGTTTTAAAGGAGGACATCACCGAATGTCAATCAAACTTGCTATTAACGGCTTTGGGCGCATTGGCCGCCTAGCGTTCCGCCGTGCTTATGAAGTTGGCGGTTTTGAGGTTGTTGCCATCAATGACCTTGTGGATGCCAAGACTCTTGCCTACCTCCTTAAGTATGATTCCACTCAAGGAAGCTGGCACAAAGACGAGATTTCCGCTGAAGTTGATGCGGAAAAGGGTGTCAATGATCTTATCTTCAAGGGTAAGAGAATCCCTGTTCTCGGAAAGAAAGATCCTCATGATTTGAAGTGGGGCGAATATGGCGTGGATATCGTGCTTGAATGCACTGGCCGTCTTAAGAGCAAAGCAGACGGTGAAGTTCATCTTGCCAACGGAGCAAAGGGTGTCATCATTTCTGCTCCATCCAGCGATAAGGACATTCCAACCTATGTTGCTGGTGTAAACACTGACAAGCTCACTGCCGATCAAAAGATCATTTCCGGTGGTTCTTGCACAACCAACTGCCTTGCTCCAGTTATGGAAGTGTTAACCAAGAACTTCAAGGTTGAAGGTGGATTCATGACCACTGTTCATGCCTACACCAATGACCAAACCATTCTTGACCTTGCTAAGGGCAATCTCCGCCGTGGCCGTGCTGCTGCAGCAAACATTGTTCCTACCACCACTGGTGCGGCAAAGGCCATCTTCCTTGTCATCCCTGAACTTAAGGGAAAGATGATGGGCGGGGCAATCCGTGTTCCTGTGCCAGATGGCTCTCTTGTTGACCTTTCCTTAGTGATGACTGACGAAGTCACTGCTGAAGAAGTCAATGCCAAGATGAAAGAGGCATCCGAGACTTATCTCCACGATATTCTCGGCTATACAGAAGACCAAATTGTTTCTTCTGATATCATTGGTGAAACTCATGGTTCCATCTTTGATGCCACTCAAACTGTTGCCTATACTGATGCATGTGGCAATCACCACCTCAAAGTGGTCAGCTGGTATGACAACGAAAATAGCTTCACTTGCCAGTACATCCGTTTAGCAAAGCTTTACGGTGAACTTCTCGATAAGTAAGCTCTAAGAGTAAAGTTTAGGGAGAGAGAAAATCTCTCCCTTTTCTTTTTAGATAAAAAAGTGGACTTTTGCAGAGATAATAAAAAGAGAGGGATTTCTAAAGCGTTTTTTTGTTTTCATCAAGAGAAGATGCAGTAATATGGGAGTGAAAAGAGAGATTATGAAAAAAACTTGGTTATTATTCTTTGTGCCCTTTCTCTTCACTTCTTGCGGAGGAGAACCGCTTTTAAGCCAAAGCAGTTCTATGGTGAAAGAAGACGTTCTGTCTCTTTTTCAATCGATTTTAGATCTTTATCAAGAAGGACAAGCTTTTCGCTTTGAGGGAAACCGAATTTCCTCTTCTTCGAAAGAAATCGATTCTTCTCTTGTTCAAGAAGAAAGAACAGAAGTATCTATTTCCTATCTTGGCATATGCGAAGAAACAGAATGGGGAAGAGGAGAAATCGAAGGCACTTATGAGCTCTATCAAGATGGGGTTAATCTTTCGCGCACTTTAGATGTGGAAGAAATTCATCATGATAAAACGAGTTATGTATCTGGCTCGGATTTATTAAGAGATGATGAGACAGAAGCTTATCGCGCGGTAACCTCTTCTTACTACATATCTTCGGAAGGAATTGCCCGTTATGTTTCTTTTTCTGCTTCTTCTTATATAGAGGAGATGGAAGAACTTGGAGAAGTTACCTATCAAGATAACAGGGATGACAGTTATCTTATTTTCCTTTCGCAAAGCAGTTTAAGCCCTATAGAAGGGGTAGAAGTTACTGGTCTTGCTTATCAAATTACTTTGGATAAAAAAGCAAATTCTGTGGAATATCAACGCGTTTTAATGGGAAGATCTTCTTCCGAAGAACTCCTTCATTTAGCAGAGAGTTGGACGCTTTCTCCTTCTTTCTCTTCTCCCGCTAAACCAACAGAAGAAGAGTTAAGCGCCTATGAGGAAGAAGCTACTGACTCTTCTTATCTTTCCTCTTCCTATATCCTATAAAAATATCTGTAAATCGATAACGTACTTTCCTTACTTTCTCTCGGCAAGAGTGGTGTTATACTTTGCCTTGTAAAGGAGACGGTTATCGACATGATTACAGTCAAAGACCTCAATGATTTATCCGGGAAGCGCGTCTATGTGCGCGTGGACTTTAATGTCCCACAAAAAAATGGTGTCATCCGGGACACTAACCGCATTGTTGCGGCTTTACCCACAATCCGTGAATTAGCGGACAAGGGTGCTAAGCTCATTTTAATGAGTCACCTTGGTAAGATTAAATGGAAAGAACCCGATCTTGCTAAGATTGAAGCGATGAAAAAGGCAAATGATATGGCTCCTGTAGCAAAAGCCTTAGCGGAGTTAATGCCTGAGCATCCTGTACATTTCTGCCCCGCAACTAGAGGCAAGGAACTTAAAGATGCTGTTGACGCTTTAAAAGACGGGGAAGTTCTCCTTGTGCAAAACACCCGTTATGAAAAAGGTGAAGAAAAGAACGATCCTGCTTTAGCGAAAGAATGGGCTTCTCTTGCTGACGTTTATGTGATGGACGCTTTCGGCTCTGCTCACCGCGCTCATGCCTCTACGGTTGGCGTTCCTTCCATCTTAAAAGAAGAAGGCAAACCAGTAGCGCTTGGTTTCTTGATGCTAAAAGAGGTAGCAAACTTAACTAAGTGTGTAGAACCAGAAGAAAGTGATCGTCCTTATATTGCGGTGCTTGGCGGCTTTAAAGTTTCTGACAAGATTAAAGTCATCGATTCTTTATTAAAGAAGTGCGACAAAATCTTAATTGGTGGCGCGATGGCTTACACCTTTAAGAAAGCTTTAGGAGAGAAGGTTGGCTCTTCCCCTGTAGAAGATGATCAACTTGATTATGCAAAGCGCTGCTACGAAGAGGCGAATGGACGTTTGCTTCTTCCTATTGATTCGGTCATTACCGATAAGTTTGAGGATGATGGCTCTGGAAGAATCATTTTAACCAAAGAAGGCGATATTCCAGACGGCTTTGAAGGCGTTGATATTGGTCCTAAGACAAGAGAACTTTATAAACAAGAACTTTTAAAAGCACATCTTGTGTTCTGGAATGGTCCTATGGGCGTTTTTGAACAAGAAGAGTTCCAAAGCGGCACGATTGCGATTTGTGAAGCAGTACGCGAATTAGATGGACACGCTTTCACAGTGTGTGGAGGCGGAGATAGCGCTTCTGCTGTCAAGCAGTTTGGCTATAAAGAGGATTTCAGCCACGTTTCTACAGGGGGCGGTGCTTCCTTAGAAATGATCGAGAATGACGGACATTTACCAGGGGTTGATGTCTTAAAATAACTACCATGAGAAAAAAGTTGTTAATTGGCAACTGGAAGATGAATAAGTTGCCAAATGATGGTGCAAAATTCGCAAAGGAATGTTCTGCGCTTACCTTATTAGCAAAAGAACATGATATTGAAATTGGTGTTGCTCCTACTTTTATTGCTCTTACTGCAGTTGTTTCTAACGCTCCAGAAGGCCTTATTGTTTCCTCACAAAATGTGAATGAACATGACCATGGCGCATATACGGGCGAGGTGAGTGCTTCTATGCTCCGAGAAATCGGTGTCACGCACGCCATTATCGGTCACTCGGAAAGAAGAGAATATGAAGGGGAAACTTCTCTTCGCTGCCATGAAAAGATAGTTGCCCTTTTAAAAGAGGGATTGGTGCCTGTTTATTGCTGCGGAGAGTCTCTTGCTACTTTTGAAGCAGGAGAAACTTCTTCCTTTGTGGCAAAACAAATTCGTGAAGCTTTTACGGGACTTACTGCTTCTGAAGCAAGCAAAGTTGTTATTGCGTATGAACCAATTTGGGCAATTGGAACTGGCAAATCTGCTTCTGCTGAAATCGCGGAGACGACCATTAAAGGAATCCGTGATGTATTAAGAAGCATGTTTGGGGAAACTGCCGAAGAAATCCGTATCTTATATGGCGGATCGGTAAAGCCTAATAATATTCGTGCTTATATGGCTTGCCCTGATGTGGACGGGGCACTGGTTGGTGGCGCTTCTTTAGAGATTGATAGCTACAAAGCTCTTTTAGAAGGGATGATTGCTTAGAATGGCCGATTTAAAGTATGCGCCAGGCGGGGTAGAAGACCGTGATGATCTAAGTCATGTAGCGAATACTCCAGAAGCAGCGAAAGAAGAGGGAAAACTTTTAGCAAAGAGTTTGCTTTATGTGGCCTATGGCTTCCTTGTAAGTCTTATTGTCGGAGGAATTTATTCCTTCCTTCTCTCTTATTACTGCGCGGATCAATTCGGCTACTTGAATGATACTGGGTTATATATCACCATTGGCGTTATTCTTGTTTCCGCTATTTTGCAGGTTTTCTTAATCCCTGCTATGGCGCGTTCCATTAGCAAAGGGAAATCTGGTATCGTTGTCTTTAGTTTCTATGCCGTGCTAGAAGGGCTCTTTCTTGGCTCTTTCTTAGTAGTGCCAGGGATTACATATGAAGTAGTCTTAGAGGCGCTGGGCTTCTCTTTTGTGATATTCCTTATTGCAGGAGTTGTTGGCTGGTTTTCTAAGAAAATGAACTGGGCTCTTTCTCTTGGAATTATGTTTCTTAGCGCAGCAGTTTTACTCTCTAGTTTTTGGCTTATTATCTTCTTTTTCGCTCCTGAAGCGTTCTCGCTTATCTCTTGCATTGTAACAATCTGCTTTGTTCTGGCGATGGTCTTATTTATTTCTTTTGACTGTTACCGAATCCGCAAGATTGCGCAGGCAGGGGCAGAGGCAAGAAGCCTTGCTCTCTATTGCGGCTTCACTTTATATAGCGATTTTATGGCCTTATTCTTCCGAGTACTGCTCATTATTGCTTCGAGTAAACGGAAATAACTAACCAAGAAAATTTGTAGTTAAAAGAGGTTCCTAAAGTGCTAGGAACCTTTTTTCATGCTTATGCATATTTAAAGGATATATAGCGCGTACGTACGCGAAGAAAAAATATCGAAAAAAAGTGCATTTTTTTGTTGCATTGGTAAAAGGGTATAGGTATTATTTCCACCGCTAAACACCTTGAGCGTTTAGCAAAAATAGCTCTCTAAAAACACGGCAAAAAAGAATTTCAAAAAAATCAAAAATTCCTCTTGCAATGTTCTAACAGATAGCTAAAATACACACCGCTGTCTAACGAAAGAAAGACAGCAAAACGCGTTAGAAAAGGTTCGACAACTCTTCTAACAAAGCGTATAATGTCGACACTCTCTAACGAGGGTGGGGGTCAATATGACCCCGATGATCTTTGAAAACTGGACAGATGTACTACTTATAATACGTCGACGTCGATTCTGAATAATTAAATTAAAGAGTCAAAAAGCCAGAATATACATTTGAAAAAACAATCAATTTATTTGAGAGTTTGATCCTGGCTCAGGATGAACGCTGGCGGCGTGCCTAACACATGCAAGTCGATCGGGGGAAGCAATTCCCTAGAGGCGAACGGGTGAGTAACACGTAGGTAACCTGCCCTCGAGTTTGGGATACCCGGGCGAAAGCTCGGCTAATACCGGATAATAGGGCGGCTCGCATGAGCCGCTTTTGAAAGGCGCGTTTGCGTCGCTCTTGGATGGACCTGCGGCACATTAGCTAGTTGGAGGGGTAACGGCCCACCAAGGCAAGGATGTGTAGCCGATCTGAGAGGATGACCGGCCACAATGGGACTGAGACACGGCCCATACTCCTACGGGAGGCAGCAGTAGGGAGTTTTCGGCAATGGGGGAAACCCTGACCGAGCAACGCCGCGTGAACGATGAAGGTCTTATAGATTGTAAAGTTCTGTTATAGAGGATAAATTGCGGGCTTAGGAAATGAGGTCCGCTTGATAGTACTTTGTCAGAAAGTCACGGCTAACTACGTGCCAGCAGCCGCGGTAATACGTAGGTGACAAGCGTTATCCGGAATTATTGGGCGTAAAGAGTGAGCAGGCGGCAGGTTAAGTTTGGAGTTAAATTTATGGGCTCAACCCATAATCGCTTTGAAAACTGGCCAGCTAGAGTACGGGAGAGGCAAACGGAACTCCATGTGTAGCGGTGAAATGCGTAGATATATGGAAGAACACCAGTGGCGAAGGCGGTTTGCTAGTCCGATACTGACGCTCAGTCACGAAAGCATGGGTAGCAAATAGGATTAGATACCCTAGTAGTCCATGCTGTAAACTATGATAACTAGATATTGCCGCGAGGCAGTCTCGAAGCTAACGCATTAAGTTATCCGCCTGGGAAGTACGCTCGCAAGAGTGAAACTTAAAGGAATTGACGGGGACCCGCACAAGCAGTGGAGCATGTGGATTAATTCGACGCTACGCGAAGAACCTTACCAGGTCTTGACATGGAGTTAAAGGCCCTAGAGATAGGGAGATAGTTATTATTCACACAGGTGGTGCATGGTTGTCGTCAGCTCGTGTCGTGAGATGTTAGGTTAAGTCCTGCAACGAGCGCAACCCTCGTCCTTAGTTACCATCATTCAGTTGGGGACTCTAAGGAGACCGCCAATTTTAAGTTGGAGGAAGGTGGGGATGACGTCAAATCATCATGCCCTTTATGACCTGGGCGTCACACGTGCTACAATGGTCGGTACAATGAGATGCAACACCGCGAGGTGAAGCCAACCTCTAAAGCCGGTCTCAATTCGGATTGGAGTCTGCAACTCGACTCCATGAAGTCGGAATTGCTAGTAATCGCGAATCAGCCATGTCGCGGTGAATACGTTCCCGGGTCTTGTACACACCGCCCGTCAAACTATGAGAGCTGGTAATACTCGAAGCCGTTATCTTAACCCGCAAGGGAGGGAGACGTCTAAGGTAGGACTAGTGATTGGAGTTAAGTCGAAACAAGGTATCCCTACGGGAACGTGGGGATGGATCACCTCCTTTCTATGGAGAAAGATGGATGTAAAAATCATCCAATAATTTAAACCTAAATATATTCGATTGAAATTGAAGTTATGTCATCTGTTTAGCTTTGAGAGATTAGTCTCTCTCAAAAGATTGTTCTTTGAAAACTGAATATTATATAACATGTTCTTTCTGTTAGTTGTAGATTTTACTAGTTAATCTTAGATTTCTATAACAACAAGCATATCAAAAGCTAATATTAATTAAATTTATGAAGTTAAGTTAATAAGGGCGTATAGTGGATGCCTTGGCATTAGAAGGCGATGAAGGACGCGACTACCTGCGATAAGCGATGGGGAGCTGGATGTGAGCTATGATCCGTCGATTTCCGAATGGGGGAACCCAGCATGTAATCCATGCTGCTCTCTTGCATTGGCAAGAGTAGCGAGATACCTAGGGAAGTGAAACATCTCAGTACCTAGAGGAAAAGAAAGATAATATATCGATTCCCTAAGTAGCGGCGAGCGAACGGGGAGGAGCCTAAACCACCACTTGTGGTGGGGTTCGGACCACGATGTGAGATATAACATGGTAGGAGAATTACTTGGGAAGGTAAACGATACAGGGTGATAGTCCCGTATCCGAATCTGTGTTGTACTCTAGTGGTATCCAAAGTACGGCGAGGCACGTGGAATCTTGTCGGAATGTGTGCAGACCACTGCATAAGGCTAAATACTAACTAATGACCGATAGTGAACCAGTACTGTGAAGGAAAGGTGAAAAGAACCCCGGGAGGGGAGTGAAAAGAATCTGAAACTATATGCTTACAAAAAGTCAGAGCCCGTTAAAGGGTGATGGCGTGCCTATTGAAGAATGAACCGGCGAGTTACTTTTTCATGCTTGGTTAAGTCGAAGAGACGGAGCCGTAGTGAAAGCGAGCCTGAATAGGGCGATTGTATGAGGAAGTAGACCCGAAACCCGACGATCTATCCATGAGCAGGTTGAAGGTGGGGTAAAACCCACTGGAGGACCGAACCAACGTTCGTTGAAACGCCCGTGGATGACTTGTGGATAGGGGAGAAATTCCAATC
>CALWDE010000012.1 GCA_944376605.1 uncultured Bacilli bacterium
CAGAAAACATAGAAGAGGAAATAATTCAACTAATTAAAAATAATGGAAATATTTCGAGAAAAGACATGGCAATTGTTTTGCATAAAAAAGAGGGAAGCATTAGGCATTATCTAAAAAAATTACAGGAGCGAAAGATTATCAAACATTCAGGGCCAGACAAAGGCGGCTATTGGGAAATAATCAAATAAAAATAAGAATAGAAGATTTTTCTTAAGACATTAAAGGCGTTCGCTTTCCAATTTTGAGGGCATTTAAGGCGTTTTCCAAGCACATTTCTGAAAAAACACCTATAGTGCTTCGGCATTATAGGTTTTTTCTTTGTGCAGAAGCTCCAAGCCTCAAGCCTTCTACAGTTTATTCATAAAAAGGCGACGAGTATCTCACTACGCCATTTATTTGCGAAGGACTCTCCTTTAAGAAATAAGCAAGATAATTAGAAGAGGGGACGAGAAAAGGAGACTCTATTCCAAATCTCTTTGCTTCTTGGTAGCCAAAGCGTTTGTAATAACCAGGATCTCCTAAAACCATACTGTAGGAATAAGAAAGCTTTTCTGCTCTACGATGCCCTTCTTCTATTAAAGCACTGCCAATTCCTTTTCTTTGATAAGAGGGAAGTACTGCTAAAGGAGCTAAAGCTAATTGAATTGATTTTCCTACCTCAACTTTACTAAACATGATGCAGCCAACGATTTCATCGTCTACTATTGGCAACCAAAGAAAGAGAAGGAAGATAAGCTTTTGTTTTTCTAATCTCTTCTACTAAATGTGTTTCTTTGCCGTCTTTATGAGAGGCAGAAGCAAAACTTTCTGTAATCAGATGAGATATTGCGAAATAGTCTTCTTCTTTCTCTTCCCGAATCACAAATTCTTTCATTCTACTTTTCATAAAATAGCGTCCTATTCTTTCAATATTCATTGAAAAAAAGCGAAACTATTTTTATTGTAAAGCCAAAGAGAGGTACTAATATGATCAAAAAATTAGGAATTACCGTCCTTCTTGCTAGTACTTTACTCCTTGCTGCTTGTGGAGAGAGCGGAGTTAGTCTATCGGGAAAGACGAGTACAAAAGTAGATTCTTCTTTATCGTCTACTTCTGTCACAGAAGAGGAAGCCTTGCAGGCTTTAGCAGATGGTCTTTCCATCATGGAATACGACACCATCGGCTTAACTGCTGGCATAGATGGCACATTCGATTTAGAGTTCACGAACGTTGCTACACAGACAGAAACCAACCAAGAAGAGATGACTGTCACACAAGCTGTCACCAAATACGACATTGCTGTAGAAGCTCATAACTTCCTTGCGCAGGCAAAATTAGGGGATTTAGTGCTGGATCAAGAAGGAAATATTCCTTTGCAAGACGCTTATATTGAAGGCACCATGACAGGTGATTTAGGCATTGATGTCAGAACTGACACAACTATCCTTGTTAATGGTGTAGCTATTGAAGGTGGAGGCGGCACGACAACCTTTGTAATTCCTGTTACCACCTTCAACGAAGCAGTTCATATCAAAGATGAATATGTTTATCTTGATATCAGTGATGAAGCGATTACTGCTTTAGGCGGGGTGAATGATGGTACTTTAAGTAACAAGATGCTTCTCCCATGTCCTCCTGGAACCATGGATTTATCTTTCCTTGGTGAAGTTAAGGAACAAGCACCTGTCCTTCTAGAAGAATTTATCCAAAATGAGGGAACTTTAGGCGCTACCTGCACGAAAAATAGTGAAAACATTTATAACATGCATTTTGTCTTCTCTGGCGAAATGATCATGGAAATGGTTGTAGCCTACATCATGAGCGTCTACGGCGTTGTTCAGAGTCCTACCACAACAAGCGGAATGCCCACTATGGAGGACAGCATCCGTGAACTTCTTAAAGACTTAGAATTTGGTGAACTAACCGCGGATTTATCTTATTCTGAGGCAGGAGACTATTTCGCACTCGAGTTACAAAATATTGTCGTAACAGGAGAGGTTGATCCTCAAATTGGAACGGATCCTCTTACCATTGATGCGGATTTAGATTTATCGCTTATCTATGAACCTGGAGTTGAAGTTGATACTAACTGGACTCCTGAAGGAGATTACACTTCTCCCGCGATGTAAATAGGAAAAGAGAAAAGAGAGGGACACCTCTCTTTTTTCTTACCTTTTATTCCTCTTTTGCGGAGATTTTAAAGAAAAATGGAGAGATAAAAGAGACAGAAAAGGAAGAAATAGAATAGAATATTTATATGGACTTTTCAGGTTGGGAAAAACTATCTTTACTCGATTATGATAAACATATTGCGAGCTCTTTATTTGTAGCAGGTTGTGACTTTATTTGCCCCTACTGCCATAATAAATCTCTTGTCCTTCACCCAGAGAATGCTCCTAAGATTGCTTGGGACTCTATTCTTTCTTATTTTCAAAAAAGGAAAGGAATGATTGAAGGGATTTGTATTAGTGGGGGAGAACCTACTTTAATGCCTGATTTACTTCCAAAAATTAAAGCGTTAAAAGAGCTTGGTTATGAAATTAAGTTAGACACGAATGGTTCGAGACCAAAAGTGTTAAAAGAAGTAATCGATTCTCGTCTGATTAATTATGTTGCTATGGATATTAAAAATTCTCCCTCTCGTTATGGAGAGACCATTGGCATTCCTTCTTTTTCTCCTGAACCCGTAGAAGAATCCGTCAAACTTCTTTTAAAAGGCGATATTGATTTTGAATTTCGTACTACTTTAATGGAAGAATATCACGACGAAAAAGCGATGAAAGAAATCCGCGAATGGATTAAAGGCGCTCCGCGTTATTTCTTGCAGCGATACATTGATAATGAAAACTGCATTGTTGGCGGCTTTCACTTCGCGCCAAAAGAAAAGGCTGAGCATTATCTCAGCCTCTTTGATGGTTATGTAAAGGAAGCAAAGCTCCGCGGTTACGATTAAAGTAAAGTTAAGTATCTATCTGCTGATAGTGCGGCAATCGCACCATCATTTGTAGCGGTAACTACTTGTCTTACTTTCTTCTCTCTGCAGTCTCCTGCTGCAAAAACACCAGGTATATTCGTTGCTAAATTTTCATCTACCAAAATATAACCAGAGGGAGATAAAGCAACAAAATCTTTAAAAGAAGAGTTATTAGGTTCTTGGCCGATCGCGACAAAGCAAGAAGTGGTAGGAATATCGATTTCTTGCTTTGTTTCTTTGTTATAGAAACGCACCGCTTCTAAATGATCTTTGCCGATAAAACTTTTTGATTCCACGTTGTGGATAATCTCAATATTGGAGGTTTCTTTTACCTTATCAACAAGAGCCTTTTCACCAAAGAAACGGTCAAAAAGCGTGCAAAGCTTCACTTCTTTTGCTGTTTTTGCAAGAAGCAAAGCATATTGAAGAGCGGAATTTGCATCTCCGATTACCACTGTAGAGCTGCCATTTGCACGGAAGCTATCACAGACCGCGCAATAATAGACGCCATTTCCTTGAAACTCTTTTTCAAAGGGGATATGAAGCTCTTTATGATGGCAACCTGTTGCTAAAATCACTGCGTCAGAGTGATACTCGCCAAATTCTCCTTTCAAAAGGAAAGTTTGATCTTCCTCATTTTTGGTAATTTGCACAATATCATCGAGCTCAAAAGCAACACCAAGTTTGGCAGCTTGTTCATACATTTTGGAAGCAAGTTCCATTCCTGAGATGCTCTCTTGACTAGGATAATTTTCTACCAAAGGAGAAGTAGCAATTTGCCCTCCAAAAGCTTCTTTTTCGATAACAGTTACTCTGTAACCTGCTCTTTGAGCATAGATTGCTGCTGTTAAACCAGCAGGTCCTGCTCCGACAATGACAATCTCTTTATGCGGCATCTTTTATCGAATCCACATAGCCACGAATCTTGCTGGCATTGTCATAAAGGGTGTAGCCATTTTGACCATCAGGAACAACAAGAGTAGGGGCGTTTTTGATATGCACTGCTTCGACAAGAGCGCGGTTTGTTGCAGCATCAATTTGCGTATAAGCAAAGTGCACACGGTCTAAATATCCCTTAATAAAGGTGCAGTTTGGACAAGTGGGAGAGGTGAAGAGAATTGGTCCATCAGGAAGCTCTACTGCGCTTTCTAAATGATGATCTTTTTCTCCTAAAGAGCAAGCGTGGATACCGTGTTCTTCCATTCCTTCGCCTTCTACTTGGTTTTTACTTACTTGATAGGTCTGTCTATCTTTAAATTCCTGCGTCTTACCAGCGTTCCAGTTTTTAATAGGACGGTAATAGCCAGTGATTCTGCTATAAACTTCTGTCTCTTTTCCGCATATTGGGCATTTCCAAACTTCCCCTGTAATGTAGCCATGATCTTGGCATACAGAATAGGTAGGAGACATGGTGTAGTAAGGAAGTTTGTAATTTTCCGCAATCGTTCTGACAAGCTTCATACAAGATTCCCAGTCAGGAAGCTTTTGTCCAAGGAAGGCGTGGAAAACAGTTCCCGAGGTATATAAGGTTTGGAAACGGTCTTCAATATCAAGCGCTTCAAAGATATCAGAAGTAAAGCCAACAGGAAGGTGAGAACTATTCGTGTAATAAGGAGTTCCACCATTCTCATTTGCAGTGATGATATCAGGATATCTTTCTTTATCGTGCTTTGCTAAGCGGTAAGCGGTACTTTCTGCAGGAGTGGCTTCTAAATTGAAGAGTTCTCCTTCATAAAGTTCTTGATAGCCAGATAGACGGTCTCTCATGTGGTTAAGAACGTCTACGGTGAAATCTTGCGCTTCTTTATGTGTTAAATCTTGTCTTAGCCAGCGGGCATTAAGGCATGCTTCGTTCATGCCAACTAAGCCGATGGTAGAGAAGTGATTGGCAAAGGTGCCAAGATAATGTTTGGTGTAAGGATAAAGTCCTGCTTCTAAGCAAGCGGTAACAAACTCTCTCTTGGTATGAAGCGAACGTGCGGCAATATCCATTAAATGATCAAGACGGGCATAGAAGTCTTCTTTATTCGAAGCTAAATAAGCAATACGAGGCATATTTAGCGTGACAACACCAATTGAGCCTGTCGATTCACCAGAACCGAAATATCCGCCGGACTTCTTACGAAGCTCTCTTAAATCAAGACGTAAACGGCAGCACATCGAACGAACATCAGAAGGCTTCATATCACTATTGATGTAGTTGCTAAAATAGGGAGTGCCGTATTTGGCAGTCATTGTGAAAAGTAGTCTATTATTTTCGTTATCCGACCAGTCAAAATCTTTGGTAATCGAATAGGTAGGAATAGGGTACTGGAATCCTCTGCCATTGGCATCACCTTCAATCATGACTTCAATAAAAGCTTTATTGATCATTGCCATCTCTTCCGTGCAATCTTTGTACTTAAATGGCATTTCTTTTCCGCCAACAATGCAGTTTAACTCTGCCATATCATCAGGCACAGTCCAGTCTAAAGTAACATTGGTGAAGGGAGCCTGGGTACCCCAACGAGAAGGAGTATTTACCCCGTAAATAAAGCTCTGGATGCACTGCTTTACTTGCTTGTAATTTAACCCGTCTACCTTTACGAAAGGAGCAAGGTAAGTGTCAAAACTAGAGAAAGCTTGAGCGCCTGCCCATTCGTTTTGCATAATGCCAAGGAAGTTCACCATTTGGTTGCAGAGAGTCATTAAGTGGTTAGCAGGGGAAGAAGTAATTTTTCCAGGTACTCCTCCTAAGCCTTGTTGAATCAGCTGCTTTAAACTCCACCCTGCACAGTATCCAGTAAGCATAGATAAGTCATGGATGTGCATGGCAGCAGAGCGGTGCGCTTCCGCGATTTCTTTATCATAAACTTGTGAGAGCCAGTAGTTAGCAGTAACAGCACCAGAGTTAGAAAGAATTAATCCACCTACCGAATAAGTTACCGTGCTATTTTCTTTGACACGCCAGTCATTAATTTTTAAGTAATTATCGACTACTTTCGCATAATTGAGTTCGGTATTCTTCATCTCACGGAGCTCTTCATGCTTTCTGCGATATCCCATATAAGAACGGGCAACATCAATATAGCCTGTTTCGATTAAAGCGATTTCCACACTATCTTGAATATCTTCCACAGCGATACAGTCATCTTGTACGCGGTGCCCAAAATGGGATGTCGCGCGTAAAGCTATTAATTCGATAATGCTCTTATCGGGTGAAATATGTTCAGAAATTAAGGCGCGTTCAATTGCCCACTCAATTTTTTTGATGTCAAATTCAACAATAGAACCATTCCTTTTTAGTACTCTCATAGTTGTCTCCTTCGGTGATAAACAAGGCTTTGAAATCTTCCGGCAAAACGCCGCCTAGAACTTTTGGTCTTGTTTGTGCTCGCTTAATATCAAACAAGTTGCTCCTCTTGTCACGTAATATACATCAGTAAAAACTTTCAATACTTTTACAAAAACTTTTCAACAACGCATCAAAAGCCTTATATGCAGTTTTTTGTAACCCTTTTAAGGATGCTTCATTCGTCAACCTACAAATTTCGAGAAATATGACGTTGTATAGATTTTACGATTTGGCAAAGTTATACACATAAATTACTGGATTACCGAATAGAGATCAATATAACCTCGTCTCATCTTATCCCAAGAGAAATACTGATTTTTCTTATTCGCTCATAAAAATTTAGATTTGTCTTCTGCAACGAATACAAAATATCGTATTCATATTCTTTACATAATGGGGATAACTTATTTTGAAAATTATAGGATATAGGGAGAAGTTTTCTTTCGCTGCTTCTTGATGTGTATAATGCTTCTTAGAGACATTTTTACTTACAAGGAGACTTCATGGAAGAAAAAGAAACAAATTTGAAAACTGAAGAGACAGAGGAGCTTTCTCCTGCAGAAGCAAAGAAAGAAAAACGTCTTCAAAAGAAGAAAGAAAGAAAAGAGAAAACCAGCAAGCTTTGGCAGGAATTTAAAGCTTTTATTAATAAAGGAAATGCTTTAAATCTTGCAATTGGTGTGGTTATTGGCGGTGTATTCAATTCTGTTGTTACCGCGTTAACTAATATTTTGCTTTCTATTTGTACGTGGGGGGTGCCAGGCGGCATCGCTGGACTTGTCACCGTTCTTCCTCCTATTAATGCTTCCCAAGATGCCGGAACGATGGGCTGGCAAAACTCTTACACTGCTTTAGAGTTCCAAGAGCAAATTAACGCGATGGTCGCTGACGGGGAGTCCACAACTTTATTTATTAATAGTTATGTCTTACACGGCAGCTCTTATTACTATGCGGGAGCAGCGGTCATTGACTGGGGCGCTTTCATTAATGCGATTATTACCTTCTTTATCGTCTGTCTTACCTTATTTGTGATTGTCAAAGTGTATAACTATTTGAAAAAGCAAAGTCAGCGTTTAGCAGATGAAGCGAAAGAGAGATATTACTTAGCGCATCCAGAAGAAAGACCTCTTCCTCCAGAACCTGGTAAGCCAGAACCGACAGAAAAAGAAATTCTCCAACAAATTCTTTTAGAACTTAAAAAATCGAATGGAGAAGCACCGAAAGAAGAGGCAAAAACAGAGTAAATCATGAACCGACATTTTGTATTTGACGGAATTGAGAACTTCCGCGATTTAGGTGGATATACATGCCGATATGGAACAACCCATTTTGGCGTGCTATATCGTTCTGGTTCTTTAACAGATGCTTCGCAAGAAGATTTAGCAAAAATCGCTTCCATGGGCATTAAATCGGTGATTGATATCCGTAGTGACAAAGACAAAGAAAAATATCCTGATGCAACAAAAGCGATTGAGGGGATAACTCACTATGAACTCTCTGTAAACGGAAACGGGAGAGTGCCCGTTTCTCGCGAAGACATGATTGATAGCTACCTTGAGATGCTTGAAGAGCCTCATCAAGCTAGAAAAATATTCATGGCAATCGCCCACGTTACAAAGCCTGCGATTATTCATTGCGTTGCAGGAAAAGACCGTACGGGAGTGTTTGTATTTCTTACCTTACTTCTAAACGGAGTGCCTTTTGAAGAAGCGAACGCGGACTACTTAATGAGTCCTGCCTATTTATCAAGACTAAGAGAGCATACGAAGGCGACAAATCCTGATTTTCCTTCTGCCGTCATGGATCCAGACGCGAATTTATGGCCAGAAGTGTGGAACCGTTTCTTAGAAAAGTATCACTCTCTTGATGAGTATCTTGATTTTTTAGCCTTCAATGAGTCAGATGCTTGGCTTTTAAAAAACTGCTTAGGGAAGCAGGAACGTTCCTTTGGAGCAGTAGTTTTTAATGACAATGGTGAAGTTTTAGTAGAGAGAATGCAGAAAGGCCATTTCTCACTTCCTAAAGGTCATGTCGAACGTTTTGATAAAGGTCCTAAAGACACAGCAAGACGCGAAATCCTTGAAGAAACGGGTTTAAATATCGAATTTTTAAGCGATAAGACAACTTCTATTGAGTATTCTCCTGCTCCAGGAATTGCCAAAAAAGTTTCCTTTTTTGTGGCGAAACCTGCAGGAGGCGCTCTCCATCCTCAAAAAGAAGAAGTAAGTGAAATTTATTGGTTAAAGCCAGAAGACGCTCATCTTTGTTTAACGCATGAGACAGACCGCTACGTGTTAAAGTGGGCTTACGCTACTTACACTGCTCTTTCTTAAGTGTTTCTAATATCGTATCAGCGTATATAGAGGCCACATTAATTCCTGTGGCCTTTTCTATTCCTTGCATGAAGGCATTGGAATTCACTTCACATAAAATAGGTTTATCGTCTTTGCCTTTTAATAAATCAACTCCGCAATAATCTAGATGAAGAATTGCCGCAGCTTTTTCCGCAACTTCTTTATAAGAAGGAGGAGGGGTAAAGGCACTGCCGATTCCGCCTTGCGCTAAATTACTACGAAAATCGTGAGTGTTCTTTCTTTGCATCGCTGCGACGCATTTTCCACCAATCACAAGCAACCGGTAATCCACCCCAACTTCTTCATGAATCCATTCTTGATATAACCGAAGCATATAGCGATTCTCTTCCTCAAAGCGATATAACTCTTCTTTATTAGCAATGAGGTGAACAGAATTACCCATTGATCCATAGGTTAGCTTTGCAACAAGCGGAAAGGATAAAAGAGAGGCCACACGCTCCACAAAGATGGAAGTAATCGATTGCGAATAAGTAAGAGGGCCAGGAATTGTTTTTGGTATTTGAATTCCCTTTCCTTCTAAAGCCATATAGGTTTTCATCTTGTCATCGCATAATTCAATAGACGTAGCAGAATTAAATAAACGAAAGCCACTTTTTTCTAATCCATGTGAAATATAAGCGTCCTTATCTAGATAGAGTACAAATTGCGTACTAGGGTCTAAATTGCAGATTCTATCGCTACTTTCTGAAAGATAAGTTAGAACTTCTGAATTTTGAATCGATGTTAAAAGATAATCTCTTTTTGCAAGCTCTTCCTTCATTCTGAGATAAAAATGTTCAAGACCAGGAAGGATTTTGTAGGCATTTAAAATACAAACGGCTTTCTTCATATGCCGTATTATAAAAAGTTTCTTTTACCTGTAGAAAAAATCTTGTTTCTTCCTAAGGAAACAAGAGAATAAGGAAGAAGGAATATTATGGAACATATTAGAATCGCTTTACTTACTCCTATCTTGCATCTTGGTGATCCTCTTCTTACGAAAAAAGAGCATTTATCTTTAAAAAAGATGGCCATTGATGATGGTGCAAAACTTCTTATCTATCCCTTGAACTCTCTTTTAGGATCAATCGATAGTTTGCTTTTACAAGGCGATTTAAAAGCGGCAAAAGAAGATGCCTTAAAAGAAATTGTAGAGGGAGATGTCTACTCATTAATTGCGGAAGAATATAGAGACTCGATAGAAGTGATTCTTTATAAAAACGGGGTTCCTTTAACTAAAAACCGCGCGAAGAAGATTGGCGCGCATGAAGGCATTGTCTCGCTAGATTTTTCTCTTGAAGGTGAGGTTACTATGCCCTATCGCTTTAAAGGGAAAGTACAGGATCAGCATTCTTTTTTATGTATCCATTTTGTTGGTTCATCCACCTATGTAGCGCAAGAAGAAATGATAAAAAGAGCGCACGGAAATAAAGACTACTGTTTACTATTCTCTTCGCGCGGAGAAAGCACGACAGACGGAGTATCGCTTGGCATTTCTTTTGCGCATATTAAAGGTAATGATTACCGGGCAACAAAAGGGTTATGTCTTTTTAATTATCCTTTAGGAAAAAAGCGATATTTTTATGAAAAACCGCGTAATTCTCATGTAATTTATCCGAATTTTGCTTTTGATGAAGAAATTCCAATGTTGCCTTTTATTGCTCATCAAGGGGGCTATGAACATGTTCATTTAGAAGATGTGAAAGAAGCAATTGCCATTCAGACGAATGCTTTAATTGCCCGCATGGAACGTATTCATACGAGGAAGGCTGTTCTTGGCTTATCCGGAGGGCTTGATTCCTCTTTAGCCTTAATTGTCACTTATGAAGCTTTTAAGAAAATGAACTGGGATTTATCTGATCTTTCTGTTTATACGCTTCCTGCTTTTGGGACAAGTGAAAGAACAAAAGAAAACGTCTCTTTACTCGTAAATGCTTTAGGTGTTTCCCTAAAAGAGATTTCTTTAAAAGATACTCTTTTATCCCATTTTCATGATATTGAGCATAATCCAAATGACTTTGATACTTGTTATGAAAACGCGCAAGCGAGAGAACGTACCCAAGTTTTGATGGATATTGCGAATGAAAAGAATGCCATTATGGTTGGGACAGGTGATATGTCTGAATTAGCGTTAGGATGGACAACTTTTAATGGTGATCATATGTCGATGTACGCGGTTAATGGCGGCGTGCCAAAAACGCTTGTCCGATATTTATCTATTGGATACGGGAAATTACATCCTGAAGTAGGAAAAGCAATTGATGCTATTTTGCATACACCAGTATCCCCTGAACTTTTACCTTTAAATGAAAAGGGGGAAATTGAGCAAAAGACAGAAGAAAATCTAGGCCCATATGAGGTTCATGATTTTTATCTCTACGGCTTTTTAGAGGGGGCAACTTTAAAAACGATTTATCAAAAAGCTTGTCACACTTTCTCTTCTTTATATAGCAAAGAAGAGCTAAAAAAGTGGTTAAAAATATTTGTGTCGCGCTTTTTAACGCAGTCATTTAAACGGAACTGTATGCCAGATGGCCCACAAGTTACCATTTACAGTTTATCGGTGCGTTCTCCTGGTTATCACTTCCCAAGTGATATTTCTCCTCAATATCTCCTCTCACTTGTTGATGAGTTATAGCCTATTCAAAGAAAGGGATGATAAAATAAGGTATGAGCAAAAAGGAAAAGTCGACAGTTGTTTCGGACGAAGAAACCATTTCAATGACCTCGGAAGAGCAAAGCGCTACAACCTCTTATGAAGCAAGAAGTGTAGAGCAAGCTAGGGAAGAGAAAAAAGAGAAGAGAAGAAAATCCCTTCCTCGTGAACTCATTCGCTTTGTCTTTGTGGGCATTTTATGTACCCTCATTGATTTTGGCGTTCAAATGCTTCTTTTATGGGCGTTTGAATCGAATATCTCATTAATTGAAGGCTGGGGAAGTTATTTATCCTTCGCAATCGCTGTTACTATTGCCTTCTTAGTATCTAACCTTGTCAATTTCTTCTGTTCCCGTTTCATTGTCTTTAAAAATGTTGATGAAAAAGCGGATACGAAATCTGGAAAAGCATTCCTTATTTATCTTCTTCTTGGGGCAGGAGGCTGGATTATTGGAATTGGCTTACAAGAGTTAGGTGTTTGGATGTGCCAAGATATTTGGAAGATTCCAAACTTATCTCTCGATATTATTCATGCCTTTGACAATATTCTTGTTGATGGAATTGGTGTTGCCTTCTGGGCGTTTGTTGCAATCTTCTGCATTAAGACGATTGTCACAATGATTTATAACTACATTACTAGAAAACTCATTATTTTCCGCGCTCCGAAGAAAGAGGAAGAATATCGCACTGTGGATATCTCGGACTTAGAAGAGAAGCCAGAAGAGAAAGTAGAAGAGGTTCATGAAGAGGTTACTCCAGTTGAGACACCAGAAAAGGTGAGAGAACCTTTAGTGACACGCGCAAGTTTCCAAACCATATTCAAAGAAGAACTCGACCGCTTATTTGGTCCTGGTAAGAAGAGAGTGGATGTTGGAGGCGGTTGGAAAATTGTTTACGAAGAACTCGATCGGTTTGATAAAGAACATCCTGACTTTGTGAAAAAAGGAAAAGACGAATAGCAAACAAAGAAGAGGGCTCACGCTTGAGCCCTTTTCTCTTATAATTTTCATATGAAAATTGCAATTATTGGTGCAGGTGCGGCAGGTTTATTCCTTGCTAGAGCTTTAGAAGGGAAAGGGCATTCCCTCACTTTATTTGATCATAAAGAGCAAGCAGGGAAAAAGTTAATGGCAACAGGGAATGGCCGCTGCAATTTACTAAATACGAATTTATCTTCTTCTTTTTACTCGAATAAGGAGTTTGCAGAAACTTTATTCCGTGAATATACCTATCAAGAGTTAAAAAGAGTTGTCGAAGAGGAATGGCTATGTCCTTTAATGGAAATAGGGGATTATGTTTATCCTGCTTCTTTATCTGGCATTGCCTTTGGACATTATCTAAAAGCTTCTATCCATGCGAATTTTGTTTTTTCTTCTAAAATCGGGGATTACGCGATAAAAGAAGACGGAGTGCATTTATTTCATGACGCTAAGGAAGAAGTCTTTGATGAACTTGTTTTTGCAACAGGCGGAATGAGCACTCCTAAATTTGGAAGTGATGGATCTATTTTTCCCTTATTACAAAAGCATGGTTATGCGATAAAACCATTAGAAGCTGGTCTTACTCCCATCAAAGTAAAAGAGACAAGTGGTCTAAAAGGTATTTCTGGCGTTCGTCTAAAAGCGTTATGTGAAGTTTATGTCTCCAATCAAAAAATTTATGAAGAAAACGGAGAAGTTTTATTCCGAAAAGACGGCTTATCCGGCATTGTCATATTTAACGCAGAAAGCATTCTTGTTCATTTAGGCGCCAAAGAAGCAAAGATTGTTTTGCGTCCAATTCCGTCTTTCCAAAAAGATAGAGCAACCGCTCTAATGAAATGGAAAGAGATTGCTCCTACTGCTTATTTAGAGTCTTTATTTGTTCCTTCCTTTGCGAATTATCTTTTAGAAAGAAGCAGGGAAGAGAAAGTGCCTTTATCTTCTCTTCTTAACGAAATCTCCTTCACCTATATTGGTCATTCTTCTTTTGAAGATAGTACGATTTCTATCGGAGGAGTTTCTTTAGATGAAATAGAGGATGATTTTTCTTCGAAAAGAGAAAAATCCGTGCATTTCCTCGGCGAAATATTAGATTTTGATGGATTATGTGGTGGTTATAATCTTTCTTTTTGTCTTGCAAGTGCTTTAAAAAAGGCCAAGAGTTGGGCAAAAGATTAACAAAAAGCTGCTCTCAAAGAGAGCAAGATAAGAAAATGAAAGTTGACTATCCTCCCATGATGCCATTAAATACTTGCGCGCTTCCACTCATTTGGAGGGATGAAAGCAAAATACTTATTATTCGAGGTTTGCCATGAAATACACTAGCACTTCCAAAACTCTAAGCATGATCTTCCATGCGATTATTGCCCTAGGCTGCTGCGCTATGGGACTCTACTTTGGGTTCTTTGTCGTTCCATTTGCCTTCACTTCTAATCCCTATCAATTTTCGGATAACTTATTTGCTGCAAGCTTCTATCTTTATTTGGAACTTGCTGTGATTGGTTTAGCCTTTGCTATTATTTCTGGATATGGATTTGTAAAAGCCTTCCTTTCCTTTAGTGCTGGCGGAAATAGTGATCAAATGGTTCGCGATTCCTTAACTGCTTTTATTTGTGAAGGCTATGTTGCTGCAGTTACTTTATTGCTTAATGGCTCTGTTTTATTCAATGCGATGACGGGTTCGGAAACTGCAAGCATTACCTTCCCTATCGTCATGTGCATCCTTCTTTCGATTGTTCTTCTTATCGCTACCAATATTCCAATGGTTCGTATGTATGACGGACACGATTATTCTCCTCTTTTAAAAGGATTAAGTTTAACGGGTGGAATTACTCTTCTCGTTCTCTCTTTTGAAACCTTACTTGCTTTAATCGGTTTATATACTCGTTCTTTCACTGCAACAACCAATCCTTTCATGGCCCAAATTGTTGCTATTCTTGTTCCTACTCTTGTTGCGGGAGCTCTTCTTCTTGCAGCCGGGATCCTTCTTAAGAAAAAAGAAGCTTCTGCTAAATCTGTGAAATTCACAACGATTGCCTTAGGGGCAGCAATGATTGTTCTTTCTGCCACCTTTATTTGCGAAGGAGCTTTCGAATTTATTTGGCAAGATTATAACTACCACTTAATTGGTATCTTAAATGAAAATGCCTTCCTCTTCCCAGGACTTGGATATGGCATTATGTGCATTATTGCTGCTGTTATCCTGATTGGTGGTGGGATTACTGCTATCATTTACTCTGGTCAACAGACTAGCACGAATAGCAAAGGCACAAAGCACACCGCTTAATTTCCTAATAAAAGTCTCTAGCAGGCGAATAATGCCTGCTTTTTTATTAAGAAAAAACCCTCCAATAGGAGGGAGAAAAGCAAATAAGTTAAGATTACTTAATAAATAGGCGCGAAGTCACGAACCGTAACCACTTCATCATAAAGTTCTTTGACTTCATCAGAGATAGGTTCAAATTCGTCTTTAAAGCGTCTCATAACAGCTTCTGGAACAATTCTTCCTTCATCACGCATTCTGTTTTGCCTGCAGCAAACTTCAAATGGTAAATCAAAGTAGATTAAGACATGACGGTCAAATCGAGGTGTCTGCTTGCAGTACATGACTCGGTACACATTTTGTAAGTTTGTAGCATCTGCAATAACGGTAGCGTTCTCATCTTCATCGCCATAACGATTAAGCCTTTCTAAAAAAGTTTTCCAGACGAGCGCTTCATCGCGGAAGTCTTGCGCTTTACCAAAAAGTTCTTGGCGGATTTCATCAGAAGAAACAATCTTTGTTTTGGGATTGGCTTTTTGATATTTTGCCGCCCAAGTGGATTTTCCACTTCCCGGCAATGCCGAAAGAAGAATTAACGTCCTCATGCTTAGCATTGTACCGATTTCTTTTTCTGTTTGGAAAAGTTTCCCAATGAAAGCGATTGCAAAGATGAATGGTAGCAATGAAGAAGAGGATTCTTCATAATAGGGATATGCAAGAAAATACTCTAGAAAATGTTGTTTTGTTTAAACTCACTTCTTCTCCTGCCTTAGCAGAAGAAATTGCTTGTTTACTTGGCGTGAAGCTTGGGGAAGTAGAAGTTCGTCATTTTGCAGATGGAGAAGTCATGGCAAGACCTTTAACCAATGTACGCGGCAAAACGGTATATGTGGTTCAAAGCACTGCTACTCCTGTTGCGGAACGTTTAATGGAACTCCTTATCTTTATCGACGGTTTACGTAATGCGAAAGCCAAAGAGATTAACTTAGTGATTCCTTATTATGGTTTCTGCAGACAGGACAGAATCGCCCGAAGCGGAGAACCAATCACCGCAAAACTTGTTGCAGATTTACTCAATACGGTGGGAATTAACCGCGTTATTACAATGGATTTACACACCCCGCAAACACAAGGCTTTTTCTCGTGTCCAGTAGATGATTTATCGCCAACTAGTTTATTTGGTGATTATTATCGTAAACTCTTCAAAGAGAAAAATATTCCTACCTCATCTGTAACAGTTG
Organism: uncultured Bacilli bacterium; assembly: GCA_944376605.1. Taxonomy (GTDB): domain Bacteria; phylum Bacillota_I; class Bacilli_A; order RFN20; family CAG-826; genus UBA4951. The sequence continues at coordinate 15,783 of CALWDE010000012.1, forward strand.
TCTCTCCTGATCATGGCTCGATTCACCGTGCTAGAGACTTAGCTTCGGAATTACCGGACAGTAAATTAGCCATTATTGATAAAAGAAGACCTGCTCCCAATGTAGCAGAAGTATCCCAAGTAGTTGGGGAAGTTCATAATCAAGTGTGCCTCGTTGTCGACGATATTATTGATACAGCTGGCACAGCCATTGCCTGCGCTTCTTTGCTTGAAAAAGAAGGTGCAAAAGCCCTTTATGTAGCAGGTACACACGGAGTGCTTTCTCAAGGGGCAGAAGAAAAAATACATGCGCATTCCTTTATTAAAGACTTATGTCTTACCAACTCTATTGAAAAGAATATTCCTTGGGCTTCTATCATATCAATCGCTCCAATGATTGCGGGAGTTATTCGGGCATCTGAACTTGGCTCTTCTGTCCCTGATTCCTGGATGGCCTTTTATTGATTTTGAGCATTGTCTAGAAGTTTAGAAAGGACCTTAATATGCCTTCATTTGGAATTGAAATTGAACATGTAGATAAACACTGCAAAGCAAGAACCGGAGTATTACATACTTATCACGGCGATGTTGCTTTGCCTATGTTTATGCCTGTAGGCACGTTAGCGACAGTGAAGTGTCTTTCTCCGGAAGAGATTAAAGCAATAGGCGCAGGAGTAATTCTTTCAAATACCTATCACTGCCATCTAAGACCAGGGGAAGAGGTTATTGCGCATGCTGGTGGACTCCATTCTTTTATGAATTATGACGGTCCTATTCTTACAGATTCTGGTGGCTTTCAGGTATTTTCTTTAAGCGGGAAACGTTCATTATCGGAAGAAGGAGTGAGGTTTCGCAACGATTTTAACGGATTAGAAGAACTTTTTACACCAGAATCTGTGATTGAAATTGAAGAAAAATTAGGTGCTGACATCATCATGTCTTTTGATGAATGTATTCCTTATCCTGCAAGTTATGAATATGTAAAAAAATCTACGGAAAGAACTCTCCGCTGGGCGGAAAGAGGACTAAAAGCCCACAAAAGAAAAGACCAAGCACTTTTTGGGATTGTCCAAGGAGGAGAGTTTCAAGATTTAAGAGAAATGGCTGCTAAAAAATTAGCAGAGATGGATTTCCCTGGTTATTCGATTGGTGGTACATCTATTGGGGAGCCAAAAGAAGTGTGTTTTTCTATGGTAGATGATGCGATTCGCTATTTACCTTTTGAAAAACCGAGATATTTAATGGGTGTAGGGTCTATTGACTATATTTTGGGCGGAATTGAGCGCGGAGTCGATATGTTTGACTGTGTCCTTCCCACACGCCTTGCAAGGCATGGTGCTTTAATGACAAGTGAAGGGCGTATTAACATTCGGAAAGCGGAATATAAAGAAGATTTCTCCCCGCTTGATAAAGAATGTGATTGCTATACTTGCACACATTTTACAAAAGCTTATTTACACCATCTTCATGTGTGCGGAGAAGAGCTTGGCAAGCGCTTAAACTCCATCCATAACTTACGCTTTTTAATTCGTTTAGTAGAAGGAGCGCGTCAAGCAATTCGTGAGGACCGTTTTTTAGAATATGAAGCGGAAGTACTGCGAAAATATGGAGATTTAAGGGGGTTTTGACGTGGATATTGAGTTATTTAATTTTGATTTGCCAGAAGAGCTTATTGCCCAAAAGCCAAGTGAAAAACGAGATGAATGCCGCCTTTTAGCGATTAACCGTGAAGCAAGAACTTATGAGGACACTACCTTTCACCATATTCTTTCTTATCTCAAGAAAGGCGATGTTTTAGTTAGAAATAACACCCGCGTTATTCCTGCCCGTTTATATGGGGTGAAAGAAGATACGGGCGGAAAGATAGAACTTCTTCTTCTAAAAGATTTAGGAGATGACACTTGGGAATGTTTAGTAGGGAACGCTCATTCGGTTAAGGTAGGTAGTTTCTCCTCTTTTGGGAAAGGCAAATTACGCGCTCAATGTGTAAAAGTTTTACCAGAAGGCATCCGTCATATGAAATTTATCTATGAAGGAATCTTTTTAGAACGCTTAGAAGAACTAGGGGAGATGCCCTTACCTCCTTATATCCACGAAAGAACCAGTAAAAAAGAAGATTATCAAACTGTCTATGCAAAAGTTCCAGGCAGCTCTGCTGCTCCGACGGCAGGATTTCATTTCACTCCTGAACTTTTAGATGAGGTTGAAAAACTAGGCGTGAAAATTGTTGATATCACGTTAGATATTGGTCTTGGCACCTTCCGCCCAGTTCAAGTTCAAGACACAAAAGATCATGTGATGCATTCGGAAACCTATTCTATGAGTGAGGAAGCTGCAAGAGAGTTAAATGCCGCAAAAAAAGAAGGAAGACGCATTATTGCAACCGGCACAACATGCGTGAGAACACTAGAATCTGTTTACGCTAAATACGGGGAGTTCCGCGCGGATTCTTCCTCTACCTCCATTTTTATCTCACCCGGCTATCACTACCAAGCTGTGGACGCTTTAATTACCAATTTCCATTTACCCAAAAGTACGCTTATTATGCTTGTCTCTGCTTTCATGGGGCGAAGGTTCACTTTGGAGTGTTATAAACATGCAGTAGAAGAAAAATATCGCTTCTTCTCCTTTGGTGATGCAATGTTTATTTACGGAAACTACCAGGGAGATGGGGAATGAATGATCTCAAGCATCATTTAATAAAAGAGTTAAAAGAAGAAGCGATCAAACCGAAAAAAGAGAAACTTCTTCTCCATTCTTGCTGCGGCCCTTGTTCTTGCTTTCCCTTTCTTGTTCTTGGTGCTTCTTTTGACCTTTATGTAAGTTATTCTAACTCGAATATCTATCCTTTAGCAGAATGGGAAAAACGTTTAAAAACCCTGCAAAAAGCAGTTAAACTTTTTGCTTCTACTTATGGAATTACGATTACGCTTCTGCCAGCAAATTATTCTCATGACACATATATGGCTGATTTAAAAGAGTTTGCTCTTGAAAAAGAAGGCGGCAAAAGATGTCAGCTTTGTTATAAAAAAAGAATGGAAGAAGCACGAGAGATTGCTAAAGAGCATCATATCCCTTATTGGTGCACCACTTTAACCTCTTCTCGCCAAAAAGATTCTCTTCTGATTAACCAAGTTGCCGAAGAATTAGACCAAAAAGATCCTGGCGGACCGCGTTTTCTCCATAGTGACTGGAAAAAAGCAGGAGGCGCGGAAGAGGGAGCAAGAATTGCCCGTCATCTGAAACTATATCGGCAAAATTATTGTGGCTGCGGATATAGCTTAAGAAGCAAAGGAAAATAAATCTTTTTTCTTAATTTTAGGTGCGTTTTGTTATGCACGGTGCACAAACTTTTCTTCATGTAAACGCTTGCAAAAAGGAAAAACCCCGCCATCTTGCGATGTTTTTTAAATCTTGCCGTTTTATCGGACGATTTCCTCACTTTTTTGTTGTTTCTTCTCGCGCGTAAGAGTATATTTCGCACTGCCAGCGCTCGCGAGGAATTGCGATGTTGCCGACACGCCCATAAACGTTGTCGATGGACTTAGTCGGGGAACTCGTAAAGAGCAAGCAAAGGCAAGCCAAGAGACACAAGGAGGAAAATCTATGGCGAAGAAGCATGTGCTACGCATCAGACTTCAGGCTTATGAACACGCCTCTCTCGACACTGCTGTTGAGAAGATTCTGACGGTAGCAAAGAAAACCGGCGCCGGTGTGATTGGACCAGTTCCTCTCCCAACCGAAAAGCAGGTTTACACCATTCTCCGGGCAACCTTCAAATATAAGGATTCCCGTGAACAATTCGAAATCCGCACCCACAAGAGGCTGATTGACATCGTCGATCCTAAGAAAGAGACCGTCGATCAAATCAAGCGTCTCGACGTTCCTTATGGCGTCGAAATTGAATTAACCGCGAAGTAAAGGAGGCAGGCATTATGAAATCCCTCATTGGAAGGAAAATCGGAATGACTGAGGTGTTCGCCCAAGATGGCACCATGTACCCAGTCACAGTTGTTGAAGTCCTGCCTAACCTCATCCTTGCTAAGCGCACGTTAGAACGTGATGGGTATGAAGCTCTTCAAGTTGGATATGAAGATAAGAAAGAAACGCGCGTGAATAAGTGCGAACTTGGAAACTTCAAAAAGGCGGGCGTCGCTCCAAAAGCTATTGTTGCTGAATTAAAGGGCGATGAAATTTATGGAAAAGAAGTTGGTCAAACTCTCGACGCTTCTTTATTCCAAGCTGGTGATGTTGTTGATGTCATCGGCACTACCAAAGGTCATGGATATAGTGGCACCATCAAGAAATATGGTAACCATATCGGACCAAAAGGACATGGATCTGGTTATCACCGTCAAATTGGTTCGTTAGCCAATAACGGTCGTTGTAATAACCGTGTTATCCCAGGTAAGACCATGTCTGGTCACTGGGGACCAGAACAAACCACATTACTCAATGTTACAGTTGTCGAAAGTAATGTGGAAAAAGGATACATCCTCTTAAAGGGTGGACTTCCTGGACCAAAGCGCTCCATCGTCAAGATTCGTAGCGCTGTGAAAGCTCCCAGCAAAAATCCTGTGATTAAACCATTAATCGACCACACACCTGCAAAAAGTGAAGTAGTCGAAGAAACGAAAGGAGAATAACCATGGCCGAGAAGAAAATTACCCTCCCCGTGGTGAATCTATCTGGGGAAAAAGTTGGAGAGGTCAAACTCTCTGCTAGTGTGTTCGGAATTGAAGATGCAAATGAGCAAGTGGTTCATGATGCTGTTGTGACAGAAGGGGCCAATAGCCGTCAAGCAACAGCCAAAACCAAAAAGCGTCATGAAGTGTCAGGCGGTGGCAAGAAGCCATGGCGTCAAAAAGGCACAGGACGTGCTCGTGCAGGTTCGATCCGTTCTCCTATCTGGGTTGGCGGCGGTACCGTCTTTGGACCCGATGGGAATCAATCCTACAAGCGTTCGCAAAACAAAAAAGCGCACGAACTTGCCTTAAAAACGGTTCTCTCTACTAAGGCACTTGATAAAGACATCATCGTTGTTGATTCTTTATCCCTAGAAGAGGTTTCCACAAAGAAGTTTGCTGCCATTCTTGCTTCTGTTGGAGCAAAAGGCAAAACCTTACTTGTGGATGATACCGAAGATCCTAAGCTTGTTCTCTCGAGTGAAAACATTGCTGGGGTCAAATGTGTCAGCGTGGATAACATTGGGGTTTATGACCTTCTCAATGCATCCAAATTGCTCATCAGTAAGAACGCCATTACGGCGTTAGAAGGAGGGCTCAAGTAATGGCCGAAGAAAAGCAAACAAAAACCTTCAGCGCGCCTGTTGCTCACGATTACGAGGTTATCCTTGAACCAGTGATTACCGAAAAGAGCATGGCACTCCTTCAAAACGGAAACAAAGTGACCGTGAAGGTGCTCTCAAGCGCCAATAAGATTGAAATCAAAGAAAGTTTCCAACGTCTTTATAAAGTCGAAGTGGAAAACGTTCACGTTATCAATCAAATCAGCAAGAGCAAATCCCGTGGTGGTCGTTATCAAGGCCATGTCAGTGGCTATAAGAAAGCAATCATCACTCTCAAAGAGGGAAATGCTGTTGACTTATTCAAGGAATAGGGAGGGAACCCCCAATCACTTCTCTTTATATAAGTAATAAGGATAAGTGAAAAAGAGCCCATATAGGAGAAAGAAAAATGGCTATTAAATCATATCGTCCTTATACGCCAAGCCGCCGGGCAATGACCACGCTTAGCTATGAAGACGTCACAACCGCCACTCCTGAGAAATCGCTACTCGCCCCTAAGAAACATACGGGTGGGCGCAATAACCAAGGAGTGATCACTTGCCGTCATCGCGGTGGTGGCAACAAAAATCGTTACCGTATCATCGACTTCAAGAGAAGAAAAGATGGTATCCCTGGTAAGGTTGCAACCATTGAATACGACCCCAATCGCAGCGCTTTCATCTCGTTAATCAATTATGTTGATGGTGAGAAGCGTTACATCATCCTTCCCAAAGGATTACATGTTGGCGATCAAATTATCTCGGGTGAGGCTACTGATATTAAGGTTGGTAACTGCTGCGCCCTTAACAATATTCCAGATGGTACCTTCGTTCATAACATTGAGCTAAAGCCAGGTAAGGGCGGACAAATGTGCCGCGCTGCTGGTACAAGTGCTCAGGTGCTTGGCAGTGAAGGAAAATACGTCATGCTTCGTCTTGCTTCTGGTGAAGTGAGAAAAGTGCTTGGCAGCTGCCGCGCTACCATTGGCGTAGTTGGCAATGAAGATTACAGCCTCGTCAATGTTGGTACTGCTGGAAAAATGCGCCATATGGGATGGCGCCCAACTGTCCGTGGTTCCGCGATGAACCCGAACGATCACCCTCATGGTGGTGGTGAAGGTAAGTGTCCTGTAGGACGCGATGCACCACGTACCCCATGGGGTAAAAGAGCAATGGGTGTTAAGACCCGTCGCGTGAAGAAAGAATCGACTCGCCTTATCGTCAGGCGTCGTAAGTAAGGAGGATAAGAAATGTCACGTTCTAGCAAGAAGGGGCCATTCGTTGATAGCTACCTCCTCAAAAAGGTGGAGGCTATGGACAAAAGCGGCAAGCATGAAGTCATCAAGACTTGGAGCCGCCGTTCCACCATCTATCCTGCCTTCGTGGAACATACCTTCGCTGTGCATAATGGCAAGGAACATGTCACTGTGTTTGTAACCGAAGATATGGTAGGACATAAGCTTGGAGAATTTGCCCCAACACGTACCTTCTCTGGGCACCATGGAAATAACGCTGGCGATCAAGCCGCGAAGAAGTAAAGGAGACGCTTATGGCAGAAAGAAAAAAGAAAACCGCCACTGCTGAAGTAGCAGAAGAAATTGCGGAAGAGCCAAAGAAGCGCTCTCGCAAAACAAAGAAAGAAGCTAAGAAAACCCATGCTGAAGTCCATGCAGAATGGGTAGCTAAGCATAAGGAAGATAAGAAAGCACATCGTCCTGCAGTTCATGAGGCACATGCCCTTGCAACCAATGTAAGAGTCACTCCTCGCAAAGTTCGTCTTGTGCTTGACCTTGTCCGCGGAAAGAGTGTTCATGACGCTCTTGCCCTCCTTAAGCACGTTAACAAAGCAGCTTCCTTACCCGTTTATAAGTTAATCGAAAGCGCGGCAGGAAATGCCGTAAATAACTTCCATCTTGATGAAGAACTTCTCTATATCAGTGAAATTCAAGCTTCTGATGGAGTGAAGATGAAGCGTTATCTACCACGCGCTAAGGGTAGTAGTTCTGGTCTTGTGAAAAGAACCAGCAACATCCGTGTGACGGTAAAGGAGAGAAACTAGGATGGGTCAGAAAGTTAATGCTGTCGGGCTTCGTATCGGAGTGAATCGTGGTTGGAATTCCAACTGGTTTGCTTCCAATAAAGACTATGCCCGTTATCTAAAAGAAGATATGGCCATTCGCTCCTTCGTCGAAAAGAGCCTTAAGAATCTTACCTCAGACCGCGCAAGTAAAGGCGCTGCTGCTGATAAGAGCCGTCAAGACACTTATCTCTCTCACGTGGAAATTGCTCGTAGTAAGGGAGATAAAGGCGCGAGTGTTATCGTCCGTATCCACACTTCCCGTCCTGGCGTTTTATACGGCACAAACGGGGAAAACATTCAAAAAATCAAAGCAGGACTTCTCAAGATTGTTGGCAAAGGAGTTGACGTCAAAGTAGAAGCAGTCGAGGTGAAAAACCCTGACTTAGACGCTACTTTAATGGCCAAATGGATTGCTAGCGAACTTGAGAATCGTCAAAGCTTCCGTAGCACCCAAAAGAAGGCTATTCAAAGGATTCGCAAAGCTGGCGCAGCTGGCTGCCGTACCCAGTGCCAAGGCCGTTTAGGTGGCGCGGAAATTGCTCGTAGAGAAGGCTATAAAGAGGGAGTTGTCCCACTTGAAACTCTTCGTGCAGATATTGACTTTGCGGCCATTCCAGCCCACACCACTTCGGGAAGAATTGGTGTCAAAGTTTGGATCTGCCGCACTACCGATATGAAAGTGGAAGAAACTTCCACAAAGGAAGGAGGAACGGCGAATGCTACAACCAAAGCGCGTTAAGTACCGCCGCCCTCACCGTCTCTCCTATGAAGGAAAGGCGACCAAGGGTAATAAGGTGGAATTCGGGGAATGGGGCTTACAGGCTTTAGAAGGCGCCTATATCACCGATCATCAAATTGAATCCGCTCGTATTGTTCTTGCCCGTTATACAGACCGTGCAGGAAAGATTTGGATTCGTATCTTCCCTCACCTTGGTAGAACCAAGAAGCCCGCTGAAGTTCGTATGGGTTCTGGAAAAGGTTCACCAGAAGGTTGGGCAGCACCAGTCAAAGCAGGAAAAATTCTCTTCGAAATCGGAGGAATTAATGATGCTCTTGCATGCCGTGCCCTTCATCAAGCCGGCTATAAGCTTCCAGTTGCAACAAAGATTGTGAAGCGGACAAAAGCCTTAAGTGAAGAAGAAAAAGAAAAGATGGAAGAAGCCCATGCTTCTTCGCTTGAAGCAATTGAAAGAGAAGATGAAATCATCACCGTTTCTGACACTGGCAATGAACCAGTAGAAGAAACAACAGAAGAAAATAAGGGGGATAAGTAATGGATATTAAAGAATTCCGTGAGTTAACTGACGAAGAACTCGCCAGCAAACTTCAAGACCTCCGTCAAAGAAAGTTTGAACTCACCCGTGCGAAAGCAGTGGGAAACTTAGAACACCCCGATGAAATTCGTATCGTTCGTAAAGACATTGCCAAAGGTGAAACCGTGTTACGGGAACGCCAACTTGGCATTCATGCTAAGGAGGGAAGGTAATGGAACGGAATAGAAGATCAACCTTCCAAGGTGTTGTTACCTCTTGTAAGAATGCAAAGACAATTACTGTCACTGTTTCGACCAAGCGTAACGATCCCCTTTATCGGAAGAGAGTAAGTTACTCGAAAAAGTATCGCGCTCATGATGAAAAGGAAGAGGCAAGAGTAGGAGACACAGTCACCATCATGGCTTGCCGCCCCTTGAGCGCAACCAAGAGATTCCGCCTTGTCTCTATTGATAAGCGCGCTATCTCTGTGACTAGCGTAGAAGAAAGCGAAAGCGCTCTTGAAGCAAAAGAGGGCGTAGAAGAAGCCGTTTCTACTTCTCATAAAGAAGAAAGCGCTCCAGAAGCAAAGGAGGAATAAGCGATGATTCAAAAGGAAACTAACCTCATTGTCGCTGATAACTCTGGCGCTCGTTTAGTCCGTGCCTTCCAGCTTTATGGAGGCGGTAGAAGAAAAAGTTCTACCATTGGAGATGTCATCCAGTGCGCGGTAAAAGACGCTATCCCAAGCGGCAAAGTCAAAAAAGGCCAAGTGGTACGCGCGGTCATTGTCCGTACCAAAAAGGCCGTTCAACGGAAAGATGGAAGCTCGATTTCCTTCGATGATAACGCAGTTGTTCTCATCGATAATGATGGCAACCCACTCGGAACACGTGTCTTTGGACCTGTTGCCAGAGAGCTTCGTGAAAAGGGCTATATGAAAATTATCTCTCTCGCCCTTGAGGTCTTATAAGGAGGAGCCAAAATGAATATCAAAAAAGGTGATACTGTCATCGTCATTAGTGGCGCCGATCGTGGTAAGACGGGCGTGGTCCAACTTGTCCACCCAAAACTCAATAAGGTGGTCGTAGAAGGAGTTAACGTCCATAAGAAACATGTCAAACCAACTCAGGCTGTACCTGAAGGTTCTATCAAGGACATCTATGTCCCAATTGATGCTTCTAATGTTGCGCTTCTTGATCCAAAAACAGGACGCGCTACTAGAGTGCATCACAAAGTAGTCGACGGGAAGAAGATCCGTGTAGCGGATAGTGGTGCTTCTCTCGACGATAAGAAATAAGGAGGTTGCTTCATATGCCAGCAAAGAAAAAAGTTGAAGAAACTGTAGCGGAAGAAAAAGTAACCCCCGCAACAAAAAAGAAAGTAGCCGCCAAAAAGACGACTACCACAAAAAAAGCTTCTCCTGCCAAGAAAGCTGCTCCTAAAGCAGAAACTGCTGAAAAGAGCGCTCCAAAAGCAAAGAAAGAGACAAAGAAAGCTCCTTCCGCTTTAGAGCAAAACCGTCTTGCAAAGAAGTACCACGAGGAAGTTATCCCTGCTTTGATGAGTAAGCATGGCTACACCACTCCTATGGCAGTTCCTCATTTAGAGAAGATTGTCATTAATATTGGTGTTGGTGATAGCGTTTCTAACTCCAAAGCACTCGATGACTCGGTGAATGATTTAACAAAAATCTCTGGTCAAAAGCCAGTTGTTACAAGGGCAAAGAAATCCATTGCTTCCTTCCACTTAAGAGAGGGACAGGCGATTGGTTGCAAAGTGACACTTCGCGGAGTTCGTATGTACGAATTCTTAGATAAGCTCATCAGCATTTCTTTACCCCGTGTGCGTGATTTCCGTGGCATCTCCCGTAATGGATTTGATGGCCATGGTAACTACACCTTAGGCGTGAAAGAACAACTCATCTTCCCAGAAATTGAATACGATAAGACTGGGAAATTACGCGGTATGGACATTGTTATGGTCACCACCGCCAACAGTGATGAAGAGGCTCTTAGCCTTCTTGAAGGGCTTGGCTTGCCCTTCCGTAAGTAGGAGAGAAACAATATGGCGAAGAAAAGTCTTATGAATAAACAAGCACGTCGTCCTAAGTTCTCGACCCGTGCTTACACACGCTGCACCAGATGCGGAAGAGTGCATGGCGTCATCCGTAAATTCGGTCTCTGCCGTATCTGTCTCAGGGAAATGGCCTATAAAGGTGAAATCCCTGGTATGAAGAAGTCTAGTTGGTAAGGAAGGAGGAAAATATGATTGTAGATCCTATCAGCGATATGCTGACTCGCATTCGTAACGCGAATGCCTTAAAAAGAGAAAGCGTTACTCTTCCTTCTAGCAAAATGCTCTATAGCATTGCCAGCATTATGAAGAAAGAAGGTTATATTGCCGATTGCTCTATCGAAGAGGAAGATGGCAAGAAGAACCTCAAAATTACCTTAAAGTATGGTCCTCGTGGGGAAAAGGTGATTACCGATTTAAAGAGAATTTCTAAGCCCGGACTTCGTGTCACGTGCGGAGTAGAAAATCTCCCTCACGTCCCAGGATATGGTATTGCGATTATCTCTACCTCCAAAGGCGTCTTAACGGATGCTGAATGCCGCAAGGCAGGGGTAGGCGGAGAAGTCCTCTGCTACGTCTATTAATCAAGGAAAGGAGAAAGAGACATGTCTCGTATTGGATTTAAACCCATTCCTCTCCCTGCCGGAGTTACCTATTCTCTTGAGAATCAGGTGCTCACCGTCAAAGGTCCTAAAGGCGAAGTAAGCACCCATTTACCTGCTGGTGTCAGCGTCGAGGAAAAAGACGGTACTCTCCATGTCATTCCTAATAATGACTGGGAGAGTAATCCCCAATCTGCTGCTAATCACGGCACAAGCGCAGCAATCCTTCATAACGCGATTCATGGCGTTTCCGAAGGATGGAAGAAGGAATTAGAAATTAACGGTACTGGTTATCGTGCATCTATGAAAAACGGGGAACTTACCATGTTCCTTGGCTATTCGCACGAAGTCCACGCTAAGCCTATTGGCAAATACACAACCATCACTTGCCCAGACGAAACGCATGTGGTGGTGGAAGGAGTAGATAAGTTCGAAGTAGGAGAAACTGCTGCTAGAATTTATAACCTCCGTCGTCCTGACCCTTATGGACAAAAAGGTGTCCACTATAAGGGACAACATCTCATTAAGAAGGTCGGTAAGCGCGCCGCTGCCGGTAAGAAGTAAGGAGTCTCACCATGATCAGGAAAGAATCCAGAAATGTAATGCGCGAGCGGCGTCACTTAAGAATCCGCGAAAAGATTCACGGAACGGCCACTTGCCCACGTTTGAGCGTATTCCGCTCCAACAAGCATATTAGCTGCCAGCTTATCGATGATGAGCATGGCGTCACCTTAGCCTCTTCTTCCTCTTTAGCCTTAAAGCTTACAAACGGAGGAAATATCGAGGCCGCAAAACTCGTCGGTAAAGACATCGCTAAGAAAGCAAAAGCATTAAAAATTGAAGCGGTAGTTTATGATAGAGGCGGTTATATGTATCATGGCCGTGTTGCCGCTTTAGCTGATGCAGCAAGAGAAGGAGGTCTCCACTTCTAAGGAGTAGTCTTATGGAAGAAAATAAAGTATCTACACCCGCACCTGCTCCCAAGGCGGAAGAAGCGGTAAAAGCTCGTCCTAGTGGAAACCCCAATTATGAACCAAGAGGCAGCCGTGCTGCTGCTCGTCCTGGTGATAGAAAATATGGCGATAGACGCGGACGTCCTTCCGAAAGAAGAGGCGGACGCGGAGGATTCCGTAGAGAAGAGGACAACGTTCAAGATAGAGTTGTCGATATCAACCGCATTTCTCGTACAGAAAGCGGCGGAAAGCACATGCGTTTTGATACCTTAGTGGTTGTTGGTGATCAAAATGGACATTATGGCTTTGCTCTTAGAAAGAGCGGCGAAGTGCCAGATGCCATTAAGAAATCTGTCGCTCAAGCAAAGAAGCGCTTATATTCCATCCGCATCCGTAAAGGTACCATTGCTCATGAAGTTGTGGGACATTATGAGAAGACAACCGTCATCTTACGTCCTGCTCCAGAAGGAAAGGGAATTGTTGGTGGCGGCGCAACACGTGCTATCTTAGAGCTTGCTGGCGTGAAAAACGTCGTTTGTAAGATCTTAGGAAGCAGAACTCCTATTAATGTTGTTCGTGCTACCCATGATGCCTTATCGCAATTAAAAGACTATAAGACTGTTATGGTCTTAAGAGGTCTTAAGAAGGAAGAAGATTTCCGTCCTGCTAAAAAAGAGGAAGTCTTAGAAGGAGGAAAAGCCAATGGCTAAGAATCTCCACACCTTATCCGTTCATCCAGGTTCTCAAACCGAGCACTTCCGTAAAGGACAAGGAAGAGGAACAGGAAACGGAAAGACCGCAGGACGCGGTCAAAAGGGACAAGGCGCCCATAGCCACACCAAGAAGCGTGATTTCGAGGGTGGCCAAATGCCTTTAATTCGTCGTATTCCAAAGTTTGGTTTCAAAAATTTCTCTCGTTCGGAGTATTCCCCCGTTAATATCGAGGTTTTAAACCGCTTTGAGGATGGCACAGAAGTCACTCCAACCTTATTAATTTCAACTGGAGTGGTGAAAGATGCCAAAGACGGGATTAAAATCCTCGGCAGGGGCCAACTTGAGCGCAAGCTCACTGTGAAGGCACATGCCTTCTCAAAATCTGCCTCTGCTGCTATTACTGCAGCTGGGGGAACTGCTGAGGTTATAAAATAATGAAAAAGCTCGCCGCGATCTTTAAGAACAAAGAAATCGTTAATCGAATTTTCTTCACGATCATGGTTCTCTTCGTCATCCGGATCGGGGCGGCCATCACCGTGCCTGGGGTCAGTGTAAGCCAAGAGTTAAACGAGTTAATGAATTCGGGTAACTCTTTAGCCCTAATGGATTTATTAGGGGGAGGTGCCTTGAGTAATTTCTCGATTTTTGCTCTAGGTGTTTCTCCTTACATCACCTCACAAATTATTATTCAACTTCTCTCGAAAAACGTTCTTCCTGCCTTAACTGAGTTATCCAAACAAGGGGAATATGGTAGGAAGAAAATCGAGATGGCAACCCGTTATCTCACCTTGCTACTTGGTGCGGTACAAGCTTATGGCATTATCCGCACGATGATTAATAGTTCCTATATCTCCCTAAATTTAGAAGATAATTTCTGGACTTATGCTTATATCATCACCATTCTCCTAGCGGGAGCAATGTTAACGATGTGGCTTGGTGACCAAATTACGGAAAAGGGTCTTGGAAACGGTATTTCTATGATCATTTTCGCGGGCTGTGTAAGAAGTCTTCCTACGCAAATTACCACCGCATGGGATAAATGGATCACGGGTAATGTTGCCCATGGTTCTGGCGAAATGGTACAAGGGGCCTTCCAGTTTGCCATTTATATTCTTGCCTTCCTTCTCATTATTGGGTTTGTGGTATTCATCGAAACCTCGAGAAGAAAGATTCCTGTACAAAATGCAGGGAAAGGCGGTTCCACCGCTTCGATGGCAAGAGCAAGCTTCTTACCAATTAAGTTGAATTCGGCTGGTGTTATCCCTGTTATCTTTGCAGCTTCTTTAATGAGTGCGCCTGCTATTATTGCTGGCTTTATCTCCGCGGACGCTGCAAATGCCGAATGGCTCCAAATCTTTAATTACAACGCAACCTTCACAATGCCGTGGTTTGATGGAAGCCACTGGGAGATGAACTGGGGCTTATTCATTTATGTAGCCCTAATTATCGCCTTCAGCTTCTTCTACGCGCAGATGTCGATTGATCCTGAAAAACTTGCGGACAACTTCCAAAAGAATGGTTCTTACATTCCGGGCGTGCGTCCGGGCAAAGAGACAGAACGCTATGTGGGCAAGGTGTTAAACCGCGTTACCTTCATGGGTTCTATTGCTCTAGCTGCTATTGCCGCCTTACCAATTATTCTTACTTGGGCAAATGTATTTGGCAGCGACACCTCGCTTGCTATCGGCGGAACTGGATTAATCATTATTGTTGGTGTTGCAATTGAGCTTAACAATCAAATTGATGGTTTACTTGCAGGAAAGAGCCACGAAAGGGCTCGGGAAGGAATCTAGATATGCTAAATATCATTCTGATGGGCCCTCCTGGGGCAGGAAAAGGAACCGCAGCTACATGGATTAAGGAAGACTTCTCTCTTCCTCATATCTCTACTGGCGATATGTTCCGTGAAGCGATGGCTTCTAATTCTCCTCTTGGTAAGCAAATCAAAGATATCGTTGATAATGGGGGACTGGTGAACGACGAGTTAACTTGTGCCCTCGTAAAAGAAAGACTTTCGCGCAAAGACTGTCAGAATGGCTATCTCTTAGATGGCTTTCCGCGCACAGAAGCCCAAGCGGAAGCCTTAAAGAAAATGGGAGAAGAGATTGGTCGCCCAGTAACTCTTGCGATTAATCTTACTTGCCCAGATGAGGTTCTCATCTCTCGCGTTACCACACGCAGAGTATGTCCCAAATGTGGAGCCTCTTATAACGTGATCACTCTTAAACCGTTAAAAGAAGGGATTTGCGATCATTGCGGATCTGCTCTTATTCAACGGAAAGATGATAATGAAGCCTCCTTCAAGGTTCGCTTAGAGAACTACTATAGAAGCACTGCTCCTCTTCTTGATTATTATAAGAAAGAGGGCTTACTCCATGAGTTTGATGGCACCTTGTCTATGTCGAATTTGAAGGTAGAAATTTCTGCCTTCTTGAGGTCCTACCTTTGATTGAGATTAAAAGCAAGCGAGAGATTCACCTCATGGAAGAGGCAGGATCTCTGCTTGCTCATGTCTTTGATGAGTTAGAACCCCATATTCGACCTGGAGTTTCTACCTTAACTCTTTCTCTTCTTGCAGAAAAAATCATCTCAGAAGGGGGAGGAGTTGCTGCAGAGAAAGGCTACGCAGGTTATCCTGCTGCCATCTGCGCTTCTGTGAATGAAGTCCTAGTTCATGGAATACCTTCTGCCAAAACTATCCTGAAAGATGGGGATGTGGTCTCACTTGATATTGTTGTAAAAAAGAACGGTTATCATGCTGATGCCTGCCGGACGTATCTTGTAGGAATTGGTAATGAAGAAAAAGAAAAGTTTATCGCTGTGACTCGACAAGCTTTCTTCGAAGGACTAAAGATGGTGAAAGAAGGGAATCATCTTGGAGACGTATCCGCAGCCATTCAAAGCTATGTGGAAGGACACGGATATTCTCTCACAAGAGAATTCTCAGGCCACGGGATTGGGAGAGAGATGCACGAAGATCCTTCTATCCTCAATGTAGGAGAAAAAGGAACAGGACCTCTTCTAAAAGAGGGCATGGCTCTTGCCATTGAACCTATGGTGCTCATGGGTTCTCCTGCCGTTAGGACACTGAAAGACGGCTGGACAACTGTGAGCAAGGACGGGAAGATTACCGCCCACTATGAAAACACCGTAATCGTCACAAAAGATGGCGCTAACGTCATCACATTACAAGATAAGGAGAGAAAGGTGCATGAGTAAAAAAGACTGCATCGAAATGGACGCCACCGTTTTAGAAAGTTTACCGAATGCTAATTTCCGCGTAAAACTTGCTAACGGAGTTGTGATCACCGCCTGCGTCTCGGGAAAAATCCGGATGCATTACATCCGCATTCTCCCCGGTGATAAGGTCACCGTTCAATTCTCCCCTTATGATTTAGAACACGGGCGCATTAGTTTCAGACAAAGGAACTAGTCTGAAGAAGGAGTGAAGCAAATGAAAGTAAGACCATCGGTCAAACCCATCTGCGACAAGTGCAAGGTGATTCGCCGGCACGGTGTTGTAATGGTCATCTGCAGCAACCCCAAGCATAAGCAACGTCAGGGTTGAGAAAGGGAAGTATCGTAAATGGCAATGACTCGTATTGCAGGTGTCGATATTCCTGCAGATAAACAAGTGTGGGTATCTTTAACCTACATCTATGGAATCGGAAGAACTCTCGCACACAAGATTTGTAGAGATGCGAAAGTGGAAGAAACCATTCGCGTAAAAGATCTTACGGATGAACAAATGGTCGCTATCCGTGGAGAAGTAGCGAAATACAAAACAGAAGGTGATTTAAGAAGAGAGGTCGCCTTCAACATTAAGCGACTCACAGATATTGGCTGCTATCGCGGCATTCGTCATAGAAAAGGACTTCCAGTCCGCGGTCAAAGAACAAAGACCAACTCGAGAACTCGTAAGGGTAAGAGAAAGACGATTGCCAATAAGAAGGAAGCCACTAGGTAAGGAGGTCTTTTATGGCAGAGAAGAAGAAAACAGCCACTAAAGGCAAGACGGGTGCAACCCGTAAGAAAAAGGTTAAGCGCAACTTTACAGATGCGATTGCCTTCATTACCTCCTCCAATAACAACACCATCGTCACTGTCACAGATAAGCAAGGCAACGTCCTTACTTGGTCTGCGGCTGGTGCGTTAGGATACAAAGGGGCAAAGAAATCCACTCCTTACGCGGCAAGCCAAGTTGCTGAAAGCGCAGGGTCGAAAGCTTATGACCAAGGAATTCGTAATGTGGATGTCCGTGTACGCGGAGTTGGTCCTGGAAGAGAAGGTGCTTTACGCGGTTTAATCACTGCGAAACTTCAAATCCTCTCAATTGAAGACGTTACCCCAATTCCTCACAATGGATGCCGCCCACCAAAAAGGCGTCGTGGATAGTCGATAAAAGAGAGGAGCATTTCACAAATGGCAAATACCGAAAATAAAGAAGTACTTATCGCAAAACCTTTCCAGCACTTTAATATCGAAGTCAAACCAGACTTAGAAAATAATTATGCTCGCTTCGTGATTGAACCCTTAGAAAGAGGGTTTGGTCAAACCATTGGAAACGCCTTACGGCGTGTGCTCCTGTCTGCCCTTCCTGGCATTTCTGTTTATGCTGTGGAAATTGAAGGGGTAAGACACGAATTCAGTGCGATTTCTGGCATTGAAGAAGATGTTACCTCAATCGTCTTAAATCTTAAGGATCTTGTTCTTCGCTATTTAGATGATGGAACCGATTCCCGCAGAATTGATGTTGATGTAACTGGTCCTGCTACTTTAAAAGGCGGCGACCTTATTTGTCCAGCTCTTACCGAAGTTGTTAACAAAGACTTAGAGATTGCGCATTTAAAAGAAGGTGCCCATCTTAAAATGTCTATTTATGTTGGCGCTGGAAGAGGCTATGTCACAAGCGAACAAAATAAGATTGACCGCAAGGTTGATCACGTTGGAGTGATTACTACAGATAGTAGTTTCTCTCCTATTCGCAAGGTAGGTTACCACGTAGAACCTGCCCGTGTTGGTCACGATTCTCACTTCGATTCGTTAGAGCTTGAAGTGACAACCAATGGTTCGATTTCTCCAAGCACGGCAGTTGCCTATGCTGCCCAAATCTTGAACAGTCAATTCCAGAAGTTCTTAGATTTAGATAGCAAGGCTGCCAATATCCGTACGGAAGAAGACGAAGTCCAAAAGGAAGAGAACAAGTATCAAGATATGCTAATCGAAGAACTTGATCTCTCCGTTAGAAGCAATAACTGCCTTAAGAGAGCGGGTATTTCTACTGTCTTAGAACTCACACAAAAGAGTGAAGAAGACATGATGAAAGTCCGTAACCTTGGCAAGAAGTCCCTCAAAGAAGTGAAAGATAAGCTCGCTGAGCTTGGTCTCCACTTCCGCGACTACTTAGGAGATTAATAATTATGGCATCTCAAGGAAGAAAAAATGTTCATGGTAAGGCCGGTGTTCGTTTTAAAGCCGGTTGGACCGCTTCAAAAGAATGGAGCATGATTCGTAATCACGTCAGCGAACTTATTGTTCATGGCGAAATTCGTGTTCCTTCTGGAGTGGTGAAAGAACTTGTCAGCGAAACAGAACACTGTATCACCCTTGCAAAGAAAGGCGATTTAGCATCGCGTAGAGAAGCAGCTAAAATTGTCCGTGAATCTATTTGCAAAGATGGCGTGAGCTGCTTAAAGGTTCTCTTTGATGAACTTGGACCTCGCTATAAGGATCGTCAAGGTGGTTACACCCAAACCTTCAAGCTTGGTGCAAGAAGAGGCGATAACGCTGAAATTGTTCTTGTCCGCTTTGTGGACTAATTTTTGAAAACAAGAGAAGCGCCCATCATGGGCGTTTTTCTTTTTCTTTAAGTGACTTTTGCAGGGATTTTGAAAGAAGAAATAATTCACTCTTCACAAGAAGAGACAAAAGTTTTATTTTCCTCACTAGGAGAAAAAGCAAGTTATGAAAGAATACTTCAATAAAATCATCCATTCTCCCTCAAAACATTTGCTCTTTCTTTGTCTTTTTTCTCTTCTCTTATCCGCTTTATTTGTCACATTAAATGCCTATGCGGTTTCTCCTTTGTATAACCAGGCGAATTTGCTCTCCTATGATTCTCCCTACTTCACTTTAATGGGGAATAAGATGTTAGAAGAAGGAGCAATTCCTTATGTGGATTTTTATGATATTAAAGGGCCTTATTTATTTTATTTAGAAGAGTTTTTCTGTCTCATTCATCCCTTTTATGGCGCTTATATAGGTCAGATCTTTTTTAGCGCGCTTAGTATTTTCTTTCTTATTTTGGCACTCGATAAATTAGAGATATCTTTTAAGAAGAAGCTTGTTTTATTTAGTGTTTACATGATCTTCGCTTTTGCTTTTATGGAAGGAAATGTCGCGGAAGATTTATTTTTATTTATCCCTAGCTTAAGTTTTTATCTCTTTTTGCTCATACGTGAGAAACCTTCTTACCCAAGATTTCTTCTTTTTGGTTTTGTAGAAGGTGCTTTGACAGGCTTTCTTCTTTTTGTGAAGATGAATCTTCTTGTCTTCCCGGGTTTACTTTTATGCATGCTTCTTTATTACTCTTTGAAGGAGAGAAGCTTAGGGAAGTGTTTTTCTTTTCTCACTTTAGCGCTTATTGGCTTTTTACTTTTTGTTTTACCTCCTATTGTCTTTTATGCCTCTCTTGGGGAGCTTGACGCTTTAATGGAGTGGAATTTTATCCGGGAGTTTGCCTATTTAGGGACACATAGCTGGGAGATAGAAAGAATTTTTGTTTATATTATTTCTCTTGCTCTTTTCCTTTTCTTCGTCCTCTTTTTCTTTTTTAAAAGAAAGAATTTTCCAAAAGAGGATATTGGTATTGCTCTTTTTTGTTTAAGCGTCGAGACACTTCTAGCGCTTCTTTCTTTCGTTTCGATGCGCCACTTAAGAATTGCCTTACCTTTATTTATCGCTTTGAGCGTTTTCCCTCTTTCTCTATTAAAGGAGGAAAAGAAAGGAGTCCGTATCTCACTAAACGTGTCCGCGCTATTTGCTTATCCTTTTCTTGTGATTTGCTGTATTGGTTTTCTTTCTTACACCTATGTTACAGTGACACGCGCAGGAGACTGGGTAAATGACGCTTTAGAAGGCATTTCTTTAGCAATCTCTGAGGAAGAGAGAGAAGAAGGAAGCGTTTTAGCAATCGATATGCCGTGCGGAGTCTATTTTGAGCTCGATGTTTTGCCGGAATTTGTTTATCCTGGTTATCACTCGATTCACGCGGTGGAATATGTGCCTGAAATGATGGATTTAGTGACTGCCTACATAAAAGAAGAAGCAACTTGGGTATTGGTGAATGACGCTCCATATGAGCATCCTGAAGTCACTCCTATCTATAAGCAAGCAGAGTTTCAAGAGGCTTTAGAAGAAGCAAATTTTGTTTTAAGAGAAGACTTAACCTATTACGGGTTATGTCTAGTTTACGAAAAGGTGTAATCGATGTTTTTCTAATCACCTCCTTAACTAGATATAGGGAGGTATTTTGTTTTTGTCCCTTTCTCTCTTTTTATAAGACAAGATTTTCTTTTTTCTTTCTTTCGCTTCCTTTAATATTAGCCCCAGACAGTTCGTGACCATCCTGTCTTTAAACAAAACTAGGGAAATGGGCGCGAGGAAAGGTGTCATTTCCCTATATGCAGTGGACGAAAAAGATTCATCAAGAATGGAAGGAATTCACCATTCTTTTAAAAGAAATACCTTCTTATGTTTTAGTTTTATTTGTTGCTTCTTTACTCATAATGAATTTACTTGCTAACAAGAGTATTGATTGCGGCACACCTTATTTAGCGCTTGATTGCGGAATTTTCGTTTCTTGGATTTCTTTTCTTACCTTAGATGCTTTAACCAAACACTTTGGAGCGAAAGCTGCAAATGAAGTCTCTTTATTTGGCATTGTTTTCTCTCTTTTCTTCTCTCTTATTTTTTATCTTGCTTCTTTAGTTCCTGGCGTTTGGGGCGAGTCTTTTATTGAGGGATCAGAAGATATCATTAATAACGCTTTAAATCACACTTTTGGCGGAACTTGGTATGTGCTTTTAGGTTCTACAATAGCATTTCTTGCTTCCGCTTTTATCAATAATGGGGTGAATTCCCTTTTAGCGCCTCTTTTCCGGAAAAAGCCAAATAGCCGCGTTGCCTTTTTTGTGAGAAGTTATGTTTCTACCTCTATTGCCCAGTTTTGCGATAATTTGATTTTTGCCTTTATGGTAAGTTATCTCTTTTTTAGCTGGACTCCTTTGCAGTGCGTTACTTGTGCTTTAACGGGTATGGGGGTAGAACTTCTTTTAGAAATCCTTTTCTCTTTTTATGGGTATCACTTAACAGAAAAATGGAGAAAAGAAGAAATTGGTAAGGCATATTTTGCTTATCGCATGGAAAAGGAGAAAGAATATGAGAGTGATCATCACGGGAACTAGTCAAGGCATTGGCAAAGCGATTGCAGAAAAATTCCTGCAAAAAGGCCACGAAGTTTATGGTTTTGATATTTTAGAATCCTCCATTGAGCATCCTTTTTATCACCATATTGAGAAAAGCATTGCCGATAAAGAGCTTCCTCTTATCGATAAAGTGGAGATATTAATTCATAACGCGGGTATTCAAAAAGGGGAAGAAGACATCGATATTAACTTAAAAGCGACGATTGCCTTTAACGAGAAATATGCGTTTCATGAAGGTATTAAAAGCGTGTTATTTATCGCAAGTAGTAGCGCTTCTAGTGGTGCGGAGTTTCCCTGTTACGCTGCTTCAAAAGGCGGCATTCTTGCCTATATGAAAAATGTTGCTATGCGCATTGCAAAGTACGGGGCAACTGCGAATAGTCTTTCTCCTGGAGGAGTGTACACCCCTTTAAATAATCACATCATAGAAAACCCTTCTCTTCATGAAGCGGTACTCCAAGAAACGCTTCTTCATAAATGGGCTAGTGCAGAAGAGATTGCAGATTGGGCTTATTTTGTTACGGTGTGCAATCAGTCTATGACTGCACAAGATTTGCTCATCGATAATGGTGAAATGAACCATTTCCACTTCGTTTGGTAGATATTTGCGAAATATCGTGCTTTCTTTTTTAGTATTTGCTTTCCTTATATGGTCAATAAGGAGAACATCATGGAAAAGACAGCTCTTGCTACTCCAACAGGAGAGAGCTATTTCGATGGAAATGGTTTTGGCTTTCTTGGTTGGGGACTTCTCGGCGCCCTAGTGACTATCTGCACACTCTTTTTATGTGCCCCTCTCGCTTTTGTTTGGATCTACCGCTATGAGACAAATCACACGGTGATTTCTGGCAGAAGACTTCATTTTGAAGGAAAAGCAATGAGCTTATTCGGTCACTGGATTAAATGGCTCCTTTTGACCGTTATTACATGCGGTATTTATACCCTTGTCATGTTGCCGAAAAAGCGCTGGACTACAAAGCACACATCCTTCACCATGTAAGCATAACTGCCTAGCAATAGGCAGTTTTCTTTTATTGTTTCCCCTGCATATCTCATTGAAATAACGTTATATCGGTAATTTTGTTGTGAAATTGCTTTTCTTACCTTCCTTCGCATTGCATCTAACCTCAACACGCTTAAAATTAGCATTTGTCATACCTGCCTTTTTTGTGCGGTTAAATTCCTAGGAGGAAAGCTATGCCGATACGTCAAGATGCGAAGGAGAAAATCCTAGCTATCTGTGAATCCCATAAGGGAGAGCCATCTCCTTTAATGGTTGTGCTTGAAGAAATTCAAAGAGAGTTTGGTTATATTCCCTTTGATGTTCAAGAAATGGTTGCGAATAAACTTAATGTAAGCGTGAGTGATGTTTATGGAGTGGTTACCTTTTATAACTTCTTCTCTTTAAATCCCAAAGGGAAGTATGTAATTGGTGTGTGTCTTGGCACCGCATGTTACGTAAAAAATAGTCAGGCTGTTCTTGACAAGTTTGAAGAAGTGCTTGGCATTAAATCGGGTGAAACGAGCGAAGACGGTTTATTTACGATTGAGGCTCTTCGCTGCATCGGTGCTTGCGCTTTGGCACCTGCTGTTTCCATCAACGGAAAAGTTTATCCCATGGTTGCTCCTTCTAAGGTGCCATCCATTATTGATGAATACCGTAAACTTGAGGAGGTAGCCTAATGATTTCTGAGATTCGTAACGTAAAAGAATTAGACGAGGCCATTGATACTTGTACAAAAGAGTTTGAAGACAAGATTAGTGGAGCGCACGGAAAAAGAGCGGTTCTTGTTTGTGGTGGAACAGGCTGCTTATCCAACGATTCTGATGCCATTTTGCAGGAATTTAAGCGCTTAGTAGAGGAAAAAGGTTTAGCAAATTCTATTACCGTTAATCATGTTGGTTGCTTTGGCTTTTGCTCCCAAGGTCCTTTTGTCAAAATTTATCCAGAAGATACCTTATACTGCAAAGTAAAAGTAAAAGATGTTATCGATATTGTGGAAGAAGATCTCGTTGGTGGAAATATCGTTGAACGCCTTCTTTATGTTGATCCTGTAACACATGAACGCGTGCAAAGACAAGACGATATTAACTTCTATAAGAGACAAAAGAGAATTTCTCTGCACGGCTGTTCGCTTGTTAATCCTGACTTTTTAGAGGAAGCACTTGGTTATGATGGCTTTAAAGCGTTAAAGAAAGTTCTTCTTACCATGAAGCCACAAGAAGTAATTGATGAAGTGCTCGCTTCTGGGCTTAGGGGTAGAGGAGGAGCTGGCTTCCCTACTGGCAGAAAGTGGCAATTTGCCGCGAATCAGCAAAGCGATACGAAATATATTGTTTGTAATGGTGATGAAGGCGATCCAGGCGCGTTTATGGACCGTTCTATTTTGGAAGGAAATCCCTTTGAAGTTATTGAAGGGATGATGATTGCTGGTTATGCCTTTGGCGCGCATGAAGGCTATTTCTATGTAAGAGCGGAGTATCCTGTCGCAGTAGAACGTTTAAAAACTGCTATCAAGGATATGGAGAAGGTTGGCTTATTAGGTGACCATATTTTGGGAACTGATTTCTCTTTCCGCGCTTATATTCGCGAAGGCGCTGGCGCTTTCGTGTGCGGAGAAGAAACAGCCTTATTAAACAGTATTGAAGGGAAGCGCGGAATGCCAAGACCTCGTCCTCCTTTCCCTGCTATCAAAGGGCTTTGGGGAAAGCCAACCTGCGTGAATAACGTGGAGACTTTAGCCCAAGTTCCATACATTATTCGAGTTGGGGCGAAAGAGTACGCCAAAGTGGGCACAGAAGGCAGCAAAGGCACAAAGGTGTTTGCTTTAGGCGGAAAGGTGAATAACGTCGGTTTAGTAGAAGTACCAATGGGTACCACTTTAAGAGAGTTAATCTTCGACATTGGGGGAGGTATTCCGGGCGGAAAGAAATTTAAAGCGATTCAAACGGGCGGACCTTCTGGAGGCTGCTTAACGGAAGAAGATTTAGATACTCCTATCGATTATGACACTCTCGTTGCCAAAGGCTCCATGATGGGTTCTGGTGGCGCGATTGTTATGGACGAAGATAACTGTATGGTGGACGTGGCGCGCTTCTATATGGACTTTATTTGTTCGGAGAGCTGCGGAAAATGTACGCCTTGCCGCATTGGCACAAAGCGTTTATACGAAATGCTTAGCAAAATTGTGGAAGGGAAGGGAACAAAAGAGACTTTAAAAGAAATGAAGAGTCTTGCCGCAGTGATTCATCAAGGTTCTTTATGTGCTTTAGGACAAACAGCAGCAAATCCTATTCTTTCCACGATGGAAAAATTCCCCGAAGAATATTTAGCGCACGTAGAAAGAAAAGAATGTCCTGCTCACGTTTGTAAAAGACTTATTCGGATTGTTATTAATCCTGAATTATGTAAGAAGTGCTCTTTATGTGCGAGAAATTGTCCTGTTTCTGCTATCACTGGTGTACCAGGAAAAGAGCCTTATCATATTGATCAAAATAAGTGTATTAAATGCGGCGCCTGTCTTGCCTCTTGCCGCTTTAAAGCGATTCATAAGGAGTAAGCAATATGGCGTTAATAGAAATTAAAATTGAAGGTAGAAATTACCAAGTTGATGACTCTTTAACAGTGTTAGAGGCTGCTAGAAGCTGCGGTTACCGTATTCCTACTTTATGTTATTGGAACCATGGCCATAACTCTTTAGCCTCTTGCAGAGTTTGCCTTGTTGAAATTAAAAATCCCCGCGGATCGCGCTTATTTGCCTCTTGTGTGTATCCGGTAAAAGAGGTTCCTGCTAGCAAAGGATTTGAGATTTTAATCTCTTCTCCTATGGCGGTTGAAGCAAGAAAGACTGCGGTAGAACTTCTTTTATCGAACCATTCCAAAGACTGTCAAACATGCGCGAAAAACGGGAAGTGCGAATTACTTGATGTTGCTAACTTAACGGGCGCAGAAACGGGGAAGTTTATAGGGGAAAAGACTCCTACTACCTATGATGAACTTGCTCCCGGACTTATTCGCGATACGAGTAAATGCATTTTATGTGGCCGCTGCATTGAACGCTGCAAAGAGGCGACAGGGATTGGTATTTTAGGATTTGAAAATCGCGGATTTAAAACCATTGTCGCGCCAATTGCCAATCGTTCTTTCAGCAAAGTGCCATGTCTCCAGTGCGGGCAATGCATCAACGTTTGTCCTACAGGCGCTTTATCAGAGAAGCGAGAAATTGACCGTGTTGATGAAGCCTTCAAGGAAGGCAAATATGTAGTTTGCCAAGTTGCTCCTGCAGTTCGCGCGGCAATTAGTGAAGAATTTGGCCATAAAATTGGTGAAGAAAATGGCGAAGGCAAGATGGTTGCAGCCTTACACCGTTTAGGCTTTAAGAAAGTGTTTGATGTGAACTTTGGCGCGGATGTGACCATTATGGAAGAAAGTCACGAATTACTAGAAAGAATCAGTAAGCATACTGGCCCTTTACCACAAATTACATCTTGCTCTCCAGGCTGGGTGAATTATTTAGAGTATTTTTATCCCGAACTAATCCCACATCTATCTACCTGCAAATCTCCTCATGAGATGCAAGGCGCTTTAACGAAGTCTTATTTTGCTGAAAAAGAGGGCTTAGATCCGAAAGATATTTATGTTGTTTCGATTATGCCTTGCACAGCGAAGAAGTTTGAAAAAGAAAGAAAAGAGAACGCGGCGCTTGGCGTGCCTGACGTTGACGCGGTATTAACAACAAGAGAGCTTGCTTTACTCATTAAGCGTTCTGGTATCTTATATGATGAGCTAAAAGAAGAAACTTTTGATCCTTTAATGGGTGAAAGTTCTGGTGCTGGCGCGATATTTGGTGTAACTGGCGGAGTAATGGAAGCTGCTTTACGTACTGCTTATCACACTTTAACAGGAAAAGAGTATGCAAAAGTTGATTTTACGGAAGTACGCGGCTTTGAAGGAATTAAAGAAGCGGAAATCGATATAGAAGGAAGTAAAGTCAAAGTAGCGGTTGCTTCCGGTGCGAAAAACGCCAAACCTCTTTTAGAAGAGATTAAAGCAGGGAAGAGCCCATACGCCTTTATTGAGATTATGGGGTGCCCTGGAGGATGCTTAAATGGTGGCGGTCAGCCCTTTGTCAAACCATCCTTATTACCAAAGGAAGATAAAGACATCCTTGATACTTATTTAAGTAAGAGAGCGAATATTCTTTATTCCATTGATGAGA
Source organism: uncultured Bacilli bacterium (assembly GCA_944376605.1). Classification (GTDB taxonomy): domain Bacteria; phylum Bacillota_I; class Bacilli_A; order RFN20; family CAG-826; genus UBA4951. The sequence continues at coordinate 42,427 of CALWDE010000012.1, forward strand.
GAAAGAGCGTTCGTCAAAGCCATAACAATCCTGAAATTAAAGCGTTATATGAATCTTATTTAGAAAAGCCAGGAAGTGAGAAGGCGGAGCATCTCTTACATACCTCTTATATCGCTACGCGTGAGCGTTATCCTCATTAAAAGAAGGGGTCAGTTGCAAGACTGACTCTTTTTCTTTAGGATACTTTGTATGACAAAAGTATTTTTCTTTGATTTAGACGGAACATTAATGCATACCTTACCTGACTTAAAGGATGCGGTGAATGACGCCTTAAAAGAAGTCGCCATTCCTCTTTTTTATGAAGAAAAAGATGTACGCGCGATGATTGGGAGAGGGCCTGAAGTTTTAGCCCATAAAGCGTTAGGGATATATGATAAGGCAGATACTTTTGCTGCATTCTTAAAAGCGTATATGCCGCTATATCACGCCTACCAAGGAAGGCATTCTTTGCCTTTTCCTGGAATGAAAGAAACCCTCATTTCTTTAAAAGAGAAAGGAATGCGTTTATTTGTGGTAACCAATAAACCCGATCCTTTAGCAAAAGAGTTAATATCTCAGCATTTCCCCTCTCTTTTTGAAGGAATTCAAGGTTATTTACCTCATCATCCTCCAAAACCAGACCCTTGGTTTATCTCTTCTTTAGCAAAAGAATACAATATTTCCTTAAAAGAGGCGGTTTTTGTGGGGGATTCTTTACCAGATGCTGAAACCGCGGAAGCAATGCATCTTCCTTTTATTTTATGCACGTATGGATATGGGGAATATGTATCCCCTCTTTTGAAAAGAGCAAGTAAAATAATAGATAGTCCAAAGGGATTACTTGATATTTTATGATTAAAGCGGAAAAGAAGATTGTTGCAAAAGAGGTAAAAAAAGACTCGGAACGAGTTTGCTATTTTTCGAATAGCGGACTAGCCTCTGTTTTACTATTTTTTGCTGCGCTTCTTTTTGCCATTGTCTGCACCCAGCCTCTTTGGTCCACCGTTTCTGAAGGGAATGAAGAGGTTACTCGTTTCACTCTTTCCTACTGGATTCCTCTTGCTTTATCCCCTTTTTGTATTTTAGATTTTGCAGCAGACTATGCGCCTCTTTCTTGGAAAAAGAGCAAAGTATATTCTTATTTGTCTTTGCTATGCCCGCTTATTGAATTTGTAATTACGCTTTGTGCAGTTTACTTTGTAGTTGCTGCTTTATCGATGGGAGAAGGGATTATTTTCTTAACCCGCTTTTTAGCACTTACCTCTATTCTTCTTTTATCTCTCATCCCTCTTTTTATTCGTCTTTCTAAGATATTGCCTTATAAGGTGCTTGGGAATGTTCGGGAAAGAGCGATATTTACCGCGGCATTTTCTCTTTTCTCCCTCTTTTTGTTCTCTTCTTCTGCCTCGGTAGATTGCGCGATTCAAGGACCTTTAGGATTAGAGGCAATCTTCTCTCTGATTGGCTCTCTTATTAGTCTTGTTTCTTTCTTTGTTTCGCTTTATTTTGCTTTTTCAAAAAAAGGAGAAGAAAAAGCTCCTAAAGCGTTATTAATTCTTGTTGGTATTCTTCTTGGATATTCTTTTATTGCTTTACTGCTAGGGGTAGCTAGGTTTGACTTTTCTTCTGGAAGTTCTGGCTTTCATATTTTGTTTTGGAGCATTGCCTCTGGCTTTGGAGGGATTCTTACGGGAAGCTGCGCTTTTTTCTATCTAGGAATTGATGTTCTTTATTCTTTAGATTCCCTCAAAGAGGAAGAGACAGATAAGGAGGATGATTTTTATGAATTCATTGAAAATTTATAACTCTTTAACACAGAAAAAGGAGGAGTTTGTTCCTCTTATTCCTCATAAAGTGTCTCTCTATTTTTGTGGTCCCACTGTATATAACGATCCTCATGTAGGCAATTTTCGTCCTGTCGTTACTTTTGATATTTTACGAAGAGTGCTTCTTGCGCTTGGCTATGAGGTTACAGCTGTATCGAATTATACGGATGTTGACGACAAGATTATTCGCCGCGCAGCAGAACTCCATATTTCTGAAAAAGAACTCACGGATTCGATCATTAAGGAATACCGTCATTTGGTAGATGAGGTTGGTGCGATGCAGCCTACTTACACCCCTCGCCCTACCGAATACATGAATGAGATTATTCAGTATGTTGATGATTTAGTGCAAAAAGGTTATGCCTATGTGGTAGACGGGGATGTTTATTTGCGTGTCAGAATGATTCCTGAATATGGTGAATTATCAGGAAATTCCATTGAAGAGTTAGAAAGCGGAGCAAGAATCTCCCCTTTAGAGAAAAAAGAAGATCCTCTTGATTTTGCTTTGTGGAAAAAGACAGAAGTAGGAATTCGTTGGGACTCACCTTGGGGGAAGGGAAGACCTGGTTGGCACACCGAGTGCTGCGTGATGATTGCGAAGATTTTTGCTGAGCAAAACGGATATATTGATATTCATGGTGGGGGATTTGATTTAAAGTTCCCGCATCACGAAAATGAAATGGCGCAGGCTAAAGCACATAACGGTAATAAGTTAGCGCGTTACTGGATGCACAACGGCTTTATTGATATTCGCGGAGAGAAGATGAGTAAATCTCTCGGGAATGTCATTTTGATGAAAGATGTTATTCGCGATTATGGCGGAATGCCCTTCCGTCTGATGCTTCTTTCTGCCCATTACCGCGCTCCAGCAACTTTTGCAGATGAGACGATGAAAGAGGCATCTAAGAAATATGCCCAAATTGAAAACGCTGTTAGAAAAACTGCAATAACACTGCAAAGACAAGATATTTCTTTGGATTTTACTCTTTCTTCTCCTAGTGAAAGTGTTTTAGAAGCTTTACTTGATGATTTAAATACTCCAAACGCCTTAGCCTCTTTATATGAAGAGTTAAAATCGCTCAATCAAACTTTGGCTGGACGTACTTCTCTCTCTTTGAAAGACGTTTTCTCTCATTTTCTTTCCGATTTAAATCTTCTTGGAATAAAAGTAGAAATTCCCCTTTTAAGTGAAGAGGACAAAACGCTCTACAGGCTGTATGATAAGGCTAGAGCAGATAAGGATTTTGCAGAAAGCGACCGAATTCGCAAAATCTTAAGCGACAAAAATATCTTTTAACAAATCAAGGAGGAGCCAAAATGACGACAATTGATCAAATCATTACTGATTGGTTCAATAATGGTTGTAATGGCTTTTTACCAACTTGGTTTGGAAATTTTCTTTTGATTCTTCTTTCGATTATTATGGCCATTCTTCTTTCTTTCCTTATTGGTTTTGAAAGAGAATTCCACGGACACGCCGCAGGGCTTAGAACCCATTTATTAGTTTGTGTTGGCAGCTGTCTTATCATGATTATTTCTGTATACGGCTTTGGGAGCGCCTTCCCTAACCGCGACCCTGCTAGACTTGCTGCACAAGTGGTAGCTGGTATTGGCTTTTTAGGCGCTGGGACTATTGTTCAAACGGGATTAGATGTGCGCGGATTAACTACTGCCACAACAATCTGGATTGTCATGGCGATTGGTTTAGCGTGCGGCTCAGGTAATTTTGTGATTGCCACCGTTGCGACCTTGCTTTCTCTTATTTGTCTTATCTCTTTCCGCAGCATTGAACGTTATTTAGCAAAGAGAAATCCTATTTTAACTTTAGTTGTTCCTAGTGAACGTCCTGTTTTAAAAGATATTAACCAAATTGCAGCGCGATATGGGATTACTATCTTAGATACCCGTACAGAGATTATTTCTTATCAAGATCAAAGCGCTTTACGCATTATGATGCGCTGCTTATTTACAGGAGATAGTCAAATTACAGCTTTTATGGATGACATTCGTTTCTCCGTTCGTCCTTTTGCTTTAAGCGTCTCTACAGAAACTAATTAGAAAGTCGGACATCCAAAGTGAAAAAAGAGAGTACTGTTATTTATGGCAGAAATGCCGTGCGGGCATCATTGCTATCGGGAAGGGCAAAAAAAGTTTATGTCGCTTCTCATTTAGTTAATGATTCTTTAAGCAAAGAGGCTCGAAGTATTTTAGGAAGCGTTGAGTTAAGAAAGGAGGGAGAAATAACGCGAATTACCGGAGTTCCCTCTCATCAGGGATTTGCGGCAATTGTGGATCGTTATGATGCATATCTTCTTTCTGACCTCATTCGTGAAGACGAGAAACATCATCACCCTTTAATTGTGATGTTAGATGGAATCGAAGACCCTCATAACTTAGGTGCAATTATGCGTTCTGTTGATGCTTTTGGTGCAGACGGGATTGTGATTAAAAGTAAGGGGAACGCTCCACTTAATGGAACTGTTGCCAAAGTATCTACCGGGGCAATTGAGTACGTTAAAGTGGCGATGGTGCCAAGTTTAGTAAACGCCATTAAAGAGTTAAAAAAGAAAGGGTACTGGATTGTTGCAGCAGACGGGAAAGGAGATTCTCTTTATGATGAAATCTCTTATGACTATCCTATTTGTTTAATTGTAGGAAGTGAGGGATTTGGGATTTCCCGTTTATTGCTAGAAAATTCTGATTTTATTGTTCGTATTCCAATGCAGGGTCATGTAAACTCTTTAAACGCTTCCGTTTCCGCTGGAATTCTTCTTGCTCATATTGCTTCCTCCCGCAAGTAAGGAGGTTTATGCAGTTTTCTTTTTCTGATGAAGATCTCATTCTTTTTATGCGTCTTGGGAAAGAGGAGTACAGAGAGCTACTTCTATTACGTTACTGGCAAAAGATGTCTTGCTTATGTCATTTAGCTTGTCCCTTTCTTTCTTATTCTTTTGACTTAGCAGAGTTCTCCTCTTCTTACTTAAAAGTATTTTATATGGCGAGTAATAATTACCGCCTCGAAGGAACTCTATTTGAAACTTATTTTGTGAATGCTTTAAGAAATGAGATCTATATCTTTTTGCATAAAGAAAAAGTGAGAAGAGAAGTCGCTTCTCTTCGCCTAGAAGACACTTGTTCTTCAAGCACTTCTCTCACTTTTGGGGATGTGGTAGCTTCTCCTGCTTTAGGGCCAAAAGAAGAAATCATTCATCTAGATTCTGCAAGGATTTTAGCAGAAAGAAGTCTTCTTCTTTCGCGCGAGGAAAAACGTCTTATTTCCTTAAGAAGAGAAGGAAAACCATATGAGGAATGCGCGAAAATTTTAGGCCTAACAAGGAAACAAGTGCGTGTGCGCATGAACCGTATCCGAAAATGTTTACTTATCGTAGAATGAAAAACCCTGCAAAAGTCTTTTCTCTTTACTTTTTGTTATTTCTCGAAGAGAAAACCTCTTGAATTCCACCTCCCCCTATTCTTAATATGAACCAATCTTTTGGGAGGCTTTTTAATGGCTAAATCGACAAAAATGAATAGTCGAAAGAAGTGGACGCTTGGCGGCATTGGATTGTTCCTTGGTGTTGCCCTTGTTACCACTGCTTCCGCCACCTACATCATTGGAATTAATCAAACAAATCAAAATCCAAACGTTGGCGTGGATGTTGATACTGTTACCAATAATTCTGTTACCTTCTCTATGAAAGTACATGAAGGCAGCCGCTTACGTGTTGGTGAAACAGAAAACACTAGCGGAGATGTCGTTGTTGTAGAAGATGCTAGTGATACCGCCATGCAAGTTACTTTTGACGTAACAATCAAGTATGGCGAGCAATATCTTGCTGATGGCGAAACAATGACCATCAATTACTCTTTTGATTATTGGAGTGAGGATACTAGCTCTGCGAATAAACCTTTACTTGTAGCGGATGGCCTTTTAAGCATTAGAGGCGAAATTGATAAGACTGTTTGCTCTACTGAAGAGGAAGGCGTCGCAGATCGTTGGACTTATGTGGATGCACCAAATGCTACTGCAGTACCTACTGCGACTGGTAGCGGCTGGACTGTTAGCACAGATGGTAATGTAACTACTGCTACTGCAACACTTACTCTCACCTTTAAGTGGGGTTCTTTCTTTGATAATCAAAGCCCTGCCACTTTCTATAACGCGAAATATGATCCTTCTACCATTACAGCAGAAGATGCTGGCAAAATCGAAGCAGAGTTAGATGCAATGCACGCAGCTCTTGATAAGAAGAATATTACGCTTACTGCTGAGATTACGAAGGCAGGCGCAGGAGCCTAATTTCCCTTTCTTACTCTTCTAGCCCATGGTGACATGGGCTCTCTTTCGTTAAGGTAATTTTATAAAGAAGGAATATTTATGAAAAAAACGAGAAAAACAAATAACAAAGCAATGACAGTTGGTATTGCTTTAGCAGCAGTTGCCATCACTGGTGTGGCTTTCTCTACATGGATAATTGTGAATGATCAAAGCTCTACTGTTACTGGCAATATCACTCTCAATGTTGCTGATGTAGAGGATCAAAGCATTATTATCAAGAACGCGCAAGTAGATGATGGTGCTATCAGATTTGACTGTAAGAAGGATGATTCAAGCGGCCCTATCCGTTTCTCGGATGATGACGGAAGTACTGGAGAAGATCTTAACTTCTCTATGCACTTTGATATTGAAAATGTTTGGGATGGATCTGCTTTTGAAAGTTACTATAGCGGTTTCAAATTAACCTGGACTATCACGGATACTTCTAGCGCTTTTAGCACTGCTATTTCTAGTGGTTATATTGTTGCGCCTTGGGCAAGTGAGAGTGAGCTTACTTTTGGAAAGCCAACGAATCTAACAGAAGACACAAACACCGTTAAGGTTCAAAGCTTTACTGCGACGCATACTGCTGGTAGTGATAATGATGTTCATGTTGCAATTTCTGCTTCTTTCGCTTGGGGAACTTATTTTGGAACTAGTAACCCTGGTGAATATGCAGGAAGCGACGCTTCTACTATTAGCAGTTATTTAAGCGGTTTAAATAGTTTGAAGAGCCTTGATAGTGTTACTATCGCTTTCACGGTGGCGCCAGTTCGTGCATAGATAATGATTTATAACTAACTTTTTGTTCCTATAGCTATGGGTAGAAAATCTCTTGAAACAACCATTATCTTTTCTCTTCTTGGTGTGGCTGTTTTAAGCATTGGATTTTCTACCTTTGCTTATGGAGATGCGAATGCAGAAGATGTTTCAGGAAATATCAACTTTGGCAACATTGTTGTAGAAGAAGATAGTAGCCGTTATCTTCTTCCTTTAAAGGATGAGGAAAACTTAGTAACAGCAGGATTCTCTCTGGATTTGTTACAAAGCACTTCTATCTCTTCTTACTTTAGTGTTGCGATTCCTGTAACTTTTTCTGCTTCTTATTGGCGTCTTACGAATCAGCCAAATTTTACGATTGATATAAGCGGCTTTAGCGATGCCGCTCAGCAAAATCTTGCTTTGCTTGTTGGGGTTACTAACGAGAGTGATATTTACACAAGTTGTTCCATCAATCTTTCGACCTTCGCTTTTGATCACGAGAGTGTATTTCAAGGTAGCTTAATTGCTGCAGAAGGATTTAACAGCGTCGAGGAAGGGAAAAATACGTATCATTTTCCTTCTACTATGCAGTTTACTTTAGAGGATAGTACGCACTTTTCTGCCTTAGAAGGAGCGGAAAACATTTACCTTAATCTTCATTTTTCCCGGAATGGTTATAGTTCAGGACAGACACAGTCGTTACGGAACTTTGTCTCTTCCTTAATTAATACTGCCAATGGATTTATTTTAGAACTTAAGATTCATGATGTAACAGGAGAGAGTGCATGAGTGGATTAGAAATTCTCTCTCTTATTGTTACCATTATTTGTCTTGTCTCTTTCTCTTTCGTCTTCACCATCTTATTCCGTTCTTACTATAAGAATGCGGAAGAGGGGGTAAATAACGGCAAGGAAGACTTACTTCTTTTGCAAGAACTTGTTGAAGAAGAAGAAAAGAAGAGTTCGAAATGGGCGCAAGTGAAAAATGTAGGAGGAAAGATTATCTCTTACTCCTTGCTTGCCCTAGTAGTGGTCTTCTTTGGTTTCTCTCTTGCAGCAAGAATTAGTAATACTCCACTTTTATTTGGTGAAACGGGGACTCTTGTCATTTCTTCTCCCTCCATGAGTGAGAAAAACACCGTCAATACGTATTTATGGACGTATGACTTAAATGATCAGCTTGATACTTATGATCTCATTGGAGTAGAGAGAATCCACTCTCCAGAAGAAATAGAACTTTATGACATTATTGCTTTCCGGGCGAATGATGGCAGAACCATTGTTCACCGCGTGATTGATATTAGTAAAATAGATGGGGAATATTTCTTCCGCACGAAAGGAGATGCAAACCGTTTAGAAGATGCTGGAGATTTATATGGTGACTATCTTGCCTATCAAGACATCTTAGCCAAATATAACGAGTTCCGTGTTCCTGTAATTGGGGTATTTGTCATCTTCTTACAATCAGGCGCAGGAATTGCCACAATCTTCTCGCTTATCTACTGCTATCTCATGTATGGATATTTCCGTAAGAGACTAGATAAAGCGATTGAAGAGAGAAGCGAGTATTTAGTAAGCACTCTCTCTTTTGTTGCAAAAGATAAAGAGACTCCTGCTTATATTGAAGAAAAAGAAGAAATTCTTTATAAAGAAGAAAAATATCTCTTCGTTGAAGGAAAGTTCATTGAGAAAAGTGCAGCTTCCGAAGAAGAAATTACCCGCTTTACCGCTTCTAGTGAAGAAGAGGAGAAAGAAGAAACAGAAAACTTCATCCAAAAACTTCTTCATAAATTTAGAAAGGAGGATGACCAAGATGAAAAAGAATAACGCTAAATTCCGTTGGACTTTTACAGGGATTTTGTTTGCAATTGGTTGTATCTCCTTAGGTTCCGCAGCCTATTTAGTAGAGAATGAAACGAATTTAGGACTCTCTGACGGCTTAGTGCAGGTCCGCTTTGTAAATGAGAACAGTGCTACTTCGAATGAAATGCTTGTTCCTCCTGGCACCATTGTGAAAGTGAACACTTCTACCGTTCCTGGTTATTCTTATGTTTCTTCTAATGAAGGCACAGTGGTAGAAAATAAAGTCATTTTTGGGGACTTTGTTGTACCAGAAGATGTTGATGAAATTGAATGCACCGCATTCGCACCAATTGTCGATAGTGATAGTTATGTTTCTTTATCTGAGTATGTTCAGGGAGGTACTCCAGCCCATTTAGCGGTGAATTTCACAGGAGGCACAACAGAATTAGAATCCACTTTATTTTCGCCATCTACCGAAGAAAGAAGGGGATTAAACGAGAAGTACGTATTCCTTGATGTAGAAGACAATTTTGTCTTATCAAAACCTTTGTCTTTTGTGATTGGCGGTGAGCCTTCTACTGATACAAATCAGAGAAATTTAAATCAAGGTGCTGCTCCTGCTACTACAAACGCCTTCCAACATGTTACGGAAGCAAATCATTTGATTACAGTTGTTTTGCAGTCTGATTTAACGATTGGTAGTGGTGGCTCTCTTGCTTTAGAGGCTACTACTGGAAGAAAATCTACTGGTTTTTCAGGGAACGTAATTAGTGGAAATTACACTGCTTTAGATTTAAATGGACATACAATAACTTTGCAAAACGGCGCTTCTTTACGTCAATTTGGTCTATTAACAGATTCTTCTTATGATAAATCAGGGCAAATTATTGTTGATAATGGTGCGCATTTATCAGGCGGCTTAGTGGTGGAAGACTTTAATGGTGGCACTGTCACGGTTGGCAGCTATTTAGTGAACTCTGCCCCGTTCTTCCTCTTCTCTATGCCCTATTTAGAGGCAACAGTGGATGTGCTCTATGGCGGCAACTTCGGGGGAGATGTTTCGCTATATGCGCAAGGCACATATGGAAGCACGGAAATTCCGCTTTTTGGTTCTAGTGATTTACATATGGTAGAGATAGAAAATGCTTCTTCTCATGTGGTTCGTTCGGTAAAAGGACGACATAGAGTCGATAGTACTCAAACAAATTACTCTGTTAATTTCTGGAAGCCGTATTTAGTGGATTACAGAGAAGAATTTGCCTTAATTGGCCCTGGCGATTCTACAAGTGAATCCTTCCGTGTGAATCCTATGGTTCTACCACTTTTAATGCGCGCAAATATACCTCTTTTAGGAGATGTTGATATCAATGCAGAAGTGAGTTTTGCTGAAATGGATTTCCCTATCGCGCCTTGGATGCATATTTCTTTAGAAGATGGTGCGGCCTTAAATTTTGGAAATAGTTTTGGCTTTTTACCTGGTTCATCGCTTAATGTGGACTCTACATCTAAAATTATTTTCTCTTCCAGAAACAATATTGAAGCAACAATCACTGCATCCATTTGGACAAAGACAATGACTTTTAATAGTTTACCCTATCTAAAAGCCTATGACTTTATGCCACCTCAGCCCTATTATTCAATGGCTTACTTTTCATCTTTTAATAGTAACTATGCAAATTGGGACTCTGTTGTTGAACCTGCCTTCTTTAATTTTGAAGGTTCAATGGAGCTTGATTCAAGCAGTTTGCCCTCCAATATGGGTATTGGTGGGTATACCCATATGGGCCAAGCAAGTAGAGAATTTATTGCTTCCCTATCGCCAAATACGTTTAATACAACGCCTATTGGAATTATGCGCGTAGGCGCTATTGGTGTAACAGAATTAGGAACTTGGATGCTCGACGTCTTTAGTAATACTCCTCCGCATGTGGCGGTGAATGCAATGTATAACATAGCGCCACTATCAGTAGATGGTTATATCGTTAAGGACTTAGCTTCTCTTGGAGTAAATGCTAACACTGATTACAATCCAGATGAAAAATGGACCTATGATTGTGTGGACTCCTTAGCAAAACGTTATAGCGGAGAAACTCTTACAGGTATTCAATTTTTCCTCGTTGATTCCTCTTATGATCAAAATTTCTCAAGTCAATGGACCAATAATCCTTCAGGAAGTTGGGTGGATGCAAGCCGTTTATCTGATGGTAATTGGGGTGAATTAAATTTGCCCAACTATCAACGTTCTTATAGTTCTGAACTTGGAGTTAATATGATTCCGTTTGTTCATTATGGCGATACTTATTATGCCAGATTTGGTGGAACTTTTGTTCCGATGCTAACTAAATTGTCTACGGTTTTTCAAACGAGTCGTACTCAGACAAGAACTCATACGCAAACGCGCTCATGGGCTCTTGGACCATGGAAAAATGATGAATATTCAAAGTGGGTGGCATCTTCAATCGTGTCTAGCAATGGCGTTACAAGCATTTCTAGTTTAAATACAAACACTAGTTCATTAACTATCGAGCCTGTTTTTACAGGTTTAAACTGCTATGAAAATCTTAATGTAAAACGCTTTACCCGTATGAGTGACGATAGCGTTGATAGTGATAATGCAAATCCATTTATGAATGCGTCAAACAGCTCCATGTATTCTCTATCAAATCAGTTGGGTTCGCAGGGAGTTTCTCTTAATATCCCAGACTATACAGGAATAGAAAATTCTTCTATTTCATCAGGGGACTGGTCCACTGATGGTAATACGAGAACTCGAACACAAACGCGTGCTACAACCCCAGCACAAAGTTCTGGACATGAAAATGGTTACAGTTACTTCCGTTTTGATGCTACTAGAGCAAGTTGGAGAGTTTTATGGGTAGATGGTACCCGTTAAACATATATTTGTAATTAAGAAGGAGAGATAAGGAGGATTCTTCGATGATTGCTAAGTTTAAAAGGATAGACGGTATTGCTATAGCAAGTGTGTTCTTCTACTTGCTTATTGTGCTTATGACAGGATTTTTCCTTGATGGAAATTCCTCAATTGTTGCAGAAGGCAATCCCATTCAGGCTTTAGGACAAGCATTTGCATTCCCAAGCATTGATGCTTCTATGCCTAGTGCGATTTTGCTGATTATGCTTGCGGTGTATTCTTTGCTTTTTGCAGGGGCAGTAATCTTTGAGATTCGTGTAGCACAATATAAGAATGAGAAAGCAAATTCTTTGAAATGGTGGATGATTTATATCATCACTTTTGTCATCTCTTATGGGCTTGCTATTGGTATTGGTACTGCCGCGCATTCTCCCATTGAAGATCCAGTTTTACTTGGAAATTCTTTCTTGTACTGTGCAGAATCTTTCTTAATCGGTTTCCTTATCTTCTTAGTATTATTCTTAATCGTTTTCTTCCTTGTCTTACTTGTGGTATCCGTTAAGAAGATCCGCACTCCTTTAGAAGGGGAAGAAGAGGTTTCCTTATCACATGAAGAACATCAAGAGTTAATTGATGAAGCTAAGGCTAAATTACAAGGTTCTCTTGCTGCTTCTTTTGGAGGCAATGCAAATATTAGTGGAAGCGCGGCGGGCGCTACCTCTTCTAACGCAAATCAAACTTCTTCTTATGCTGCTTTAGGGAATAAGTCCCAAGTTTTTCCTGGCTTAACGGAAATTGAAACCCAAGAGTTAAATGCTTCTCCTAAAGAATATAGCGCGGATGGAACGATTTCTCTTCATGAGTTAGCGAGCCGTTTCCGTATGTATTTAGCAAAAGAAGAAAAACTTTATTACGATATTGAATCCATCCGTTCTTTCTTAGCCGGTATGGCAGCGTCACATTTCTTAATCTTAGAAGGTTTATCTGGTACAGGTAAATCATCTCTTGCCCGTTATTTCTCTTCCTTTATTGGTGAAAAGAGTTTCTTTGCACCGGTTCAGGCAACTTGGAGAGACCGCACTTCTTTATTAGGTTTTTATAATGATTTCTCTCATTCTTATTCAGAAACTCCATTCTTAAAAAGACTTTATCAAGCTAACTTTAGGGAGCGTTCTATTAACGTCATGGTTTTAGATGAAATGAACATCGCTAGAGTGGAATACTACTTCGCGGATTTCTTATCTATCATGGAATATCCAGAAGAAGACTGGATCTTAGACATCATGCAACTTCCTTATGGTTTTGAACCTCCCATGCATTTCCAAGATGGCAGATTAACCATTCCTGTTACTACTTGGTTTATTGGTACAGCAAATAAAGATGACTCTACCTACACCATTACCGATAAGGTATATGACCGTGCAATCATCTTATCTTTTGATGAACAAAATGAGCCATTCCGCGTAGAAGGAGAAGCCTCTCCTATTGCGCTTTCTTATCAAGGATTAACAAGTTTATTCCAAGAAGCAGAAGCAAAAGAAGAATATCGTATGAACGCGGAAGATGAAGAAAAATTAAATCATTTAGCCGAGTTCTGCTACGATAAATTTGAACTTGCCTTTGGTAACCGTATTCGTAACCAAATGGAAATCTTTGTTCCTGTTTATGTTTCGGCAGGAGGAAAGAAAGAAGAAGCAATCGACTTTATGTTTGCTAGAAAAGTATTAAGCAAATTAGAAGGCCGGTTTGAAGAATATGTGGGAGAAGGTTTAAGAGGCTTACTCAAACTTCTTGATTCTTTATATGGCAAAAACGCCTTCCCTTCTTGCCGCGCTTTAATTGCTCATTACTTAAGGAGATTTGCCTAATTTATGAAGGAAATTGACGCGTCTTCTCTTTTTGCGGAAGGAGAAATGGTCACGGCGAGAGTTCTTCGAAACCGTGTAGACTTTTCTCGCCAAAAGGCGCGTCTTTCAGCGTCCTCCTCTTTGGAGGATTATCGCTTTTTACTCTCCCTTATGGAAAGTATTGCCCGCAAGCCCTTGCTGCGTGCTACCGCGGAAGATACTCTCATCCGTAGTGAAATATCTTCTCATTTATCTCCAGAAGCATTTTTACTTACTTTAAGAGATTCTTCTTTATGGCGAAATAAGGAAGAATACGGCATGGCACCAGAACTCGTTCATGCAATTCGTTATGAAGATAATATTCATCTTTATGAAAATCTTTTGGTGGTTGCTGCTATTCGTCTTTTAAGGAAAGATTTAGAAAAAGCTTTAAAAGGGGAAGAAAAGAAAAGAGACTCCATTGAGTCTATCTATCAAAGACAAGAAGCGGTATTTGGCGATCGTTCCTTCTTCATGGATATCTCGGAGCATAACGCCAAAATTGGCAGGGGACTTACAAGTAAAATTACTTTAAGCAAAGAAGAAGAAACGCTTCGTAAATTACTTCGCAGATTAAATACCATTCGACGTTCTTCTTTCTATTTAACGCTGCGGAAAGATCATTTACCAAACCGCTTTATCCCTACCAATATTTTGTTACATCACCCTTTATATCGCCCTATTTATTCCTTTTATTTGAATCATCAAGATACAGGAAAACTTTCTCCTCTGATTCGCGATATTCGTTTCTTACTTGCTTTAGAACATCTTTTAAAGGCAAAACTTAGGATGAAATCTACCATGATGCTCTCTTATGAAGATAAGCAGCTAAAGATGGAAAACTTTTCCTTTACAAGAAACGGGGTTCTTATCGAGGTATCCTTGAAAGAAGAGGTACTTCTCTTCTCTTGCTCTTATAAAGGGTTTACCAAAACGCATAAGATTTATCTTAACGGAGAAGAAATGCCTTCTTCCTACCGTCTAGTTCTAGAGGGAAGCGGAGGAGAAGCCAATACCCTTTTCTTAAAAGGAGAAAAAGAAATGGAAGGACAGTTTCTATCCTTCCTTAACTCTTGCTCCACTTTAATTCCCTTCCACGAAGAGACTTTAAAAGTGTGTCCCGTATGTGGGCACATTCTCTCACCACTTCATCAAGGAGAAGAAGCGACTTGCCATCACTGCCAATCTTCCTTTGCTTATCTTAACACCCAAGGAAAGGCAGGAGAAATTTGGGTGAAATCATATTGGGGGAGGTAACCTATGAAATTCGCATTCCGTAAAAAAGAAAAAGAAGAAAAGAAACCTCGTGTTGATTTTGATGAGCTTCTTCTTACTAACTCTCTTCCCAAAGAGATTATTGTCGCCGAAGATATTCATAAATCATACGGGACTCATGAAGTATTAAAAGGACTTAATTTCTCTGTAAAAGCCGGGGAATGTTTTGGATTTTTAGGTAAAAACGGCGCAGGAAAATCTACTTTTATTGATTGTCTAGTTGGGTTAAAGGAGTTTGATCAAGGAAGTCTATCTATTTTTGGCTTAGATCAAAAAGAGTATCCCTTAGAAATTAAATCGGAAATTGGCTATGTTCCAAGTGAGCCACTTGCCTACGATTTAATGACAGGGAACGAGTTTATGGAATTTATTGCTTCTTGTTACGATATGGAGGAGCAAGGCTTTCATGATAATTTTGCCTTCTTAAAGACGAAATTTGATTTAACAGAGGATGATTTGGCAAAACCTGTAGGGAGTTATTCCCATGGTATGAAACAAAAGTTACGTCTGATGTCTTCGCTTATTCATAACCCTCTTTTATGGGTGCTTGATGAGCCTACTGTAGGGCTTGATATTATGGCGTATGAAACTTTAGTAGAGATGATGCACGCTTATGTAAATAACGGCAAAACTATTTTCTTAACTTCACATTCTATCGAGCTTGTTTCGGAAGTATGTAACCGTGTTGCGATTATTAAAGATGGGAATATCGCTACTTTAATCGACTTTGCTTTAGAACCCTTCAAAAGGAAAGAACTCCGCAGAATTTTCCTTCATATTCAAGGAAAGGAGGAAGCATGATTCTTTCTCTTCTTTTACAAGAGTTTGAGTCTTCCTCACCTTATAGGGGAAAAAAGAGAGTTCTCTCTCTTCTTTTAAAGACATTCGTGAGTCTTCTTTTTATGGTACTTCTTGCTTATGTTTTTTGGAACATTGATAGCAAGTTAAGAGATTTCTCTTCCTATGGCACTTATGATTTCTTTGTTTTGTATCTTTTCTTAGCAATGGTACTTAGTGCCCTTACGGCCTTGCCTAGCTCTTTAAAGTCTTTAGAGCGAAAAGAAGATCGTCTTATTCTTTCCCCTCTTCCTTTATCGCAAGATGAAAAAATCCTTGCAAAAGGCATCTATTTTTATTTAAAACTGGTTATTTCTTCTTTTGTTTTAACTCTTCCTGTCCTTTTACCGTACGGGATTGCTAGAGGCTTTACTGCGGTCTATTACTCTTTTAGTTTCCTTTATCCCTTCTTGATTTCGATATTCGCTTTAGGACTACTTAGTTTATTCCTTGGTCCTTATGCTTATTTGATGAGAATTTTAAGACGTTATCGTCTCTTCCAGTTCTTAATAGCCTGTATCGCTGTCATTGGTCTTTGCTTTTTATACCGTGAAGTTTTATCTCTCTTTTTATATGTTCTAGATGGGGCAGCTTTAGATGCTTATTTTTCGGAGCCTTTTTTAGCAAGTTTAGCTTCGGCGTCGCCTTATTTTGCACCTGTCTCGCAATATATGGGGATGTTAACAGGAGAAGGGCTTTTCTCTTCGAATTTTATTCTTTTCTTAGGGCTTAGCATTTTGATGCTTGTTGTGGGTTTCTTCTTGTTATCGTTTTTAAGTAACAAGCTTCTTGCGAAAGAAGAAAAGATTCATCTCCAAAAAGATTCTTTATTTGCAAAGGGAAATAAGGACATCTTCTTCACACTTCTGAAAAAGGAATACATCTTACTTTTCCGTAATTCATCTTATTTATTTAGTTATACCTCTTTATTAATCATGCAGCCTTTCTTAGGTTATGTTGTTATTGAAAGTTTAAACCGTCTTCTCTACCAAAGAATGGAGATGTTCCTTACTTATTTCCCTGAACTCATTAATGGTGTGACTCTTTTCTTAGTGCTTCTTTTTGCTTCTTTGATTTCGGGAAGCGCTGCAGATGGATTAACGCGAGAAGGAACAGGCAGAATTGTCATGAAAGAGATTCCCATTTCTCCTATCAAGCAGATGGAAGCAAAGCTACTCGTTTCTACTTCTGTTTCTATTTTGTCCTTGCTTTTTACAGACATTGTTTTGCTTTCTTTCTCTTTGGTAAATGCCGCTTTATTCTTTGTGATTTTAGGGATAGGACTCCTTTTTATCCTTTCTTTAAATTTACTTGGCGCTATGGATGATTTACGAAGATTATCCGAAAAGAAGAAAGGAGGAAGCTCGCTTCTATCTCTCTACTCTCTTCTTTTACCAATCTTTTTAGCAATCTATCATTTCTTGCTTGTTTTTATGGGTGCTTCCGCCCTTCTTCTATACGGGACAGAATTCCTTCTTTTCTTCCTCTTTTTTGGCGCTTTACTCCTCTTCTTCTGGCGTAAACTTCCAAATTATTTCAAGTCAATGAGGGTGGATTACATATGAAAAAGACGCTTGGTGTTCTTCTTGCTGCCCCCTTTGCGATTGCGGTTTTAGCCTTTGCGGGGATTACGGTTTTAGAAAATCTTGTCGCGGTTGATATTACTGGGATTCGTTGGAATTACCGTGATCAAGAAGCTTTCCGTGTATCTACTGAGGGCTATTTATTAGAGGCAGAGGCAACCTACAACCCTGATTTAGAATTATCAGAAGGAAATAATCTCGTTTGGAATGTTACGGATTTAGATAGCACGGAAACAGATTTTGCTTCTATTGAAGTGAGAGGAGAAGATTATTACCTTCTTGCGCAAAGTGAGGGAGAAGTTCGTCTCACTTGCCAAAACGAAAAAGGGACAGTATCGCGCTCCTTTAACGCGCTTATTTATGAAAATGGGGCGATTGTGATAAATGATGAAAACGCTCCATCCTCTGGAAGAATGGTTTCTTCTTTAAGACGATATGGTCAATATGACTTTAATGAGACAGGGCAAAAAGAAAACGCCACAATATCACTAGATATTACTTGTTATTCGGATGTTCCAAATGATTCAGCGCGTCTTATCTCTTCCTCTTCTAATCTCTCTTATGAAGATGGTGTGATTACGCTTCTTGGGGAAGGAGAAGCGTATCTTACTTTTGCTTTAACAGAGATGGAGTTTATTGAGCAAACCTTCTCTTTTGAGATTATCTCTGACGCGGTTAACGTTTATGACTATGACGATTTATTGCTTGCTACTAATCTTTCTCAAGAAGGAGAAAAGATTTGTTTACAAAGAAATTTACTCTCTTCCTCTTTTACTTATGTTGAGGACGAACAGGGGAATTTGATAGAAGAATATTTAGAGGCAAATACGCGTCTATTTGGTCATTATGATTTTTCTAAGCAAGAGATGTCTTCTTTCTCAGAAGACGTTTACCGGTTTGCTACGACATATCCCTCTTCTTATATCGCGCAATATGTTGCGGAAGAGGAAGGAAATGATGCCTCTATCTATCAGCAGAGAATGGAAGTGTTATCAGGCATTCATGTGCAACAAGATTTTTATGGAAATGGATTTACGATTTCTTTAGATGAATTAACTTATCCACATCATGGAGAAGTGAATAGTTACACTGGCATTTTATCGCCTGGCGAAGAAGATCTTTTCAAAGGGCCTTTAACCTTTGTCTCGATTGGATTATTTGATGCGCCTGTTATGAAAGCGTTCGGACAAGATAATTCTGGCATGTATATCGAAGGAAATAATATTCTCGTAGATGATTTACGTATCCAAAATACGGATGATACGAATAACTTATATAACTTGGAATATACTGGTTCGGTAATCGATACAAAAGGAAGCAATATCACAATCTCCAATAGCTTTATCCGAAATGGCAGAAACGGCATTCGTATTATGGATGGAGAAGGCTTCCTTTTAGATAACTGTCTAGTAGAAAACACGCGAGAATTCCTTTTAAAGATTGGCTCTGATGAATTTGTTCCTACCAATGATGAAGAAACATTAACTCTTAGCTATGGCGCTTATCAATATAAGGGAAGCATCGCGGATTTTATGGATATGGAAAATGGCCTCGCGGATACTTTAATTATGGAGGCTTTAAGCGATGCTGGTTTTGCTCTTTCTGCACTTCCCAGTTTGAATGCGATGCAAGAGGCACTAGATGGTGATATTTCTTCGCTTACTCCTTATAAGTTAACCATTCGCGATAGTTTATTTGGTAGATGTGGCATTTTAAGCATCGCCTTTGATTCTCTCTTTAATGGTCCTTATCTATATAATGGCGTCCCCAGCTTAGTTTCTCAGGTGATGAGCATGCTTCCTGACGCACCAAGTTTCTTGCCAAATAAGATAGGGGGCGCCTCTTATCCAAGTCATGTAAGCGTTGAAGGCGATACGAGGTTCTATGATTGGAAAGATGGAGAATCTATCGATGCTTCTTGCCTTATTGAGGAGAGACTTGGAGAGTTACTTTCTGGTTTATTCGAAGAAAGACTGCCTATTGATTCTTACTTCCCTTTAAAGAATTTACTTTTACGAGAAGCAGAAAACGGCTATTCCTACACTTATGAAGAGACGAGTTACGTATGTCCTGTAGCAGGATTTTATGGGGGAGGAGTTAATTTATCTTCTCTTACTTATGAAGAAGGAGATTTAGGAGAAGAAATTCTCATCGATTTTGCAAGAGCCTGCGTGACAGGGGATGGACTTGCAGAAAACGATAACCCCTTAGCGCAAGTGCTAGCGCGATGCGTTCCTCTTGCATCAGGCTTTCATCCCTTCCGTTTCTATCTAACTCCTGTTGGAGAAGAGACTCCTTCTACCTTTAATCAAAGTCCAGACGTTTCCTTAATATATGCTCGAGGAGGTTCAATATGAAAAAAACTTTGCTATCTCTCTTACTCACCTTAGTAGGGACTTTGTCTCTTACATCTTGCGGCTTTTTTAACACAGGGTCTGCAGGATATTTAATTCAAGACGCTACAACAAGCGTGAATGAAAATGGGGACACTGTCTTAGTGATTACCTTTGATGATCCTGAAGAGCCTCCGATGGAAATTACCATCCCGCAAGGCGCATCTGGAGTAGGTATTGCTGATATTGATAGCTCTTATGATGAAGAGACTTCTCTTTTAACGATTACAATCACTTATACCGACTCTAGCTTATCTCCCTATGTTATTGAAGTGCCTGTGATTCAAGGCACAGACGGAGCAGGGATTGAATCAATTGGGGTAGAGCCTGGTGAAGATGGCGCGACAATTCTTGTCTTCCATTTTACAGACGGCAGAGAGCCAGTCCGCGTATCTATTCCGCAAGGAGAAAGAGGAGTGGGTATCGCTTCTATTACAAGAATTGATTATGAGAACCCAGATTATTTAATCTTACAAGTTACTTATGATGATGAGAGCATAGAACCTACCCTTATCCAAATTCCTTTAAGTGAATTAAGAGGAGATGGTATTGCCTATATCACCTTAGAAGATAATGGTGATCAATATGTACTACGAATCGAATATACTTCTGGCTTTGTTAATACAGTGCCTTTTGAAAAGCCTCAAGCCACTCAGTGGCTCTATGGAAATGGCAACCCCTTAACTAGCCAGGGAAAGACAGGAGACTTCTACTTCAATACTTCCACAGGGGAAATCTATGTAAAAGAAGAATCTGGCTGGGTGCTTCAGATGGTGTTACATGGAGAATCTACGACAGATCCTGCTGCAGTCTATACTGTGACATTTAATCCAAATGGTGGCAGTTTTACAGATAGCCAAATTCCTCCTTCTGTACGTGTAGAAGAAGGGCATTATGTTCCAAGTTACAGTATCCCCTTCTGCGAGAAAGAAGGTCAAACCTTCATTGGCTGGTGGACGGATGAAGTATTAACACCAAATTCGGGTCACTTTACTTCTCTAACTCCCGTCTTTAGCGATATGACGCTATACGCGCAGTACGAGTAAAATCCCTGCAAAATTAACTTAAAAATAGAGAAAAAGAGAGAATAGATTTCCTTTATCTTCTCTCTTTTTTCTTAGATATTTACTTCTTTTTCTCTAAGAGAAAAAAGTTAGTTGTAATTTCAAGCTTGCCCTAGGATAATGGGCACGCTAAAAAGAGGACAATGATGAGTAGAGAAAAAAGATTTTTAATTTGTGAGGAATGCCTAGCGAGAAACTATCAAGTGACAAGAAGAAAAGATAGTACGAGCCGCTTGGAGATTAAGAAGTTTTGTTCTCATTGCAATAAACATACTCTCCATAAAGAGAGCAAATAAGGAAAAGAAGGAGTATACTACTAGCGTTATGACACCACCGGTAAAATACTTAAAAGAAGTCGTAAAAGAAGGGAAGAGAGTTCGTTGGCCTTCCCGGGATAAATTATGGGCAACCATCGCAGTTGTTGTTGTGATTGCCTTATTTGTCGCGATTTGTCTTGCCTTAGAAGATTTAGCAGGCGCTTCTTTAATCCAACAGTTAAAGGATGCATTCGGAGGTCTCCAGTAATATGGCAGAAAATATCGCAGACAATCAGTGGTATGTCGTTACCACTTATGCTCAGCACGAAGCAAAAACCAAAGAAAATTTGGAGAAGCGTCGTGTGAACATGAAAATGGAAGATGAAATTAAAAGAATTCTTATCTGTGAACAAGAAGTCCCAGTTCTAAAAGATGGTCTTCCAACAGGAAAAACAAAGAAAGTCAATTTGTATCCTGGTTATCTCTTCATTGAAATGAAGATGACTGATAACGCTTGGTTTGTTGTTCGTAACACTCCTGGCGTTACTGGTATTGCTGGCTCTTCGGGAGGCGGTCAAAAACCGACCCCTGTCCCGAGAGAGCAAATTGAACCAGTCTTAAAGAGAATGGGTATTGTGGATGAAAGCATGTATACCCGTTATCAAGAAGGCTTAAAGGTCAAGATTATCTCTGGACCATTAGAAGGAACAGAAGGTACGATTGTCTCTATCGATAAGGAACACGGAATGGTCCGTGTGAACACAGTCTTCTTTGGAAGAGTGACTCCTGTCGACTTAGACTTCTCGGAAATTGATTTAATTTAAGGAAGGAGGGTAAAACCTCCTTTTTTCTTTCTTTTTTGTAGAAGAAAAGGCAGTCATCAATTACATCAACAATGGAACTCCGTTTACTTTTAAGGAAGAAGAACATAGATATTGTGGCGAATATGATAGCGGAGATAAGAACGCAAAAGTTTATTTAACTCCCAAAGGAGATGGAGGAATTGAGGTAGAGACTCCTCTTTTTAAGGAGGAGGCGATTAAGATTGGTCACTACGCGGAGCCAGTTCCTATTTTTGCAGCGGATGTTCCTTCATTTTGG
Source organism: uncultured Bacilli bacterium (assembly GCA_944376605.1). GTDB lineage: Bacteria > Bacillota_I > Bacilli_A > RFN20 > CAG-826 > UBA4951. The sequence goes on from CALWDE010000012.1 coordinate 64,382, forward strand.
TGCATAAAAACAGCATCTTTATAAAGTGAATAATATGGAAAAAATTAACATAATTATCTTTTTTTGTATACTTAAGGTGACGAATAGATGTTAAGTAAGCATCAAGAAGAGGAAAAGTTATGAGAAATAAAACTTTATTACTATTCCCGTCTCTCATCTCACTTGTCTCGTGCGGAGCTGGTATCAACAGTTCTTCTTTCTTAAGTAGCAGCAGCGATACCAGCTTAAGCGAATCGATTGTAGGAAGATGCTTTCGCACCTCTTACTTTTCTTTTTGGGAAGAGATGAACACTTATCTCTCTGACATAGAAAACGAGACAAAAGAAACTTTTTCTCCATATATTTCAGATCCAGTTAGGGACGAAATTCCTTCTTTTAAAGCCCCTCAGTTTGGGGTCACAACTGATGGTGAATACACAAAAACAAAAGAATATTCCTTAGGAGAATATCCTTTAGACCCTGCAGAGGGAATAAGTTCTATTTCGATTCGTTATCAGCATATAGAGGATGATTTTGAAATTAATGTCATTATTCGAGAAGAATCTTCCTTTTCTAAAATGAGCCCTCTCTATTTCACTTATTCTGAAGAAAGAGAGGATTTAGCATCTTTAGTTGCACCTTTAGAAGAGAAATGGAGAACAAAGTTAGGAGAAGACTATTCTTTCTCTTGGACCGCTCTTGTGCCAGCTTATCACTTGTAACTCAATCTTTTAAATATGAATTAATATTCATACTTGATAAATGAAACTCTGTTCATATAATCTAGATAGATATGAAGGGAGATTCATATGTCAAATATTCCGTCTGAGAAAATCATTGATGCAATGGAGAACTTGTTAAATATTGCATCAGACTCTACTAGGCTTAAGATTCTTTATTCCATCTCGGGGGAGGAGAAGAATGTTTCTGAGATTGTGAAAGAGATAGGAGCCTCCCAGTCATTAGTCTCACATCAGCTTAAAGTTTTAAAGAAGGCAAAACTTGTTGCAACGCGTAGAGAAGGAAGAAAAATTTATTACCTTTTGGCGGATGAACACGTCGTTCATCTTTTAGATGTCGTGCATGCTCACGTGACGGAGTAGTTTATGGAACATGCAGAGAAAACGTATCGTATTAGTGGCCTTGATTGCGCTTCTTGTGCTTTAAAAGCAGAAAAAGCACTGGAGAATTGCAAGGGTATTGATTCATGTCATATCGATTATGCTGGTTCAAAAATTTATGTTACCGGGCTTTTATCCAAAGAAGAATGTGAAGCGGAAATCCGAAAAGTAGAAGAGGAAGTTCGTCTTTTTGATATGGAGGAAAACGCTGACTGGAAAAAAGAAAGAAGAAAGATGATTGTGGTTGCTTTGCGCGCCTTTATCTCTTTTCTTTTAGCAATACTTACTCAGTTTTTGTTACCGGTAGATCAATATGGTGTCGCACCATATTTATCACTTATGATTGCTGCTTGGCTTCTTTCTGGCTATGACTTACTTTACTTTGCAGGGAAGGCAATTTTCAAAGGGAAAGACATTTTCAATGAATCTTTTTTGATGTCTTTTGCTTCGATTGGTGCCTTTTTACTCCCTTTGCTAAATCATGATTTTGATTCTTGTTTTGATGCTGTTCTTGTTGTTGTTCTTTATCAAATAGGAGAACTATTTAATGACTACGCGACAAGAAAATCGCATCAGGCAGTTGTCGATGCCTTATCGCTTAAAAAGGAAGTTGTCCATAGACGAGTAAATGGCATATATGAAGACATTCCTGCTTCGTCAGCAAAAAGAGGAGATTATCTTCTTATTAAACTTGGAGAAAGCGTTCCAGTAGATGGCGTTATTAAAAAAGGCAAGGCGGAGATTGACTTATCTTCTTTAACAGGGGAGTTTGCCCCTAAATTTGTTGAGGCGGGAGATAAAGTCGTCTCTTCCGCAATTGTGAAAACAGGATACTTAGAGATTGAAGCAATAACAGGTTATCAAGATTCTACCTCAAGTAAACTTGTCGAACTTGTGGAAGGAGCAAGCCGGGAAAAGGGAAAAACCGAAAAACTGATTGACCGATTTGCACGTTATTACACGCCAATTGTGATTGCTCTTGCGGTAATTCTTGCTGTCATTCCTCCTCTATTTATTAATTACTCTAACGCAGAAGTTTGGGCAAACTGGGCTACTATTGCCTTGTCTCTTCTTGTAATTTCATGTCCCTGCGCAATTGTTCTTTCGATTCCTCTTTGTTACTTCTCTGCCGTTGGATCAATGGGGAAAAACGGCATCCTTTTAAAGGGCACAGAATATATTGATGTTTTAGCTTCTACTTCTTATTTAGTGAGCGATAAAACAGGCACTTTAACGGAAGGTAGATTTTCTTTAGAAGAGGTTTGTCCAAATGAAATAAGCAAAAAAGAATTATTAGAACTTATTGCTCTAGCAGAGCATCGTTCGAATCATCCCTTAGCGCAGCCATTTAAGCCCTATTTTGACTCTCTAAAGGAAAAAGAAATTAATTCTTATGAGGAGATTCCAGGAAAGGGAATTACTCTTTCTTATCAAAATAAGAAGCTTCTTGTGGGCGCTAAAAAGCTGCTTGAAGAAAACGGAATTTTGGTTCCATCTGAAGTTGAGGGCACTTTGATTTATGCCTCTTATAATCAAAAATATATTGGTTATGTCACTTTAGTTGACTCTTATAAAGATGGTAGCAAGAGCCTCTTCTCTTACTGTAATGAGAAAGGAATCCACACTCTATTACTTACTGGAGACCAAGAGAAAGCTGCTAAAAAAGCACAAAGTGACTTAGGAATTGATGAAGTTTATTCTCAGCTTTTACCAGAAGAAAAGACAAATATTATTCGCGAAAAAAAGAGTAAGTTATCCAAAAATAAGACGCTTTTGTATGTAGGTGACGGGATTAATGACGCGGCAAGTTTAGCTTTGGCAGATTGCGGTGTTGCTATGGGTGCACTTGGTTCTGGACTTGCTATTGATGCCGCAGATGTCTTACTGATGAACGACGACCCCTCCTCTATTGCAAAGGGGATATCCATTGCCAAAAAGACAAAATCTTTGGCGTATTTTATCTTAGCTTTCGCTTTAATCATAAAATTCATCATTATGATTATTTCTTTTGTTCTTGGCTCTTCTTTCCCCTTATGGGTTGCAGTCTTTGGGGATACAGGATTAACCTTGATAACGATTCTCTTATCTTTGATTCCTCTTACTTTTGCCAAAGGGAAGAGAAAGAAATTGAAATAAAAAACTCTCTTTCTAATAACCTTGCATTTCTTGAATTAAAATTCAGAAAATTTGAATTTATATAGGTTTTGCAAGGTTTTTAATTTTGGCTTTAAAGAGCAAAAACGGGGTCAAATTTTTGGTTTTTAAAATTGCTAAAATTCCTTGTTGCGAAGGGGATTACAGATAAGTATAGTTACGCTCGCACGCAAGTGCATTGCTAGGTGGGTGGGTCTAGGCGAAGACCCGAGAACCACAACCAAAAGGAGGAACCTATGGCTAAAAAAATCACCAAGGTCCTAAAGATGGAACTTCCCGGTGGGGAAGCACGTCCCGGACCAAAACTTGCCTCTGCTGGTGTTGTCATGAATAAGTTCTGCACGGACTTCAACGCCAAGACGGCTGACCGTAAGGGAGAAATTGTCCCTGTCATCATCACTGCTTACGAAGACAAATCGTTTGACTTTGTTATCAAAACCAGTCCTGTTGCTGGCCTTCTTCTTAAGGCTGCTGGCATCAAGAAGGGTTCTGGTAACCCCAAGCAAATTGTTGGTCACATTAGCGAGAAGCAACTCGAGGAAATCGCCGCCTACAAGCTTCCTGACTTAAATACAACCGACATTGAAGCGGCAAAACGTATTGTGGAGGGCTCCGCACGCCAAATGGGCATCGCGGTGGATCGTTAATATGAAGCGCGGTAAGAAGTATCAAACAGTTCTCAAGGAATTTGATCCCAAGAAGATTTATTCCTTTGAAGAGGCTGTCCCACTTTTAAAGAAAACCTCTACAACAAAGTTTGATTCCACAATCGATATCAGCTTCCGTTTGAATGTAAATCCAACTCTTGCTGATCAACTCATTCGTGGAACACTCGTCTTACCTCATGGAAATGGTAAGGTGAAGAGAGTGCTTGCTGTGACTAACACCAAGCAAGAAGAAGCAAAATCTGCTGGCGCTGATTTTGTCGGCGGAAAAGAGATGCTCGAAAAGATCCAAAAAGAAAACTGGTTCGATTTCGATGTCATCGTTGCCACTCCCGATATGATGGGTGAACTTGGTAAGATGGGCCGTTTACTTGGTCCTAAAGGTTTAATGCCTAACCCAAGAACTGGAACCGTTACCATGGAAATTGGTAATGCTATTACCGAAATTAAGCGCGGTAAGATTTCCTACCGTGTTGACCGCGATGGAAATTTAAATATCTCCATTGCTCGTTGTTCTTTCTCTGATAATGACATTGTTGATAACCTCAACGCTGTCACGGAAGCTGTTGCGAAGTCTCGCCCCGCTTCTGTCAAGGGAACATTCATTCAAAACGTGGTTATCCACACGACCATGGGTCCTGGACTCAAGGTCACCTTCCCCTCTCGTAACTAAAGGGGAACTATTCTAAGAGCGAACCGCCGCGAAACCTGAGAAAGCAAGGGACGAAATAGTCTTAAAACAACAACCTTGCCGAGGAATACGCACTCCCGACTGGTTGTCGTAGCGTCGCATATATATTCGACAAGAAAGGAGGTAGAGCATGAACGAGAAAGTACTTACGGCGAAAAAGGCTGATGTCGAAGAGATTAAGACTGGCTTAAAAGAATCTGCAGGATTTGCAGTTGTTGGCTATCATGGTCTCACTGTTGCTGAATTAACCGAATTACGCCGCAAACTCGCAGAAAAAGGTGCCCATATTAAAGTGTACAAGAACACGATGGTCCGCCGCGCATTAAAAGATGAAGAAAAGCCCGACTTAGGTGAAGCCTTAGAAGGAGCTAACGCCTTCGTCTTTGCCAAAGATGCCCCTGCGGGTGCAAATGTCCTTTATAAATTTAGCCGCCAACACGAACACCTTGTCTTAAAGGCAGGTCTTGTGGAAGGTCAGCTTGTAAATGCTGAAGGACTTAAGGCTGTAGCAAAGCTTCCTACCAAAGAAGTGTTGCTCTCCATGTTCTGCATGGTTCTCAACGAACCTATGGCCGGGTTTGCCCGTGCCCTTGACGCTGTAGCAAATCAAAATAGCGAAGCGTCTGCCCAAAATTAGGAGGAAAACGAAAATGGCTGAAAAGCTTACGAATGAACAAATCATTGACACCCTCTCCCAAATGACTGCCCTTGAACTCAAGGCTTTAGTGGACGCTGTATGCGAAAAGTTTGGTGTCACCGCCGCTGCTCCTGTTGCTGCAGCCGCTGCTCCTGCTGAAGAAGAAGGACCCGCACAAAAGGGACCAACTGAGGTCAGCCTCATCCTTAAGGGAATCGGAACTGGTTCCAAGGTTGCTATCATCAAAGCCATCCAAGCAATCACTGGTCTTGGCATGATGGATGCAAAGAAACTCATGGACCGCGCTCCTGTTGCCATCAAAGAGAAGATTTCTCCTGTGGAAGCAGAAGCTCATAAGAAGACTCTCGTCGACGCTGGTTGCGAAGTCGAAGTTAAGTAGTTTCTTCTTACATATATCATCTGCCCCGTCTTAGGAATACCATCCTCCTAGGGCGGGGATTTTGCCGCTTTATAGGGTTGACAAAAAATGAGCCATTACTTCCTTAACGATCAGAATTTAGCGCATGAGGATTACCAAATCCGCTTTACTCTTTTTGAAAAAGAATGGACCTTATATAGCGACAATGGAATATTTTCCAAAAGGGAACTTGATAAAGGAACGCGTTACTTGCTTGAAAGTGTAGCGCTTCGTCCTCTTGGAAAGAATATTCTCGACATCGGGTGTGGTGCGGGCGCGATTGGACTGTTGCTCGCCGCCCTGGACTCCTCACGTATACTCACCTTGTCAGACGTGAATACTCGAGCCCTAGCTTGTGCCAAAAGAAATGCAGAACATCTTGGTGTTTCTTCTCGTTGCACAATTGTCGAAAGTGATGCGTTCTCCGCCATAACCGCCCATTTTGATACCATTGTATCTAATCCGCCTATCCGGGCAGGAAAGAAGGTTACCTATAAGATTTATGAAGATGCTTTAGAGCATTTAAATCCTGAGGGAACTCTCTATCTTGTGATTCGGAAAGAACAAGGTGCTTATAGCGCTTTACGCTATTTAAATACCTTATATAAAGGTGGAGCGGAAATTATTTTCCGTAAAAAAGGATACTGTATCATCGCCGCATCCAAAGTAAGGAGCCTTAATGAGCAGCAAAGTAGTAACGTATAAGAACTACCGCCTTCTTCCAAATAATCGTATTGATTTTTCGAAGATTAGTGGTTCAACCCCTTTACCAAACCTTGTCGAAGTACAAACCAAAAGCTTCAAAGAGTTTTTAGAGAAGGGGCTTGATGAAGTATTTAAGGAATGTTTTCCTATCGAGAATTATTCGGGTACCGCTGAAATTATTTATGAATCCTTCCGTTTTGAAGAACCCGAATATAGCCCCCTTGAATGTAAGGAAGGGGATTTAACTTATAGCGCCAAGTTAAAATGTAAACTTGGACTTCGTATTAAAGCTAGCGGAGAGATTTCCGAAAGTGAAGTTTTCATGGGGGATATCCCTATGATGACCGACTCTGGCACTTTTATTGTTAATGGTGCAGAAAGAGTCATCGTTAGCCAAATTGGCCGTTCTCCAGGTGCTTATTTCCAAGATAATGTCGATAAGAGTGGAGTGCACCTTTATGCAGGTGAAATCATCCCAACACGTGGCACTTGGTTACAATTTGAAAGTGATTTACACGGCCTTATGTGGGTGAGAATTGATAGGCAAAAGAAAATGCCTGCCACCACCTTATTCAAAGCGCTTGGTATTACAAGTGAAGAAGATTTAATTACCTTATTTGGTGATAGTGAATCTTTGCAAGGCACCTTAGCCAAGAATAAAGATATTTCTAGCGCCACAGATGCCTTAGTGGATATTTTCCGTAAATTAAAACCAGGCGAACCTATTACACAAGACGGAATTATCAATTTCTTAGTACAGAAATTCTTTGATGATAAGCGTTATGATCTTGGTAGAGCAGGACGCTTTAAATATACCCAAAAACTCGGTATTTATAACCGTTTAAAAAATCGTGTTTTAGCCGAACCTTTAGTTTCTAAAGATGGCGATATTTTCACTTCGAAAGCTGGCATTCCTTTCTTAGAAGGACACCATTTAACAGAAGAAGACGTCGAAGAACTTCGTGATGCTGAATTCTTTGAGAATGGTGCTCATGAAATTGAATTATCAACTAATGATAATATCGACAATCATAGCCGTGTTACTTTGGTGAAAGTCCACGCTTTTGATAAAGAAGAAGGCCAAATCGTTCCTATTGTGGGAACCGATATCAATTTAAATGGTGCGCATGATGGCACAGTTGCTGTTTCTCGCGTTACCATTTCGGATATGGTTGCTTGCTTCTCTTATTTCAACAACTTACAGTTTGGAATTGGAGATACCGATGATATCGACCATTTAGGAAATAGACGTGTGCGCTGCGTTGGGGAACTTCTCCAAACTCAGTTCCGCATTGGTCTTACCAAAATGAGCAAGACGGTCCAACAAAAGATGTCGATTATGCCTGATTTGCAAAACAGCAAACCCAACGCCTTAATCAACATTCGTCAGCTTACCAAAGCTATCCGTGACTTCTTTGCTTCTTCTCAGTTATCGCAGTTCATGGATCAAACCAATCCTTTAGCGGAGCTTTCGAATAAGCGCCGTATTTCTGCTTTAGGTCCTGGCGGATTAACACGTGACCGCGCCAGCATGGAAGTACGTGACGTTCACTACACCCATTATGGCCGCATTTGTCCTATTGAAACTCCAGAAGGACAAAACATTGGTCTTATCTCGAATTTAGCAACCTATGCCCGCATTGATTCGCGCGGATTTATCGAAACGCCATACCGTTTAGTCTTCCATAAGAAAGATGAAAATGGAACGGAACATTACTATGTTTCCGATAAGGCAACTTATTTATCCGCGGACAATGAAAGAGAACACTATATCGCCGAAGCAAATCTTGCCTTAGGTGCTCCTCAAACCATCGATTTTAACGATGGATCTGGTCCTATCGAAGTCAAAGAAATTATCGCGGATGAAGTGGTAGCAAGACACGATGAAGATAACGTTGTGATTCCCGCTTCTTTGGTGGAATATGTTGACGTTTCTCCAAAGCAGATTGTCTCGATTGCTACTGCTTGTATTCCTTTCCTTGAAAATGACGACTGCCACAGAGCTTTGATGGGTGCAAACATGCAGCGTCAAGCGCTTCCTTTACTCCGTCCCGCTTTATCTTATGTTGGAACTGGTTTAGAAGGCGTGATTGCCCGTGACTCTGGTCTTGCTGTTTGTGCTGTAAAAGATGGCACTGTCATCTATCAAGATAGCGCTACGATCAAAGTCCAAGAAGAAGATGGGTATGAACGCACCTACCGTTTACAAAAGTTTGACCGTTCCAATAACGGCACCTGCATCAACCAAAATCCTATTGTGAAAGAAGGAGATAAGGTTAAAGAAGGGGAAGTTATCGCGGATGGTCCTGCCATGAAAAATGGCGAACTTGCTTTAGGACAAAACGTTCTTGTCGCTTATATGACTTGGAACGGATATAACTACGAAGACGCCGTTATTATGTCCGAAAGAATGGTGAAGGATGATGTTTACACCTCCATCCATATCGAGGCTCACGATATTGATTGCCGTGAAACAAAACTCGGCACAGAACAAATTACCCGTGATATTCCTAATGTCGGAGAAGAGAGCAAAACATATCTTGATGAATCTGGCATTATCATCCCTGGCGCGGAGGTCAGAGAAGGGGATATCTTAGTTGGTAAGGTTACACCAAAAGGACAAAGCGATCCTTCTCCAGAAGAGAAGCTTTTAATGGCCATCTTTGCGGAGAAAACTCGCGATATGAAGGATAGTTCTTTGCGCGTGCCACATGGTGGGGCAGGGATTGTTCTTAAAGTAAAGATTTATACCCGTGAACATAAAGATCCTCTCCCTCCAGGAGTGGTGATGAAAGTTCGTGTCTATATCGTCCAAAAGAGAAAGATCTCGGAAGGCGATAAGATGTCGGGTCGTCATGGTAATAAAGGTGTTATTTCTAAGATTCTTCCTGTCGAAGATATGCCTTACTTACCAGATGGCACTCCAATTGATGTCATGCTTTCCCCAATGGGTGTTCCAAGCCGTATGAACATCGGTCAGATTTTGGAAATCCATTTAGGACTTGCTTGCCATAAGCTTGGCATGCGCGTGGCCACTCCAGTATTTGACGGAGTTAGCAACGAAGAATTATTCGACATCATGGAGAAGGCGGGACTTTCTTCCGATGGTAAGGCAGTTTTATATGATGGTAGAACTGGTGACCGTTACGATGAAAGAATTTCTGTCGGTATCATGTATATGATTAAACTCGTCCACATGGTCGATGATAAACTCCACGCCAGAGCGACTGGTCCCTACAGTTTAGTGACTCAGCAACCTCTAGGCGGAAAAGCGCAAAATGGTGGTCAGAGATTTGGTGAAATGGAAGTCTGGGCTTTAGAAGCTTATGGCGCCGCACACACTCTCCAAGAAATGTTAACCATCAAGAGCGATGACCGTATTGGACGTAGACAAGCCTATAAAGCAATTATTGAAGAAAAGAGCATCCCGAAAGCAGGTATGCCCGAAGCCTTCAAAGTATTCGTCAAAGAGCTCAAAGGTCTTGCGATGAATGTTCACCTTTATGATCAGAATAAGAGTGAAATTAACTTAGACACGCTTGCCAAAGATGCCTTAATTGACGAAAGAAATACCGAAATGTCGATTCGCCGCATTGGCTCGAGAAGCTTAGAGGATGAAGAAACTTCAACCTTAGAACAAGAGTCGGTGATTGCATCTGCAATCGAAGATGAAGAACTCTCTGTCAAAGAGAGCGCAGATGCGGAATAAGGGAGGTGTAAGAGATGTTTGACATTAGTAATTTAAAAGCCATGCAAGTTGGGCTTGCCTCACCTGAGACAATCCGCAGCTGGTCGCATGGAGAAGTAACACGTCCTGAAACCATCAACTATCGTAGCCAAAAGCCAGAGATGGGTGGATTATTCTGCGAAAAAATCTTTGGTCCTGCCAAAGACTACGAGTGCCATTGCGGACGTTATAAAAAAGTCCGTTATCAGGGAATTACCTGTGAAAAATGTGGTGTTGAGGTTATCTCAAAAGAGTGGAGAAGGGAACGTTTTGGTCATATTGAACTTACCGCTCCTTGTACCCATATCTGGTATTTAAAAGGCATTCCTTCCCGAATGGCCTTAATTCTTGATGTTTCTCCGAAAGCGTTAGAAGAGGTCGTCTATTACGCCTCCCATATCGTTTTAAATCCAGGAACTTCGAACTTAAAGAAGAAGCAGATTCTTGATGAAAAAGATGCAAGAGTTGCTTTCACAAGCGCCATTGAAGCATTCAAAGATACCTTAATGAATGAAAGCGATAAAGAAATGGCGGAGTCACTGATTGAAAAACTCAGCAATGAGAAAGAAACCTTTGACTTCTTCACCACTTCCGCCTTCATTCATAAGCATACGGGTGCGGAGTTTGGGGAAGGTGCTGCTGCTATTAAGCAGCTTCTAAGCGAGGTTCATCTAGAGGAAGAAGCCTCTTCCATCAAAGAAGAAATTCGTAACTGCTCTGGCGAACAAAAAAGCCAAAAGAGAGCAAAACTTGCTAAGCGTTTAGAAGCCATTCAAGCTTTCATTGATTCCAAACAAAAGCCAGAATGGATGGTGTTAGATGTAATCCCGGTGATTCCACCCGATCTTCGTCCAATGCTTCAACTTGATGGGGGAAGATTTGCTGCTTCTGATTTAAATGATTTATATCGCCGCGTAATTTCTCGTAATACCCGTTTAAAGAAGCTCGTCGATATGCATGCTCCTTACGTTATCTTGATGAACGAAAAGAGAATGCTTCAAGAATCGGTAGACGCTTTAATTGATAATGGGAGAAGAAATAAGCCAGTCACCGAACCTTCTGGACGTCCTTTAAAGTCTCTTTCTAGCGGCTTAAAAGGAAAACAGGGCCGCTTCCGTCAAAATCTTCTTGGTAAGAGAGTTGACTATAGCGGACGTTCGGTTATTGCGGTTGGCCCAGATCTGAAGATGTATCAATGCGGATTACCTCGAGAAATGGCTATCCAGCTTCTTCGTCCCTTTATCGCTTCGCGTTTAATCAATGACCACATTGTCAGCGCTCATAAAACCGCCGATAAAGTCATTGATCGCCGTGAGCCAATTGTCTTTGACATTGTCGAACAAGAGATTGAAAAACATCCTGTCTTACTTAACCGTGCTCCAACCTTGCACCGCTTAGGCATTCAAGCCTTCCAGCCAAAGCTTGTTGATGGACACGCCATTCGTCTCCATCCTCTTGTTTGTACCGCCTTTAACGCGGACTTTGATGGTGACCAGATGGCCGTTCACTTGCCGCTTGGCAAAGCTGCGCAAGAAGAAGCGCTCGATTTAATGCTAGCTTCCAATAACATTCTTGGTCCAAAAGACGGCAAACCAATTGTTGTTCCTTCGCAGGATATGGTGCTTGGTAACTACTATCTTACCCAAGAAGAAAGCGCGCATGATTTCTTAGCGCGTGCGGAAGCTCTTCGCGCCTTACATATCCAAGATGAGAGCGAAAAAGAAGCGGAAAGCGATGAAATTGCGAAGTTTGAACGCTTTGCTACCTTAGAAGGAAAAGTGTTCTCTTCGGTGCAAGAGGTGATTGAGGCTTATGAGACGAAAGAAATTTCTCTCCACAACCGTATTGCCATTCGCGCTACTTCGCTTCATAAAACCTTTGGCACAGATAAAGAAAAGGCTTCTTTACCGGAAAGCGTCAAAGATCAATATTTATTAACAACAGTCGGGAAAGTCATCTTCAATGAAATTTTCCCTGACGATTTTGTCTATATTAACGGGGATAACCCCAATGCCTCTTGGGAAGAGGTCAAGAAGTGGTTTGTGCCAAAGGGAAGCGATATTAAGGCAGAACTTGCAACGCGTCCCTTACATGCTCCTATTAAGAAGAAGCAGCTTGGAACCATCATTGACATGATCTTCCATAAATACGACATGGCTTCTCCTTTAGGAACCGATGTCCGTCCTTCTAAAACCTCTGCTATCTTAGATAAGATTAAAGATCAAGGCTTTAAATACAGTACTGTTTCTGCCGTTACTGTCGCAATTTCTGATATTCGTACTATCGATAGTAAGAAAGAAGATATTGAAAAAGGTAACGCTCAAGTCGATAAGATTACCAAGATGTTCCACAAAGGATTCTTATCCGAAGAGGAACGTCATAAGAAAGTTACGGAAACTTGGAGAGATGTAACTGACGCTGTTAAAAAGAAAGTTGCTGATTATCTTGCCAAAGATACCCGTAACCCAATGGTTATTATGTCTGACTCTGGCGCCCGTGGCTCCTTAGATAACTTTGCTCAGTTAATCGGTATTAAGGGCTGCGTTGCGAACCCAAAAAATGAAACCATTGAACTTCCAATTACCTCTTCTTACCGCGAAGGGTTAAAGGTTGCCGAATTCTTCATTAATACACACGGTGCCCGTAAGGGTGGCGCGGATACGGCGCTTAAGACAGCAGACTCTGGTTACTTAACAAGACGTCTCGTTGACGTAGCACAAGATGTTGTGGTTCGTGAGGTAGACTGCCACTGCGACCATGGCTTTAAAGTCAGAGAAATTCGTGATACATCTCGTGATACTGTCATTGTCAAACTCGAAGACCGTTTGGCAGGAAGATTCGCAATGCATGATGTTATTGATCCTAAGACAGGCAAAGTCCTTGTGGAAGGGAACACCATGATCAGCGATGAAGCGGCAAAAGAAATTGTCAAAGCTGGTATTGAAGAGGTCGAAATTCGTTCTCTCTTCACCTGCGAAACAAAAGATGGCGTTTGCCAGCACTGCTATGGCCGTAACATGGCGACAGGAAGACTTGTCGCGCTTGGCGATGCAGTTGGTATTATGGCTGCTCAGTCAATCGGCGAACCTGGTACTCAGTTAACCATGCGTGTCTTCCATACTGGCGGCACCGCGGGAAGCGACATCACCCAAGGTTTACCTCGTGTTCAAGAACTTGTTGAAGCGAGAAACCCCAAAGGCGAGGCTTTAATTTCCAAATTAGACGGCACGATTACCAACATCGAAGATCTTGGTGATAGCCGTTATAAAGTAACGATTGCTTCGGACTTTGCTTCTACGGTGGAATCTCCTGATGAAAGAGAGATTAGTGAAGTCACTACTCCATATGGTGCCAGACTCCGCGTGAAGAAGGGTGACCATGTGGAAGCGGGTGGAAAGATCACAGAAGGTGCGATTAATCCTCAAGATTTAATTGACTATACTTGCCCAGAAAAGGTGGAAGTGTATCTCATTAAAGAAATTCAAAAGGTATACGCCTTACAGGGTATTGCCATTTCCGATAAGCACCTAGAAGTTATCATCCGTCAAATGCTCCGTAAGCTTTACGTCATTGATGGAGGAGATACTGCACTTCTTCCTGGCACTCAGGTTGATGTGGAACACTTCACCGCGGAAAACCAAAGAGTGCTCAAAGAAGGAAAGCGTCCTGCTATTGGCCGCACTGTCGTACTTGGTATTACCAAAGCGGCGTTAAGAACAGACAGCTTCCTCTCTGCTGCCTCCTTCCAAGAAACAACGCGTGTCTTAACCGATGCTGCCATCAAAGCAAAACTTGATCCTCTCCACGGCTTAAAAGAAAATGCCATCACGGGAAGACTTATCCCTGCTGGCACTGGCTTATTAAGCGAAGAAGAGGAAGAGGAGCGCTTAGAAGGCTTCACCGTTCTTGGCAAAATGAAAGAAGTTAAGAATCAGTATTATGAAGAGCATGACGCCCTTCATGAGAGAGAATAATTTTCTTTCTTAAACTGTTTAAACTAAGGGGAGCGAGCATTCGCTCCCTTTTTATGTCCTTTCGTAACAATGTCAAATAGTTGTATAGAAAGTTAATCTTATATACAATTCGTAGTAATTTAATTTACTTATCAGATTGACTACTATAAGAAAGAGGATTGTCATAAAGAGCATATGCGTTTATTCACTTTAATATCAATTCTTAGTTTGAGTACGTGTTGTCTTTCCTCTTGTTTTTCGTCTTTGTTCAATCGTTCTTTCTTTCCCGTTCTTCCTGAAGGTGTGTATGTGTTAAGTTCGTTTGAAGGGGAAAATATTTATGGATATATCGAAATCGCTGAAATTAAAGAGGAAGAATATATTCAGAAAAAGGGAAAAGGCGTTTATATCGATCCCCATATTTCTACCAAAGAAGATGCTTATCGTTCGATTTCTCTTTGTTGGAGTCTTGATTTAGGATATAAGGAAGTAGATGTTTCTGTAGAGCAAGAATCTTCTATTCCCTCTTTTTATGTTCCTAAAGGTGATGGAAGCAGGGCAAAAATCATTTTTGAAGACGGGTATCCAGAAGGTCATTACAGCGCGCCAAGTTTAGGCGCTACCTATCAAATGGAAGTTTATATTTATAACGAGATCAAAGAGGATTTTTATTTCTATTCTCTTACTTATGAAAGGGAGAATACCTATGAAGAATAAGCTTTTCTCTCTTTTTCTAATTTCCTTCTCCCTTCTTTCTCTTTCTTCTTGTAAAGAAGTAATACCTTCTTCTTTTTTACCAATTGATGCAGGACTATATGAAGTAAAAGAAGAAGATAATTCTTTTCTTTCTTATTTAAGAATTTATCCAAGTGAGAAGGATTACGCGGTACAAGATGTTACAAGAGAAGAAAATACATTTTCTTTCCTTCCTTTAAATGAAGAAGGAGAGACTTCTTTTGTCTTGCCTTTTCTTGATGTTTCTTTTTCTTACTGCGAGGAGGATGAACGTTATTGCTCAATCAAAGAAGGTTCTTTCTATCATGATTTAGGGTTTTATTTTTCTTCTTATCGCAGTTTATGTGTTATTCTTTATGAGAAAGAATATAAGGCGACTTATCTAGGTTCTTGGGCGTTGCCTTTACCTGGTTTTGAAAAAGATTTATCTCTTTAATTAGAGGGGAATAGGGGTAAAAAAGATGAGTGAGCAAAAGAGTTACGCTTCTTATCAAATCGGAACGTTCTTTGGCAAAATTAAATTATTTTTCTACAATCTTTTTTCCGATATTTCCTCATCTTTATCGAGTTTATCAAAAGGGAAAAAAGCGCTTTTGATCAGCGTGATAAGCCTTATTCTTTTAGCGATACTCATTCCTGTTTTAACTCTATACGTTTTTATCCCTCTATCTTCTTTTCTTTCTATTATTCATCCAAAACTGGGGGAATATGTTGGAGAAGCTGGAGGTTATCGTGTTTCTTTAAAAGTAGACCAAATTAATAGCGAAGAAGATGTTTTAGAAGAGTCTTGTTACTATTTTGTAAACGGAGAAGAAGTTTCGATAAAAAAGACACTTTCTCGGAACAATTTAGTGCATTATAACGACTCCTTATTCCTTATTGATATTACATTGACGAATCAAAATGATGAGATTTATTCTCCAGATTTTTTAGAAAGCACTACCTATCGTAATGAAGCTATTCTCTATTACGCTTTTCAGGAAGATGAATTCGGAGAAGAGTTTCTTACCAAAGTACCTTCTCACGAAAACTATTTAACTTTTGTGGATGAAGATACCTTCGCCTTTAGCTTCCTTGATCTTTTCTCATATGAAGAAAGCGGGGATTTTCCTCCTTTAAAGTGTTATTTAGAAGCGAAATAAAAGAAGAGAAGTCATCAAAAGTTTATTCCTTATTAAGAGAATTCTTCTTTCTCTCATCGATAACTTCTTTTTCTTTTTTAAAGGGGCATTAAATCTTTATAAAAGCCCAGTATGGACAAAGAAAAAGGCGGGACGTATTGCCCGCCTCTTTCTTATTTATTTTATATCTTCTAAGCTTTCTTCCTTCTCTTCTCCCTCTTTCTTTTTGGAAAACAGTTTCCGGGAATCAAGAAGGTAAAGACAGAGGTCAATATCATCATAGAGACGGGGACAAGGGGGCTCAACGCTTCCTTTGACCGTGTCTTTTCTCCTGTCTCTCTTGAATTCTTTAAAAATGTTTTGTTAAATTACCTCACTTCCCACGGTGGGTGCGTCGCCAGAAACGGAATTGTACGTGCCGGGAAGTTTTTTATTTCCGTTTTTTGGTTATAAGGCGATCAGCCATTTCATCGTCTTCGTCACTCATTTTGTAGTCAATGAATGGGCTCTTTGTGAATTGTCTCTTGTCATCTTCACCCATGGATTTCCTAAGATAAGCGACAGAAGAATCGCCTTTCTTGGGATTTCTATGCAATCTATAGTTCGAATGGCCTTTCCCTTTTTTCTTAGAATGGGTTAAACCGAAATACAAATAGACAGACCGGTTTTCTCCCACAATATAAGCAGGGTGGGTCCCTTTGCTTGTTACATGACCTCGGAAATGCCTTTTTTTGCGCAGGTAGAAACTCATTCCATCCACTCCTCAAAAAAGTTTTTTGTCTTTATGACCTCTTCCTTGTGCCTTATACGAGACTCAACGCTTCCTTTGGTCATGTCTTTTTTCCTTTCCCTTGAACTTTTTTAAATGTTTTGTTTAATAAATTTGCTTCCCCCATGAGAGCGACACCGGAAACGGGCTAGACGTGATGGGAAGCGTTTTTATTTCGGCGCGCTATTGCCGGTTCTTTTTCTTCTTTAGAAGGTAATCAACGTAACAATCATCCTCTTTGCCCATTTGGTAATTCTCCCAATTACAAGGAGTGAAATGATCTAGTTCTATCTTCTTGTGAATATAGAGAACGCTTTCATCGCCTTTCTTTGGGTTTTTAAGCAACCTATGGTTAGGATGATGCTTACCCTTCTTAGAAGAATGAATAAGCCCAAGATGATAGAAGGAATCGTCTTCCTCACCTGAGATGTAAGAAGGGTGAACTGTTAATTTTCCTCTAATCCTTGTCTTATGCCCGCGAAAATGTCTATCTTTCTTCTTGTAGAACAATCTTTTACATCACTTCCTTTCTATCATTACTTTTCATGGGTCCTTTCTTGACAAGACACGGAGTCTTGCGTTAAATGAAATGGCTTCCCGAACGTGGGCGCGTCGCCGTGAATGCGGAGTGACAGTGCCGGGAAGTTTTTATTTTCTCTTTTTTGTTTTCTTTCTCCGAAGAAACTCATCGATAAACTTGTCATCTTCTTCTGACATCCGATAATCGGAATACATTTTTGAAGAAAAATTGCTTCTTCTATCCTCCTCCAAACGTTTTCGTATATAAGCTGGTTTAGAATCTTTAGGATTTGGATTTTGTCGAAGACGGTGGTTTTTGTGCCCTTTTCCTTTCTTTGAAGAATGTGTTATTCCAAAAAAACTGAACGATCGATCATTTTCTCCGACGATATAGGCTGGATGCATGCCGTTTTTTGTGGCATGCCCTCTAAAATGCCTATCTTTCTTTTTATAGAACAATTTTTTGCATCACTTCCTTTCTATCATTGCTTTTTATAGTTCCTTTCTTGACAAGACACGTAGCCTTGCTCTAAATGAATCTGCTTAGCGAACAAATGGTGTGTCGCCGCCGCAAGGCGGAGTGATCGCGCCGCTAAGCTTTTTATTTCGTTTTGTAATGAGAGAATCGACGTATTCGTCGTCTATTTTTGACATCTGTAATTCCTTTCTTAGGAGAACGAGTTATCCCTAGTAAGAGGTAAGCTCCCTTTCCTTATTAAAGATATAGGGGGATAAGTCATGGCTTTTCCTACTCATCCTCTTTTTTAAAATCTTTTTCTCTTGCTATCCTTTTTAAGAACGCGTATTCTTTGCGCTGGTCGCTTTTGCCCTTTTAAGGGGCATTTAAAAAGCACGGACCTGATACACAAGGAATTGTGTGCAGAAAAAGAAAGGAAAAAGGAGAAAGAGATGCCAACGATTAATCAACTCGTTAAGGCCGGACGAAAAGCCTCCAAAGCAAAGAGTAAGGCTCCTGCTCTTGGCAAGAGATGGAATTCTCTTACCAAGAAAGAAATCAGCCAGCCCAGCTCCCAAAAAAGAGGCGTTTGCACTCGTGTCGGTACCATGACACCAAAGAAACCTAACTCCGCTTTAAGAAAGTATGCTCGTGTCCGCTTAAGTAACGGATTCGAAGTCACTGCTTATATCGGGGGAGAAGGACATAACCTCCAAGAACATAGTACAGTTCTTATTCGTGGAGGAAGAGTCAAAGATCTTCCTGGTGTTCGTTATCACATTATTCGTGGATGCCTCGACTGCGCAGGAATTGAAGCGCGTCGTCAAGGACGTTCCTTATATGGAACTAAGCGTCCTGAAAAGAAGTAATAAGGAGGGAAAAACATGTCTCGTAAAGGGAAAATTGAAAAACGCGATGTCTTACCAGACCCCGTGTATAACAGCAAGCTTGTAACCCGCCTTATTAACCGGGTTATGTATGATGGAAAAAGAGGAACTGCTCAAACCATCATTTATGGCGCCTTCAAAATCATTGAAGAAAAGACAAAGAAACCTGCGATTGATGTCTTTGCTACCGCAATTAATAACATCATGCCTAATGTTGAATTAAAGGCTCGCAGAATGGGTGGAGCAAACTATCAAGTTCCAACCGAAGTTTCGCCAGAGAGAAAACAAACTCTTGGTCTTCGCTGGCTTGTTACTTTTGCCCGTCTTCGTAACGAAAAGACGATGGAACAAAAGCTCGCTGCCGAAATTATCGATGCTGCTAATGGCACTGGTGCTTCGGTGAAGAAGAAAGAAGACGTCCATAGAATGGCAGAAGCCAATAAGGCTTATGCTCACTATCGCTGGTAAGGAGAAACCCAATGGCCAACGACGAAAACATTATCAAAGAAGAATCGACCTACGATCTTCCTCATACTAGAAACATTGGTATTATGGCCCACATTGACGCGGGCAAAACTACCACAACAGAACGTATCCTCTACTACACTGGACGTACTCATAAAATTGGGGAAGTTCACGAAGGTACTGCCGTTATGGACTGGATGGAAGAGGAACAGGAAAGAGGCATCACCATTACCTCTTCTGCTACTACTTGCTTCTGGAAAGGGCACCGTATCAACATCATTGACACTCCGGGGCACGTCGACTTTACAGTGGAAGTAGAACGTTCTTTAAGAGTTTTAGACGGTGCTGTCACTGTCTTAGACTCTAAAAACGGCGTCGAACCTCAAACAGAAACTGTTTGGCGTCAAGCGGATAAATATAACGTCCCTCGTATTATTTTCTGTAATAAGATGGACGCGATTGGTGCTGACTTTGAAATGTGCTTAGACACCATCAAAGAGCGCCTTGGCGTAGATTTTGCTGCCATTCAATATCCTGTTGGCAGAGAATCAAGCTTCATCGGTGAGATTGATCTTGTCACCATGAGAGCCTTCATCTATAACAAAGACAATAAAGATGACGCTCCTGTGGAACAAGATATTCCGGAAGAATTGCTCGATAAGGCAAATCATTATCATAGCGTTCTTCTTGAAAAGCTTTCCGCTTATGATGATGACTTCATGATGAAAGTCTTAGAAGGAGAAGAACCTTCCGTTGACGAAATCAAAGCGGTCATTCGTAAAGCGGTTATCAGCGGTAAATTCTTCCCTGTTTTATGCGGTACTGCTTTCAAGAATAAGGGTGTTCAACTCCTTCTTGACGCGGTTATTGCTTATTTACCATCTCCACTTGATATTCCTGGAGAAAAGGGTGAATTAAAGGGAGAATCTTATGTTTGTAAGACGACAGACAACGCTCCATTTGTTGGTCTTGCCTTCAAGATTGCCACTGACCCCTTCATTGGCCGACTTGCTTATGTCCGTGTATATCAAGGCGTGCTAAAGAGTGGATCTTATATCTTGAACTCTTCTAAAGGCAATCAAGAACGTATTTCTCGTCTTGTGTTAATGCACGCGAATAAGAGACAAGAAGTAAATGTCTTACACGCTGGTGAAATCGGCGCGGTTGTCGGATTAAAGAATACGACAACTGGTGACACTCTCACCGACTTAAATGAACCTGTTGTCTTAGAAAGACTTGAGTTCCCAGAGCCAGTTCTAGAAGAGGCTGTTGAGCCTAAGACTAAGGCGGATATGGAAAAGATGTCCATCGCCTTACAAAAACTCGCCGAAGAAGACCCCACCTTCCGCGTTCATACTAACGCCGAAACTGGTCAAACAATCATTGGCGGAGTTGGTGAACTTCAGTTAGATGTTCTTGTCGAAAGAATGAAGAGAGAGTTCGGCGTTGTTGTCAATGTCGGTGCTCCTCAAGTTAACTACCGTGAAACCATTCGGAAAACCGGAGAAGCCCAAGGCCGCTACGTCAAGCAGACTGGCGGACATGGTCAATACGGTGACGTATGGATTCGTTTCGAACCCAATCCTGGCAAAGGATTTGAGTTTGTGGACGCGATTGTTGGTGGCGCAGTTCCAAAAGAATTTATTAAACCAACCCAGCAAGGCTTAGAAGAAGCCATGCAAAGAGGACTTGTCGCAGGCTATCCTGCTATTGATATCAAAGCTACTTTATTCGATGGTAGCTACCATGATGTCGACTCTTCGGAAGCTGCTTATAAGATCGCTGCTTCCTTAGCCTTAAAAGCCGCGGCAGGCAAATGTGATCCCGTCATCCTCGAACCAATCATGAAAGTCGACGTGACAGTCCCAGAACAATACTATGGTGATGTTATTGGGGATATCTCGAGAAGAAGAGGTACTGTTGACGAAGAAAGCCAAAGAGGGAACGCTAAAGTAGTTAGCTGCTCTGTCCCTCTTGCAGAAATGTTTGGTTACGTTACGGATTTACGTTCGATGACTCAGGGAAGAGGCACCTTCACGATGACCTTCGACCACTATGGAGAAACTCCACGTTACATCCAAGACGAAATCACCAAGAAAGCACAAGGCTCGAAATAAAATAGGCCTTCTTGCTTCTAATTAAATTGCCTTCCTGTGGAAGGTGCGCTAATATCACGAAGCGCCAAAAGTAAAAAGCCAATATTGGAGGAACAACAATGGCAGATAAAGAGAAATTCAACCGTGACCGTGTCCACGTAAACGTTGGCACCATTGGTCACGTCGACCACGGTAAGACTACCCTTACCTCGGCGATTACCCACGTTCTTAGCATGAAAGGTATGGCTAAGGATATGGCTTATGCCGATATCGATGCAAACCCCGAAGAAAAGGCTCGTGGAATCACCATTAACACCGCTCACGTTGAGTATGAAACCGACAAGCGTCACTATGCTCACGTTGACTGCCCGGGGCACGCTGACTACATCAAGAACATGATTACCGGTGCCGCTCAGATGGACGCCGCAATCTTAGTTGTCGCTGCAACAGATGGCGTTATGCCTCAGACCCGTGAACACGTCCTTCTTGCTCGTCAAGTCGGTGTTCCATACATCATCGTCTATTTAAACAAGACCGACCTTGTCGATGACCCAGAACTTATCGACCTTGTCGAAATGGATGTCCGTGAACTCCTCTCCTCTTATGAATTCCCTGGAGACGAAGTTCCTGTCATCCGCGGTTCTGCTCGTGCAGCATGCGATGCCAAGAGCATTGATGATCCCGCTTGCAAGTCCATCCTTGAACTTATGGATGCTCTTGATAGCTACATTCCTGATCCAGAAAGAAATACCGATAAGCCATTCCTTATGCCTATCGAAGACGTTCTCACAATCTCTGGTCGTGGAACTGTCGTTACTGGACGTGTTGAACGTGGTACCATCAAGATCAATGATCCAGCAGAAATCGTTGGTATTCGTCCAACCCAAAGCACTGTCGTAACCGGACTTGAAATGTTCCGTAAGACCCTTGACTTCGCGCAAGGTGGTGACAACATCGGTGCCCTTTTACGTGGTATCAACAAGGACCAAGTCGAACGTGGCCAAGTTCTTGCAAAACCAGGAAGCGTCACTCCTCATGATGAATTCACCGCTGCGGTATATATTCTCACCGAAAAAGAAGGTGGACGTCACACAGCCTTCATCAATGGCTATCGTCCTCAATTCTTCTTCCATACCACCGATATCACTGGTGACATCAAACTCCCAGCTGATGTGAAGATGGTTATGCCTGGTGACAATGTTACCTTCACCGTGAAGCTCATTCACCCTGTTGCCCTTGAAAAGGGAACCAAGTTCTCCATCCGTGAAGGTGGTAGAACCGTTGGTGCAGGTACTGTCGCTGACATCATTCACTAATTTCAATTAGAAAAGGAAAAGGCTGCCTTAAGGGGCAGTCTTTTTTTGTAAGAAAAGAAAGATTTTTCTTTGCGAAGGGTTTCTCTCTATCCGCTAGAGAAGAAATCATTATAATGGCAGACATGGACGCGAAACTAAAACAGCCTACTTATATGCGGAGGTTTATAGCCTTCCTGATTGATTTAATTCTTTTGGCGCTATGCACGGTGATTGTCTATTCTGCTTTTACTTCTACTTTTATGGTGGAAGCACTTGGTGGAAGCATTCTTGACCGAGAAATGCTGAACTTTGCAGCGGATACTGGCTTATATAGCGTGGAGTATGACGAAGAAGGTAATCCCTTACGTCTTACAACAGGCAACGCTTATATCGTTTATGAATATAATCCTCAAACTTCTACTTCGATAAATTCAGACGGGGAAGAGATTACCATTATCACGCAAGAAGATTATGGTTATTTGATGTATGAAGATTTGATGTGGAAATTTTGGACAGGGTTTTATTTAGAAGATGACCGCATGGACCCCATTAGCGCGGAAGGGGAACTTGTCGAAAAACCTCTTTCCACTTCTGATCCAAATTTTGTAATTTATGGACGTTATTTCTCCCAAATCTTTATGGGATTACCAGAGCTTACTGCTTCGCAAGAAGAGGAGAACTGGTTAGAGTTTTCTCTTACGCATGATGACTGGGAAGAAGAATTACAAGATTCTTCTGGTTTTTATCGTTATTCCTTAAATGAAGAGGGATATGTCGATTATTCCTTAGCTCCTACTTTAACAGAGCGGGCACTAGAAGGTTTAGCAGGTTCCTCAAATAGTCAGTGGATTGCTAGCTTAACGGATCACTTTTTTGACGCTTCTACTTATACGGGTGTCTACCGCGATTTAGCAGACTGGACGGTTGGTTCCCACACTTATAGCACCCAGCGTTACTACTTATCGCGTTATTCTTTATTAAATCAATATATTTATTACGCCTTACTTACCGCCTATTTGCCCTTCTTACTGATCTTCTTTTATATCATTCCGGTTTCAACAAGAGACGGGAGAAGCATTGGAAAAATGCTCACGCATTTATCCATTGTTTCTAAGGAAGCTGTACGAATGAAGCCATATCAAAGATTCCTTCGTCCTTTGGTTGTCTTTGTGATTTTAGGTTTATTCTTAGTGCCTCCAACTTTCATTGGCTTTATGCTCGTCATGCTATTTGCCCTCTTAGACTTTATGTTTATGGTGCTACATAGAAGCCATAAGACTTTTGAAGACTTATTAACAGGGACAGTCTGTATTGATGCCCATGAATCTTTATGGTTTAAAAACGAAGAAGAAGCAGAACGTTATTTTGCTTCTCATCCCGAAGTGCAAGAGAAGAAAGAGAAAACTCCAGAAGAGATTATTTTGGAAAAAGAATTATCCATTCTTGATTTATCTACACTTAATTTAAGAAGAGAAGAAGCCTCTTCCATCTCTTCCTTTGATGAATACGAAAAAGATATGGAAGCAAAGCATCAAGAACGTCTAGAAGCAATATCAAGTCATGCAGCGTCCTCTTCCTCTATGGAGACTAAGGAAGAAAAGGAAGAAGAAAATGCAGAATCTATCTCTCCTTCTCTTGATAAGAAAGAAGAGAACTCTCCTAAAGAGGAAGAGGAAGATCTAGAAGAAGATTCTTTCTTAGATGAAACGAATAAGAGAGAAGAATAACAATGGCTTTACGAGAAGAAATAGCAGAAGAAGGCTTTCCTCTTGCTCCCTTATTACTCCGCGTTACCGCGGCGGTAATTGACGCCTTTTTGGCAGGATTACTTCTTCTTACTTGTTACTTCTTTTGTTACCCTCATGATAATTTTCCTACCTTAGGACAAGCTTTAGGGATGGAAGAAGACTGGGCTTTGGTAGAGCATTATCTTACTTATAGCGGCTTAATGGAGTTAGAAGAAGACGAAAATAGGGAACTCTACCCTGTTCATGATATCTCTTCCACCGATTATCATGACTATGAAGCTAGCATTCGTTCTTATTATTTTGATTATCAGTTAATAGAGGATATTTCCATTAATCCTAACCCGCATCAAGAATGGGCAAGTGAGAGATGGTATAACGTGAATGTACTGGGCTTACCCTCCTCTTCTAGCGCGGTGAACTCTTCTCCCTATTTTTCTTTTGGACTAGATGAAAACGGGAACACTTCTCTTGATGTTCCGGCAAGACTTCAAGATTCCCTCTTTGAAGAAAATTCCGCAGGAGAGATGGTGTTAACAGAAGAAAGCTCGCAAAACTTACTTCTTTTTTTCCGAAATGCTTACGCGGAGGCGCAAAACCGTCTTACTTCTGAACCATTTTACCAAGAGCCCTATCAGGCATACACAAATGGGCACTTTATTACGTTAAGCGTTACGATTGCGATTCCTTTCACCATTATTTATTTACTTTTCCCTTTGCTTTCCAAAAGAGGGAATACGCCGGGGAAGATGATCTTCCGTCTTGGATTATTACGTTTTGATGGAATGCCCTTGCCGCGCTATATGCTTCTGTTACGCGCTTTGCCCCTATTCGGGACTTGGTACGCCGCTTTATTTGCGAATGACTTAATTATTTCGTTAACGATATTGATCTTAATGTTCTTAAGTAGTGTTTCTCTTGGTTTATTAACTCCCAAGCGGAGAGCTTTACATGACTATATTGCTTTATCGGTAGTGACAAGAGCTTGGGCGAGTGACCGTGCGCATGAACCAGACTTTTTAGATATTGTCGAAAACGGGCCTAGAGAAGAAGATAAAAGCGAGGAAGAAGAATGAAAAATATTGTTTTCGCTCCACTTCATAGACGCTTTTTTGCCGCTTTCATTGATTTGCTTCTTTTTCTTTTTTTCGCACTTGGTGTTTTTGCTATTTTAGAATCGATTTTTGCGGTTACTCCTTGGTATCAAGGGGCTAAAGAAGCAACAGATTCTTTAAGAGAAGCTTCGATGCTTTATGTTTATAACGAGGAGGAAGAGAGCTGGACTTCTCCTAGTGATCCAGACTCCTATCTCGTGTATCAAGATTTAATTACTTCTTTTTATGAAGAAGGAGCAGAGGCTGCTTCTCCTTCTCTAACCCCAAATAGAGAAGGTCAAACTTTTGCCTATTGGTATAACGTGCATCTACTTGGGTTAGAAGATTATAAAAATATCTATGGCTATTTAGAGCTTTCTTATCCTGCCACAGATGGAGAAAAATATTTTCAGTGGGCGAAATTACCAAGTGGCGAAATTGATGAAAACAGCATTGCCATTCCCGCGGATGACTTATATTTAGCAGGAAGCGCTTATGATGAAAACGGCAATCTCCGTCCTTTAGAAAATTTAAAGGAAGACGCGCGCGCGGATTTAATGCGCTTTTATTATGATGAAAGCGGGGCAAATTCTTCTTTGTATTATCAAGTGATGGAGCAGTTTACGCAAAGTGAGCCATATCGCTCCACCTTGCGCGAAGAGGAGGCAATCCGCAGAGCGTATCCTCTGGCAATATCTCTCGCTATCACCTATCCAGTTTTGTATCTTGTTTTACCTTTATGCTTTGCAAATGGAGCGACCTTTGGAAAGAAAATGCTCAAAGTAGCGCTTACCAATAAACTCGGCTACAAAGTAAGCAAAGGTCAACTTGTCATGCGCGCATTACCCTTTTATTTTTTAGCCATTATTTTAATCTTATTCGTTCCTAATTTATGGGCTAGTTATGCGGTGCTACTTGGTTTACTTTTGCTTTCCTATGTGCTTTCTATCTTCTCGCATTCTCATCTTGCCATTCATGACGCTTTAGCTGCCACAGTTGTGGTCGATTTACGAAGTTCCACAATCTATTCTTCCATTCTCGAAGAAGAAGAGGCAAATCTTCTGATTGAAAAAGCCAGGGAAGAAGCGGAAAAGATGAAAGAGAAAGGCGAAATGCAACTTGAAGAAGAAAGGAAAAAGGAAGGATAATAAGGCAACATCATCTACGAAATAATAAAAGAAGAAAGCGTTATCAAGGTAACACGCCTAAGTTGGCTATGTTGCGTAGGTGCCTTCTCCGTGTTATTCTCGTTAGGACAAAAATTAGTCCCTGATATTCCTGGAGGAAGAAAATGGAAGTCAAGATCGAAGAGCTGACGAAGGTCTTCCGCAGCCACAAAGGCTCGCATATGACAGCGGTGGATCGGATGTCTTTTACGATACCCGATGGTAAGCTAGTAGGACTGCTTGGTCCATCAGGCTGTGGGAAATCCACAACCCTATATATGATTGCTGGTTTACATAAACCCACAGGTGGTCATATTTATTTTGGAGAAGAAGATGTTACAAACGTCCCTCCAGAGAATCGAGGCATTGGACTTGTGTTCCAAAACTATGCCTTATATCCGCACTTTACCGTGCAGCAAAATATAACCTTCCCTCTTGATAATGTCCGTTTACCAGGGGCATATGGCGCCGAGCAAAACGCCTTACGCGCAGCAAAAGAAAGCTATGATGAATTGAAGTTAAAAATTAAAAAAGATACTTCAAGAATGAATGAAATTGTTTCTTTAGAAGAAGCTGGTAATTTAGCAAGTAAAGAAAAAATTGACGCAGCGAAATTAGAACTTGAAACGGCGAAA
The DNA here is from genome assembly GCA_944376605.1 of uncultured Bacilli bacterium. Taxonomy (GTDB): domain Bacteria; phylum Bacillota_I; class Bacilli_A; order RFN20; family CAG-826; genus UBA4951. Next base: position 91,416 of record CALWDE010000012.1, read on the forward strand.
GATGAATTAGATGAAGCGCGTGATCTTTATTCCATTCGTCTGAAAGTGAAAAAAGCGCACCGCAAAATGAAGGTTGCCGAATCCCATGTTAAAAAAGCGGAAAAAGAAGTGAAAAAGGCCAAGAAGGTTCTTGATATCTTACATAAAGAAGAAGGGGACGAGAACGATATCGCTTTAACCGAGCAAGATATTGCTAGAAAAGAGGCTGCTTTAGAAAAAGTCCGCACAGATTATGAAAGAGAAACAGCCAAATATGATGATGTTTACACTGCGCTTGAAAAATTAAAAATGGAGCATCCTGATGATGCTTCTGGTAAGCATTATCGTAGCGCCTTAAAAAGGGTAAAAGAATTAAATAAGAAAGTTGTGCAATTAGAAAAGCCCGTTCTTGATAAAGCAAGAATTGAGAAAGAGTTACCGCACGATCAAGAGCGTCTCACGCTTTTAGAAGCGCGTGTCGCGGAAGCTTCCGAAGCATTAATTGCCGCAAAAGACGCCTTTAATGAATTAAAAAAGACCAATCCTAGACAAGCAAGAATTAATAATAAGCGCCGCTTAAGCGCTCCTGAAAAAACGGCAATTGCTCATGAAATGGCGAAGATTGTTGATATTGAGCCATATCTAGCTAGAAAGCCAAAAGAGTTATCAGGCGGGCAGCAGCAGAGAGTTGCCATTGCCCGTGCGCTCGCCAAAAAGCCTTCTGTTCTCTTACTCGATGAACCTTTATCGAACTTAGATGCGCGTCTTCGTTTACAAACGCGTGAAGAAATTAAGAGAATTCAGCGTTCGACAGGTATTACCACCGTCTTTGTTACGCACGATCAAGAAGAAGCTATGTCGATTTCTGACGTGATTGTTGTCATGAAGCTTGGCATTATTCAGCAAATTGGTAAGCCGCAAGAAGTTTATGATGAACCAGCAAATTTATTTGTTGCGAAATTCTTAGGTAGCCCTGCTATCAATGTCTTTGATGGAGAAATTAAAGACGGAAAGCTTTATTTAAACGGTGTCTTATTTGATGAAGATCCTGTTTATGAAAAGCCATATGAAAAAGTTGTTTACGAAGGAAAGGTGTTAACCTTAGAAGACGTCGCGGAGAAAAATGTCGATGCAGGTGTTGATATTGAAGAAAATCCAGACGTTGCCTTGCAGTCGATTCCTCATCATGTAGAAACTTTAAAAGACCGCAAAGTTAAAATTGCTGTTCGTCCAGAAGCTTTTGGTGTTGCAGCCCCTGCTGCCAAAAAGGGTGTTGTACCTTGTGATATTGAGTTACTTCAACATATTGGACGTGATATTTCGATTGTCGGTTCTGTCAAAGAACAAAAGGAAAATGGCTTAAAAGTCATTATTCCTTCCGAACTAAGCGAAAAAGTAGCAGGAAAAACAGAAATTCGTCTTCTTGCCAAGCGCTTCTATGTGTTTGAAGAGGAAGGAGAGAGAATCAAGTGAGCGGATTACACTCAACTGTAAAAGTTTCTTTCAAAGAAAATATTCGGTACGCGTTTGCAAAGCCTCTTCCTTCGCAAAAATATCAGCATACCGAAGAGATTTTGAAACAAACTCTTTCTGTACGGAAAGCTTCTCGTATTCATGTAGGAGAAACTGCAAAAGCTTGGATTGCTTTAATCCCTGCTTTAATCTTCTTAATCCTCTTCATGATTTACCCAATCATTAACTCTTTCTTAATGTCCTTTTTAGAAGGATTTACTTTTGTGAATGGTTCGGGTAGTTCTTTCGTTTTAACTAACTTCTTTGCCGCGCTTGAAAATAGCAGAGTTCCTGATCCTATTTTTGGTCTTGGCAGCTATGCTTATATTTTGCAGGACCGCCTTTTCTTACAGTCGCTTGGGAACACCGCTTTAATTGTTATTTTCTCGGTTCCTTTGACAATTATCATAGGTTTACTCATCGCGGTTGCCTTATATTCCATTAAGCCTTTGCAAGGATTTTTCCAAACTGTCTTCTTCTTACCTTATGTTACGAACACCATCGCCTTAGGTATGGTTTTCCAAACGATTTTCTCTTCGGGCGGATTATTTAATGCTGTGTTTGGCTTAGATACTTTCCACTGGTTAGATGTTCAGGCGAACCGCTGGGCGATGTTCTTTGTCATTATTGTTTACGCAATTTGGAACGGCTTAGCCTTCAAGATTTTAGTCTTTATGTCCGGCTTAGCTTCTATTGATAAACAGTATTATGACGCGGCAAGAATTGATGGCGCGAAGCGTTCGACCATCTTAAGAAGAATTACTATTCCTCTTTTATCTCCTCAAGTTTTATATATCACCATCACCAGCTTCATCGGCGCCTTTAAGTCGTATACAGAAGTTATCTCCTTATTCGGTGGAGGTGCAACGGCTTTCGGTGGCACGAACAATCAAGAATGGATGACCGTTGTTGGTTATATTTATAGCACGATGGACGTAAATCCAGACCGCGCTGCGGCAGGATCTATGGTTCTTCTTATCATCATCTTATTAATTACTATTGTCCAAATGGTAGTAAGTAAGAAGAGAGTTCACTATTAGGAGGGGACAATGGCAGAGCATGAGACTTATTTTGCGACGACAAAACAAATGCGTCGCTACAAAGCAAACCACATTCTCCATAATGTGCTTGTTTATGGTTTCTTGACGATTGTTGGTATCTTTATCGTCATCCCCTTCCTTTATATGATTATCGCCTCTTTCCGTAATCCAGAAGCGTTCGATATGGAAGATGCGATGCATCAATTCGTTTTATTCCCTCAGTGGTGGAATGACACTTTGGCAGAGCCAAACTACACAGTAGATAACTTTGTGACTGTCTTTACTTATCAAAGTACGAATGGTTCTACCATTAATTTTGGTCTTTACTACGCGAATACGATTTTTGTATCGGTAGTTTCTACTATTTTCACCATCGCGACATCGGTGCTTGCCGCCTTTGCTTTTGCGCGCTGCGAATTTAAAGGGAAAAATCTCTTATTCACCATTCTTCTTGCAACGATGATGATTCCGGGAGAAATGATGGTTATTACCAATTATCAAACGGTAAAGTCTATCGGCTGGGAAAATACTTATAGCGCTTTAATCTTTGTTCATGGCGTTAGTGTCTTCTACATCTTCTATTTAAGACAAACCTTCCAGCAAATCCCTAACGAACTCTTCTTAGCGGCAAAAGTAGACGGCTATGGCCACTTTAAGTATTTATGGAGAGTCATGATTCCTATTGCTTCTCCTACTATTGTCACCATCGCAATTTTAAGCTTAATGGGCTCTTGGAATGCTTACGTGTGGCCAAACTTAGTTGCCAATGGCTATTACAAGAACGGTTGGATGTTTGGTATGAAAGAAGGTTGGAGCATGTGGCTAGTTTCTAACGGCTTAATGAACCTCTTTACCAACAGTGATACTGGCTTAGACCATCAAACCGTTCGTATTGCTGGATCTGTAATTGTTACAGCACCTTTATTTGTCTTCTTCCTCATTTTCCGTAAATTCATCATGCGTGGCGTTTCGCGCTCTGGTATTAAGGGTTAATCGCATCTTACTTTGGCCTAATAGAGATTTCTCTATTTGAAATATATTTGAGAAAAGGAAAGGATCTCAAAGACATGAAAAAATCAGCATTTTCGCTTCTAGCCTTCGGCGCAGTTGCACTTGCTTCTGCATCCGGTCTTGCTTCTTGTGGACGTGGATATTCTGGTTCAGGACCAGATTACCTACCAGATATGAGCATTGATACAAGAGGGACTACCATTGAATTCTGGGCAGGTTTTGGTCAGACAGTTTCTGGTTATTTAGAGCAAGTCATCGAAGACTTTGAAGAAGCTACAGGAATTACCGTCAACTACACTCCACAAAGTGGTTACGATAATTTAGCAACGCAAATTAACCTCTCTGCTTCCTCGAAAACTTATCCAAATGTTGCCGTTGGTTATCCTGACCACATGGCTTCTTACCGTGACTCGGATATTATCATGCGTCTTGACCAATTCATTGAGCATGACACTGATATCCCTGATACAAGAGAAGGCACTGCCACTGATCCAAATGCAGAAGGAGAAACCTTCCACGAATTAGCAGATTTCGACTATAGCGATTTCTATTCGGATTACACGTTAGAAAATGAAAGCCTTGAATACCGTGAAGACGGAACAGGCTACATTCTTGGCATTCCCTTTAATAAATCAACAGAAGTCATGGTTTATAACGCCACCTTCTTTGAAAATCCTCTTATTGTGGAAGCAGGAATTCATATTCCTACTACTTGGGACGAGGTGTTAGAACAGGGCACTGCGATTATTAACTGGATTAAAAATAGAAATGGCTTTGGCAAAGTTATTACCAATTTAGGAAATACTTATAACTCGGTTACTGCTGTTCCTGCAACTGAGAAGATTCTTTTAAATCTTGTCAGTGTGACAGAAGATGATTTCTATCCTCTCTCTTATGACTCACAGGCAAACTTCTTTATCACTGCGGTAAGACAGTGGGGTGGAGAATATACAGAAGTGGATCCTGCCACAATGGAAGGAAGCGTTGTCTTTGATAATGATGCAACAAGAAGCGCCTTAACACGCTTAAATGAACTTTATGAAGCGCACGTTCTTGGCATTCCTGCTTCTTTTGAAGAATCTAGCTACTGCAGCGCTCATTACCGTGTGAATGAATCGTTAATGAATGTTGGTAGCTCAGCAGGTGTTTCTAACTGCGCTACTGGTCAATTCACCTCTAAAGTAGCCCCCATTCCCTTCCAAGATGCAGATAACAAATACGTTATCTCGCAAGGCACGAACATGATCATGCTTCAAGCAAATGCTGCTACCGAAGAAGAAGTTGACAAAGAGTTTGTTGCCTCTTGGAAATTTATTAAGTATATGACCCAAATTGGCAATGGTAAGTTTGCCATGTTAACGGGTTATTTCCCCACTTGCGGAACTTCGCAAAACGATGAGCAATATCAAGAATTCTTAAATAATGACGGAACAGGAGATACCGAAGCTTATCGTTTACAAAGATATGCTGCCCAGGTGAATAACAACACCTATATGAATGATGCGGAAAACTGGAAGAAATTCGTCGATCCTGGTTTCTCGGGATCTAGTGTCATCCGTACCCGTGTTGATTCGATTACCGCGGAAGTGTTTATTGGTGGAAGCACCGCACAAGAGGCGATTGATTCTGCGTATGCTGACCTCCGTGACTATCATGATTAAGAGGTAAAAAGATGAACTGGAAAAAATTTGTTGCTCCTTTCGCACTTTCTCTTACCTTAGGAGTTAGTGTGACAAGTTTAGCTTCTTGTGGAGGCGGAAACCGTGTAGATCCGTATTCTGTTGATGTGAATATGGAAATTCCTGCTGGCACTACGATTAATTTCTGGACAGGATTCGGGGAAGACATCAATGGCGTATTAGAAGGAATGCTCAATGAGTTCTCGCAGGAAACAGGAATCATTGTCAATTATGAGTCCAAAGGCGGCTATGACAATTTGCGTAACCAAATTGGTTTAAGTGCAACTTCTGGCACCTTCCCGCATCTTGCTCTTGCTTATCCTGATCATATGTCTACTTATGTTCAGCGTGACCTCATTGTTCGTCTAGATTACTACGTAGAGACAGATACAGGCGAAGATGCTATCTCTCCTGATGACTTCTATAGCGACTATATGACGGAAAATTATGAAGTCGAATATGATGAAAACGGTGATCCTTATTTAATGGGTATTCCCTTTAATAAGTCCACCGAAGCGATGACTTATAACAAAACCTTCTTTGAGTGGGCGGTAAAGCTTGATCCTACGATTACCGTTCCTACCACATGGGAAGAGGTGCGCACTGTAGGACATGCGATTAATACTCTTTTAGAAGAGGGAAGCGATGCTTCTAATCACGTCACCTATTTTGGTCATATTGCTGGTCCAAATGGTGAAGTTTATGAGAAGTGGGAAGATGTTCCTTCTAGCATTGACCGCAGCGATGTGCTTGATTTCCGCCTTGTAAGTGCAGAAACTTTCCATCCTTTTGGTTACGACTCTGGTGCGAACTTCTTTATTACATTATGCCGCCAATGGGGAGGGAGCTATACGGATGTAGACCCTGCCACAGGAGAAGGCTATTTGACATTTGATAGTGAAGAAGTAAAAACAGGACTTGCTTATATGAAGCAGCTTCATGAGGAAGATGTGGTGGCGATTCCTGCTGACTTTGGGGAGACGCAGTACTGCTCGAACGCCTTTACAAACTTACTCTCTGTCATGAATGTTGGCTCTACAGCTGGTACGGCGCATAGCGTTCCTAGCGCAGCACGTTTTGAAACCGATGTTGCTCCTGTGCCATACCGCGACGAAGAACATAAATTTGTCATTTCGCAGGGCACAAACCTTGTCTTACTCGATAGAGGGACAGAAGCAGAAAGAGCGGCAGCTTGGAAACTCTTAAAATGGCTTACCAAGTGGCATAATGGCGAATTCTGCGCCGAAACAGGTTATTTCCCCAGCTGCTCTTATAGTGAAAATTCTGATGCCTATCAAGAATTCTTAAATAGAGAAGCTGTTAGCTATGTGGATACGGTGAAAAAGAATACAGCTTTAGTCAACACCAACCACTATATTAACGAAGAAGAGAACTGGACAAAGTTCGTAGACACTCCATTTGTAGGAAGCGATATTTGCCGTAACTCGGTAGATGCGATTATGCAGATGCTCTTCTTCACAGACGGGGCAACTCCTGAATCAGTGATTGCAGACCGCTACAATGACCTTCGTGATTATGTGAGGTAATTTATGAAAAAAGCATTTCGATTTTTCTCATTTTTACTGGCAGGTCTCATGCTTGCCACTCCTCTTGCCTCTTGCGACCATGGTCCAACTTATTCTTCCTTAACTAGCCCTGATGAGCTTGTTGAGACACCGATTACAGACTCTTTAGAGTTTGCTTACGCCGATGATTACATGAATCATGACTTTAAGGCTGAGGTGGATAGTGGCAAAACTGGTGTTGTCTATGGGGAAATCCATTTAATGGGTGTGACCGATGGCGACACAATCTCTTGGAAGAGTGAACTTGGAACAGGGGAAGCTTCTTCTTCCTTACGTATGAACGGGATTAACACTCCTGAGAGTACTGCAAATGTTCAGCCTTGGGGCGTTAAGGCGTCGCGCTTTGCCTCGGAAGTGCTTAAAGATTGCGCCCATTACGTTTTAGTGAACGATATTAAGAGCGGATCTTCTGATACACTTGGCTATGACAGAATGGATAACAATGGCACCCGTTATATGGGTTTCCTTTGGTATCAAAAAACAGAAGATTCTCCTTGGAGACTTTATAACCTTGAAGTTGTCGAGCAAGGTTTCTCCGAAAATAACTTAACAGTCGATAGTGATTTAGGTTATTTAGACGCTTTCCTTGAAGCAGGAAGAGTTGCTACGGAAAGAGGACTTCGCGTTCCTGGTAAAGTGCAAGATCCTGATTATGACTATTCTACTGATGTAGTCGAGACAACCATTTGGTATGTCCGTGACCACTATGATGAGCTTGGTATTGATGTAGATAGTGGTTCTTCTGGTAAGAGATTACGTATTACTGGCGTTGTTGTTGGCATGATTGGTGACAACATCATCTTAAGAGATATCGTTCGTAGCGATACGGATGGCGATGGAGAAAGCGACGCAGATGGTGATTATTTATCCATCTACGCTTACGCAGGATATACTTCTTCTTTAGGTTCTGTTTGTAGCGTAGGCGATGTGGTACGTTTCTATTGCCGCGCGACCAAGTTCCCAAAAGATTCAGAAACCATCCAGCTTAGTGACCTTGAAACTTCTTCTTATGGTGATTACCGTTTTGAAGTGGTGGCGCGTTATGGCTCTGAAAACTGGGAAACAGTCATTGGCGAAGGTAATTCCATTGATCCTATCACCCCAAGTGAACCAATTACTACCAAAGAAGAGCTTGGTGCTTATGCAGGGTTATTTGTGACCTTACAAGTTGATATTCGTGTTGCGCAAGGCGGCGAATATGACGAAAACGGCAACTGGATTGAATCCGGCATTAATAGCTACTATAACGAAGGAAATAGTGGCACAACAATCTATGCGTATTTACATGGCACAAGAATTGTCTGCAATTTACGTATTGATCATAGTTCTTATCCAAGACTTTCTTACCTTGATTTTGCCGAAGGAGAAACTTGGCAGGCAACCGCTTATCTCAATCCTTATTTTGATAACTATCAACTCGCTTTGCTTAACTATGATGCTTCTCAGTTATTCAAAGTTAATTAAACAAAGGAAGGACTTATTATGAATAAGAATGTTCTCTTACTCTCTCTCCCTCTTCTTCTTTTAGCTTCATGTAATGGGGAACCTGCAAAGCTTACTGCACAAGAGGTGGTAGACCAAGTTGCTAGCGAGAGTAATCTTGGGGTTACCGATGGCGGCCAGCTTCTCCGTATTGGCGAAGATAAATCCAACACCTTACCTGCTGGTACAACCTTAAATTTCCAAAAACTGTATCAAGTTGATCTTGGTGATGGCACTATGGCCGAGGCGCAGCTTACGTGGACAGTTGACCCTGCCGCTTCCTGGAACTTATTCAGCAATAGCAAAGCATACATTGCTGCCCCTATGGTAGACGGCGAAGAATTCTCTTCCGTCTTTACTGGCACAATTAGCTATGAAGAGGCTACTGCGACAGTAAAAATTAATGTAACTTTACTCGCTTAATTCTCTTTGTAAAAAAGGGGTGAGAAGCTCTCTTCTTGCCCCTTTTTAAAATCGGTTGACTGCTAAAGAAAATAAGCGTAGTATTCTCGCGCTGGTCCGTTAGCTCAGTTGGTAGAGCAGCTGACTCTTAATCAGCGGGTCGCGGGTTCGAGTCCCTCACGGATCACCATATTGAAAGCATAGGTTTGATACGCTAGAAATAGCTAATCAAGCCTTTTTTTGTGCCAAAATTAGCGAAAATTAGCACATTATTAACATAAATTGAGTATAACTGATTAAACATCCTAACCTCTACCAGTGAAGTTTTAAGCACGAATTGATAATGTGCACAAAAAATGATAAAATTTAAGCACGAGGTTATAATATGCACAAATTACCATTTGATTTAAATCTAGATGATATCGATATCTTAAAA
>CALWDE010000013.1 GCA_944376605.1 uncultured Bacilli bacterium
TCATATCGATAATCAATCGCCGCCGCAAGGGATCAACCGCCAAGGCTATCGTCTCGATGGTATTCCTTATATTGCTGAGCCTTGCTTTAGGTATTTACTACCTTGTAAAAGGATAAACCGCACCCAAAAGGCAAATGGAAACCATCGGTTGCGTTATCTCGGCCCTCCATCGATTTAATATATAGGCAGAGGAGATGATGCCGATGGCGCTATACGAAAATTCGTCGGTGGTCTCGTCAAATGACATACTAATATTCAATTCCAAAGTTTAGTGATGCCTTGGCACCACCTTAATCAGCGATTTTTTAGACTCATCGCATCCACCTTGCTAATCGTGCATTTATTTGCCAAATTAAAATACATCTACTTCTTTGTTTAATCTCTATTTGCCTCCGCTGCCATTTAATGGACTGCAGACTGGGTACGTTGGTTCGGATTACTTGGGCATTTCTCAAAATTTTATCGTTACAAGATAGAGACGAACGAGCCAAAACGGCATTAATTAAATTCAAACTTTTTGGAAACTCGCCGACCACGATTGATATTTTGCAGAGCACCTAGGCCTAGTTTCATTTATAGCCATTTGGTATTTTATGACTCAAAACATGAATTTTGATGCAAAAAATGGTTTGAACAGCCGTTTTGCTGTATCAAACCATTGCTTTCAATATGGAGCACCTGACGGGAATCGAACCCGCGTGACCAGCTTGGGAAGCTGGAGTTCTACCATTGAACTACAGGTGCATTGCCTTGCAGCCGCGATACTATAGCAAGATGCAAGGAAATAGTCGAGGTTAGTATTTGCGGATTTTGCCCTTTTTGCTATGGACACGAATCGAACCTTCTTGGTTGGAAGATACCGACTCAGCATAATCAATTGCTTCTTGCTGTGTCTTGAATAGCTTAAGCGCTCTTTGTCCCCCACCAAGCTTCACTTGCCAGAGATTATCTTCCGCTCTTTTGGTAATGTGATAGGTCTTTCCGCTACCGGTCTTTTTCCCTTCTGCCATGATGAAGCCTCCTTGTTAGAGTGATTTTATCATCTTTTTGATAAAAGCCTCATCTTGCAGATAAGAAAAAAAGGACTTCCGTCCTCTTTTTATATCTTTCTTCTATCGAAGGCAGTATGGTGGGTGCTAAGAGGCTCGAACTCCTGACCTTCTGCACGTCAAGCAGACGCTCTTCCAGCTGAGCTAAGCACCCAGAAATCTCTAACTGCAGGGCGGATTATACTCAGCAATATCCTTTCGGGCAAGGCAAACTTACTACTTGTTGCAAACTTATTGAGGAAATCGACGGAATAAGCCCTGATAAGGAAGTAGTTATGGCTTCTATACCAGGAACGTTATCTCTTAAAGCAGGGATTGAGGCGAATAAAATAACAAGCAAAACTCCAAGTCCAATCCGGTAAAAACCAAATCCCATAAAAGTACGCTTTCTTACAAAAGAAACTAAGAAACGAACTGCAAAAATAGAAACAAGGAAAGCCATCATAGCACCAATGAGTAAATATCCAATCTCAGCACCAGATAAACTGTTTCCATCGAGATAAAACTGGAGGAACTTCACTAATGTAGCGCCAATCATAATAGGAATAGAAACATAGAAACTGAATTTTGCACTTGTATCACGATTCACACCAATCAGCAAAGCAGCAAGAATGGTAACTCCGCTTCTAGAAGTGCCAGGGATAAGAGATAAAACTTGAGCAAGCCCAATAATCAAAGCAGTTTTCCAAGAAAATTCGCTCAGCGAAGTAATAGAAGGATTCTTTCCTGAGCGCTTTAAGAGAACCTCTACTAAGATAAACGCAACGCCATACACAATTAAAGTAATAGCAACCGTAATAAAGTTATAAAGATACTCATTTAAAAGATTATCAAGCAAAATGCCAATAACAGCAGCAGGTAAACAGGCAATCACAATATAAAGCCACGTTCTCCAAGTTACCTTTTTCTCCAAGGGATTTTTCCTCTTTCCAAAAGGCCATAAATCTTTGAAGAATACTAAAATCACTGCAAGAATGGCACCAAATTGAATAAAAACAAGAAAGAGATCCCAAAAAGCAGCCCCATTCTCTCCAAACTGTGACTGCATGGATAGCACCTCTTCTAAAAGAATCATATGCCCTGTGCTGCTAATAGGAAGCCATTCAGTGACTCCTTCTACTAACCCGAAGAGCAATACTTCAAGAACAACAATGATATCCATATGAGGCATTTTACTCCCTCCTAGAAGAAAAAAAAGAAAAAGCGGTCTCAGAAGAAACCGCTCAAAATCATGTGGTGCCGTCTAAGGGAATTGAACCCCCAACCTACTGATTACGATTCAGTTGCTCTGCCAGTTGCGCTAAGACGGCATGCCAATAAAATGGCAGGGGTGACTATATGCCATCCCTGCCAACTTAGCAAAGGAAAAATTAAATAGATTTCTTAGAAAGATATTTCTTTTTCAAATAAAGAGTGAAAACCACAATCTCGTGTACAAAAAGCGGGACTAAGGCAAGAAGGAACACCCATAAGTAATCGATCGGATGATCGCTTAACCGATAGACCGAGAAGAAATCACGAATACCCGGAGTTTCAATAACAAGGAACTGTAAGCCCATACCAATAAAGAAGCTCACCCATAACATGATGTTTTTATCTTTAAAGACACGGAATACAGAATGCGTGTAATCGGTCATTCCTAGCATGTGGAAGAGTTGAGAAATCGAAAGGACGCAGAAGGCCATACTTTGAGACTCAGCAAGTTGTTGCTCGTTCGATAAGTAGGTTTGAATATCCGCATAGGTGAAGTTGCCGGCAGTAAAAGCAGGAATAAAGAAGGCAATCAAGGTAACTAAACCAATTACTATCCCATAACCGAATACAACATAATAACCACCATTTGCAAAAATATTAGCTTTCGGATCACGCGGCTTTTCCTGCATCATGCCTTCCGGCTTCTTATCTGCGCCTAAAGCAACAGCAGGAATACTATCCGTAATTAAATTAACCCAAAGTAAATGAACCGCAATTAGTGGCGCAGGGAAGCCAATCAGTACCGCCACAAACATGGCAAGTACTTCCCCGATATTACAAGAGAGCAAGAAATAAATCGTTTTACGAATATTAGCGTAAATGCCTCTGCCTTCCTCGACAGCCTTTTCAATCGAAGCAAAATTATCATCGGTTAAAACCATAGCAGCTGCGCCTTTTGCAACGTCAGTGCCAGTGATACCCATAGCAATACCAATATCGGCAGCTTTTAAGGAAGGAGCATCATTTACCCCGTCTCCCGTCATAGCCACAATTTGTCCATTCGCTTTAATTGCTTTAACAATAGACACTTTATTATCAGGTGAAACACGGGCAAAAACGCGAATTGTTTTCACCTTCTCTTGCAACTCTTCAGGGGTGCAAGCATCAATTTCTAGCCCTGTCATGCACTGCTCAGGAGAAGTAGCAATACCAAGCTCATAGGCAATCGCATAGGCAGTGTCCTTATGGTCGCCAGTAATCATTATCGTGGTAATTCCCGCCTCTTTAAGAGTTTGAACAGCAGGTTTAGCAGCTTCTCGAGGTGGATCCACCATGCCAACTAAACCAATAAAGGTAAGATTTTCTTCTTTTAAGGCACCTGAAGTATTTTGAGCCAAAGCAAGAACACGAAGCGCTCGCGAACTCATTTTAGAAGCAGCTTCTTGAATCTTTTTCTTATCTTCTTCTGTGATATCTCTTTCTTTTTCTCCTTCATAAATTTTTGTGCAGTGAAGGAGAATTTGATCCATCGCACCTTTGGTGTACAAAACCTTTTTATCTCCTTCTTGATGAAGGGTGGACATCATCTTACGAATAGAGTCGAAGGGTAACTCATCAATACGAGGAGAGTTTCCTTCTAATTCTTTTTTACTATGTCCAAGAAGAGAAGCAAAACGTACTAAAGCAATTTCGGTAGGATCCCCGTATAAGCCTCCATCAATAGAAGCGTCGGAGCATAAAGCCATACCCTTAGCAAGTAAGAATAAATTAGAATCTTTTAAGGCGTCATGATCGTAATCTTTTTGATCATAATAAGCCGCAACAACAGTCATTCTGTTTTCTGTTAAAGTACCCGTTTTATCACTACAAATAACAGAAACCGCTCCAAGAGTTTCTACGGAAGCTAAGCGTCTCACATTCGTGTTCACCTTGACCATCTTGGTCATGCCAAGAGCAAGCACAATTGTTACAACCGCTGGTAAGCCTTCCGGAATGGCAGCAACCGCAAGAGAAACACTATCCATCAAGTCAGCAATCCAGTGCGTTTCAATATTGCCGTTTAAGAAAGCACTATAAAGCAAGCTGACCACAAGCATTAAAGCAACAACAATCGCAGCAAGAATGCCTAAAAACTTAGATAAACGCGCAAGTTGAACTTGTAATGGAGTCGGATCTTCTTCTCCGCCTGATAAAGAATTAGCAATTCTGCCAATTTCTGTATTCATGCCCGTAGCAATTACAACACCTTCTCCTCTTCCATAAACAACAGGAGTAGACATATAACAAATGTTTTTTCTATCTCCTGCGCCTACCTCGTCAGAGAAGGTTAAATCAGCATCCTTTACAACAGGTTCAGATTCCCCGGTTAAAGAAGATTCGTCAGACTTTAATAAAACCGTTTTTAATAGACGTAAATCAGCAGGAATTGTTCTTCCTTCTTCTAAAATAACAATATCTCCAGGCACAAGTTCAGAAGCTTTTACTTCAATCACTTTACCAGAACGACGAACCGTAGCGGTGGGAGAGGCAAGCTTCTTTAAAGCTTCGAGAGCTTTTTCCGCTCGCGTTTCCATGATGGTACCAATGATGGCATTAATCACAACAACCGCCAAAATGATACCTACATCAATGAACTGCTCATAATCTTGCTGAATAATTCCAACAATCATCGAGACAAGCGCTGCCACAAATAAAACGATGACCATGGGGTCTTTAAATTCCCCAAGAAATATGGCAAAAGCGCCTTTCTTTTTCTTTTCCTCAAGTTTATTTTCGCCGTATAAGGAACGTCTCCGAGAAACTTCTTCTTCCGATAAGCCAGTTTCTTCATTGACAGATAATTCGGCTAGAGTTTGCTCTTTTGTTTTATTTTCAAACATAAACCCTCCCTTAAGCCATAATGACTCTGGAGGTCTCGCAGTAGGTGATTCACCCCATTTTCCCGGCCAAGTATTTGGCGTGATGTCGGGAAAATGAACTCGCTACTCCCCTCACGGGCAACCATTCTATATGTTTATAAAGGCAAAGAGAAGGGGCTAATGCGAAAGCCTTAATACTGTAAAGACAATAGATATTGGGAATGCCGTCTCGGACAAAACCATGAAGAATAATCCCCAATTGCCTAAATAAAGCGGGCTTTGAACAAGAGAGATAATGGTAAGAGAGAAGGTAAAAGCAACGTTTAGAAGACATAAAAGAGCAAAGACAATTGTCCAAATAACAACATTGCGGTAAGAAGGTGCACGGAAGGAGCGATTCAAATAGAAAATAATTTTTCGGTAGAGAATAAAACCTACTACTGCAGAGGCTATAGCGCTTACTAAAGAAAAGGAAACCAATACAATACCGGCAATTCCCATTCCAATTTCTAAAATAATTAAATCTAAAGCGTTAAAAACGGCATTCATTGCCATAATAAATACGTAAGAGAGTACCCCGCGATATGCCGAGTTAGAATTACGAACGTTTCCGTCTAATAGATAATAGCCAACAAGCATCATGATGACGAAATTTAGTATATCGATGACTAAATTAGTAAAATCTGAACTTTGACCACTATCAATCATGGTCAAAACAAATCCTGCCAAAGAAGATAGAACCGCTAAAAGTGAGAAAAAGATAGCAAGAGTTCTCTTCCAGTTGTTATAACGAATTTTATTCCAAAGTTTCATATAACCATTCTATCCTATTTTCTATCTTCACCAAGATATCTTTTCCTTGCACTAAAAAGAGCGCAATTCTTCATTATTTATTAACGGTAATGCGTAACAGGAACGCGGTATAAGGTAAGAGGATCATCATACTCTACCCCCGCTTTTCTTTTCGCCGCTTCTAATTGTTCTTCAATTGTTTCGATTCCTTCTTGATTGGGCAAAATGAAGGCATGACGCTTATCACACTGTAAATAAAGCCCGTATCGTTTTGGATCTAATTTATAAATGGAATGAACTCTCTGCAAAGCGCCAAGAATATCAACAGAAACACTTAAATAAGGGAAATCATCTCTTGTTAAAGAAGGGAAACGGGGGTCTTTTGCCGTGGATATTGCATTTTCAATAATTTCCGCTCCTAGATTTTTTTGTGCTGGTTTTATTGCCCCAATACAACCATGTAAACTACCATGTAACTTTAACGTAACAAAAACAGGTTTTGCCGGAGAAAGAAATTCCGTTTCTTCCGGAATAGCGATTCTCGCCTTTTCACTCACATATACTTGAATGGCTTTTCTTGCTAACTGAGTAAAAGGATGCGCATGGGCAATCTCCGAAACTACCTCGTATGCTTCCTTTGATAAATAAAGCTGTTCAAAGGAGCGTGAGGCATCAGCGCCTAACACTTCATACAAAGCTGTCGCGTAGCCAATTCCATCATGTTCCACATGTAAAAAATGGGATACTTTTAGTCTTTGAGCATCAAGAGCGCCTGCCATAATACAAAGAGAACGATTTCCGCATTCCCCAGCATTCGCTAGAACAAATCGGTTTTGTGTTAAAAGCTGCAAAAAGTTTCCTGTTTTAAGAATCTTACAGGCAGTTTCTTCATATTTAGCACCATCTTCACTATAACCAAAATATCCTTCTCTTGATAAATGATGGGAGAGTTCACCAGAAGCAATGACGATTACTTTTCTGCGCAGCTTCTCACTAACAGAACGGATAAGTTTTCCAAGGCGATAATGATCTAGTAAGGATAGAGAAGAAACTCCAATTCTCACTAGGCGGAAATTAGAATAAGCCTTTTGAACGAAATAAAGAGGCACCATCGTTCCATAATCCAGAAAACTACCGCGATCCCCTGTTGTGCCCGCAGGAAAATTCACAGAACTTGCTTCCGCCGATAAAAGGCGGACAAACTCTTTGTCATACAAAAGGCGGAAATTAACTTCATGTGCACCAAAACTTGCTAATGACCCAATCCCTACTTCGCCATCAAATACTTGAAAATAATCTCGATATCCTTCTGCATGAGCAGAAATAACAACAAGTGTATCCGGTTTTTTACTCGCAATATAATGCGATAACTCCGTCATTTCTTCTTCAATACCTTTTAGAGCAGCATCTCCCCCAACCTCAGGAATAATTGAGGTAGGATGAGGCATAAAAATTCCTGCAACAATTGCCATATCTCTATTTTAATAAAAAGAAAGAAGTTCGTGGTAGATTCCTAATTGTTTTCCATGCTAGAAATGGATATTGTTGAAAGATGTTTTATCAAAGTCAATTTTGGTGGATGATGCCGCTAACATTACTGATTGTCCTTATATGGATATTTATTAGCTATCGGTTTTTACCAAAATATCGCAAATTATCTCGGTTTATTTTGTTTGTACTTGGCATTTATTTTTTAACAGCAAAAATTATCGACTATATTGACATGAACCGCTACCCGATTGAATTTAGTTCCATCACCTATTTTGTTTTTGGCTTGGCCCTTATTTTGCCATTCAAACGGTTTCGTTCTGTTGCCTCGCTTGCTGCCTTTTTAGCAGGGTTTACTTTCGAACTTGTCTTAATGCTAGTTCCTGACATGCAGCTCGCCGATTTTAGTTATCGCTACACTTTATTTCGTATTATTAATCACAATCTGCTTTTCTTTGGAGGACTCTTATCGATTGCTACAAACAAAATCAAATGGAAGGACTTTTTCTTATTCCTTCTCTATATCTTTGTCGTACTTATCTATTCCTTAGCAATGATGAAATTAACCGGCGATAAAGGAGATGATATTTTAATCCAAGTGATTGATGGCTCGATTGTCCACATGATTTTCCCTAACTTCGAGATTACTTGGTGGTGGTACTGTATTTGGTATCCTGCACTCTTACTTCTTGTTCTTCTATATTTTGTTATCTTAAAACTAATCAGTTATCGCGCATGCATTTCTTATCGGAAGAAAACACTGAATATTGAATAAAATATTTGATTTTTGCGGGTTTATTACTCTTTTTTGAAAAAGAAAAATCCGCTTCATCATGCGGATTTCTTAGCAAGGGTGTGGTGCCCGCGGCCGGACTCGAACCGGCATGGGTTCATCGCCCGGCGGATTTTGAGTCCGCTGCGTCTACCATTTCACCACGCGGGCAGCCCCGCTATTATACTAGTTCTTCTTATCACCAAAAGAGAGATTTTTAGAAAGCGAACTATAAAAAAGGAGACGGGTTTCCCGTCTCCCTTCTTTACCTCTTTTAGAAATTTAAAGTGTTATACACCTTAACTCCGTCCGCGCCTGTTACAGACAAGATGTGCCCTGTGTAAGATTTATTATTGTTCCATTTACAAGGAGCAACCTCGACAGTAACTTTTTGATCAAGGAAAGGATCTAACCAAGCGTGCTGACTAGCACCACTACCATAAAGCATAATGTAGTTCCCTTCCGCGTCAATGATTTCATATTGAGGGGTATAACCTCCCGTATATAGGGTAATGCTGACATCTGTGAAGACATATACCTGCGTAGAACGTGCAGGATCATAAACATCACCGGTAAGGAAGTCAGTTACTGTCTTATCCGTAATAAAGGAGTCAGTAGGATAGGTGCCATCTCCCCCATATAAGTTTCCAAAAATAGAAGCATCATTGATACAAACTTGAGAATTGTTACCACCATATAAATAACGATAACCTTCAACGATTACTTCATGACCAATTTGAATGGTAGGATCGAAACTTCCTTCGCTAGGGAAACGAACAGCGATAGTCCCTGTTTCATCAATGAGATAGAAACCAGGTTGATTCACTAGAGATGGACCAACAGTTCCGCGCACATAAATCGTATTTGCTTCATCAACAGGAGCAGCGATAGCTTCGGAAACACTCATTGCAGGCATTGCTTCCAAATCAATTACCTGAACTGTTACTTGGCTAGAAGCAGTCTCTTCTCCATAAGCAGCGTGAATGGTAATTGTTACGTTATCAAGATCTTCTGGATACACGTGCATGACCATCTTGCCTTCTTCTTGGACAAAAGAAAGACGCGCAGTATTAGAAGATTCATAAGTAAAGGTTACTTCATTAAAGGGGATGATGTCGTTGGTAACGGAAGTGACAACTTCAAGACTTGGATCAGCAACATACTGTTCTGCAAACTGCTCATTTGCGTAGTAGGTAAGAGCAAATTCAGGAACATTAATGGAGGAAGCGTCAAAAGGCTCTTCACTGACAGAAATTGGTAAGATACGCCAGTTGGTGTTCGAACTTGTCATTCTGGCATTTAAAATCGTCATATAAAGATAGACGACTTGCTCGTCGTATTCTTCAAGCCAGGCAAAGTCTTCTCCGCCTGCTTGACTATAAGCATAAGTACCAGTCGTTCCATCTAAATCATCAATATAGTAGTTAATGAAATCTACTTCACCAGTAGAGGTATAAGTAATATTTTGCTTAATATAGGCAGGGACTTTATAAAGAGTACCTGTGATATCTTCCGAGAAATCCGTTTCGAGTAACGCTTTTACGGTTGTCTCTTTTGCAACTGCTTCATAATCAAAGCTGCCGCCAGCAACGTGCGAGACTAAAGTAATATCCGTTAACTGATTTCCGCCAAGATAACCATTTTTATCGGCAACTTCTTGTTCATCTTCTAAAATCCAATAATCTTTCGTCCCAACAAGAACAACCTCTTCCCCAACTTCAACTTGTGGAGCAATTTGGTTATCGTAAATGTACATGGTTCCCGTCTCGTCTCCGAGCATAAAACCAATTTCACTTAAAGAAGCGTTATAGGTATGAGATAGGACAGTACCTTCTACCTTTAAAACTTCGCCTTTTTCGGCATCATGCGCTTCTTTTAAAGTAGATAGTTCATATTCATCAGGATCAATTGGAGTTTCTACATGGGTAAATTCAATAATCCATCCGCTATAAATTTCAGGAGTACCTTTAAAAAGCTGAATGTTGGCATAAAGAAGAACTTCATCCCCAGCAACAGGCTTATCTTCTAATTGGTTATAGCGAATCGTGCCATCAGCGCTATAAGTGCCATACACCTCAATCTCGCCTGTCTCATCCGAAAGGATCATGCTTCCATACTGCGGATTTTCAATCGATTCCACAGTTCCTCTTACATAATATCTTTCAGGAGAAGCGCTCTCCGTGTAGTTTTGACAAAGTTCAATGAGTTCTGCAATCGTATGCGTGTCATATTCAGTTTGAGAAGAACTCGATGAAGACGATGTAGAAGAAGAATCAACAGGAGAAGAAGATTGAGACGATGATTCGGTCGGACCGCCGCATCCTGCAAGCAATAAACTTGATAACAGAACACTTAGGAAAATAGGCTTATGTTTCATTTTTTCCTCCTTCATGAAGCCGTGGACCTAAGTCCATATAAAGATAGAGAGGAAAAAAAGAAAAAACAACTAGGGATTTACCGATATTGAATAGTGTCTAAAAAATCTTCATTTTTTGTTTTGAACGGCAACTCAATTGGCTATAATCAAAAAATCAAATAAACGGACAAATGCAAAAAATTTTATGTATTTTTTCCTATTGATAAACCCTTCTCCTTTACAAGAATAATTAAAAAATGCCGAATAAATCGGCATTATTAGCAATGGCGCACCCAAGGCGACTCGAACGCCTGACCTCAACCTTCGGAGGGTTACGCTCTATCCAACTGAGCTATGGATGCAAGTTTTGGTGCACTGGATGAGAGTCGAACTCACACCGGTTGCCCGACTAGCTTCTGAAACTAGCGCGTATACCAATTCCGCCACCAGTGCACGGGAAAGGATAATACCTCAACCGTTAAGAAAGTCGAAGACTCTTTTCATAATAAGAGGGTCTAATTCGGTAGCTAAAGCAATATCAAGGGAAATAGGATGATCCTCATAAGGAGATAAAATGCCAGAAGATACAACTTTTTCGTAATGTTTTTCCCCACGTTCTGTTAAATAAGGTTGATGACCTCTATTTGGCACAAGTAGGAATTCAATGGAAGCAGAGGGCACTTTCTTTTTTAACGCATCCATTCCAACAAATAATGGGACCATGCGGTCTTCTTCCCCTTGGATATAGAGTAATTTTCCTTTTGTTTTTTGTAGAGGAGAAAATACATCTAGATTTCCATCTTTTCCGCATTCGAAAAACATAGTTTCTCGAATTAGGGGCATCAAAAGTTTGCGGATTTTCTTGGGAAAATAATGAGATATTTCAAGAGAGTAAGAAGTAAAACCAGAAAAAGAAATGGCTTTTTGCACGTAAAAAGAAGGTGATAAAGCCATCATGGAAGAATATCCACCCCAGGAATGTCCCACCGCATAGCGAGGACGAGAAGCATACTCTTTTTGTGAATCTAAATAAGAGAAAAACGCACGCATATCCGCGTTAGATCTCATCAAATTTCCGACAATTCTTCCTTCGCTTTCTCCGCATCCTCTATTGTCATAAGCAAAAACTTCATACCCATTTTTGCAAATTTCAGCAATAAGGCGGATATAAGCAAGTCTTCCACTTCCTAGGCCGTGAAAGAAAATGACAATCGGTTTCTTACTAGGCTTCCCATTAGAATAGATAGAGCCTCTTAATAAACAACCTTTGGAATAGAAACAAAACTGTTTTTCTTCTAGCGAAAAATCTTCCGCAAAATAAAAAGGTAAAGCAGGATGATTGTCGCTTCTCTTATTTTGATTTTTTCCTAATGCGCGGTGAAGAATATAAGAACTAATTAACATAAATACTATCGATTACGAAGCCCGTTTGCCCCTGCAATAAGCCTCCATAAACCGTGGAAATAACGTCCATTGCAGCACTCCACAATGCAGGCCGCAACACGCGGCTTAACATAATTTCCTGCCATACGGATTGGTGCTTCCATAGCAACTTTAAATTCTCCGTTTTCATTTCCGCGATACCGTTTTCGAAGTAAAGAAACGATAAACTTTCCAAAGGAAGTCTCTTCAATATCTTTGAAAGTAGAATTTAAATCAAAAGGACGAGTCGCTTTTGCGCCATCTGGAGTAACAGGATGCGATAACAGGGCACTAAATTCACTATCGTCTACCACAAGTTTTCCTGTGTCACGGAAAGTGAGATAGGTAGAGATAGAAGCAAGTCTTTCTTCGGAAGGAGAATAACTGTTTTTATCCTTCTTGATACGGAAAGAGATAGGTCCAAGCACCATATTGCTTATCGAAGTGCCAACAAAAATCTGATAATTCCCCGCAAGGGTCTTAAAGGCATGCTCCGTGCTATCCCAAACGCGGAAAGCATAAGGAGATAAAGGAATTTGAACTTTTTTCTCCTCTCCTGCTACTAGAGAAACTTTGCAAAACCCTGCTAATTCTTTCTCTGGTTTTGGAATATCACGTCCTTGGTAAGATAGATAAACTTCGGCGATTTCTTCTCCATCGATAGAACTGTCGTTTTTTAAAAGGAAAGACACTTCTTTTTTCTCTTCATCAAACTGGAAAGAGGAATAAGAGAAATGACTATAAGATAAGCCGTGTCCAAAAGGAAAGGAGACAGAACCTGGAACAGATTGATAGTAGCGATACCCTGTAAAAATTGCTTCTTTATAAGGAGCAATCTTTTCTTCTTTACCAAAATAAGGAGCACTAGGAACGTCTTCGTAGGAGGTTGGCCATGACTCTGCAAGCTTACCAGAAGGATTAGCGTAACCTCTTAAAATATGGTCGATTGCTTCTCCCCCTGCTTCTCCTGGCAAATAAGCAAGAAGAATCGCTTTCGCGTTCATAACGGGGCCAAGTTCAACAGGAGCACCAGTAAGAAGGACAACAACAACATTATCCGTTAATGCCCGTACCGCTTCATATAAAGCGATTTGATCGGAAGGAAGTGACATATTCTTTCGATCATATCCTTCACTTTCGATTCCCTCAGGAACTCCTAAAAAGAAGATAACTCTTTCTCTTCTAGACGCTAAATCAAGTGCTTCTTGTAAAAGCTCTTGGGCGCTCTTTTCTTCTTCATTTCCCATCGGATATCCTTGCGCGTAAGGAACATCGATATCTTCTGGAATAGCAGAGAGGAAATTGACTAAGGCTTGTGGAGTAACTTTACTGGATCCTCCTCCTTGATAACGTAATTTTTCAGCAAATCCGCCAATGATGCAGCAATCATGATAGTTGCGGAATGGTAAAAAGCCGTCTTCGTTTTTTAAAAGGACCATCGATTTTTCGGCTGCTTTTCTTGCCAGTTGATGATTATCCGCAAACATCCATCCCTCGGTTTTTTCTCTTCTTCCCGAAGCAAGAAGAGATAACTGAATCATTCTTTTAGCAGCTTCTTCCAGTTTTTCTCTTCGCAATTCCCCTTTTCTTAAAGCCTTTTTTAACTGTCTTTCTCTTTTTACTGAACAAGGCATTTCTAAAGAAAGTCCAAAGTCATGAGAACGTACAGGGTCACTAGTTGCTCCCCAGTCACTCATCACTGGCCCCTTAAAACCCCAATCTTTCATTAAAACATCTTCAAGTAAATAGGAGTTATCACAAGCATAAGTGCCGTTTATTTTGTTATAAGAAGCCATTACTGCCCAAGGAGAGGACTCCTTTACGGCAATTTCAAAAGGTAAAAGGTAAAATTCGCGAATCGTTCTTTCATCCACTTCTGCGCTATAAGAAAAGCGATTATGCTCTTGGTTATTTAAGGCATAGTGCTTTAAACAGCAACCAACCCCTTCTTCTTGCGCGCCATTAATAAAACCTGCAGCAAGTTTTCCTGCTAGAAGTGGATCTTCGCTTAAATATTCAAAATTTCTTCCGCACAAAGGATTTCTCTTAATATTTACACCAGGAGCAAGAAGTAAATCGGTATGGAACGTAATTGCTTCCATAGCCATTGCTCTGCCAATTTCCTTCTCTAAAGAAGGGTCCCATGAACAGGCCAAAAGAGAAGGAGAAGGGAAGCAAGTAGCAGGTTCATTCTCTTCCGGAGAATCTGATTCAGCACTCACAAGAGGAGTGCGTAAACCAAGCGGACCATCGTGCATTTCTACAGCACGAATTCCCTTTTTTAAAATAGCATTTGTTTTCCATACTCCATCCCCGTAAAGGAGGCGGCATTTTTCTCCGTCAGAGAGAGTGGAGAGTATTTCATTCGCGCGCTTTTCTAAAGCTTCGCTATCGATATTTTTCATACCTCACTATTTTAGCCAAACTATTTCTCTATGCATCCCCTATAAAACAAAGGATTTACAAAAATAGCAATAATTCTTTTCTTCCTAAAAAGTACTTCTCTGAATTTTTTGCCTACACAAATGTAGTTTAATGCGCCAAAAACCATTCTAAAGTATTCAAATCTAGTACGTTTACGCTTGTTCTAGGCTTGAATGTCCATACATAAATTAATAGAAAGGAAAGAAAAAATCATAAAAAAATCCTTGGACAAGCCAAGGAGATATTGTGAACTTTCCCCATTTCTTTTGACCGTGGGTTTTTAACTCTTACTTTATTTAATACTACAACATTTGATTTTCCAATAATTTATTTTTGTACATAACTGGACTCATATGGAATTTGTTAACAATTC
>CALWDE010000014.1 GCA_944376605.1 uncultured Bacilli bacterium
CTTTGGAAAATACAGGTAGATGAATTTATAGTATTAAACAACCTTTATAGTGGTCGCAAAATTAGCAAGGGGCTTGCAAAAATAAACAAGGGGTCGCAAGTGCATCACAATTGGTATTTATTGCCATGATAGGAATCTAAAGTGATACTTCTTATAGAGGTGTCACTTTTTTTCATGCTAAGAAAACGCTTAGAGAAAATGAAAGTAGCAAAAAGTTTCTTTTATTTTGTAAATTGTCTTGCGTAAATATAACAGATATAACAGAATAAGGTATGCAATTTGATAGTAAAAAACCACTTTATATTCAACTGTACGAATATTATGTTCATTTGCTTGAAAAAGGGGCTTTTGAGGAAGGAGACATGCTCCCATCTGTGCGGGAGGTTGCACACGCTTTTGCTATCAATCCTGTTACGGTGCTTAAGGCGTATGAGGCTTTAGCAGAAGAGGGCTACATCTATAGTGTTTATAAGAAAGGCTATTTTGTCAAAAAAGGTGGTAAGGGGACTGCATTAAAAGAAGAAATTCGTCATTTGTTATCGCTTGGTTACTCCTTAGAAGATATTGAGAAGGCAGTAGAAGAAATGAAAGGGGAAGAGAAATGATTGAGCTCTTAAATGTTTGTAAACACTTCGAGAAAGTAGATGCGATTCAACATTTGTCGCTTACTTTTGAAAAAGGGATTACAGGTCTAGTAGGACATAATGGAGCGGGTAAATCGACTTTGTTACGTCTTATTGCGGGTGTTTGCCATCTCGACGAAGGTAACATTGTGGTTGATGGAAAAGAAAATGACAGCAAAGAAAGTAAGCAGAAAGTTTTCTTTCTTCCTGATGACCCCTATTTACCAATGTTTGCAAAATTAGAAGATGCAGTGCAGTTATATTCCTCTTTTTATCCGCTTGATCAAGAAAAGTTTTATTCCTATATAAAAGATTTTCATTTACCAGAAAGAGAAAAGATTTCTACCTATTCAAAAGGAATGAAAAGGCAGCTTTTCTTGGCCTTATCTTTCAGCATTGATGCTTCTTATTATTTATTAGACGAAGCTTTCGACGGGATTGATCCTTTTATGTTAGAGAAGATAAAAGAAGAAATCTTAAAGGAAAGAGAAAAAGGAAAAACGATTATCATCTCTTCTCATAACATTTCTTCTTTAGAAAAAATTGTGGATCGGTTTGTGATTTTAGTAAATGGTAAATTGGCAAGAAACGGAGAGATGGAGACTCTTAGTAAAGACTTTAGGAAAGTGCAGTTTATGTGTAAGAGAGAAATCTCTCTTGAAGCGTTATGCGCGTTATCTTTGCACCCTCTTTCTCTGAAAAAGATAGGGAGTTTATATCATCTTGTTATTTCTAGTAATGAACTGGAAGAAGCAAAAAAGAGAATTCATGCCGTATATTCTCCTTCTTTGCTAGAAGAGGTATCGATTGATAGTGAAGAAATGATTCGTTTAGAAATGCTTGCTGCAAGGGAGGAGCAAAGATGAAACAATATATCAAATGGCAAATCCGGGAATGGTTACCAGTCTTCTTTGTTACTTTTCTTCTTTTTGGGATCGCTTTTTTAGTTCCTTCTTCGATTAATGAGGTAGGGAATACGAGAAATGCCCAAACGAATTTAGAAAGTATTGGTGTTACCTTTAGTGTTGCAGTAATGATTTTTCCTCTTTTTGCGCTTGATTATCGTTACAAAAAATCGAAAGCAGATACCTTTATGCAGGCACCTTTTAAAGAAAGGCAGCTTAGGACATCACGTCTTCTTATTGGTTTAATTGGCATTTTGATTCTTTTTACACTCATTTATATCTGCGGAGTGCTTATCATCTATTTCCGTCAGTTAAATGCTTCTAGTAGCTATTTCTACCATTATGAATATTATGTTGCTGCCTATTTCTTTTTAATCCTTTTTGGCGGCATAGAGTATTTCATTAGCGCTTCGATTGCTTCTTTTAGCGATAACGTTATTGACGCAATCTTTCTTCTTCTTGTCGTAAACACAATTCGGACGCTTCTTTTCTCTTCTTTCACAAGTTACTATAGTGCGATTTTAGATGTTTATTGCGGCATGTATACCTATACAGGAATAGAGTTTTTCACCTTAGCGCCTTCTTTCTACGCGCCTGGTGTTTATAGTGATTTTTGCTTCTCTAGCCTCATTTTAGGAAACGAAATAGGGGATGCTTTCTTTGGCAATGAACACGCTCTTTTCTATACCTCTTTATGTATCTACCTTGTAATGGGGTTAGCTTCTTTCTTTTATATTTTTATGAGCAAAGAACCATCTGGGGAACACGCTGGGAGTAATGGACCTCGAAATGCTGCTATCTCTCTTCTTCCTCATTTATCCTATATTCTTTTCTCGATATGGTTTATTGCTATCACCTATTCACTTCCTGTTATTTTGTGGGCTTGTTACTTTGTCTTTGCGATTTTAGAGTACTGTATTCTTGCTTTTTATCACCGCAGCTTCAAACTTCCTAAACTTTCTTTTCTTTATTTAGGTGTTTCTTATTTGCTCATCTTTATGGCAACCCTGCTTGTTTCCGTCAAGTAACTTAAAAATAGAGAAAGAAAATGTAAAAAATGTTCTCTTTCTTTTTCTTTCTTTTCATGTTTGTTTCTGAAAAATATAAAAAAGCTTCTATAAGTTGACAAGAAGAAAAAGAGAAAATAGGCAAAAAACCGGTTTTATACACTTTTAAGGTAGATAAGTCACTCTTTTTTATTCGCTAAATAGCAAAAAGTTTGTTAAAGTGTATCTGTAATAGATAAGGAGATTACATGATGAACCGTAAGGTTACTCTATTACCCCTGATTCTTCTTGCTGGCGGAGCGTTAGTCCTCGCTGGCTGTGATGGTGGCGGCGCTTCCTCCACAACATCTGTTGGTGGCAGCTCAAGCACTGGAACATCAGAAGCTCCTACCATTGACCCAGATCCAAGTACTCCTTACATGGACGAGATTGTTTCTGGTGAAACCTATCATTTAGGTATTTATCAGCAAACTCTCCAAAAGTACATTTGGTACAACGGACAAATGTCTGGTTTTTATTTTGCCACTGTTGACAATTATGACGATGGTGTCGAAGTTTTAGCCACTGCTGTTGATGGGGTTGACAATGGATACACCCTCCAAGTTGGTAGTGCTTATATTGCGGCAAAAGCAAGCGGCACACATAACAACATTATCGTTAGTCCAACCGCTTTCACATGGACTTGGAACACTGATGGCGATTACTTCTCTGGTATGTGTGGAGATAAAGAAGTGTATATGGGTAACTATGGTACCTATAACACAATATCGCTTTCCACAATGGATCATTTAGATGGCGAAGATACAAACCTTGCCCGTTTATTTGACCGTGAACCAGGACCTGTCGAAATTGAAGAAGATCCTCGTAACACTCCTCTTACCACCATTACCAGTGGCACCCAGTACCACATTGGTCTTTATAATGAACAACTTTATCAACAGCTCTACTTCACTGGTGATTTAGAGAACGATTATTATGGCGCAACATCTCGTGATATCGCTGATGCTGCAACCGTTGTTCCAACCACTTCCGGTGATGGCTATACATTAAAGATTGTTGGCGGTGCGAATGATGGCAAATACATTGGTTACACCTACAGCACATCAACAAATGATAAAGGTGAAGTTAGTGAACATAACACCTTTGTTATCACTGATGATCCATTTGTTTGGACAGTGACTTCTGAAGGATATCTCACTGGTACAGCAGAAGGTAACACTGCCGTCTACTTCATGGGCAGCAATGGTACCTATGACACCATTAGCATGTATCCTCAAAATGAGTTGAGTAATACAACAACTTACTATCCTGTTCGTTTCTACGAGCATGAAACAGTTCCTCAACCAATTCCTGAACCAGAAGCAATGAAGCTTGCTGATGCTATGAATTCTGCAGACGACACCAAAGTTACCACTCGTGGCGTGTACATGGGCAAATCCGATGTAGCACGTTCTGACCGTTGGAATTATGTTTGGGTTGCAGATGGAGATGCCGCTGGTGCTTTATATAGCGTAAATCCAGATTTAGTAGATAATAACTGGGTCGCTGGTGAAACCGTTTTTGAAATTGAAGGAACCAAAACCTCTTATGAGGGACTCCTGCAAATTGGCAACGTGACTGCATTAACTGTTGTGAAAGATGCTTCTGTCACTGCTGGCACTATTACTCCTATTACTGGTCAAGAGTTAACAGCTGCTGACGTTTCTCATTCTTTCCGCTTTACTGACGCAACCGTTAAAGAGATTAGCAAGGATAGTCATGACAACGCCACAATTACTGCTACTGTTTCGAATAGAGATTACACACTTCGCCTTGATAGCAGAGACGTTGCTGCAGCTAATCCCTTAATGAGTGCTACTGCAGGCGACACCTTCTCTGTCACTTCTTTCTTAAGTGCTTATAAAGGCAATTATCAATTCCTCACTGCTGCGGACGCCGTGGTAAATTCCTCTGGTGAACCTGACCCAGAACCAAGTGCACCTACCGCTATTGAAATCACAAACACGGAAACTTCCTTGTATGTAAATAACAGCCTTCAATTAAATCTTGCTTACACCCCTTCTTTATCGAACCACGATGTGACTTGGACAAGCAGTGATGACACAACTGCGACTGTTAGCCCCACTGGTTTAGTAACTGGTGTTAAAGCAGGCTCTGTTACTATCACCGCAACTTCTACTGCTGATGAAAGCGTTTCTGATAGCATTGAGTTAACTGTCACTGACGCTCCTACTATGACACTTGCAGGAACCATTGATTTCTCTCACATTACCACTAAGAATGTTGAATACGATGTAACAAATATGCAAGAATCCATTAACACTGGCCTTACTTCCTCTAGTGGTTTAACAGTTACTGTTACGGAAACCAGTAAGGTCTATGCAGGAAATGGATCTGGTGGATATTTTGAGAACACAAGTGGCATTGTCAAATTTGGTACTAGTAGTAAAAATGGCGTTTTGAACTTCACAACTTCTGCACCAGTTATCCGCATCGAGCTTGACTGTGCGAAGTGGAATGACAGTGCCAGCGATACTATGACTATTAATGGTTCCACTCAAGATTTACCAGCATACGATGGTGAAACATTAGGAACCTTAACCTACGATTTTGCAGAAACTACTTCCATCAATATCACCGCTGCAAAACGTGCATTTGTCAAAGCAATCCGCCTTTATACTGCTGCGTAATTCTTCTTTCATCTTCTCGCCCTTCCTGATGGAGGGGCTTTTTCTTTTGAAAATATAGCCCCCAGAGGGGGCTAGGCATTGTCTCAAGCAATTGAGAGTTTTATACTTAAGCTCGGTAAGGAGAAAGTTTCTTTTAAGAACGGAAATTACATGCCTGATATCAAGAAATCATTCATGTCCGTGGACGGAAATACTGCCGCGGCAATCGAGAGTTACTACTTCAGTGAAGTAGCAGCGATCTACCCTATTACTCCTTCTTCTCCTATGGCAGAGTACGTAGATGTACTTGCTTCGAAAGGGGAGAAGAACTTCTTCGATTCCACTGTTAAAGTTGTGGAAATGCAGTCGGAAGCAGGTGCTTCTGGTGCGGTGCATGGTGCTTTACAAGGTGGCGCTTTAGCTACTACTTATACAGCATCGCAAGGTTTACTCTTAATGATTCCTAACCTTTATAAATGGGTAGGAGAAGAGCTTCCTGCTGTTTTACATGTCTCTGCGCGTTCTTTAGCGACACGCGCGTTATCCATTTTTGGTGATCAAGCAGATATTTATGCTTGTAGACAAACAGGAGCAACAATGATTTGTTCTAACTCTGTCCAAGAGATTGCAGATCTTGCTCCTATCGCACATTTAGTTGCAATTGAATCTAGAGTACCAGTTCTTCATTTCTTTGACGGGTTTAGAACCTCTCATGAAGTGCAAAGAGTGGAATTTGTAGATAAAGAAGAATGGAAGAAGCTTTTACCTATGGATAAGGTAGAAGAATTCCGTAAGAACGCTTTAAATCCTCATACTCATCCAGTCACAAGAGGTGGAGCGGAAAATGACGATATTTATTTCCAAGCAAGAGAAGCACAAAACGCTCATTTTGCCAAAGTAATTGATGTAGCGGAAAAGTATTTCAAAGAAGCGAGCCGCTTAACAGGAAGAAATTACGCCCCATTTGTTTATTATGGTGATCCAGAAGCAGAAAAAGTCATCATTGCCATGGGTTCTATCTGCGAAACAGCAGAAGAAGTGGTGGATGAGTTAAGAAAGAAAGGGGAGAAGGTTGGTCTTGTTAAAGTACATCTTTATCGTCCTTTCTCTTCTCATCTTTTATCGAAAGCAATCCCTGCTTCCGTTAAGAAGATTGCCGTCTTAGATAGAACAAAAGAGAATGGCTCGGAAGGAGAACCTCTCTATTTAGACTGCACAGTTGCTCTTCTTAACGAAGGACGTCATTTTGATAAGATCATCGGTGGACGTTATGGCTTATCTTCCAAAGATACTCAGCCAAAAGATGTGAAGTCCATTTATGACTTCTTAGATAAGGAAGATAGCTGGAACGGCTTCACTGTTGGAATTAAAGATGATGTCACACATCTTTCGATTCCTGTTGATGAAAGCTTTGTGATTCCTCATAACTATACAAGCTGCTTATTCTATGGCTTAGGAAGTGATGGTACTGTCTCTGCCAATAAGAGCTCTGTTAAGATTATTGGTGATGCTACTGGACAATATGCCCAAGCTTATTTCCAATATGACTCAAGAAAAGCGGGTGGCACTACCCGTAGCCATCTCCGCTTTGGGAAAGAACCCATTAAGAGCGAATATTACGTCAAAAACGCTGACTTTATTTCTTGTAGCTTAGATACTTATATTCTTCGCTTTGATATCATCGCGAATTTAAAAGAAGGGGGAACCTTCCTCTTAAATACCGATATGAGCGATGAAGCCTTAGAAAAGGCAATGCCCAACCGTATGAAGCATCTTCTTGCGAAGAAGCATGCTAAATTCTATGTCATTGATGCGAACCGTATTGCGAGAGAAATTGGCATGGGACGTCATACTAACACGATTCTTCAAGCTTCCTTCTTCTATCTCAATCCTCAAATTATGCCTTATGAAGAGGCAAAGAGCTGGATGAAGAAGTTTGCCGAGAAGAGCTACGCGAAGAAGGGCCAAAAGATTGTTGAATTAAACTGGAAGGCAATTGATGCTGGTACAGAAGGACTTCGTGAAATTAAAGTCAAAGAAGAATGGCTCTCTTGCCCTGTCGTAAAAGTTGTTCCAACAGGCGAAGATGAATACTTCGATTCTTATGTTGAGACAATTGACCGCTTAGACGGCGATGAATTACCTACAAGTGCTTTCTTAAAGAGCGAACTTGAAGATGGCACTATGGAGCCAAATATCACCTTTAGACAAAAAAGAGCAATTGCAGACATGGTTCCAGAATGGAATCCTCAATACTGCATCCAGTGTAATCAATGTTCTTTCGTCTGTCCTCATGCAACCATTCGTCCTTTCTTACTCGATGAAAAAGAACTTGCTGAGGCTCCAGAGGTAGTCAAAAACGGCGTCAAAGACGCGATGGGACCAACCGCAAAAGGATTGAAGTTCCGTATTCAAGTTTCTACCATGAACTGCGTTGGATGTGGTCTTTGTGTCAGCGAATGTATGGCCAATAAGACCGCAACTAAACTTGGCAATGATCACTTTGCCTTAAAGATGGTAGAAGCAAAGAGTCAATTTGCGCAGCAAGATGGTGCCGATTATCTTTATAAGCATGTTGCTTATAAGGCTGACCGTTATCCTCTCACTAACCCCAAAGGTGTTGGCTTCCTTATGCCTTATATGGAAGTTTCTGGCGCTTGTGCGGGATGTGGAGAAGCGCCTTATTACCGTTTAGTAACTCAGTTATTTGGTAAAGATATGCTTGTTGCTAACGCAACAGGATGCTCTTCTATTTATTGCGGTTCTACTCCTTTAACTCCTTTTGTTACGGATAAAGATGGAAATGGACCTGCTTGGGCGAACAGTTTATTCGAAGACAATGCAGAATATGGCTTTGGTATGAGAATTGCGACTGACTATAAACTCAGTCAAATTGCTCGTATTTTAGAAGACGCAATCGCTTCTAATAAAGCCGAAGAATCTCTTGTCAAAGCGGCAAAAGATTATTTAGAGCACATTAAAGATAAGACTTATGTCAGAGGAATTGTTCCTACTTTAATGGAAGAGGTCGAAAAGAGTGCTTATGAGCCTGTCAAAGAGCTTAGAGAGTACTACCGCGATCTTATTGATAAATCGGTGTGGATTGTTGGCGGAGATGGTTGGAGCTATGACATTGGTTATGGCGGCTTAGATCATGTTCTTGCTAATGAAGCCGATGTGAACGTTCTTGTCTTAGATACCGAAGTTTATTCCAATACGGGCGGACAAGCTTCGAAGAGTAGCCAGACAGGTTCTATTAATAAGTTCACTGCCTCTGGTAAGAAAGAAGCCAAGAAGAACCTTGCCTTAATGGCTATGGCGTATGGACATGTCTATGTTGCCCAAATCTCTCTTGGTGCCAATCCAATGGCTGCTATTAAAGCCCTAAAAGAAGCAGAAAGTTATAACGGACCATCTTTGGTTATCTGTTATTGCCCCTGCGTCAACCAAGGAATTAAAGGCGGTTTAGTCAACTCCATCAAGGAAGAAAAAGACGCGGTTGAATGCGGTTACTTCACCTGCTTCCGTTATGATCCAAGACTTGTAGAAGAAGGGAAGAGCGGACTTA
The DNA here is from genome assembly GCA_944376605.1 of uncultured Bacilli bacterium. GTDB lineage: Bacteria > Bacillota_I > Bacilli_A > RFN20 > CAG-826 > UBA4951. The sequence continues at coordinate 8,773 of CALWDE010000014.1, forward strand.
CCATTGATAATCCGAAAGAACCTGACTTCACCAAGTTCCGTGACTTCGTCATGAAAGAGACTCGTTTCAGTCAACTTCCTGTGGTGAATCCTGCTCATGCGGAAGAGCTTCTCTCAAAGAGTGAAGTTTACGCAAAACGTCGCTGGGAAGCCATTAAGAAGTTTGGTGCTTAATTTCTAGTTTCTTAAATAGAGGGAGAGAAATCTCCCTCTTTTTCTTTGCAAATCTTGCCTCTTTTTTCTAATTTTTAGATTACGGATAAAGGATAATTTTGGTTAGATTGTTCCTTTTTAAAGCGCTTCATAGATGACATTTACTCTTAGTAAAATCAAAGTATTTTCCTAATTTTTAGTCTATTGGTGTTTCTAGAAAATCCTCACGATAGGGAAAAATAAAATCTACTTGCTTATAAATCCGTAAGACTTACGAAAAAGAGCCCCGTTGATTATGCAAACTGGTATAGGAAAAGTTTAATAACAAGTTTGTTTCTATTAGTAGCAAGAGGCACGAAATAAAAAATGCCCGATTTCTCGAGCATATATATTTCATTCGATGAATGATACAAAAAATTTCTAAGATGAACTTTCCCCATTTCTTTTGACCGTGGGTTTTTAACTCTTACTTTATTTAATACTACAACATTTGATTTTCCAATAATTTATTTTTGTACATAACTGGACTCATATGGAATTTGTTAACAATTC
>CALWDE010000015.1 GCA_944376605.1 uncultured Bacilli bacterium
AATACATTGAGTATTATAATGAAGAAAGAATTGTTAACAAATTCCATATGAGTCCAGTTATGTACAAAAATAAATTATTGGAAAATCAAATGTTGTAGTATTAAATAAAGTAAGAGTTAAAAACCCACGGTCAAAAGAAATGGGGAAAGTTCAAGTGACTAAATCCCCGTTTCTGAGACGGGGATTTTTTATTAAAAAAGGCCTCAGTGAGGCCTATTATTTTGCAAGAGATTTTTGAATATAAGAAACGACTTCATCCCTCTTTTTATCTACCTCTTCTCCAGGCAAGGCAAAGCCTTTTAAGAAGATAGCGCCGGGCATCGCAGATTTTAATTCATTTTCGCTATGCCCCATTCCACTTCCACCATGTGTGCAAATGGGAAGAATTCTTTTTTCTTCAAACTTATGATGCGCCAAGTAAGTAAAGATTGGCATGGGACAAGAATTGAACCAGTTAGGATAAATTAAGACAATGTTTTTAAAATCAATCGGATCCATGTCGTAAAGAAGTTCAGGGAAAACTCCTTGCTCTTTATCTCGTTTTGCTTCTTCTAGGCACTCTTGATAATTGGGACTATATTCCTTGATTGGAATAATTTGAAATAGAGGTGCTTCAATCTTGGAAGCAACATATCTTGCTAAGCGTTCACAGTTTCCCTGCGCGTAATAGGGAAGGTTTCCTGTGCTGGAATAAGTCTCCCCGGAATGAGAGAAGAAGATTACTGCAGTATTTGGCATCGTATCCCTCCTAAGGGCTGCTACTATTTAGCCCAAAAGAGAAGAAAAGTAAAATAAAAGATTTAAAAATCTTTCTTTAAAAGGGATACAAATTCATCAATATAGGGGTTTTCATCTTTTTTCATTTTAAAAAGATAGTAGGGACGCTTTACTGCCTTCCCCTCTCGATAAAGAGGAATACGTATATTGCCTTCTTTCACCTCTGGAGTACCAGGAAAAACATCTCGAATAAAATAGCCTCTACCAGTCGAAGCAAGATATTCTGCTTCTTGAACTGTTTTTGCAAAAAGAAAGGGCGAAGAAGAAAATCCAAAATATGTCCGATAAAAATAAGCCTCGGACACTCTTTGATCACTACTAGAGATTAGAATTGGAGAATAGTGTGCTAAATGATCATTTGTTAAGGAAGAGAAGGCTGCTAAAGGACCGCTCTTTTGCACCTCGATATAAGTTTCGGCTTCTAGAATGGGAAGATTCATTGCGTAATCGGATAACTGAAGACGCAAATCACAAAAAGTAGCATTGTATTTGCCATTCCCTAAACCTTCTCTTAAAGCGTTATGATTTGCAGATTCAATCGTAATTAATACATCTTGGTGTTTTGAAGAAAATGCCGCAAAAGCTTCGCTTAGACTTGTTCCGTCATATTGCAAAGAAATGCCTAGATGAATCGGATAATTTCCTTTTCTAAAAAGACGCATATCTTTGTTGGTATCTTCTACCATCTCTAAGATAAGTTTTGCATGATGATATAAAGCCTCTCCCATTGGAGTTAAAGTTGGTTCTTTTCCGCGCAAAAGCAAAGCAGAACCAAAGTGCTTCTCAAGAGCTTGAATTTGCTGAGAGACAGCGCTTTGGGAAATATAAGCCTTTTCTGCGGCAGCACTAAAAGACTTTAAATCCACCACTAAAACAAATAACTGTAGTTGTCGAAATAACATAGAACTTATTATATTTTCTCTGTCAAGAGGACAGTCATGGAACTTTTAAGAAAAGAAATATTACTCGCTACCAATAACGCACACAAATTAAAAGAGTATCGTCAAATTCTGGCGCCAATGGGTTATATCATTGTTTCTCCAAAAGATTTAGGTATTGTTTCTGATCCTGAAGAAACTGGTAATACTTACCGCGAAAATGCTTACTTAAAAGCATTATCTTTTGCAAGAAAAACTCATCGCCCAGTCATTGCGGATGATTCTGGTTTAGAGGTGAATTCTCTTTTGCGATTCCCCGGAGTGCATTCCAGCCGCTTTGGAGAATCCTTCTCCTCTTATGAAGAGGCGCAGCAGGCCTTAATTCGTATGGTGAAGGCTACCCCATCTTCCCGCGCGCGCTTTATTTGCACGATTTGTTATCTAGAAAAGGAAGATGCAAAACCGCTTTTCTTTGAAGGAACTTGCGAAGGAAAAATTGCATCCGAATGTATTGGGAAAAATGGCTTTGGCTATGATCCCATATTTATAAGTGACTCTGGTTTGCCCTTTGGTTTAGCAAAAGAAGAGGAGAAAAACGCTATTTCTCATCGTCATAACGCCATTACAAAACTAGCAGTATTCCTATCAATATCAAATAATTAATAAGGGTTTTGCAGGGTAATTAGATTGCGTACAAATAGCAGCAACCCATAATGTGCATAGTATCAAGCACAACTCCTTCGTATTGAGGGAGAACATCATAATATCTTTCAACAGTGCCGCCATTACCAGGAAGAGTGTCACCATCTTGATAATAATAGCCTTCAACAGAAGTAGCATTCTCAATTAAATAACTATCTCCATTTGGAGAAGAAATGGTTAATCCTGCATCGCTTGTCACAAGAGTTAATCCTTCTGTATAGGGAACGTAGAAAGTATGTAATAAATTCTCTTTTGCTGAGCTATCAAATAGATAAACAGGAAATGAGCGACTTTCACTTTCATATACACATTCAAGCGCAAAAGGAGTGTTTTTACCAAAACTGCCAACCTCTCCGACTAAACCAGGTGCGTAACAATAACTGATAGGATATTCGGTTGGATTATCTTCATCAGCAGGAGGCAACTCCACATACAAAGTTCCAACATCTAACTCTGCTTCTTCAGCAGGAAGTTCCCCAGCTTCCCAATGAAGTGTTCCCTTTTGGATAATAGGCGAAGCAACCGTCTCATCCGTTTTGTCACAGTGAATTTGATAACCCGTAAATGTATCTACGCTTCCATATTGAGCTTCATCTTCTTTTGCGCCTGGAAGCAAGAAACTATCTGGAATATTTTCACCATAATGTAACTGAAATAGATGGTACGAATTATCCGCTTCGCGCATAAATTCACCGCGATCGCTAATCTCGACATTCACATAATAAGAAGCCGTATCAAACTGAGCGTAAACATTACAATCGCTTTGTATATTTGTTAAATCAACTGCACTTCCATCCTCATATTCACCCTTCCAACCACTAAAAACATAGTAATCACCTGGGTTTTCTGGTCTTACCCCGCAGCGAGAGAGTTGATCATATCCCTTCTCATCAACGCTTTGGAAACTATCAAGAGCGTTTCTTCCTTCAATGACATAGCTATAGCCGACGAGTTGCGGTTCAGGAGAATCATCAAAAAACTGTACGACTCGAATGCCAGGAGCAACGCTACCCGAAGATGCCCCTCCTCCACAGGAGGTAAGCAGAAGCATGAGACCACTGAAAGCTAAGAACTTTTTCTTCATATCTAAATTATGGCGCATCTTTCTTTTTTGATATAGGGGCAATTCACAAGAGTCGCGTATTGATGCGCGCGCGTAAAAAGGATATATTTACCGCCGTTAGGACGTACTGACATGAAAAATAATCAAACAAATCGAATTCTTAGCCTTCTGGGCGCTCTATCTGCCTTCGTCGCCTTCTTTTGCTTATTTGCAGCAGCTTTTACAGAGGAAGTCATTTCAGTAAGAGGTAATTTATTTCAAGTGATGTTCCCTACTAGCAGTAGCGGTTACAACCTGGTTTATCCTCTTATTGGAGGAATGGTTCTTATCATTCTAGCCTTCCTTGTTGGACTCATTTTTGCCTTCCTTAAGGAAAAGGAGCAAAAAATTGGTTCTATCATCAACATGGTTTTCTTCTTAGCAGCAGGAATTCTTTTCCTTCTTACTACAAACTTCTATCTTTTAGCCAATCCTGGTATTGATTTAGCTGCAACTGGAGAAACATCGATGGGCGCTGGCCCAATCTGTGTGGCTATCTTCTGCTTTATCGGCGCAATCTTAAATGGAGTTATTCTCTTCCGTAAGAATGCTTCTAGTAGCGCAAGCGGAAAAAGCATCAAAAAGAAAGCGTAAGTTAAGCATTGCTTCCTATATTAAGCCGACCTTATAGGTCGGTTTTTTGTTCGAATTGAGCTTGATAAAGACGGAAATAAAATCCTTTTTTTGCCATTAATTCCTTGTGATTTCCCATCTCAATAATTTGTCCTTCTTTTAAGACGACAATTAAATCACTATGAATAATGGTAGAAAGGCGATGCGCTACAACCAATGATGTTTTTCCTTTCATAAGAGCAGAAAAACTTTCGCTAAGTAGAGCTTCTGTGCGTACGTCAATATTTGATGTTGCCTCATCTAAAATGACCATTTCTGGCTCCAAAAGCAATACGCGTGCTACCGAAATTAATTGCCTTTCCCCTTTTGAAAGAGCACTGCTATCGGAAATTAAAGTATCATAGCCATAAGGCAAACGCTCAATGAAGGAGGAAGCTTGTGCTTTTTTGGCCGCCTCTTTTACTTCTTCAAGTGTTGCCTCTTTCTTGCCATAGGCGATATTCTCGCGGACTGTTCCTTTAAAAATCCATGTATCTTGAAGCACCATACCAATTCGTGAACGAATATCTGCGCGAGAATATTCTGTAATTGGTTTTTGATTTAAGTAAAAATTGCCTTCTTGTGGGTCATAAAAACGCAATAAAAGATTAATCAAAGTTGTCTTGCCGCATCCTGTAGGCCCTACAAGAGCAATTTGATGTCCGGGATAAATATCCAAAGAAAAATCACGAATAACTTCTTTTCCTTCTTCATAAGAGAAGTGAATATTTTTAGCAGAAACTTCTTCAATTTTATCAAGAGTTGCAAAGCCGGTTTCCTTTTCCTTTTCAAGACGAATCGCTTGATCAATTCTAGCGAAAGAAGCGAAAGCATAATCCATCTCGCTTGTAACGTTAGAAATCTCATTAAAGGGATTCATGTAATTACTTGCGTAGGTTAGGAACGAAGATAAATCTCCCACTAAAAAGGATATTCCTAATGGTAAGTCTAAAATGATTGTGATTGCTCCAACAAAAATAAGAGAAGCATTAATTAAAGCATTCACAAGGCGAGTAGAAGGATTAATGATGCTTGCTCCAAAATTAGCCTGAAAAGTATCTTTTCGGTTTTCTTCATTTAATAAGTTAAATTCTTCCATGCGTTTCTCTGCTAGTTCATAGGCGCGAACAGACTCACTATTCTCTAACCCTTCTGAAGCAAAAGAAGCAAGAATTCCTTGGCTTTTTGCCTGACCTTTAAAGTGTTTGCTGTTATAACGAGAAATCGCGCGAGAGACCAGCAAAGAAATAGGAGTTAAAACTATTACCATTAAAGCTAAAAGCCAGTTTAAAGCGAACATGAAGCCCATCGTAATTAAGATCGTGATGATACCTTCAAAAAAGGCTGCAAAACCTGCAACAATACCTGTTTGAACGTTTTCAACGTCCGATAAAATACGGTTTAAAAGGTCGCCTTTTGGGTGGGTATCAATCTCTTTGATGGAAGAAGAAAGATAGGATTCATAAAGAAGTTTTCTTGTCTGGTGAATGACTCGCTGACCGATATAAGACACAAAATATTGAAATAAGTAGCCAAACACTGTGCCAAGCAGCAAAAAGACACCCATTAAAACGAGGTAAAAAGATAAATCTACTCCAACTCCTTTTTCGATAATTTCATTCACTGCCTTACCTGCAAGATAAGGGATTGCAAGTTTACTGCCAATAGAGATGACAGCGAAAAACAAGGATAAGCAAACAAGTTTTTTACTTCCTTTTAAATAGGGAAGGAATTTTTTTACGTTGCGGAAAGTATCTCTTTTTTTCTTCATATTAAGATACCCCTTTCTGCATTTGATAAATTTGCGCATAGGCAGAAGAACACTTCAATAATTCTTCATGTTTTCCTCTTGCAACAATTTGACCAGCCTCAAGATATAAAATCTCATCCATATTTTTGAGAGAACCCACACGAGAAGAAATAAGAATAAGAGAACATCCTTTCTCTTTTAATTTTTCAAGAATAGAACGTTCTGTAAGATAATCGAGCGCTGATAAAGAATCATCTAAGATGAGCAAGGAAGCTTTTCTTAAAAAGGCTCTGGCGATTAAAAGACGCTGTCTTTGTCCTCCAGACAAATTCGCGCCACCCTCTTCAACTTCATGATAAATGGTATCTTCATAGGAAGAGACATACTCCCAAGCGGAGGCGTCTTTTAATGCTGCAATACACTCTTCTTCAGAGGCGTCTTCCCTTCCAACTCTAAGATTACTTAAAATTGTGCCTTTAAATAAAGCAGGATGCTGGGAAACAAAAGCTTGATCGCTATGTAAAACTGAGAGTTTATATTCACTAATAGGAACATCGCGGTAGAGAATTTCTCCTTTACTTACATCGTGAATACGCATCGCAAGAGAAACTAAAGTGCTTTTCCCTGAACCAGTAGGCCCAATAATTCCTAGACTTCCTCCATAAGGAAGAGAAAAGGTAAGATGAGAAACAATCATGCGGTCTTCTTCCCCTTCAAAGGCAAAAGAAACATCATGAAAGGATAGTAATTCTTTGGATGGCTCCAAGGTTACTTTCTTTCCGTCTACCACCTCATTTTCTAAAGATAAAAAAGTATCAATACGCTTTTTGGAACTTAAAGCTTTATTAAGAGAAACAATGAGGCGAGAAAACATAATCATGGCTTGTAAAGAAGAAGTAAGGTAAGAGATAAGAGACACAATTTCGCCTGTAGTTAAATCTCCCCCCGATTGCCCAAGATTCCCAAGATAAACTACAAGAATCATTCCTAAATTAATTAAGAAAAAAGTGCCAGGAGAAATAATGGCGTTATATAGCGCCATTCCCATATTTTTCTTCTCATAACTAGAAAGAGATTTTTCAAATTTTATTTCTTCTTGTTCTTCCTGATGAAAAGCCCGTATTTGCCTAGCACCTTTTAGCGTGTCATTGGAAAATCCGGAAATTTCATCAAGATTTGCTTGGATTTCGGCATATTTCTTTGGTGAAACAGCAATAACAAGTAAGAAAATACAAAGCGATAAAAGAATAACACCCATAAAAAGAATGCCGGCGCGCCAATCAACCACAAAAGACAAAATACAAGATCCTATCAAGAGAAATGGTGGTCTAAAAATTAAGCGCATGAACATATTCACGCCTGACTGCATGTTAAAAGCATCAGAAGATAAAAGCGTTAGCGCTTTATCTTTACCAAAACGCGATAATTGCCCTTCTGACAAAGTAGAAATCTTTGCAAAAATGTCCTTTTTTAAAGCATATCCATAATCTGCAGCAACGCGTGATGATAAATACTGGGCAATCATTGTGACGATAAACCCCAAAAAGGCTAAACCCAAAATAACTCCGCCCCATAAAAGGGTCGTGTTTAAATCATCTTTGGCAATTCCTTCATCGATAATATAACGAACTAAAAATGGTGTTAGAAGCTCTGTAGCAACTTCAAATAACTTTAAACACGGTGCAAGAAAGGTACGAAAAAGATAAGGCTTTAAAGGCTTTAGAGAAGGGGCTAATTTAGAATTTTTCATTTTAGGAACACTTTCTAACTCTTTGTATTTTACGCGATTTGATTGTTTCTTCCTATCCTTCTTAAATTATCTATAATCGTGACATGCAGAAGAGAGATTGGCGTATTTTATTTGGAAGCATAAGCGTATTTGCTCTCCTTTGTCTTGTATTGCTTTTTGTTGGTAGTTTTCTTGATTTATCTCTCGCGAAAGATTGGTATTTTGCAAACAATTTTTATTCCCAATTATTTATTGCAATATCTCCTTTTCCGTTATTAGTCTGCCTCTCTTTCTCTGGATTTTTTCTTTTCCATTTTTTGAGACAATCTATCAAACTTTCCTATAAAATTCTCTCATGGATATGCCTCATTCTTTTTCCGTTTTTAGGCGCCTTTTTTCTTTCTTATGAATCACTATCCAATTTAGTTGGTTCTTTTGCACTTTCTCTTCTTATTTCTCTTCCTATCGCCCTTGTTTTTACTCTCCTTGGATGGTTACTTTTTAAAAACACTCCAGAAGAGAAATGCCTAACATATGCTTTATGCTTATCACTAATCTGTGCTTTAAACTTTTTACTAACACACACAATTGATAATTTAGCTGGAAGACCTAGTTATTTGGCGATTTTAGAGCACGGTGAGATGCTTTATCACTCCTGGTGGGAATGGAACAGCAATCTTTCCAGTACTTATCCTGCGGAAGAGGCTTCCTTGTTTACAAGTTTTCCAAGTGTTTCTTCAGCGTCAGCATCTCTAGCTTTTATACTTCCTCTCCCCTTCTTTTCTTTCGATAAGAAAAAGAAACTCTCCCTCTTTTTCCCGCTTATCCGTTTACTGTGGTGGCTATTATGTGCCTTGGCGCCTATCTTAAATGGTACTGCTTATCTCAGTGATGTTGCTTTTTCTGGATTATTCTTTTCTTCTCTAGCTCTACTGGTTTTGGCTCCTCTTCTTTTTAGTGTAAAAGAAGAAGGTACAAAAAGAGAAAGGCTGACTCCTACAAGCAATCGTTATGTCCTTTTAAGAAGAACCGCGATGAAATATGAAAAAATGACTCCTCGAGAAGTGTTACACTACAGAAGGAAAAGACTACGTCAAAAAAGGAGAAAATAAGAATTCTCTTCTTTCTTAAATAAAAATAGATAGTTTAAGGTTACAATTTTAACCTCCCTTCATTAATATGTGCCTCATGGGCTGCACGTCATATAAACATCGTACGTATGTCCTCCCAAGAAGAGATAGCCAATCCCATAAAAGAATCGTCGAAATTGATTTTTTAAGAGGTTTCGACCTGATTTTAATGATGGCCATCCACTTGGTATTGCAGTGGGGATCTAACTCAAAGGGTATGTTTTTATGGAACTCTGCCTTAGGACCAGAACCAGGCTGGGTGCTTGGAATGCGTTCCTTATTTGATGAAGTAGCCAATTTAATCCTAGGCGGGAGTTTATATTTTTTAGAATTTTTCTTTAGCGGATTATTTGTCTTTTTATGTGGCATCTCTTGTACTTTTTCTCATTCGAATGCTCTGCGTTCTGCTCAGCTTGGGATTGTGGCGTGCTTAGTAACTTTCTTGTTAGAACTTGCTGATCGTTTATTTCATGTTGGGGCGCATATTTATTTAGGAATTTTGCATGTTATTGCCATCGCTCTAGCAGTATATGCCTTTATTGATTATTTTTTCCCGCAGTGGCAAGTTACCTTTGGTGTTGCCATATTCTTTGTCGTTTTAGTGGGAATTACGGAGTATTACAACGTTGTAAATGAAGTAACGTATGTATCATTCCCAACGACAGCAAACCAGTGGGGAGAATATTCTTTAACTTTACTCGGCTTACGCAGAACAGGTTCTGACTATTTTTCACCGCTGAGAATATGCGCTATTCTCTTTCTTGGAGCGACAGTTGGCAAACTTGCCTATAAAGAAAGAAAAAGTCACTGGCCATCCTTTATTCCAACTTCTTGGACAAAACCGTTTTGCTTTTTAGGAAGACATTCTTTAATCGTTTATTTAATTCATGTCCCGCTTGTTATTATCCTGTTAGGAATATTGCTTCTTAGTGCTGGATATACACTGAATTTATAGGAGATTTTATGATAATTCGCTCTGCCTACGATCAATTTCGCGAAGCGGCCAAACGCTTTCCAAGAAATGAATGTGTCCGTTTTGAAAATGTTACTTATTCCTACAAAAAAGTCGAAAAAGGAATTGAGGAGGCAGCAAGAAAATTAACTGCCCTAGGTATCCAACCAGGTGAGGTTGTTGCAGTTGCCTTGCCAAACTGCCCTGAATCAGTATTTCTCTTTTATGCAATTAACTATATTGGTGCGACAAGTTATAACATCCATCCTTTAACTCCTCCGGAAGGAATGGCTAAATTTCTTAGCAAGGTTGATGTCCATTTTCTTATTGCTTTGCGAAATAATGCAAACTCATTCCGGGAATATCTTCCCTCTTCTATTGCGGTTATTTCCGTGAATCCTTACTATCACAGAAATGCTATCAAATCCCTTTTTATTCAAAAAATGGGTGGGAAAGAAAAGTGTCTCCCCTATGAAACACTAAAAGAAAAAGAGGCAAAAGCTGCAAATGTTTTACCCCAAGACGACTGCGTTTTACTAAATACAGGAGGAACAAACGGCGAACCCAAAATAGTTCGTCTCTCCAATCGCGCGATTAACTATACTGCATCCAAAGGTTACGACTTAATCCAGCAAGATATCCGTACCATTAAAATGCTTACTGCTATTCCCCTTTTTCATGCATTTGGCTTGTGTATGGGTGTCCATACTCCTTTATCGCATGGAGCAGCTACGACCTTAATGCTTAAATTTAATACCAAAGAGGCCATTAAGCATATTCGTAAAGGGCGGGCGACCACCATTATTGGAGTTCCTGCTCTATATAGCGCTCTTTTATCAAAAAGCTCTTTTTATGGACACTGGCTTAAAAAACAAATTGTGGCATGGGTTGGTGGAGATACTTGTCCAGAAACTTTGCTCCAGAAATGGAATCAAACCATGGAAAAATATGGTTCTACAGCCCGTCTTTTTGAAGGATACGGGATGACAGAAACAACAATTACGCACGTGAACTGTGCTTTTTATCATAAGAAGGGTTCTATCGGCCTTGCCTTCCCAGATATTCAAGATGCTATATTAAATTTAAATACAGGAAAACTTGCCGCTCCTATGGAAGGAGGAGAAATTCTTATTGGCGGGCCTTCCTTAATGAACGGTTACTATAACGATCCCGAATTAAATGAAAGAAGTTTTGTTGATCTAAACGGTATCCGTTATTTCCGAACAGGTGATTACGGATACAAAGATAAAGATGGCTTTTTATATTTAAAAAACCGTCTAAAGAGAATTGTTAAAATCGGTGGAGAGACACATTGTCCTAGCGATGTTGAACAAACCGTCAAAGAAGGTTGTCCCTTTGTAAAAGAAGCATTTTGTTATGGAGTGCCTCATCACAAAAAAGGACATATTTTCCGTCTTGCCGTAGTCTTAGAAAAAAGCTTTAAAAATAGTACTTTGGCAAGAGAATTAATTAACGAAGAAATATCGCGAAAGTTAGCGCCAAGCTTTCTTCCAGAAAGAATTCTTATCGTAAATCGTTTACCGCGTACCATTATAGGAAAAGTTGATCCAAAAGCCTTCCAAAGGGAGATTGATTCGGAAATGGATTAATCTTTTGGATAACGGATTTTTTCTTCAAAAGAAAGGCCTTTTGCAAGGATTTTGAGAATTTTATCAAAGTCATTTGACCAGGGATAATTTGTTAACTCATCCGCTTTTAGCCAAAGCATTTTTCCTTCAGCAGAAGAGCGCAAATTACCTTTAAAAGAAGATGTGCGAAAGAGTTTTGCTCGGTGTATTTCGTCCCAATCCCATATAAACTCCCCAACCTCTTCTAAATTCGTAACTTCTAAACCTGTTTCTTCTAGCACTTCTCTTTTGCAAGCCTCTATTTCATTTTCTCCAGCTTCTAGATGGCCACCAGGTAATGTTAGACCAGGCCAATCACCCTTTTCTCTTATTTGTACTAAAAGGCGGTCTTTCTTATATAGAAGACACATATTTGTCAAAATTACCCGTTTCATAGGGCTATTCTACGCAATAAGTAGGAAAAAAGAGAGAATCAATACTTTAACATTTGTTAAAGATTCGTTAGCATACCTTATCAGTTCAAGGAATAAGTCATGGCATTTAAAAACATTGATATTCGAGTCAAATTGGAAGTGATGAAAGAATGCGCTCAAAACGGTTTTGATTCCCTTTCTACCAAACGGATCGCGCAAAAACTTAAAGTATCTGAACCAACACTTTATGCTCACTTCCACACGAAAGATAATTTGCTGTTAGAAACTTTCGCGGAAGCGTGGAGTCAGCTTCCTCATTTTCTTGTTCTTCCTCCCTCCTATGAGGAGGCGGACAACTTCTTCCCTCTTTATAAAGAAAAAATACAAGAAGCTATTGATAATCCAATACCTGTAACCTATATCACTAATTACTTAATCAGTGACTACTACTTACGAAGCAAAAAGGAGGCGGACTCGATTCAAAAAGTGTATCGAGAAGAAGTCAAAGAAGGAATTCATAAGCTTAATCCTTCTTTAGATCAAAATCACCTTCTCTCTCTTGTGGATCAGTTTATCCTAAACGCAGTCACTCATATTTATTACATTGTTCATCATTTACCACTTGAGGAAAGAGATGAATTCATTCATTTCATGTATCGAGTTCGTTTCTTTGGTATCTTAAACGTAATTAAATACGAATGAAAATTCATAAAGAAAACGCTGCCTTAGTTTCTTACCTAAAAAAGGTGTTTTTAATGCACAAAAGAAACATCGAGAGAGCAAATGAACTTAACTCACTTTTTCTTCACGCAGCAAGTCTAGAAACACTGAAACAAATTCAAGCAGTGCCATTAGGCCTAGATGATTATTGTTCCGATAAATACTTTACTCTTGTCCCAGATAATCTTTTTAAAAATAAGCCGTATTTATCTCTTTACTATGAGCCATATGAGCCTTTTCTTTTTGCAGAAAGTGAATGTAAGGAAGATAACTATTACGAGATTGTTTCTCACGTAGGTTATTTTCAAGAAACTTATCACTATCCTGCTTTACTAGACGAGAGTACAAATACCATTTGGATGAGCGTTATACCTCATGAAATTAATACAATGAAGAAGCCCATCTTATTAGCGAAAGGAAAATGTCTTGTTCTAGGCGCGGGAATGCTTTATTACGCGCTTCATATTGCCACCAAGGATTCCGTAGAAAAGGTGGTTGTTGTTGATAATAACCCTAAAATTCTTGATCTAGCAAAAAAGATGATTGTTCACTCACCTTTTCATAAGAAAATAAACTTTATTCAGGAAGATGCCATTACGGCTGCAAAAGAGTTGAATTACGATTTTCTCTTTGCTGATTTATGGCACATGGCAGAAGATGCCTTGCCGTTATATTTTCCTTTAAAGCGTCTCGAAGAAAAGAAAACAGCTACCTGCGCTTACTGGATTGAAGAAGAAATTATTATCACCATTCGGGAATGTCTTCTCACATTAGTCGAGGAAAGCTTTTACGAGTTAGAACTTCAAGAGCCAAATCTTTACGCAGATAAAAAAGGACAGCCGCACACTGTCGCTGTCCTTAATGCATTGGCAAGATATTTTAAGAATCAAGAAATTCACAATATATCTGATTTTAAAAAGATTGCATCTAAAGAATTTATAGTTAGGCTAATAGGACAAATACATCCGATGTTTTCGAAATAACTACTCTTTTATTTTGTAGTTATTTTATTAAGAGAAGCGTCCTCAATTACCTTTCCATCTGCAGGATGTACTGCCTCAGAACGGATAACTTCTCCTACCTTCCCAACATAAATATGCCCCTTACCAGGATTTTTAATAGAAGGAATAGTTCCTAGCACTTTTGCCTCAACATCAGAATATTCAAAGGCTAAATCGCAGTCTTCCATCGTGCAGTTAATAAGGGTCAAACGCTTGCAGTAACATAGAGGCTGGGTGCCCTTAATTCGGCAACGAATTAAAGTAAGATTTTCACTAAACCATCCAAGATATTCTCCAAAGACTTCGGAGTCTTTTACAGTCACATTCTTACTGTGCCAAAAGGCGTCTTTTGTATGAAGTTTGCAGTGGTCTATTGTTAAATCATTCACATATTGAAAACTGTATTTTCCTGCAAAAGTAACATCTTTTAAATGAATATTTTCCGAATCGAAAAAGGCATATTCTCCCTTTAAGCTGCTTTGGTAGAGATGGACATCCTTACATTTCCAACCAAATTCATCGCTTTCAATTTGAGATGTTTCAATCTTTACTGATTCACATTCTCTAAGCGCTTTAATAACACGAAATTTACTTTGGGTAATATTCACGTTTTTGTCATACCAAAAAGGTGCACGGCTATTTTCTAAAAAGAAGCAGTTTTGCACGAGAAGATTTTCAGCATGCCATAAGGGATAACGAAGGTTAAAAGTTGATCCTTGAACATTAACATTCCTTGTTTCTTTTAAAACAGATTCCCCATCTTCTACTCCAAGAAATCGACAGCCTTGCACTGTAACATCTTTGGCAGCATATAAAGCGCGTTCTTCACCAAAACGCTTTCCACAAATCACTTTTCTATTCATATAACTATTTTACTCCTAGATGAATTTATATTCTTCCATCGCTTCTTTTTATCGTATCTACTTATATCTTCTATCGCTCCAAAAAGTTTTAAAAGGGAAGAAAAAAGCTTTGATTACCTTCCAGCAATCAAAGCTTTGTTTCACATTGGCGGAGGCATCGAGATTCGAACTCGAGCACCGGTAAACCCGATCTAACAGTTTAGCAAACTGCCCCCTTCGGCCTCTTGGGTATGCCTCCAAGCGCATGCAAGGATACCACGTTAAGGCGTTTAGAGGAAGAAAATTTATTCGGTTATTTCCCCTTCTGTTTCTTCACTTTCGCTTTCAAGTGCTTCCTTTTCCTTTTTACCGCCTTGATAACATGTTAAGCGTTCATTACGGCTTACAAGAACCAAAGTAGAATCAATGTGGTCTGCGAGGTAAGAGAAACGAGAAGTTGGAACAGAGACAAGAAGCTGAATGTCGAGAGAGCGGTAGAACTCCATCATATCTTCGATACGATCAGAGTCCATATTATTGAACGCCTCATCTAACATAACAATTTCACAAGGAGAAGAACCAGAACGTTTCTTCAGTTCAAATGCACTGTCAAAAGAGGCAGCAATAAGAACATAGAAAGGAGTTTGTGTTTCTCCACCCGATCTTGCTCTTACGTTATCGCTATAGCGTTTTTCTTGTCCGTCTGGAGTAGTTTCCACAATATCGTAGCTAAGATAATTACGATAATCGCAGAATCTTTCAATCGTTTCAGCACTACTTTCTGCTGGATTATCGCTTGCCAAAATACGGAATAAATAATCCATGGTAGAACGATTTTCTCCAGAAAGTAAGGAAGTAAATAAGTCGGTTTGATAGTAATCTTCGCTTGTATTTACAGCGATATCATAAATTTTACGTAGCTCAATATCGTTTGTCGGTTTGATAACAAAACGGTAAATCGAATGAGCGGAACCAAAAGGATGTCTCTTTAGTGTCTTATTGAGTTTTTGGATTTGTAAATCCGCTTGCTCAATATTGCTTCTAAGGCCAACAAGGAAGCCGCTCTTAAAGTTTTCTACGGCAACCATAGAAGCTTGCTCAGCCTTACTCCGAGCAGAAACTAAGCTGTCTTTGGTAATCTTCTGATAACGCTCTAAATATAATGGTAGGTTTTCAAGAACTGGCTCTGTGTCACCTTGATTAAACTTATCATTATAATTTTGCATAATCCGCGTAATTTTTCTTTCAGATTCTAAAAGATAGCGGTGATTTGCCTCATGTTCCTCACGGATTTTAACTGGGGCATCTTTGCCATATCCTTGAAGTTTGTGCTCAGCCAGATCGCGAATTAAAGGATCGCTATGATCTAACAAATAAAGATCATAAGAACGTTTTGCTTCTTCTTTTGCCTTCATGGCTTGCTCTAAGGCAAGGTTATAACGTCCTCTTTCTTCGGAAATAGCATCGCGGTTTTTGAAAAGTTCTTCTTGTTCACTGCGAAGTGCTTTTTCCTTTTCTTCAATTGAATTTAAAGCAATGGCGAAGTTAGCGAGGTCTTCGGCAGCCATGCTCTCTTCATAGGTCTTAATTCTTGCGAGAGTCTCTTGCTTTTTCTTTTCAATGTCATCTTCTTCTAACCAGCGTTGTGGCAAGCTTCTAAGCGGCATTGGATCAAGGCGTAAAGATTGATTGAGTTTCTCTTCAAGAGGAGAAAGTTCATGATCAAGCTCAGCAATTCGCTTCGATAAATCGTTATATCTCTCTTTCATCTCACTCAACTGGCGAGCAATTGCTTCTTTTCCAATTGTAGGAGTGAAAGAAGGATCCTTTTTCACATAACGTAAAGAGGTTCCGTCGTAATATAAACCATCTTTCGTCATCCATTTGTAGTCTCCGCGTCCTTCTGGCGCATCAACTGCTTTAATATCACCGAGTAAGAAATCTACATAAGCGCGGACAAGTGGCAATTCATCTTCGCCAGAGGCTTCCACAGCGCAGCGAATAAGATCAGCGACAGAACCCTCCATTTTGTATGGAGAATCACCTAAAGATGCACTATCTACAATACCTGGAGCATCTAACGTACGTAAATCTGGATTTTGTGTAAGAACTTTTGTGGCTTCTTGATAAAACCTTTGGGGCAAGAAAAGGTCAAAACGGCGGTTGCCAAGCAAACATTCCACTGCTTCGTCCCAATCTTCATCCTTAATTTCTAAGCAGTCACAAAGAGGATTTAAAGCAAACTCTTCATCTAACTGGAAGCGTTCTTTTAAAAGGGTGTATAACTTTTTAGTACCTTCTGGGAAATCGCGTTCATGACTTTCTAAAGTTTGAATACGAGGAGAGAGAATCTTGAGTTCTTCCAATAAATTTTCTCGATTGGAACGAATACGTTCTGCTTCTTCCCGCAAATTCGCACGGCTTAAAGATAAAGCGCTGTCGAAAGTTTCGAGTGCTTTGCGTAAAGCATTACCATTTCTTTTTTCCGCAATTTTTGCTAAAGAGCTCTGAAAGCCAAGAGCAGGAGCGGCCTCATCAAGAGTTTCTAACTGTCTTAAATAAGCAACATCATCCGCGGCAAACGAAGCGAGGCGGTTATCGTAAATTGCTACTTCACCTTTTAGACGACTAATTTCTGTACGCTCATCACGGTTTTCTAAAGCGGTTCTTTCTTGTCTTAAAGAAGCCAAAGACTCATTAATTTCAAGACGGCGGTTATCTAAAACACGCTCTTTTTCTCTAAGAGCCGCTAAATCTTCTTCCGCTTTCTTTCTTGCTTTTTCTGCTTCCTCAAGCGATAAACGTAAATCTAAAATTTCGAGAGCTTCTTCATCATGAACGGCATGATCTCTTTCTTCTGCTAAAGAGAGAAGAGGGAGTAAAGCTTTGGCCTTTTCTTCTTCATGATGTAACAAAGTAGCAATATCTTGATAAGCTTTCGCTGCTTCTTTTACTTCATCTAAAGAAACATTTCTCTTTTGTAATAAGAAATTATTGGTAAATTCCAATAAGTCCGCATTGGGGTCAAAAGCGATAGCACTAGAGAGTAAGGTTTCATACTCATCTGGTAAATCGAGTGAGCGGCGTACTTGCGAATAAGAAGCCGCAATCGACTGTGCCTCTAAAGGAATAAAGGGGATGCTAGCATTAGTTGCTATTTTCTTAAGTCCTTCGAAATTTAAAACAGCTTTGGTGCCATCTTCTCTCAGCTCAAAGAACAAACTTTCCTCGATGGGACCGCGTAATTCATAAAATTTAGCAGGCAATAAGATACCGCCTGTAATCTGCAATACACAGCCAAGAGTAACCATATTGCCGTTGTCATTAAACTCTAAAGCAAGATGGGTAATGATATCTGGCTCAGGACGAAGGAACTCTTTGCCTACTGCGCCAATACGAGCGCGCATATAAGTTTCAACCGTTCTTCTAGTACCGGATAAACCGTTTCGCGAAGCCATATTGAACTTCTTTTGAGCAAGACCGCCAGAAAGAACATAATGGATCGCATCTACCAAAGTACTTTTTCCAGAACCATTGTCACCGGAAATTAATAAATTCCCCTTAATGTTAATGGTTTGATTGGTAAATAAATGCCAATTAATCAGCTTGACTCGCGTTAGTTTCTTCATCTTCGCTGCCTCCGATGTATTTGCTTAAGCGTTCTTCTAATTCTAATAAAGAAGAACTATCGACCAAGATTAAAATACTGTTATAAATGACGACCTGAGTTTCTCCTTTGCTAGGATCATCTTGGAAATCAATCACTTTATAACGTTTTAAAGTTGTTAAAGCGTTTTTGAATTCCGTCATTCCTACTCCATCAGGATAAATTTCTGTCTCAGCAAGACGCTTTAAAATCTCATCTACTGTGACAATAACCGCATTATAAGAAGCAACGCTTCTTTCTCCCTTATAGGCAAGGGAACGCATAATAAGTAAAACAACTGTATCAAGTTTTTTTAATCTTAAGCGGTTTCTTTCATTGTCTCCACGAATGTAGCAAAGTCTTTTTTCTCTATCTACAATAAAAGAAATATCTAAAAAGCGGAAAAAATCCTCAATGACAGCTTTATAACTTCCTGTTGCTACATAATAGTCATCTTGATCTTGCCTTTTATCTTGGACAAGAAAAGTTTCATTTAGCAAACGAAGCACGATTTTTGCGAAGCGGTCGCACTTCGACTCACTAGATGCTAAAACACCATATTTCTCTTGGAAATCGGATAGGACATTTAATTTACCCATCTTAGTCTCCTTTCCTTTCAATTAAATAATCATCAAGAAGGTAATCCCCAAGTTCGAACTGGCTTCCTGTTGGTGCACCAATGCGGTAGCCATCAGGAGCATAAGCAGGAGCAAGCGATAATTTAATAAAGCCATCAAGCCCTTCTTGTTCTAACTCTGAGGCAAATTCCGAATCACGGTCCATCACCTCAGATAAGAATTCAATAATAGAATTTTTGCCATAACGTCTTTCTTCTCGTAAGAAACGTTCCGCGCGAGCAATACCTTCTGGATCTTCTTCCCCATCCATAAAAGGTACCTCGCCTGGCGCTCTGCGCTGCAAATAACGTGGCTTATAAATACTCTCTGAAGAAAGAATAGATAAATTGTAGGGACAGAAAGGTGTCTCGAATTCCGCGTCGTTTTTCACTTTTTTAAGAAGCTTAAGGCTGCGATTTAAAGCGCCTTCAATATCACGGAAATTGTTGAGA
This sequence comes from uncultured Bacilli bacterium, assembly GCA_944376605.1. Lineage (GTDB taxonomy): Bacteria > Bacillota_I > Bacilli_A > RFN20 > CAG-826 > UBA4951. The sequence goes on from CALWDE010000015.1 coordinate 18,913, forward strand.
CGGAATTCCAAAATAGCGCGAGTGGCTTGAACATAAGAGGTGTTTCGCATGGAAATTTCTTTAATTTGTGAAGGCATTCCATCGAATAAATCAAGAACATTATCAAGAACTTCATTAACAAAACGCGAAGCTTCTTGACGGTTTTCTTCCTCATCATCCAAATGTTTTGTAACAAGGTAATCTTCCACAAGAGATTCCATGATTGTTTCTTCTTTTAGGTGGTCTACTGCCTTAATGATTTCAACGTGCCTAAGTTCTGGATTATGAGGCCCCTGTAAATTGTTCAAAGCTTGTAAAGCAGGATGTTTTTGGAATTCCACAAGTAAGGTATCCAAAATCTCTTTTTCGCTTTTTCCATCTTCCTCCAAAGCTTTCGCGGCAAAACGTTTAATTTGGCTATTAATGGATAAAAGATGCCGATATAACTGGGCACATTTGCTACTTAACTGTTCTAATGCTGCTGTGCTTTTTCCATAATCGAAAGCTTTCAAAGAACGATAAATATCTTCGGATAAACCAAAATATTCGTTACTCCGTTCTTCTTCTTCAGCAATTTCTAAAAGAACAGGAACAATTTTCATGAAAGCATCACTACGAGAAAGACGTTCTGTAAAGCCATCGCCCTCTTCCTTATCAAGCCAGCCATACTCCGTTAACCGGCGGAGAAAAGCTCTAGCCTTTTCTAAGGGAGTTTGTGCTTCCACTTCAAAATCATCCACAACATCTTTTTGAAGCTGCTGCGCAAGATAAGAAGCAAGCTCATTCCGGTCAACATCAAAGCGAAGAGGACCGAAATAGTCATCAATTAAAGCAATCAGTCGATAACTTTCTTCGACATTGCCAAGGGATAAAACCCGGAAAAACTCCTTGGGGAGATTTCGAAACAAAGGAGGAAAACGTTTCATGCGCGTAGATTATAACAAAAAGAGGGGGTAAATACCCCCTCAATTTCAAAAAGTTAACGGAAAAGAGAAACCGTGCCGTCTTCGCTCATTTTTAAGCCTAATCTTTCACCAAGATTTGCCCGCAAAGCGTTCGATAAATAACTTGTAGTTTTCGTACTCAATTTCTCGTTTCCAAAAAGAAGATTAACTTGGCGATAAAGAACGTTTGCAGCCATTTCTCCGCCTTGGTCCTCCAAAATATCCCGCATCGCATTGCCAAGTTCGTTATAGGAGATATCGGTAATTTTTCTGCTTTCTCCCTTTACAGGAACTCGGTAATAAGAATACGAGTAACAAGCAAAGCTATCTGGCCAGTAAAAGCGGTATGGTCCGCAGAATTCAATATAGGCGCCAGCTCTTTCTAAACCCTGCTGGAAAAAACCTCGATAAGAAGCAGTCATCTTAGTAAGGCTATATCTCTCTTTAAAACGTTCTTCGAGCAAATTTAGAGAAATTGGTGCCTCTTTTGCTATGATTTTGCGGAAATATTCTCCTAATTCAATTTTTTCTTTGGTAGAAGGTTCAAAAGTAGCGCGTTCCGTATCTTCTCGAGAATAAGTAATTTTATGACGTAGATGTTCCGTTTTTTTGCTTTGTAAATTTAAAGTAAAAGATGGGTGCTGCAAAGAGTTATCCTCAACCGTTTTTTCTTCATGAAGTGCACGGTTTACCTCTTCCACAATTTGATTAAGGCAAGAAGAAGCGTTATCAAAATATTCCACCGACCATAGACGCATAATTCTCCAACCAAGATTTTTTAAGATTTGTGGTTGCACAATGTTACGGTCGCGGCAAGTTGGCGTATTCGTATAACTTTCTCCATCTAGAATAATACCTAAAATATAATGATTACTACCTCTAGGATCTAAGATAGCGACATCAATCTTAAAGGTAGAAACACCTAAATTTGTTTTCACACTGTATCCTTTGTTTCTCAAATCTTGTGCTAAGAAACTTGCAACAGAAGGAACTTCCTTTTGGATATAACCACTTGATAAATAAGGCAAGGCAGTTATCCCGTGTTTTGCATAAGAAAGGAATTCTTTTAAACGTCTTGCTCCGTCATAAGTAGCACGTTCAGCAGGAATTTCTTCTGGCTGAACAGATGAAAATACCACCATCTCTTCTCGGGCTCTAGAAACAGCAACATTTAATCTTCTTGCTCCTTTTTCTTGCTGCGTTAAAGGACCAAAGTTAATCGACATCTTTCCTGTCTTTTTATCTGGAGCATAAGTGATGGAGAAAAGAATACAGTCACGTTCATCTCCCTGAACGTTTTCTAAGTTCTTTACAAAGATTGTCTCTCCACCTGGCATGGAATTAGCGTTAGATTTTGTCAAAGCAGAATCCAGCAAGTCTTCAATTAAGTTTTGTTGAGGTGCGTTAAAAGTAACAATACCAATCGAACGTTTGCTTAATTCTGGATCTTTTAGTCTCTTTAATACTTCTTTCACAATAGCATTAGCTTCCTCGCGGTTCGTGTTATTCACATAGTTGCCGCTAATATAACGGAAAGAAACGGCAGAGCCATCACTACCTGGTGAAGGGAAGGTAAGTAAAGAGTTGCCATAAAAGCGACGATTACTAAAAGCAATAAGCGATTCATGATGACTTCGGTAATGCCAATTTAAACTTCTCTTAGGGAAGCCTAAAGCTTCCGCATCTTCTAATAGTGACTCTAAGTCATTCCCTAGCACGTAAGAGGCATCGGCGCCTTCTAAGCTTCCATCGATTGATGTTTTAAAGAAAGCGCTAGGAGGCATCTGGTTTTTATCGCCTGCAATGACACAAGAATCTCCGCGCGATAAAGCGCCAATAGCTTCGGCAGTAGGAATCTGAGAAGCTTCGTCGAAAATAACAACGTCAAAATGATATTTCTTTGGATCAAGATATTGAGCAACCGAAACAGGCGACATTAAAAAGCAAGGACACATTTGCTGAATAATATCGGAGAACTCTTCTAAAATTTTTCTTAAAGCCATTCCCCGCGCCGAAGAAGCACAAATCTTTTTTAGACTAAAAAGTCTAGTGGTTTCAGCATATTCCTGGCTGCTATCAGGGAAATTTGCTGTAATACGGGCAAAAGTTTCCTCCACCGTCAAACGGGCAAAAGTGTTCAAGTATTCGCGATATTCCGCAATTTCTCTTGCTGTATCTTTCGAATCAATACTGCCAAGAGTACGGTTATTGCTCATACGTTTATTCTCAAGAGCCAAAATAGTGATGGTGTTCCCTAAAGAATATTGATAGATATCCTTCAAATTACTGCCGGATATATGTCCACTCTCATATTCCTCTAGCAGTTCAGCAGGCAGTACTTTTTTACCAAGCTCAATGTCAGCTTGTAAATTACACCAGGTGCGAATCTTACCATTATCAAGACAAATCTCTGCTACACACTTTTCCACCTCTTTAAAGAAGTTGTAGTTACTATCGTAATTGTCTTTATGAACTTCATCAAAGTTGGCATATTCTTCGTAATCAAAATTATGATTCTCACGTAAGGAATCTGCGGCTTTATTGAGTTCAGCAAAATGATTGCTCATTCTTATAAAATCAGGATTGAATATTTGCTGATCCGAAGCAGCAAAAGTTTTAAAGAAAGAAGCAATATCTTTTAAAGAGTAAGATGAGGCAGGCTGTAGCTGCTTCAGATCTTCATAAAGGCGGAAGGTACGGGTGAATTTTTCAATGAGTCGCTCATAATCATTACTCGTTCTCGGCGAACAAGAAGCAATAATGGCGTCAGCGCGACTTTCTTTTGCGCCCTCATAGTTTTGTAAAGAGCGGAAGGTAGTAAGCTGCTGTAAAGAAGAGGCAAGTTCCGTCAAACCAGAGGAAGATAAAGCGTGCTTATTTTTAGCAAAAGGCTTTAACTCCTTCCGAATTCGCTTCATCTCTTTTCTCTTTTTAAAGAAAGATAAAGCTTTTGTTTCTTCAAGGCGCGTTTGTAAGCAAGGAGAAACCTCTTCTTTAGGAATCACTTCTAATTTCCAATCTTTTTCGATTTCTTCCCTTAAAGAATACATCGTTTTATAAGAGCCAAGTCTTTCTAAAATTACCGAGCTTAAAGCATATACATTTTCATCACCTAAATAGGCAAAGAAGACGTTGCTATTCTTTTCTAATTCACTGAAAATTTTGGATAAAAACTTCGCGTTTTGCAGAGTTTTTGCAAAAACCTTATATTTGCTTTGAATGGTCTCCATGTCGAGTTTCATCGCGCTTAAAGGTTCTTTTATATCCGTTAAAGCCGCAATTAACGCTCGCGTTTTTAAAATAGAGTAATCCGCGTTTTGATAACCTCGGAAGGGGCTATAAGCATAGGAAGACACCGCGCGGTCATGATCACTAATTTGATCTAATATGGAAAGCGACTTTTCAAAGTCCTCTTTCGTTAATTTTTTTACATACTCTTCGCTTACAGGAACTTCAATGTTTCTTGCTCCCTCTTTGTGATACAAAGAAAGAAGGATTGCTTCATATACAGAAAGAAAATAATCAGAGTCACCATGAATGGATTTTAAAATGCCATTTAATTCATTTCTCTTATCTAAAATTTGACTTGCTTTCTTTGCGTATTCTTCTTTGTCTGCTTGTTCTTTTGGACCAAGTTTTAACAAACGGTCCAATTGGGAAAGGACAAGATTTTTTGCCGTATTTGCGTCTGCAATTTGTAAGCAAAAATCTCCTAGTCCTAAATCGACAAGACGCTTTTTAACAACTTCAAGAGCAACCTCTTTTTCTGCCACAAATAAAACTTTTTTATTGTGATAAAAAAGGTCCACAATCATGTTGGCAATCGTCTGACTCTTACCAGTCCCAGGCGGACCATCAAGAATAAAACTTTCGCCATGTTCTGCATCATAAATCGCTTTAATTTGTGAACTATCAGCAGGAAGAGGAATCGCCATTGAGGTTGGCGGTACTGCATCATCTAAATCTTTTACCGATACTTCTTCATTTATGGGACGAATTTTTGAGCCATCAATAAAAGAGCGAATAATAGGATGTTTTTTTAATTCGCTTTTACGATTTTGAATATCACTCCACATGGCAAAATGAGAGAAAGAGAATAAACCTAAAACACTAGGGGTTTCCTTTACTTTCCAGTTCTTTAACCCCGCCGCGGCAATAATACGTTTGATGGTGTTAAAAACCACTTGAGCATCAATATGAACTTTTCCCTCTTCTCCTTTTGATTGAATGCTATCTATTGTTAAAGAGGAAAAATCCAAATGGAAGTTTTGCCTGAAATACTCAAAGATTGTAGTGTTTAGCTGAATATCGTCTAACGAATACTCAAAGGTGTACATGCTTCCCGTTTTTCTTCTTGGCATGCGAATAGGAAGAAGAAAAATAGGAGAATAAATGACACCCTTGCCAAGTTTTGCGGACGTTTCATTTTCATACCAGCAGATAACACCCAAAGTTAAGAAGAGAGGGTTACAGCCTGTTTCCTCTAAATTAGTATTGGAACTTCTTGCTAAATATTTGAGATAACTATCCCCATCATCCCCGCGATCAACGCAATATAAAACATTCCTGCGGAAACCATCTTCCATTAGGTTTTCATCACTTAGCGCGTTAAATTCAATAATTTCACCGCGATTTAAAATGCGTTTGGTCATTTCACCAGAGAAGGCAAATTGCATCTTCTCGCGATTTGCTAAACCGTCCAAAAACTCTTGTGCGTCTGTGACAACAAGCTGAACTCCTCTTTTTCCAAAAGGAAGATTTATAAGGTGATTTCTTCCTGAATTGTTTAAATCTAGCAAGCAGCGTTCCCAGTGATCAACGCGGTCTTCAGGCATTTTTTTATCAAGAGGTAAAAAGCGATGTCTACTTTCATCGATTTGGGGTAATAAATAATCTGCTTTTCCAGTTTCAATGATATCAAGTTTTACTTCTTTGGTATCATCACTATTAGGAACAGGAATAGGCTGAATTCCCTCGCGTCGGCATGATAAAACATCAAGGGCCATAATGATATTTTTCGCCCCTTCTAATCTTTCGTGGCCATTATCTAAAGCATTTTTAAAATTCGTGGAACTTGCATGAGTTAGCCCAACAACATCAATCACAGCCAAATTTTCAGAACTACGATCTGCTTCATAACGTAGCCATGAACCATTTTCATCACATGCTGGACCTGCTGTCTTATCATTAAGCCATACGCCTACTAATGCATGATTACCTGCTTTTTCAGCAATAGAAATAAATACGGGATGTAAACCGACCGCTTCGCATAAAGAGGCGAACAAAAAGGAAATATCGATGCAACACCCTACCTTATTTTGAATCACCTCATAGGGAGGGCGTAAATACCAGTAATGATTCCCTGTGTCGGGATTCATAATGTATTTAATATCCAGTTGTTGAACCGCTAAATATAAAGCGTCTAACTCTTTTAAAATGTAGTTGGAGTCATTGACAAGATAACCACATAAATCATAGGTAGAGCCATATTTTTCTTGGAAGATTTTAGCCGCATTTGCTGCTAGTTTGCTAATGCGAGGATCAGTAGGAGTGATGTAACTTACTAAAATCTCATTGAGGCGGCCTGGCTTAAACGATTTTCGAATCGGTTGAAAATCAAGACGAACTGTTTGCTTAGCAAGAATCTCGCCGTTCTCATCAAGTAAAGACACAATTAACTGAGAAGCAATAGGATCATTAAGCCAGTAAAGCTCTTTTGCATTAATCGTGATTGTAAAATCATCAATGATAAAGCCGCTTTCACTGGGGATAACCGCAATAAGTTTATCTTCGATACGTAAAAGAGATTCGTCCCCAAGCCCTTCATAGTCGAAGTGTAAACGAAGATTTTGATATTCCTGAGAAGTGTGATTATGAATCGTCACGCTTCTTAAAAAACTAAAACCATTTTGCTGGCCAGGCTGAGTTTTTTTCTGCAAACGTTCCGCCTGATAATAAAGATAACTAACTTCCTCCGAGCAGTCGAGCTCAAGAGAAATCTTTTCCTCTTCCATAGCTGACCTCCTACTATGTTGATTTTAACTGCAACAAGAGAAAACCTGTATAGAAGAATAAAAGAAAAAACCGCCATCTTCCCTTTCAAGGGGCCAGAGGGAAGCGGCGGCGTGAATAGTGTAGGAATGAGCCCCCTTTTGGTCAAGAGCAAAAAAGATGTGAAAGCGGTTTAATTATAAAATTCATTTTTCCCTTCATTTGTTCAAACTTTTTCTTAAAGGAAGAAGAAAAATATCTCTTTTCAAACTTTTCTTCCTATTAGGAAAAAAGGAGTGTTTCAAAATCATTGCAAAAATGGAGTAAAAATTCTGAAAATCAATACGCCTTGGCAAAATAACAAACAATTGTCGCTTCTTCCCCGCACACAGGGCACTTTGTTCCAGGCGCAGGCTTTTCTTCTGCGATACAGCGTGCAGTAGCTCCACCCGTTAATTCTTTAATCTTTAATTCGCATTCCTCTTTTTCGCAGAAAGCCATTTTGACAAAGCCACCATCTTTCAAAAGCTCGTTGAGTTCTTCAAGAGAGTGTGCTTCTTTTGTTCTTTCTTGCAAGGAATTTTGTGCTCTCTGGTACATTCTTTGATGAATGTCTTCCAAAATAGCAGGAACTTTCTCTGTAATTTCGTCTAAAGGATAAGTGTGTTTACTGCCGTCTACGCGATAACTAATCGTAGCAAGCTTATTTTCCAAATCTCTTGGACCAATTTCGATGCGCAGAGGTACTCCCTTCATTTCATATTCACTAAATTTCCAACCAGGAGTACGGGTATCATCCGCATCTAACTTCACACGAATTCCCTTCTTCTTTAGCTCTTCATAAAGTTTTTGGGAAGCTTCCATAACGCCATTCTCTTTTTGACGTACAGGAACAATCACTACCTGAATAGGCGCAACCTTCGGAGGCAAAACTAAACCATTATCGTCCCCGTGCACCATAATGATTGCTCCAAGAAGACGTGTAGATACTCCCCAAGTTGTGTAATAGGGGCGTTCTAGTTTATTTGCTCTACCTTGATAAGAAATCTCGTATGCTTCCGAAAAACCTGTACCAAAGTAGTGACTAGTTCCGCATTGAAGTGCTTTTCCATCATGCATGAGAGCCTCTACTGTATAAGTGTCCATCGCGCCAGCAAACTTTTCATGTTGTGTTTTTCTGCCCTTAAGGAAAGGTATAGCAAGCAGATCTTTTCCAAGTTCATAGTAGACATCTAAAACTTGCAGCGTGTTTTTCTCTGCGTCTTCTGCCGTTTCAAATAAACAGTGTCCTTCTTGCCACAAGAATTCTGCCCCGCGCAAAAAGGGTCTTGTTGTTTTTTCCCAACGAACAACAGAGCACCACTGATTATAAATTTTTGGTAAATCCCGATAGGAAGATAACGTGCGGCGGTACATATCACTAAAAAGAACTTCAGAAGTGGGACGAATTACCAAAGGTTCATCAAGCTTTTTGCCCCCTCCAACCGTGCAAACTAAAATTTCAGGTGCAAAACCTTCCACATGTTCTTTTTCCTTATTAAATAAGGACATTGGAATTACGGTAGGTAAATAGACGTTTTGTGTTCCAAACTCTTTAAAACGAACGTTGAGATATGCTTGGATTTCTTCCCAAATCGCATAACCGTAAGGCAAATAATCAATAAATCCTTTTACGGATCCATAATCCATTAACTCGGCTTTACGACAAACATCCGTATACCACTGGGCAAAATCAACATCTCTCCCAGTAATCGCTTCATTTTTCATTTTCATGATTATCTCCTCTCAATCAATGCTTGCAGCTTTTTCTTTGTTTTATCCGCAATCGGTTTCACCATTGTTTCATACATACCAATTGGATTCCCTGAGACATAGTCTAACCCACTTCGATATAAAAGTTCGAGTGTATTCCACGTTCCAACCTCTGTTGCGATGATAGGCTTTTTGTAACGAAGTAACTTTTCTACAAGGGCATGAAGTCTAGAACGAATCTTCATATCAACTTTAGCAGAACCACCCTCTGTAATAGAAAAATCCGTTAGAAAGAAGTCTGCGATACTGTGCCAAGAATCATCAAGTAATAGAGATTGTCCTTCTGCCAAAAGAGCAATCTTACATCCCAGTGTTTTTAGCTTCTTTAATCCTTCTTTTAAAGCTTCCGCATCAGATTTTCCGCTTTCGCTATATAAGTCAGTCTCTTTAAATAAAAGAACTAAACCAATCATTTTGGCAAGCTGAGAACGGGTAAATAATTTAATAGCAGGATCAATTTCGCAAGCCATAATTGGGAAAAAGAGCTGCTGATATTGATACTGTCTTTGATTTTCAAAGGCAATAATTGTGTCTTTTGTTAGATAAGAGAATAAAGTTTTTCCTTGTTTGACTCTACTTGCATACGCTTTTAACTCCTCGATGCTGTTATAGGAAGTATCACGCGGGGTAAATTGACATAAATAGCCAAGAATTCTTCCTTTTGTTAAATCATAAATAGGTCGATATAAAGTGGAGATTTTCCTCTCGGAAATAATGCGCGTCACGTCATCTTTACCGGAAACTAGTTCTGACTCGTTTAGACCTTCTTTTCCTCTTTCAAAGAACATGACAGGATTTTTACCATCGTAAGCTAATTCCGCTAAGCGAGATGCGAGCGAGAGAATTGTCGAGCTCTCGCCAAGTAAATCTGAAAATAAAACGACTCCACATGTCACCTCATAAGAAGAAGATTCCATATGACGATTTTTAGGAAGAGATTTGGTCACCGCTTCTATCACTTGCAAAGCAAAGTCTAACGCTTGCGTTTTATCAAAAAGATCAAAGTTGGCAATGGCAAGTTCCCCTTCTCCATATTGAACTAGTTTTTGATTGCCGCTTGCAAAAGGATAAAGCAAATCACGAAAGCGAGAAGCAAGACCAGAAGATATTTGATTAATAGGTCTTCCAGAAGCATCACGAATTCGGCGTTTTAAGTTTAACCGAAATAGTAGAAGCGCCCCGCGTTCATAGCCATTTGCCTTAATAGCGGAAGAAAGCTCGTCTGTAGAAGAAAGCATAAAGCGTCTTGAACGGCGATTTGCTTTTTGACGAATCAATATTTTTTCAAGGTGAATTACGCCTAATTCTGGATTATGAGAAACAAGGCGAAAGAAGCATGCTTGCGGTTTTTTCTCACCAGCAAAATAGCAGCGGGATTGCAAATAAGGATTAACATCCTTTCCTTCTTCAATAGCTTTTAACCATTTCTTTAAATTCTCTTGTTGGATCGGCAATAATCCCGCAGCTACGCTGTTATAGTTTCCGTTTTTCCGATGAGTTAAATCGCTTAAAAAGAAGCGTACACAAGAATCATTATGGTAATCTAATTTAATTATCTCTGTGACTTCTCTGCTTAGTCGATAAGAACGATATAACCTTTTTCTTGATAGCAGAGAATAAATGTTCCAGGCAATTACTAAAACAATGGCTGCACAAAACATAGCAAAAACAAGAGAAAAAATGACTAGCCCCCAGTCGGTAGAGGCAAAAGCATCTGTGAAAGCATCCATTAAACGTAACATAAAATCTCTTGCGCTCGTTGCGCAGGCTAACTATACCGCATCTTTATGCTCTCGTGCTTGAGAAGAACGTAATACTGCTATATGATTTTTCGCCGACGGAGAAGTACCCAAGCGGCTGAAGGGGTCGGTCTCGAAAACCGATAGTGGGTGCAAGCCCAGCAAGGGTTCAAATCCCTTCTTCTCCGCCATAATTCATGAAATTTCCCCCATAATTTTGCCCAAATTGGGTAAGATGAAATGGAGGATTTTTTTATGAAGTTAACTCTAGAAGAAAAGCTGCGATTGGTGAAGCTACATATTTTTAATGGAGTGCCAATTCGTG